>NZ_BLVO01000016.1:237020-909226 GCF_013340285.1 Desulfovibrio subterraneus | reverse complement strand
CACCGGCGTCCGCATCCACGGCCGTCAGCGTACCGGAGGCAGCTACGGTCACGTCTTCGGTCACGGCTCCGGTGTCAGTTCCGGTGATGACGGGCGCATCATTCACAGGTGCCACATTCACGGTAGCTCCCGACGCAGTGCTCAGATCACCATCCGTCACATCAAATCGAACATTGACCGTACCGTTAAAATCGGCATCCGGCTTAAACGTCCACGTACCGTCTCTATTGGCAGTGATGGTGCCGTTATCAGCAACAAGGTTGATAACCCGCAGCGGATCACCGTCAATATCTGATGCGTTGGCCAAGAGCTGGGAAGAAGTAAGGATGATCGTGCCATCCTCATCCATATTAAACGAAAGAGAACCGTTCACTTCGGGAGCATGATTCACGGCAACGGGGCCTGCCCCTCCGCCAAAACCACCTGCACCAGCGCCGCCAAAGCCACCACCGAGGGCACCCAACCCGCCGCCACCCTGCAGACCGGTACCGCCAACGGTTCCACCGCTGCCTTGCTCAAGAAGCGAATCAAAGCCCCCGAGCAATTCGCCCGGTTCGTAAATATAGGTGGAACCACCACCGCCCGCAGAGGCACCTGCGGCAGTTTCAAGAGGAATATCGCCCAGAGAGGCATACAGGGCATCACCGGCCACAACGGTACCGTCGCTGAGAACAAACTCAGGCGCCTGTCCGTTTGCAATGATGTCAATGAAGTCAATCAGGATGAGTTTGCCGCCGTTCTCGAACGAGAACACGAGGTCATTCCCTGCACGGGTGACCATTGCCGAATTAATATCAAATTCGACTTGCAGCACTGCAGCAGGATCTATATGCAGCTCAACATTTACGCCAGCTTCGGGCGCAGTCAAAACGATAGGACGTGCGGAATCCGCCATGGCCCCCCCCCTTGATTCATGGTCATAAAGATTACGTGTACTGTCGGCTTTTCCCAGATTCCCGAAATCCGAAAAGGCCAACCAGCATAGCTAATTACAGCGTATTGGTATCAATTACTATCAAAAGGAAATTTCAAACACAACACCGCAGCTGTGCTTTTTTACTCCGGTTCCCCCCCGGAGACACAATCCTTACCCGATAATCGACCACGAATTCAAGCAGTTGGGCAACAAAAAAACCTTACAAAAAAATCTGTAATTTCGTTGTAAAAAATGAAGTTCTCCGCTGAAGAGGAGCAACTAATTGCAAAACACACGCACCTCCGGCGGAGGCAACGTCCATTTTCTTCCGTAGCTGTTGCAATAATCACATAAAAAAGTGATAGTTATGACAACAGCCCCGCACCGCAACCTCCCGAACATTGTATTCTCGGAAGATATGCGCGATACAGTGCGGAGCATCGGCGCGTTGCGATACGGATATCCGAACGGCGAGGCAGAAGCCCCGTCCGGAGCTGCATTCCGATATCGCCCGGATATCACAAAGTAGCCTGAGAATAACGTAAATGCGGCTTTGACTTTTCTGCCGCACACCGGGAATACTGCGCCCATTCCGCAGGGGGGGATCCTGAATAATGTCCGAGATGAATTCCAGAACCGAACAGACCGACAACGATGAAACAACAGCGGGCAATTCCACAAAGCCAGATGATGCCCGCGACATGACAACGCCCGACACAGACGTGCAGGCGGAAGCCCTTCAGCAGCCTGAAGCCGGACCGGACTCTCATGAAGACGAATCCGTCCCTTCACCCAAAGACGCTTCAGACGCATCGGATGGACTGCAAGGCAGCTCTGCCATACCATGGAAAACCATTGCTCCGGCACCGGCAGATGTGGATTATGAATCCCCCCTGCTGCGCTGCCTTGTGGTGCTTTTTTCCCTGCACGGGCGCACCATATCCATAGAGAAACTCAAGGGCGGTCTGCCGGAACATGGTGGCCCTTCGCACACGTCAGCCTGCCTCCGTGCTGCCATGCAGGCCGGTATGAACGTGCGGGCCGTGCACAGGCAGAAGCTGGAGAACATATCCACCCTCACCCTGCCGTGCATTCTGCTGCTCAAGACCAAGGGAGCCTGCGTTCTTACCGGGCTCAATGACAAGACGGCGGAAATCATCTTTCCGGAAACCGGCGGCACCCCCATTGAAATCCTCCGCTACAAGCTGGAAGAGGAATATGCGGGCTATGCCATCTTCGGCAAGGTTGAAGGCAGGCTGGACAAACGCGCCAGCGAGATAAAACTGCTCAAGGCCAAGCGCTGGTTCTGGGGCACCATCTGGCATTACCTGCCCATATACAAGCATGTGGGCGTTGCCAGCCTTGTGATCAACCTGCTGGCCATTGTCTCGCCGCTCTTTTTCATGAACGTGTATGACCGGGTAGTACCCAACAATGCGCTTGATACCCTCTGGGTGCTGGCCATAGGTATTGCCATTGCCTACCTGTTCGACTTTATCCTGCGCAATCTGCGCAGCTACTTCTGCGACGTGGCCGGCAAGAATGCGGACATAATTCTCGCCTCACGCCTCATGCAGCACCTCATGAGCATCCGGCTGGACAACAAGCCGGACTCCACCGGCACGCTTGCCAACAACCTGCGTGAATTTGAATCCCTGCGCGAATTTTTCAGTTCCACCACGCTGCTTGCCATCATCGACCTGCCCTTCCTGTTCGTATTCATCGCGCTGGTGGGCTTCATAGGCGGGCCCATGCTCTTCGTGCCTGCTCTTGCGGTTCCGCTGGTTGTCATCATCGGCTGGCTGCTGCAGTATCCGCTGCAGCGGGCCATTGAATCCGGCTACAAGGAAGGTGCGCAGAAAAACGCCCTGCTCATCGAGATTCTCAACGGCATAGAAACCGTAAAGACCAGTCAGGCAGAGGGCCGCATGCAGCGCATGTGGGAACGGGTGGTCGGCATGAGCGCCCGCTCCAACAGCCACACCAAGACCCTTGCCAACTTCTCCATAACCATGTCCATGCTTGCCGCACAGCTGGTGAGCATGATCATCATCGTCTGGGGTGTGCACCGCATCGGCGCGGGCGACCTGACCATGGGCGGACTCATCGCCTGCAACATCCTCGCTGGCCGTGCCATGGCCCCGCTCAGCCAGGTGGCAGCCATGCTTTCGCGCCTGCAGCAGTCACGCATGGCGCTCAAATCGCTCGACCTGCTCATGACCCTGCCCACCGAACGGGCGGACGACAGCGCATCGCTCTGCTACGTGGGCCTTGCCCCGTCCCTTGCCGCCGAGGAACTGAGTTTCCGCTATCCCGGCAACGAACGGCTCGCGCTGGAAAACGTCAATTTCCTGTTCCGTCCCGGTGAAAAGATCGGCATCATCGGCAAAATGGGGTCCGGCAAAAGTACGCTGGGCAAACTAATTGTCGGCCTGTACCAGCCCTCCGAGGGTGCCGTTAAACTCGGCGGGGTGGACATCCGGCAGATGGACGTGGCCGAACTGCGCAGCCGCGCGGGCTACGTCTCGCAGGACAACTACCTTTTCTACGGCAACGTGCGCGAGAACATTGCCATCAGCAACCCCAATGCCGACGACAACGCCATTCTGCGCGCAGCCACCATTGCCGGTGTCACCGACTTTGTGCAGGCACATCCGGCAGGCTTCGGCATGCCTGTGGGCGAACGGGGCATGGCGCTTTCAGGCGGGCAGCGGCAATCCGTTGCGCTGGCCCGCGCCCTGTTGAACGATCCGGAAATCCTCATTCTGGACGAACCCAGCTCCAACATGGACAACGGTGCGGAATTCCAGTTCAAGCACCGCCTTGCCACTATCATCAAGGACAAGACGCTGGTGCTCATCACCCACCGCATGAGCATGATAGACCTCGTCGACCGGCTTGTGGTCATGGACAGCGGGCGCATCATCGCGGACGGCCCCAAGGCCGCAGTGCTGAACGCGCTGAAGAACGAACAACTGCGCGCAGCAGCCAAGCCCCGCACCATGTAAAAGGAAACGTCCATGAGCAACAACTACCGCAGAGAAGATATCGAATTCATGAGCGAGGTGGATGCCGCCCTCAGACACAGGGGCCATCCATACGCCTATCTGCTTTCCGTGGCCATTATCGTGACCTTTGCCGTCTTCTGCATCTGGGCGCATTTTGCCGTTCTGGACGAGGTGACACGCGGCATGGGGTCGGTAATTCCCTCCCAGCGTCTGCAGGAAATGCAGAACCTTGAAGGTGGGATACTGCAGGAAGTGCTGGTGCACGAAGGGCAGATTGTGGAAAAGGATCAGGTGCTCGTGCGCATAGACAACGAGCAGGCCCGCAGCATCTTCCGTGATGCTTCCAGCAAGATTCTGGAGCACGAGGCAGCCATCATCCGGCTGGAAGCGGAAGCCTCCGGCACTGATCCGGTCTACTCCCCCGAACTGCGGGAAAAGGCCCCCACCATCACGCAGGACCAGCTGAACATCTTCCATGCACGCAAGGAACAGCTGCTGGCCGAAATACGCGTGTTTGACGCCCAGCGGTATCAGAAGCAGCAGGAAGTGGAAGAAATGATCAGCCGACGCAAGCAACTTGTGCAAAGCCACAAGATTGCGGCGGAACGGCGGAACATAGCCCGCCCGCTGATGGAAAAAAACGTCTATCCCCGCGTTGACTACCTGCAGCTGGAAGAAAGCCTGCTCAAACTGCAGGGTGACATAGACTCCCTGTCTCTTGGCATTCCCAGAGCCTCGCGTGCGGCAGAAGAGGCCAAGGCACGGCTCGAACAGCGCATGGCCGAATTTCGCAATCAGGCACAGGAAGAAATCAACAAACGCAGGGCAGAACTGCGCTCACTGCGCGAATCACTCACCGCAGGCGAAGACCGCGTTACACGCACGGATATCCGCGCGCCCATGCGGGGAACCATCAAGCGCATAAATCACAACACCATCGGCGGGGTTATCCGCCCCGGCGATACCATTCTCGAGCTTGTGCCTCTTGACGACACCCTGCTCATCGAAACGCGCATCCGCCCTGCGGACATCGCCTTTCTGCATCCGGGGCAACGGGCCATGGTCAAGATCACGGCCTACGATTTTTCCATATACGGCGGGCTCGAAGCCATCGTGGAACAAATCAGCGCGGACACCATAGAGGACCGGAAGGGAGAGAATTTTTATCTCGTCAAGCTGCGGACAAAGACGAACACCATCATCTACCGCGGACAAAAGCTCCCCATTATCCCCGGCATGACTGCGACCGTGGACATTCTCACAGGCAAGAAATCCGTGCTGGATTACATGCTGAAGCCGATTTTGAAGGCAAAACAGAACGCCCTGCGGGAACGATGATTTGAAGAAAAACGTGCGGCATACACTGCATTCTGCACACCGGACCGGATCGGGCCAAGCGCCCGTACCGGCCGTCCCGCTTGAGCCGGACGCCCGCCCCGCAAAGCCTGAACAGGCTGACCGGAAATTGGGGGCAGGCAGAACGGGACAGGCCGGAGGGACCGGAAAGTCAGGATGGAGCCTTGCCTGCCTGAGTCTGGTTGCGGCCCTCATTCCGGCCGTGATTCTGGCTCCGGCAGGGGGACTGTGGCGCGCCCACGCACAGGAAGAACCGTCAATGGCGGCGAAGATGCTTGAAGGTGCCAAGGCTCTGCCTGCGCAGCAGCGGCCTTCCGCCTTCCGCCAGCTGATAACCGGCACGCAGCAGCCTGCACCCGCACCTGCAGGCAAAACCGGACAAAACGGCCGTGTGCGCCTGTTCAACACGGTGGAGTTCAAGGGACCGCTCAAGCTGGTCCCGCAATGGAGCAGGGTCATGCAGGCCATGAAGGCCGGAAAAGACAAACTCAGTGCCGTGCTGCCCGCCACGGGCAACGGCAATGCCAGAACCGCATGGAAGGCGCTGCGCGACAGCGCCGCCAAAGACCCGCTGATGGAAAAACTGAAGAAGGTAAACGCCTACTTCAACAAATACCCATACAGACTCGACCAGGAAATATGGGGCAAGACGGATTACTGGGCCACCCCCGCCGAGTTCGCCGAGAAATCGGGCGACTGCGAGGACTACGCCATATCCAAGTATTATGCGTTGCGAGAAATGGGTATCGAGGCTGACAAACTGCGTATTGTGGCCCTCAGGGACCGCATCCGCGGCATAGGGCACGCCGTGCTTGTGGTCTATGCCGAGGGCACCGCGTGGGTGCTGGATAACCAGACCGATCTGGTGCTCTCCCACGACAGGTACAGTCACTATCAGCCGCAATATTCCGTGAATGAACACAACCGCTGGGCGCACGTCCCGACCAGATGAACTTTGTCTGCAACCTGAAGGCGAAAGCCGTAAAAACACTATTCCGGAGTTGACTATGGCAGAATCCAGAACATCGACACAGGCGACCGGCAGCGTCATGAGAGGCAGGATCATCCTCTTCGGCGCATGCCTGCTCGCAATGACCATCGTGGCATCGACAACGCTCGCGATGCTCAGCATCAACAGCGAAGAAGAGGAGCTTGTCTCCACCCTTGCCCGACAGCAGGAGCTGCTTTCGCACAGCAGGGCCGAAGTTGTTGAAACATGGCTCGCCAGCCTTGCGGAACAGGGAGAGCGGCTCATCAATGCCGACATGTTCCGGCTCTTCACCATGGAGGTGAACGGGCTGGGCAACGATCTTACCCCCCTGCTCACCCCCGGCAACAAGAGTGACGAGGGTTCCATGCTGGCACAGCAACTGCCCATGATGCGCAGCCTGCTTTCGGAATTTGCCAGCTACGCGGGCTTTGTCTCCGGCCGCATCATCAACACCTCGGGGCAGACCTACATTGCCACGGATGCGGCCACAACGCCCCTGTCACCTCTGCAAGCGGAATATGTGAAGGCCACACTGGCATCCAAGAGTCCCCACTTTGCTCCGGCACGGATGGGTACCAACGGCCTGACGCTGGACATGTTCCTGCCCATCTTCCCTCCGCAGTTCACCGAAGGCAAGGACGCTCCCGTGGCCGTGCTCATGCTGTCACGCATCGTGTCCGGCAAGATAGGCGAATTCATCGCCTCTTCTCCGCTGGCAGACAGCACCCTGCGAACCCGCCTCATCCAGAGGACCGGAGACACCTTTGAAGAGGTGGCACCATGGCTCCCCGAAGGGCTGCGCAAGCTCACCCTGCTGCCCCAGACCCTGGGCGAGAGCAACGCCATTCCCTTTGGCGTGCGCCCCTCGCTGGACGGCACGGGCGAAGCGTATTCCAGTGCCTACAAACTGCCCACCATTGACTGGTGGATCATGCAGGAGGCCGACTACACCAAGGCGCGCTCTGTCTTTGTTGCATACAGCCGCAGTATCATCATCATTGCGGTGCTGGTCACGCTGGCGCTGGCGCTGCTCATTGGCGGCCTGTGGTGGTTCCTCATCGGTGTTGAAAACAAGCAGACCGCCGAAAAGTTCAAGCAGCTTGCAGATACCATCGACGATCAACGCCTGCTGCTTGATTCCGTCAACAACACCATTACGGACTTTATCGCCCTCAAGGCACCGGACGGTTCCTACATGTATGTGAACCCCGCTTTTGCCGCAGCCGTGGGGCGTCCTCTTGAAGAGATGATCGGGCTGGACGATGCCGCCATATTCGGCTTTGAAACAGCGCGCAGACTGAAGAAGTCGGACGAACTGGTCCACTTCTCCGGCCAGTCCGTCACCATCAACGAAACGCTCTTCCTGCAGTCACGCAAGTACCACATGCAGATTTCCAAGGTACCCTTCTGCGATGCCGACCGCTGCGACGGCATTGTGTCCGTGTTCCGCGACGTGACCGAGGCCGTGGAAGCGCAGGACCGCAACAAGCGGGTCGTCAAGCAGACGGTGGAAGCGCTGGTAAACACCATCGAACATACCGACCCGTATCTGGGCGGCCACACCAGAATGCTGTGCGCCCTTTCCGCAGAGGTGGCAAAGGCCATGAGCATGACCGAGACGGAAATCGCCACCGTGGAGGCTGCCGCCAACCTCTCGCAGGTGGGCAAGATGTTCGTGCCCAAGGACATTCTCAACAAGCCCGGCCTGCTCACGGATGAAGAAAAGGAACAGATGGAACGTCATGTGGAGCACGCCCGCGATGTGCTCAAGAACATAGACTTCGACCTTCCCGTAGTGGAGGCCATCTACCAGATGAACGAACGCCTTGACGGCAGCGGCTACCCCATGGGCCTGAAGGATGGCGATATCATGACCGCCGCCAAGGTTCTGGGCCTTACCAACGCCTTCTGCGCGCTTGTGCGCCCCCGCTCATACCGCCCTGCAAAGCCCGTGGCTGCGGCGCTGGAAATCATGGAAGACCAGCAGAGCCACTACGACCCGCAGGTTATTGCCAAGCTCAAGGAAGTGCTCAACTCCCCTGCCGGCGAAAAGATCATCGCCAACATCCCCGCGGCCTAGCCGCACACCGGCCCTGTGCCGGACACTCCGGAAATACGAAAGGCCGCCTGCAAGGGCGGCCTTTCTGCTTGCTGAAACCGCTGCAGTGCGGTGAAATGGCCAGATACAGACAGTGCAGCCCCCCAGCCTGCCCCTTATCAGGACGAAACCGACGCCATGCCCGACCAGCACGAAAACATCGCCATACGCAGCCTGACCCGCAGAGTACCAGACCGCCGTTACCGGCAGTATGCCCCCTGCCCGCAGCTTGCGCCCTATGTGCTGTGCTACTGGTCCATGCGGACGGACGCAGACATAAGCGACAGCACCAGGGTGCGGGTGGTGCCGGACGGCTGCGTCGATGTTGTATTCGACCCCGGCGGCGTGCTCACGCCTGTATTTAACCAGGAAGCCGACCCGGCGGGTCCGCCAAGCGAGGTTCCTTGCCATCAGGGAGACGCGACAGACTATTTCGCTCTCACAATTCCGAAGGTTCCGTCCAGGCACACCGACCAGACCGGCCAGACCTACCAGGTCGGCCAACACGATCAGACCGGCCACGACAGGCCGCCCGTCCGCGCCCCACGCCCCGCGTCATCCCCCGCCGTCTTTCTCACCGGCATCATGCGGCAGAGCATGATCATCGGCTACACAGCGCCGGGCACGTCTTTCGGCATCCGCTTCCGGCCTGCCGGAGCCGGAGTCTTTCTGCGCCTTCCGGTTCATGAAACAACCGAACTGCGCCTCTCCCTGCACGATGTGCTGCCCGACCTTGCCGCACGACTGGAAGACGCCCTGCTGCTGTCTCCGGCAAACATGAGCCCCATTGTAACCCACCTGGAACAGGCCCTGCTTCACCGGCTGACCGCCATCAAAGAAGCCGACCCGCTCGCGCACGCCGCCGTCTCCCTGTTCGCAGCAGACCGCGGCACACGCGATATCGCCGCCACGGCAGCGCATCTGGGCACAAGCACACGGCAGCTCGAGCGCAGTTTCGCCCACCATGTGGGTCTTTCTCCCAAACAGTTCTGCCGCATCCTGCGTCTGCACAAGGTGCTGCACCTTCTCAGGAACAACCCTGCCTCCGTCCGCTGGAGCAGCGTGGCGGCAGAATGCGGTTTTGCCGATCAATCCCACCTTGTCCGCGAAATGCAGTCCCTTTTCGGGCTCACTCCTTCTGCGCTGCAACGCGAGCATGAGCATGTCGCATTTATTCAATACACCATGCCCGATTTGCGATAACAGCCTCTTCACACCACCAAGCAAGGAGGGAACACCCATGTCCTTTACATTCGAAGGCCCTGCCGTCATCGTGCGCAATATTCCCGCATCGCGCCATTTTTACGAAACACTGCTGCAGCAGGAAGTGGCGTTCAGCGTGGCTGAGAACTACGTCAGCTACAAGGGCAAGTTCTCCATATGGTATGAGGGCTCTGCTTCGGCCATGATCCACGAACGCAGCCGTTCTCTGTCAACACCAGCACCCGAAGCGCTGGAGCTGTTTGAGCTGTATTTCGAAACGACCGACCTTGATGCGGCATGGAACGCACTCAGCAAGGCGCATATTCCCGTGGTGCACGGCATACGCGAACAACCGTGGGGCCAGCGCTGCTTTCGCGTGAAAGATCCGGACGACTACATCGTGGAGCTTGCGGAGCCTATGCCGGTTGTTGTACGGCGTTGCCTTGATTCCGGCATGTCAGTGGAAGAAACCGCAGCGCGCACCATGCTTCCCGCCGACGTGGTTGAGGCTATGAAGGGATAAGGGAAATTACGCACCAAAGGCCACCGGCCTGCCCTTTTTCCCATATCTCCGGCACGTTGCAAGATGACACGATTCCGGCCCGTTACGGCTGTTTGGCGGCTTTGTAAAAAAAGACTTGCCAATCCGCCGGACATTCTCTAAACAGTCTCTCTCGTTGTGCCTCGATAGCTCAGTAGGTAGAGCAGGGGACTGAAAATCCCCGTGTCCGCAGTTCAACTCTGTGTCGAGGCACCACTTTGCACAACCGGAAGCCTTCATCAAACAAGGAAAAACTCCTTGCCAAGCAGAAGAGCTTCTTGTACATAGAGCTTCCTTCCTGCCTCGATAGCTCAGTAGGTAGAGCAGGGGACTGAAAATCCCCGTGTCCGCAGTTCAACTCTGTGTCGAGGCACCATGAGAACAAAGCCCTTGCGCATCGCGCAAGGGCTTTTCTCGTTTCTGCCACCATGCTCCGGCCAGCCACGATACTCTTCACCAAAATGAAAAGACCGGAAGCAAAGCGGTTTCTATCCGCCATGCGTCCGGCCTGTGTACTTACAATACTCTTGTCGGTCACGGAGCGATACGGAAATCGCCCGGATCGGAATGCTGCTCCTGATCATACATCTTACTGAACGGCGGCAAGGGATCAAGCTTTGTCATGTCGCCTGCTGCCGCCCCGTATGAAAGCGTAACGACACGCATCAGGATGAAATCACCGGCCAGCCGGTCAAGAATATGCACCCGCACCGTGGGGGGCAGGGTCACACCCGTTCTCTTCAGGTAAGCGATGTACTGGGCAAATTCGGCATCCGGAGCTGCGGTATCGAGAACATAGTCGGCTGTGCGCCACGTACGTCCCCATGCCTCGGCCTTTTCACCACCCAGAAAACGGAAGTGATAGTATCTGTCGAACTTGATCAGACGCTGGGCAAGCATCACCTTGTCCGGTGCCGTAAAGACTTCCGATTCCATGGTGTCCACAGGCACCATGGTCATGATGTCCCCTTTCCCGACCACACGGACACGCAGGGTACCGGCGTGGCTGTATTCCGCAGGAACATCCACAACCACAGGTGAATACAGGCCCACGGTACGGGCCTCAGGGTTCCAGCCGGCAGTTCTGCCCACGCAGCCGGCAAGCAGCACGGCAAACGCCAGCACGCTCAAGGCAAGCAGCCTTGCTGTACTGCCAGCTCGACCAGTTCTGCCTGCTCGGGCCGCACTGCCGTTCATGGCAGCCAAACTCTTCATTTTCATGATCAGTCTCCTTACACTTCTCGCATGTTCCGGAACAGGGGCAAGATTCCACCGGGTACTCCCGCTGGCGAAAGCAGTTCCCTTCTCATGCGCAAGTTCTCCCTATCATCTACGACCGCGACAGGATGGTGTAAAGATATGTGCATAAATAATTCCCGCAACGCCTGCGAAGCGTGAAAGATGCCTTGCAGGGCAGGGAATGTTTGACAAGCGCCCCCCTCGATGAAAAAAGAACCTTGCCGCCGGAAGGAAGCGTGAGCAATCAACCTGCCGGTCATTTTTACCTTACAGTGATTCTGAGGAGCATACCCATGATCAAGCGTATTATCACCGTTCTTATGGCCGCGGCACTGCTTGCATGCGCCGCGCTTCCCGCCATGGCGCAGGCCGCCAAGGTAAAGGTTGCCTTTGCCATGCTCGGCACCGTAGATGACCGGGGCTGGAACACCGCCCACAGCAAGGGCATTGATTACCTGAAGGCACAGCTCGGCGACCAGATCGAACTGTCCATCACCGAAAACGTGGGTCCGCAGGATGCAGAGCGCGTCATCCGCAACTATGCTCAGCAGGGTTACGACATCATCTTCGGCAACTCCTTCCCGCACATGGACGCCATTGAGCGCGTCGCTGCCGAATACCCCAACATCAAGTTCGAACACTGCTCCGGCTACAAGATGGCCGCCAACCTCAGCAACTATTTCGTGCGCCTCTATCAGGCTGAATACCTTGCAGGCTACACCGCCGGTCTCATGGGCTTCAAGAACGTGGGCACCGTGGCTACCCACCCCATTCCCGAACCCATCCGTGGCATTAACGCCTTCACCATCGGCCTGAAGAAGGGCCTGACGGAAGCCGGTGTGAAATTCGACCCCAAGAAGGTCAACACCGTTGTCTGGATGAAGTCGTGGGAAGATCCCATCAAGGAAACCACCCTTGCCGAAACCCTTGCCGGTCGCGGTCATGACCTTATCCGCCAGATGGCAGACACCCCCGAAAGCTCCCTTGCCGCCTGCTCTCAGGGCGTTCCCGCCATCGGCTACGGCACGGACGCAGCTTCGTTCGGTGCCGACTGCGTGCTGACCTCCACCACGGTGAACTGGGGCCCCTACTACGTAGCCACCATCAAGTCCGTCATCGACGGCACCTGGAAGGCACAGGCTTACTGGGGCGGCTTTGACAAGGACGGCGTGCGCCTTGCTCCCTTCAACAAGGCAGTGCCCGCCGACGTGCAGGCCAAGGTGAATGCCGAAATGGCCAAGCTGCAGAAGGGTGAAGACCACATCTTCGCCGGTCCCGTTGTGGATCAGTCCGGCAAGGTCACCATCCCTGCCGGTTCTCAGGCCACCGACGGCGACCTGCTCAGCATGATGTACCTCATCGAGGGCGTGAGCGGCAGCATCCCGCAATAGGTTTCTCCTCACGGTTTTTCGTGTATACTCTCCGGGTCGCACCGCGGCCCGGAGGTTTTGTTTTCAAGAGGAAGCAGGAACAGGCCGCTCGTCTGCCGCAAACCGGACACACGCCGGTGCGGACCGCTCCCGTATGCGTCAACCTGCACGGCCCGAAATTCGTCATTGCAACCCCTTCCTCCAACCGGACAGCCGGAGCGCTGCCCGCCGGAACCACATGGAGATAACTGATGGACGTATTACAGGGACTCGATTCCGGTGAGAAATACCGCTGGGAAGTACCCGGCCTGCCCTACGCGGTGGAACTGCCGCTGGTGCGCGTACCCGCCGACGGCAAAATTCTGAAGATTGCCTCGCTCAACCTTGTGGGTCAGGTGCGCCTGAACCGCGACATCGGCGTGCTGCTGGCAAAGAAAATACGTGACGTGGTGGGTGATCTTACCGACGTGGTGCTGCTCACCGTGGTGGAAAAAGGCCTGCAACTGGCACAGGTAGTGGCCGAAGAGCTTGGCCTTGAAGCCATGGCCGTGGCCTACAACCGCGTGAAGCCCCACATGGAGGCCGACCGCCGACCCGTGCTGCAGATCGGTGCATCCTCCATCACCAGCGGCGGCAAGTTCCTTGCCCTGTATGAACGCGACATGAACCTGCTGGCACGCGGCAAGCGCTTCATCCTGCTGGATGACGTGGTTTCCACCGGCGGCACCATTTTCAGTCTGGCCGACCTGCTCGAAGAGGTCATGCGCCTCAAGCAGCTGCCCGCGCCCACCATCAGCGCCATTTTCTGCGCCGCCATCGAGGGCGAGCAGTCTCCTCTGCTGCCCGCGTCCGTCCATTCCGTGGGCGTGCTGCCCAAGCCGATACTGGAGACCGCATAGCATGAACGACGAAGCCGTGAAGCCGCCCTGTACGGTAACACCGGAACGCGCCCTGCCCCTGCTCGAATGCGTGGGCATTGCCAAACGTTTCGGCCCGGTGCTCGCCAACAGCGGCGTGGACCTGACCGTGCACGCAGGCCAGATTGTGGCCATTCTCGGCGAAAACGGCGCAGGCAAGTCCACCCTCATGTCCGTCATCGCGGGCCGCTACCGGCCCGACGAGGGCGAGCTGCGGCTGGACGGTCGGCCCGTGCACTTCACATCGCCCGCGCAGGCGCTGCAACGCGGCATAGGCATGGTGTATCAGCGCTTCATGCTCATCGGCCCACTCACTGTGGCGGAGAACATTCTGCTCGCCGCCGATGCCGCACGCATGAAGGACGAAAAGCGCCACACCCTTGCCACCGTCACCGCACGTATAACCGAGCTGGCAGAACGCTACGGCCTGCAGGTTGATCCCAGGGCGCGCATCCGCGATCTGTCCATGGGCGAACGGCAGCGGGTGGAAATTCTTAAGCTGCTGGTGCAGGACGCCCGCATACTCATCTTTGACGAACCCACGGCCGTGCTTGCCCAGCCGGAGGTGGAAGGCCTGTTTGAGGTCTTCCGCAAGCTCAAGGCGGACGGTCGCGGCATTCTGTTCATCACCCACAAGCTGGAAGAAGTGCTCAGCGCTGCAGACCGCATTGCCATACTCCGGCGCGGACGCATCGTTGCGCAGACCGAACCCTGCAAGATCAACAACAAGCTTGAGCTGGCCCGCCTCATGGTCGGCCGCGAGCTGGTGCTGCGGGTGGACAAGCCGGACATCCCTCTTGGGGAAACAGTGTTCGAGGCACGCGGCCTGAGCAGTCCCGCCTTTGAGGATATCCGCTTTGCCGTGCGCAAGGGCGAGGTCTTCTCTATTGTGGGCGTGGCCGGCAACGGGCAGGAAGCCCTTGCGGAAGCCGTGGCCGGTACGGTCGCTGCCGCATCGGGCAGCGTGGCCTTCATGGGCCGCGAATTTTCTGCGCGCGAATGGCACGCATCCCGCGACAGGCAGAACGCCGGAGGCATAGCCTATGTGCCGGAAGACAGACACCACATAGGCAGCATTGCCGGTATGGGACTGCGCGAGAACTTTTTCCTCACCCGCCGCGATGCGGCAGGCGACGGCCCGTGGCTGGATGCGGAACGCATGGAGCAGGAAACCCGCGAGGCCATAAACCGCTTCAACATCGTCACGCACAACACGGCCACGCTGGCAGGCTCACTTTCCGGTGGCAATCTGCAAAAGCTGCTTCTGGCCCGCGAAATGGCACGCAACCCCGGCCTGTTCATTGCCGAACAGCCCACACAGGGGCTGGATATCAAGGCCACGGAAGACGTGTGGGCCGCGATTCTGGCACAGCGGGAACATTCCGGCGTGCTCATTGTCACCGGCGACCTGAAAGAGGCCCTTTCCCTGTCCGACCGCATAGGCGTGATGTTCCGTGGCAGGCTTCTGGATATTATCGACACACGCGACGCAGAGCGCGTGGAACGCATCGGCCTGCTCATGGCTGGCACGGTGCAGGGCTGAGACATCAGCCGGAACCCAAGCCGGAATTTGCTGCCGGTACATGGACAAACACAATGCTGCTGCTTGAAAAACGTCATACCCGCCTGAAGCATGAAGGCCTGCTCACCGCCGCCATTGCGCTCGGCACCGCCCTTGTTGCGGGAGCCATTGTCATGGCCGGTTACGGTGCCAACCCCTTTGCGGCCTATGCGGCCATGTTCAAGGGGGCGCTCGGCTCGGGATTCGGTCTTTCCGAGGTGGTGGTCAAGGCCATTCCGCTCACCCTGACCGGCCTTGCCGTGGCCCTGTGCGCCACCATGCTGCTGTGGAACATCGGCTGTGAAGGCCAGTTTGTCATGGGGGGCATAGGCGCCGCCGGTGCTGTCATGTATCTCGGCCCCGTGCTGCCCGCCCCGCTGCTTCTGCCTGCCGTTGTGCTGTGCGGTGCGCTGTTCGGCGCTTTGTGGGCACTCGTTCCTGCCTGCCTGCGGGTGTGGGGCAATGTGAGCGAGATTCTCACCACCCTGCTGCTCAACTATGTGGCCATCATCATGATGGAGCACCTGTACTACGGCCCGTGGCGCGACCCCAACGGCATGGGGTTCCCCGGCACGCCGCTGTTTCCGCCCGCTGCCATGCTGCCACGCTTCGGTGATACGCGCATCCATCTCGGCCTGCTGCTCGCGCTGGTGCTGGTCATCGCCTTCCACTACCTGCTTTCCCGCTCCAAATGGGGTTTTTCTGTCCGCATCATCGGCAACGGCCCAAAGGCTGCAGCCTATGCAGGGCTTAACGTACCCCGCCAGACTCTGCTGGTCATGGGCCTGAGCGGTGCGCTCGCCGGTCTTGCTGGCATGGGAGAAGCTGCGGCCATACACTACCGCCTGCAGGACGGCTTTGCCTCCGGCTACGGCTACGACGGCATCATCGTCGCCTGCCTCGCCGCTTTGCAGCCGCGCCTCGTCCCCTTCTGTGCCCTGCT
Organism: Desulfovibrio subterraneus; assembly: GCF_013340285.1. Lineage (NCBI taxonomy): Bacteria > Pseudomonadati > Thermodesulfobacteriota > Desulfovibrionia > Desulfovibrionales > Desulfovibrionaceae > Desulfovibrio > Desulfovibrio subterraneus. The sequence goes on along the minus strand of NZ_BLVO01000016.1, from coordinate 893,083 downwards.
GCTCGGCGTCTTCATCGTAGGCGGCGAACAGCTCGCCACGGCCATGCAACTACCCGCATCCATCAGCCGCATACTCGAAGGTGCGTTGCTCTTCGGCTTTCTGCTCAGCGAGACCATCAGCCGCTACCACATCAAATGGGCCGGCAGAAAGGCCGTATAGGCGGCAATGGACTAACAGGGATAAGATTTTTTATTTTTTCGTTAGTGATGTTAAGCTGTTATGCATGGAAAGTTTGCCTTCGGCAACCAAACACTCCGTGAGTGGCGAGATAGGCAAATCGCCGAGATTAAGCACAATTAAGGTGCCTCCGGCGGCCAAAGGGCATGATGCCCTTTGGAAACCCCGACAGCGACAACATACAGCCTCTTCCTGCCGATAGCGGCTTACCGGAAGAGAAACGGCACTCTGAATTTTGAACAGCACGGCTCCGGCCAAGCCTCCCATGCCGATTGAAAGCGCTTCGCTTTCACGGCAGGACAATCCTGCTCTCAACGACTGCTGACTTAAGCGGGGCGAGGCAGGGAGAGTCCAGAGAGGGCCTTGCTGAGGGGCGCAGCCCCGGCTGAGGCCCTTTCTGGTCCCGCGGAAGGCGGCAAAAGGAATAACTGGATACGACTTGTTGTAGTCGGTGAAAGGCCCCCCAAGCCCCCTCACCCCCTACCCATTCTCCCCATGAGGATACTCAAATGCTCGACGACTTTACCTTCATAGCCAAAATCGCCATGAAATCCTCCGTGGCCGTATGCTTTGCCGCCCTCGGCGAAATCTACGCCGAACGCAGCGGCGTGCTGAACCTCGGCGTGGAAGGCATGATGCTCATGGGCGCACTGGCAGGCGTTGCCGCCGGTTCCGCCACCGGCAACCCCGTGCTGGCCACACTCGGCGGCATGGCTGTCGGCGGCCTGCTGGCCCTGCTGCACGCCTTTTTTGCCATCACCCTGCGGGTTAACCAGACCCTTTCCGGCCTTGCGCTGACCATCCTCGGCGCGGGCCTTTCCAGCTTTCTCGGCCGTGCCTACATCGGCAAGGCCGCGCTGCGCATGAAGGTCTACGTGGTGCCATACCTCAGCGATATTCCGGTCATCGGCGACATTTTCTTCAAGCAGACGCCGCTGGTCTATCTTGCCTACATCCTCGTACCGCTGGGCGCATGGCTGCTCTTCCGCACCCGGCTGGGCCTCAAAATCCGCGCCGTGGGCGAGGACGCCGCCTCTGCAGACGCCGTGGGCGTGAACGTGGCCGCCATCCGCTACGGCTGCACGGTTTTCGGCGGCTGCATGGCGGGTCTTGGCGGTGCCTATCTCTCGCTGGCCTACACGCCGGGCTGGAAGGAAAACATGACCATGGGACAGGGCTGGATAGCCATTGCCATGGTCATCTTCGCCACATGGTACCCCTTGCGCGCCTTTCTCGGTGCACTGCTTTTCGGCGGGCTGACCGCGCTGCAATTCTTCTTTCAGGCGACGGGCGTGGAACTTATTCCCATAAACGTGCTGCGCATGTTCCCCTATCTTGCTACAATACTGGTACTCATCGTGGTGATGCGACTTGACCGTACACAAGGACGCGGGGCCGCTCCGGCTGCGCTCGGCGTTCCATTCAGCCGGGAGGGCTGATCATGACCGAACTCAAGACCCTTATTTGCGCCGCACGCGGCGAAGAACCCGCCGACCTGCTGGTACGCAACGTTCAACTGGTGAACGTGCTTTCCGGCGAGATTCATCCCGCCAACATCGCAGTACGCGACGGCGTGATCATCGGTTTTGAGGAATATGAAGCCAAAACCGTTGTGGATGGCAAAGGACGCTACTGCGTGCCCGGCCTCATTGACGGACACATCCATATCGAGTCCACCCTGCTGGCACCGCCCCGCTTTGCGGAAGCCGCCGCAACGCACGGCACCGCCGCAGTCATCTGCGACCCGCACGAAATTGCCAACGTCATGGGCGCGGAAGGCATTGAATACATGCTTGCGGTGAGCAAAGACCTGCCGCTTTCCGTGTTCGTGATGATGCCCTCGTGCGTGCCTGCCACACACATGGAAACCTCCGGCGCGGTGCTGACGGATGCACATGTGCGAGATTTTCTGGACCGCTACCCCGACCGCATCCTCGGCCTTGCCGAGATGATGAACTACCCCGGCGTGCTGTTCCGCGATGCCGGTGTGCTTGCCAAACTGGAAGCCGCACGCGGCCGCGTCATAGACGGCCACGCCCCGCTGCTGCAGGGCAAGGACCTGAATGCCTACATCATCGGCGGCCCTGCCAGCGACCACGAAACCTCCACCGTGGAGGAAGCCCGTGAGAAGCTGCGCAAGGGCATGCACCTGATGGTGCGCGAAGGCTCGCAGGAACACAACATGCACGAGCTCATGGCCGTGCTGAACGACTTCAACAGCCAGCGCACCTCGTTTGTCTGCGACGACAGACTGGTGAATGACCTTGTGGCCGACGGCCACATTGACGACATTCTCCGCAAGGCCATGGTGGAAGGTCTGCACCCCGTGCGTGCCGTGCAGATGGCGACCATAAACACCGCCCGCTATTTCGGCCTGAACCGGCGCGGCGCAGTGGCCCCCGGCTACCGTGCAGACTTCGTGCTGCTGGATGACCTGAAGACCTTTGCCATTGCCGACTGCTACCTGAACGGCAAACGCGTGGCAGAAAGCAGCTTTGCCGCTGCTGCCCCCTTCTCCGGCAACACCATGCACGTGAAGAGCCTCACCGAAGCCGATCTGCGCATACCCGAGCACACGGGCAAGCTGCGCGTGATGGGCATCATTCCCGGTCAGATCATCACCGAAGACCTGCGCATGGACGCCAGAATCACCAATGGGGAAGCCGTGGCCGACCCTGCCCGCGATCTCGCCAAACTGGCCGTGTTTGAACGCCACAATGCCACCGGCAACGTGGGCCTCGGCTTTGTGACCGGTCTCGGCCTCAAGGCCGGTGCACTGGCAGGTTCCGTGGCGCACGATTCCCACAACCTCATTGTCGGCGGCATGTCCGATGCGGATATGATTGCGGCCGCGCGTGAGGTTGTGCGCATAGGCGGCGGCCTTGCTGTTGCGCACGAAGGCAAGGTGCTGGCCTCGCTGCCCCTGCCCATTGCAGGGCTGATGAGCGATGCCCCTGTGCACGAAGTGCTGAGCGGCCTGAAATCCATTAACGATGCCCTCGGCACGCTCGGCTACAAGCTCGGCAGCCCCTTTGCCGCGCTTTCCTTCCTTGCCCTGCCCGTCATCCCCGCCCTGAAACTTACCGATAAGGGACTGGTGGATGTAACCAGATTCCAGCCAGTGGACCTGTGGGTGCAGGAATAACCAGACTGCAGGCCACACCATAGTCCGGACACAATAGGACACAATAGAATATCGCGCGGCCGCATACGGAGAGAACATCTCCATATGCGGCCGCTTGCACGTTATACATTATCCATAGTAGTTACAGGCATTCCCAGTGTTGCAGCCCCTGCGCTCAGCCTCAAGGGTACCCCGTGCATATCCCGATACTCCGGAGGGTTGTCTTGCGATATTTCCGTTATGTACTGCTCGCTGCCTTGGCAATGTTCCTGTGCGCCTGCGCCCGCAATCCGCTCGGCATGACTGACGATGAGTGGCAGGGCCTGTCTTCGGAACAGCAGATGGTCGCACGGGAAAAGCAGGCACAACTGGATATTGAACAGCAAAAACTGGATGAGGAACGCCGCGCCCGCGTAGCCGCCGCAGAAGCGGCGAAACGCGAAGAACAGCACCGCAACGATCTTGCCGCCGGAATGATTCTGGAGATTGTTCCGCAAACGCCCATCTGCCTCGGCGGGAGCCGGTGCGGCGGAATAGACAGCCGGGTCATACTGCCTCTGAAGGCTTTGGCCAGTGTGGATTACATCCAGTTTCTGGCGGACGACAACATCGGTGACAAGCACGACGCTGTCGCACATTTCTATGCCGACGATCAACTTGCAGAGCGAGTGGACATCAAGAAGATCAGGCAGTGGCATGAGGTGTTCATCGGCAAGACAGCGCGGAATATCGTTATCCGTCCGGAAGGCGATGACGAGCTGCGCATCTACCACATCAAGGTTTTCGGCCAGAAGCACGACTGCGGCAACGAGCAGTTCATCATTATCCGAAAGTAGCCCGCTGCCTCACGCACTCCACCGCCCATATCAAAAAAGGCCGCCCTTTCGGGTGGCCTTTCAGACTGCTGACAAAGTTATTTCAGGGATTTTTTGGCTCCGCCGGGCAGGAACCTAACGTTCCTGCACCTCGTATAAGCGATGAAAATCCGTTTTCAGACCTCGGTTCCGGCTAAACGGGAATACGGTTTTACTGAAAACGAGGTTTTGTCACTAACCTGAAAGGCCACCCAATGGGCGGCCTTTCATATTCTGTCGTATGCCAATCAGCCGTTACTTGCGGCTGGCGGGCTCCACAAAGAGGCGGTAGCCGCGAATCTGGTTGCCGTTCATGACACCGAGCACTTCCTGTGCGTAATCCTGCGGCACTTCCACAAAGGTGAAGCGGTCGTAGATGTCGATGTTGCCGATCATCTTGCCGGGCAGGCCGGTTTCACCGGCAATGGCACCAACGATGTCGCGCGCGCCAATGCGCATCTTGCGGCCCACGTTCACGAACAGGCGAACCATGCCCACCTGTGCGCCGGTGTCGCCGAATCCGCCGGTTTCGTCCGGCACGGCGTCGCCGAGGTCACGCTTCATCATGATACGCAGCAGGGCTGCGGCCATTTCCATGGTGGTGAGGTCGCCGTTAAATTCGCTCTCGATGAAGTTCTCCACGGTGGAGATGTAGCGCTCAAGGTTGCCGGTCTGAATCTGCGAGCGGATTTCTCCGAGCAGTTGGCCGGACTTGGCGGTTTCCACTTCCTCGATGGAGGGAATCTGATGCTGGACAATGCGCGCCTTGGTGTAGCGCTTGATGTCACGCAGCTTCCAGAATTCCTTGGGAGAAACGAAGGTGAAGGCGCGACCGGTGCGGCCTGCGCGGCCGGTACGGCCGATACGGTGCACGTAGTATTCCACGTCGTTGGGAATATCGAAGTTCACCACGGCTTCAACGTTTTCCACGTCGATACCGCGTGCCGCCACGTCCGTGGCAACAAGGATTTCAATACCGCCCTTACGGAACCGGTTCATCACGCGGTCACGCTGGGTCTGGTTCAGGTTGCCGTGCAGCCCGTCGGCCTGATAACCGCGCGCCTGCAGGTTGGCCGTCAGCTCGTCAACACCACGCTTGGTGGAACAGAACACCACGGTCAGCTTGGGGTTGTACACGTCCAGCACGCGACACAGGGCATCCATCTTCTGGAAGGGACGCACCTCATAGTAAATCTGCTCAATGCTGGGCACGGTGAGCACCTTCTGGGTCACCTTGAGGAATTCGGGCTCCTTGAGGAAGCGCTTTGCCAGCTGCAGAATTTCCGGCGGCATGGTGGCGGAGAAGAATACGGTCTGAACCGTCTCGGGCGCTTTTTCGAGGATGAACTCGATGTCGTCGCGGAAGCCCATGTCGAGCATTTCGTCCGCTTCGTCCAGCACGGCCATGACCACCTTATCCAAGGTGATGGTACCCCGCTCCAGGTGGTCCATAACACGGCCGGGCGTGCCTACCAGAACCTGTGCGCCGCGCTTGAGCGCCTTGAACTGGCGGTCGATGGGCTGGCCGCCGTAAACGGGCAGCACGCTCACGCTACGCATGCGCTTGGCGAGGTTTGAAATTTCTTCGGATACCTGAATGGCAAGCTCGCGGGTGGGACACAGCACAATGGCCTGCACGTCGCGATCACGCGGGTTGATGCGTTCGAGAATGGGAATGCCGAACGCAGCGGTTTTGCCGGTGCCGGTCTGAGCCTGCCCGATTATGTCCTTGCCCTGCAGAATGGGCGGGATAGCAAGAGCCTGGATGGGTGATGCTTCTTCAAAACCCATGTCCTCGATGGACTTGAGCACTTCCTGCGACAGTTCCACCCCTTCAAACGAAAAGCCTTCCATTATTTCTTCCTTATGCGTTCTCGGCAGTCATTGACAGCGCTGAAGACGAACCGGCTCCGGCTTGCCGCGCCAGAAAGTCGATTTTTCGCCCAGAGGGCTGCTGTTTTACACTATACTCCATCCGTGAGGCGCTGCTCCGGTCCGGAAACAAGGCGCTGGCAACCAGAGTCACCGGCGTTCGGGTGCGGGTATATTTCGCCCCCTTGCCGCTGTTATGCTCGCCAAGGCGTCGTTCCAGATCGGTGGTTATGCCACAATAGAGTGACATGTCGGCACAACGCACCAGATAGACAACCCAAGTCTTTCCATCCGCCATTTGTTTCGCTTCTTCCGACTGCACGTGATGCCAGACACGCACAGAGCCTATTCACACCCGCAGTCACCTTCGGGCAGTTTCGAAAACGACAGAGTTTCGCCGGGGGCCATATCAAACAGCCTGCAGTCCGGCGCAAAATTCTTCAGGGCATCACGGAAGGCCTGCGTGTTCTGCTCCAGTACGGGGAAAGTTCCCCAGTGCATGGGCACCACGCCGCGGCACTTGAGCAGCGAACAGGCTAGCGCTGCCTGACGTGCATCCATGGTGAACACGCCGCCTATGGGCAGCAGGGCGAGGTCGATGTCATAGAGCCTGCCCCACAGCTTCATGCCCGAGAAGATACCCGTATCTCCGGCATGGTAGATGGTGAAACCGTCGTCCAGCGTGAGGATGTATCCCACGGGCGCACCGGAATCGGAGGAATGGAATGCCTGGGTCATGGTCACGCCCACTTTGCCCACGGTCACTGTTCCGCCGATATTGTAGCCTATGCCGTTCAGTACCTGCGACTGGGGGAGTCCCGCTGCCACGAGCTTGCCCGTTGTCCCCACAATGGCGCCGAGCATGGCGCCTGTGGCGTTGCAGATATCAACCGCCTGCCCCACATGATCTCCGTGATCATGGGTAACGAACACGGCATCGGGTCTGGCAATACCGTCCCACGGGGTTGCCGCGGAAGGGTTGCCGGTGAAAAACGGGTCGATGACAATATTCGCGCTGGGGGTGGCGATCTGAAAATTCGAGTGGCCGTGCCATGTGAGCGTATGCATGCGTCCTCCTGATCCAATTACGTCCCTGATCTCACTACGTCCCTGATCTCGTGCGTCTATGAGAGCCCTTCCCATCGTTTGACGAGGGAATGGGCAATGCCAAGATGGTCGAGAATGCGTCCGGCAAGATGGTCGAGCAGATCCTGAATGGTGGCCGGATTGGAATAGAAACCGGGCATGGGCGGCATGATGACGGCTCCGGCCTCGTCCGCGGCAAGCATGTTGCGCAGGTGCACGCGGCTGAGCGGAGTTTCGCGGGGAACAAGAATAAGGGGGCGGCGCTCCTTGAGCGTTACATCCGCAGCGCGATGAAGCAGGTTCGAGCCAAGCCCGTTTGCAACGGCGGCAAGAGTGGCCATGGAACATGGGCATATGACCATGCCGCTGTGCTGCCACGATCCGCTCGCAGGTGCCGCGCCAAAATCGGCCGGCGCGTAAGAACGGTCTGCCAGCGCGATGAGTTCGTCGGCATCCATGCCGGATTCAAGCCGCAGCACTTCGCGTGCCGCATCGGAAACAATAAGATGCGTTTCCACGTCCTGCGCCCATGCGAGCGCCTTGAGAAGCGTTACCGCCAGCGGCATACCACTGGCACCCGTTACACCCACGACAATGCGTTTCATACGTCCCCGTTACCCGCGCGGACTATCCGCAGCTCATTGAGCCACAAATGTCGCCGCTTCCGGAAAAGAAAAAGATGGCACACGATGAGCAAGGGACCCTATTCCGAACAACTGCGTTCCCCCTTGCCTTCACAACCGTGCGATGCGGCGCTTTTAACAGAATTGTTTACAAAGCGCCAGACCTGTCATTCAGAAGGAAAAAATTTTCTCTCGTTTTTACAATTTCGCAAACACCTCACTCAATCACACAGGCATTCCTTTCTGCATATACTGACAAACCAATGCGTAACATGATAGGTTCGCATACTGTGCTGCGGAATGGCGTTTTACCGCGCAATTGACCGCTACAAGCTTTCAGCCCCTGCCCTTGATTCAGCCAGGGCTGGCTCTGAAACACCGAGTTGCCATTGTGGTACAGGCGGGACATGACGGATGCCAATGCTTTTGCCTTGACAACGCATGACGTGCCGCTTACTACAACTTTCCTCATGGGCTATTAGCTCAGTTGGATAGAGCGTCAGCCTCCGGAGCTGAAGGCCGCAGGTTCGATTCCTGCATAGCCCGCCATGATGAGATCAGGGACATGTGTCGAAAGACATGTGTCCTTTTTTCATTCCCCCCTTCACTCAATTCCTCAGGATCTGAACACTTTCTTTTTTCCGGCCTCATGCACTGCATGGCAGATCGCGGCGCTAAACGAGAAAAACAATCATTTTCATCAAAAACCGCCCCCTGTCGTGATGGACAGACCACCCGCCACAGGCATATATTGGTAGGACAAGTTCCGGCATTCCACCCCGTGAGCTCTCTTCCCGCGAATACGTGATGAGAAACAATAGGGCGGATACCGGACAAGCCAACACACATATACTATCAGTTTTCAGGATATTACGGGAATGACACACACGGAATTCGGCCTCATACGCCACGGCCTGACCCCATGGAATATTGAAAAACGCATTCAGGGACAGACAAACATATCTCTTTCCGACACCGGCATCGCCCAGGCAACCGACTGGGGTAGCGCGCTGGCTGCGCAGGACTGGAGCCGTATACTGTGCAGCGACCTGAACCGCGCCATGCAGACTGCCACAATCATCAACGAGCGGCTCGGTTCCCTGCCCATGAGCACAGACAACCGCCTGCGTGAACAGCACTGGGGCAAGTGGGAAGGATACAAGCTGGTCCAGCTCGGCGAAACCGAACAGGAAGAGATGGAACGACAGAAGGCTGCCGGATGGGGCTTCACTCCCGCCGGAGGCGAAAGCCGCCTGAATGTATTGCACAGAACACTGAATGCCCTGCGCGACTGTGCCGAACGCCACCCGGGTGAACGTATTCTCGTGGTGACGCACCTCGGCTGCATGAAGGCTGTTGCAGACCACCTTACGGAATTGCGAACCGGCCAGCCCGCGCAGGTGAAAGATCCGGAACTCACAGGCTCGTACCACATTCATCATATACGATGCGTTCAGGGCGATCTTTCAGATATCGTACTCAACGTCCCGCTGTGATCTTCTTCGCCTTGCAGGATTGAGCAATCCATAGGATCGGGTGCTGAAGGTGCTCCCGCAAAAATCGTGGAAGACTTCGCTCCCGCCCGTTGACAGAAAACCTTTTTTCTGCATCGAAAGACAGCCTCTAAGTTACTGCTTTTTTGGAGAAGATTCTCTTGACGCGCGCAAGTTTGCTCCGTAAGGCATCGCCCATGGCGAATCCGTCACATCATGCTGTCGCAGGCAAAGTCCTCGCGATTGTCCTTGCCCTGGCTTTTTTGCTGGGGGGCTTTGCCACACCTCTGCTGCCGACAGATCATGCCGAAGCAGCCAGCACGGCAAGCGCCCGCAAAACCGCCGATTCCGGCACGGCTTCTTCCAAGCTGACAGAAAAGAAAGCGGCCAAAAAGAAAACCACCAAGAAATCTGCGAAAAAGAAAAAGCGGAGCAAGAAGACTGATACAGCGGTCCGCAAAACCTCCAAGACGCAGAAATCCGCCAAGAAATCCGGCACAGCCAAACGCACGGCCAAGGCTGCCGCAGTTGCAACCGGCACGGCTGTTACAGCCGGTGCAATGGGAGCTGCGCTGCCTATAGCTGCAGAGGACGATGCACGGTTCTGCATCATCAACAGCGCCGCTGCCCCCCGCAACCCTGCAACGCTGGAAAGCCTGCATTCGGCTGAAGAGGGTCCTACCGGCTCGCCAGATTCACCAGATTCACCAGATACGCCATTAACGACAGATGAATCCGATGCCCATGCGGCCGTGGATGCTCTTGCGGCTCTTGTGACCGGCCAAATGCCGGATCTGGGGACAGATCAGGGAACCGACCAGGAATCCGATCAGGAATCTGTTCAGCCATCAGTTCAGGCACCCGACCGAAGAAACAGCAAGTCCGGCAGCTCGTCCGGCAAACACGCCGACACACAAACAGCAGCCTACACCCCGCGCCCCGCCCTGCAGGAGCGCATGGATAAGGACCTTGCTCCGCCCAAGCTGCCCCGTGACATAAAGCCTCCCAAGCGCCCGCACCTGAACGTGAAGGCCGCCTACCTCATCAACATGAGCACTGGGCAGGTCTATTACGAACAGAATGCGGACAAGCAGATTCCGCCCGCATCCATCACCAAACTGCTGACGCTCTACATCGTCCGCGAAGCTCTGGAAAAGGGCAAACTCTCTCCCCGCAAGACCATTCCCGTCAGCCCCCGCGCTGCGCGCACTTCCGGCTCAAGAATGCGCCTGCGCAAGGGTGAGGAAGTGACCATAGACGAGCTCATCAAGGGTATAAGCGTGGTGTCGGCCAACGATGCCTGCGTTGCCGTGGCCGAATACATGGGCAAAGGCGATGCCTCGCGCTTTGTGCGGGAAATGAATGCCCGCGCCAAGAAAATGGGCATGACCAAAACCGTGTTCAAAAACCCCAACGGCCTGCCCGCCAAGGGGCAGTACTCCACCGCCCGCGACATCGCCAAACTTTCGATACATTACCTCAAGGCCTTCCCCGAATCCCTGTCCATTCACTCCATGACCTCGTACACCTACAACGGTTCCACCCACCGCAACGCCAACTCGCTGCTGGGCAGATACGAAGGTGCGGACGGCCTGAAAACAGGCTTCGTATGCGCTTCCGGTTTCAACATTTCCGCCACGGCCAAGCGCGACGGCACCCGCCTGCTGGCGGTTGTTCTGGGCGCGCAGACCCCCATCATACGGCAGGTGGAGACCACCAAACTGCTGGATTACGGATTCAAGCTTGTGGAGATTCAGAAAAAGACCGGCAAACGACTGGCATCAATCCAGCCCTGATTGCAGTGATGACGTCACACGGCATCCCGAAGGCCGTGGCTGACAACACCGAGAACAGTGCTGCCCCCCCGAGCGCCTTTCTGCCCCCGAAATCACACGGGCAGGACTTGCCACCTGCTGAGAGCATGCCCGCAAACATGCCTATAGCATGCCTGACATAATGAAGGAGAGGGACAACAGGTAACGGGACCAACCCGCACGCCTCCCCGCCCCTCTCCACTCACTGCCATGCCTCGTGCCGACATCCGGACATCCGGACATCCGGAAACTACCGGCAACCGCAGGCCACCTTTGCAGAACTCTGCACAGGCGTTTCCAGCATCTCCTCAAGGGTATCCGCCGTGAAGCGCACCAGATTGCGGCACTCCGCCTCCTGCGCATCACCAAAGCGCTCGCGCAATGCCCTGCAGTGGGTCGTGCCGAACTCTTCCACAAAGGCCTCACGCAACATGGCTCCGAGCGATGCAGGATAATCCCAGCTTTCGCCGGGAGCGCGTCTGCCATGCAGCTGCCCTATGGCTATAAGCCCTCCGCTCAAGGCACCGCAGGCCTCATCAAAACTTCTGCCGTATCCGCCGCCAAAGGCCGTTGCACAGGCAACAGCACTCTTTGCACATTCCCCTTTCGCATTCAGAACCGACTTGGCCACGGCTTCAGCGCAATGGAACTGTTCCGAAAAATATCCTGCCGCCACTTCGCCTGCCGACGGCCTGTCCGAACTGCTGTTTTCCATGACAACCTCCTTGTTTTTACGATCTGTCCCACCTATTATCCATTGCAACCAATCGCATCCAACGATTTTATCCGATGGGAGCAATCGTCATTTGCGATCAGTGCCGGAGTCTGTAGAAGAGAAAAGAAGGAGAAATCATGGAACTGCGCCTGCTCAGAACCTTCAGAGCCGTAGCCGAGCGGCTCAATTTCACCCGTGCGGCAGAAGACCTGCATCTGGCGCAATCTTCCGTATCCGCACAGATACGGCTGCTTGAAGAGGATCTGGGAGTATCCCTCTTTGACCGCATCGGCCGCCGCATTCTGCTGACCGAAGCCGGAGAGACGCTTCTGCACTATGCCCGCAGAATGGAAGCCATGTCAGATGAAATCAGGAACGAAATAGCCGCGGGCACGGAAAAGGCAGGCAGCCTGACCATACGCATTCCGGAAACCGTTGCTGCCGAATACATGCCCGCCATAGTCGAGGACTTTCACGACCGGCACCCCAAAGCCGTGCTCAACTTCATCAACTGCGACGATGCCCGCCTGAGGGAAGAGCTGAATTCCGGCCGCATTGATCTGGCCTTTCTGCTGACGGATGAAGTCACCATGCCCAACGTGACTGTGGAAGCCCTGAGAACGGAATCGCTTATGCTGGTTGCGGCACCGCAGCACCCGCTATCACAGGTGCCTCACGTTACCACGGCCTCCATGCATGGCAGTACCATTCTGCATCTGCGGGTGGACTGAAGCTACAGAAAGGCGTTCGAGCGGTCGCTCGACAGTGAAAACATCCAACGCACTGCATTAGTATTCGCCAGCGGTCGCGGACACCGGAACTGCCTGCTCAAAGGCATGGGCATAGCCCTGTGCCCCCGCACAAGCATTGCAGAGGACCTGCAGCAGGGAAGACTGATTCCGCTGGACTGGCCTGCCGCGCCACGGGAAACCGCGCTGCTCATGATACGCCATGTGGATAAATGGTGCTCGCCCCTGCTGACCGATTTTCTTGCATTGGCGCGCAAGCACATGCAGACCGAGTGAACCTGCGGGGCTGAGCACCCTTTCCCCATAAGAAAAGCCCCCTCAAACCGAAGGGGCCTTGTCATGACTGCATCCTAAAAAACCTTACGCGTGCGCTGCCAGTATCTCCGAAGAGTAGTTGACCAGTGCCGTCAGCGTTTCTGTCTGATCAGTCTTCAGCTGGACAAAACAGCCGCCCACGGCAACCACTTCACGTTTCTGATGCAGGTGGCGCGGGCTGAACCGGAAGGTCTGCACGCTGGTGTCTGCACCATCTTCCGGTTTCGGCATTTCCTTGGGCAGCTTGAAGAAAAGATAGGTCTCCATGTCTCGAAAATCTTCTATGCCCACAGGCACGGCGCTCACATCGCCCCCGGTGAGTTCGAGAAAGGCCCCGAAGTGTGACACATTGCGCATCACCCCTGTCACACGCCTGCCCCGTATGCCGCCCACCGCCAGCACTATGGGAATTTGCACCACAAAGCGGTCGTCCCGCCTGTCCTGACATTCCATTTTCTTCAGAATGCGGCTTTTGCGAAGGTCCTCGCCGTAGACAAACATGGTGCTGCTGTTGCTGTTCCACATGACAAGAGCGTCCTCGGGCGAATCGGTGCGCGGCCCGGCCTTCTCGCACTGCTCGCACGAAACAAAATAATACACTCCATCATATTGCAAGTGCACCACCCTGCCCCCACAGCCGGTACACGGTTTCGGCAATTCCATAATCCCCATCCCTCCGAATGGCAAAACGTAGAACCATAATAACGCATCTGATATTTACTTTAAGCATATGTCCGTGTGCTTTCCACTATTATCATGCATAGGTTGTACTTTGCCGTGCGAATGGCTACAACCCGCACATGCTGCACACACATGACCATTCCGTCTTCTCGGCAACGCTTCTCGACTGGTTCGATGCTCACAAACGTCCGCTTCCGTGGCGCACGGATTACCAGCCCTATCACGTCTGGATATCGGAAATAATGCTCCAGCAAACTCAGATGGAACGCGGCGTGGACTACTTTCTGCGCTGGACAGACCGCCTGCCGGACATTGCCGCCGTCGCCGCAGCAAGCGAAGACGAAGTGCTCAAACTGTGGGAAGGGCTCGGCTACTACTCCCGCGTGCGCAATCTGCACAAGGCGGCGCGCATCATCATGGAACGGCACGGGGGTGTTTTTCCCGACGATATTGCCAGCATACGCGCACTGCCCGGCATAGGGGACTACACGGCAGGAGCCATTGCCTCCATAGCTTTCGGACAGGATGTGGTGTGTGTTGACGCCAATGTGGAACGCGTTATTGCGCGGGTCTGCGACATGGATTCTCCGGTGAAGCAGAAGGAGAACATGGCCTTCATCCGCGCAACAGCGGAATCACTGCTGCCCTCGGGCAAGGCGCGGGAATTCAATCAGGCCATGATGGAGTTGGGTGCGCTTGTCTGTTCCAAGAAAGCGCGGTGCGAATCATGCCCCGTCAGCCGCTGGTGCGAGGCACTGCATCTGGGCATTGTGCAGGAGCGCCCTGTCCCTGCGCCGCGCAAGCCCATAACCCATCTGGATGTAGCCACGGGCCTGCTCATACGCGATGGGCGCATCTTCATCCAGAAGCGTCCGGAACACGGCGTATGGGCCGGATTCTGGGAATTTCCCGGCGGGTGCGTGGAAGAGGGGGAACACCCCAGCGAAACGGTGGTGCGAGAATTCATGGAAGAAATGGAATTCGCCGTCACCCCCATAGACAAGATCACCGTCATCAACCACGGCTACACCACCTACCGTGTCTCGCTGCACTGCTATTTTCTCAAGCTCGACAAGGGCGACGGCACGCCGGTGCTGCACGCCGCAACAGAGTATCGCTGGGTGCGCTTTGACGAACTGGACAACTACACCCTGCCTGCCGGACACCGCAAACTGGCGGATGCGCTCGCAACGGACCTGCGGATGGCTGCCCTGCTCAAGGCCTGATTTCCCTATTTCACCTGATATCCTCTGAATCGCAGGCCAGCATACCCCATGCTTATTCACTCTTCACTGAGACGACAGATGATTCTTTAGCCCGATACCGCCGCTAGCTAATGGGCCGGATATCGATGGTCGGGTACAACCCTTCGGCTTCACCATCCGCATAGGGCTGGATGATGTTGAAGGTCAGGTACTTCATGTTCTGGGCATGGCCCTTATCCTTGTCATGCCCGTCCCAGTAAGCGCCGTTTTCCTGCAGAATATGCTCTATACGCTCACGGAATCCGCGTACGAAATCGCCCGTATCTCCGCGGAAGCACATATGGCCTATCTGCACGTCGCCGCTGCCGGAAGCAAACTCGTCAAGGTCCACGGTCTGCGTGGCAAGGTCCGCTTCGTTTCGGATATGCCCCCACACTAGCCGGTTTGCGGGAATATGCAGCGGCTCCTCAAGATCGATGATGGTATGCGGCATGATAATGCAGTCTTTGCCCACCGTCAGCGGTGCCTCTTCGGTTCCACGCAGGAAGCTGTTGAAGCCGACAAAGACCTTTTCTTCAAGCCGTGCACCCACAATCTTTGCACCATGCGCCGCAACGCAGCAGGGACCGAGCACGGAATTGATGACATAGCACTTTTCCTGCGCATTGGAGCCTTTGCTGATGACGGCGTTTTCCAGATAGGAACGCTGGGCCACAAGCACGTTCGCGCCAATGGTCGTGTCGCCGCGCTTCACGGCATAGCGGGAAACGAATGAACCGGCTCCGGCGGGATAATGCCCCTGACGGGCAGAGGCGAACAACCCCGCAAAGGCGTCTTCGTACGGTTCGGCAAAATCTATGAACACCCCTTCAGGTGCCTCGCCTTCCTCATGCCGGATGTATTTGTCCAGCACGGCAAGGTCGTATTGGTAGTGGAACTCCCAGCTGCCCGGAGAACGCAGAAAGATGGTTCCGGGCTCAAACTTTTCATGCCGCACCTCGCCAGCCTGAATGTAGGCAAAATGGCCGATCACACAGTTGTGTACGGTGGTCAGGTCAATGGTGCCGAAGGTGCCGATAAAACTCCCCTCGGAAGGAGCACCGTGGATGTTCGCATAGGGCATGGCCACGGTGTTGCGGATATGGAACTCTTCGGGCGATTCCGGCGAATGCGAGTTGCTGTGCACAAGCGTGGTGTCCAGAAAGCTGTTCCGGATGGTGATAATCTCATCGTGATACAGCGGAATGCTCACATCGCCTATCTGCCAGAGCTGGCCTTTCTTTTTCAGCTCGTCACCCCGGATATCGCTTCGCATAAGCACGGAATGCCGCACCTTGCAGCGCCCGAGAAAATAGCTGCCCGAAAGGCTGGAGTTATTGAACTGCAGATGGATGGGGTGGTATGTGCTCAGGCCGTAGCAGGCAAAGGAACACCCGCCATAGCGGTATTCCGCCATCACGCGCACGTAGAGGCGCACGTCAAAACCAAGGCCGCGCAAGTTCACGTTAACGCGGTCAATTATACGGTCAAGCAACAGAGCAAAAAGTTTCATTGGTTGCTTACTACTCCTTTCGGCATTGCGTCGTTCAGAGGAAGCCACACGCTGGGTGGTCGGTCAATTGTGTAGTATATCCGGTTTCCGACTCCCGTCAACAAAACCCGTGCCGTGCTCTCGCATACACAGGTGTTCACTATCATTCCATCAAAAAAGCCCCCGGAACGTGCGTTCCGGGGGCCCATGGTACGGTAGTAGAAATTGACCTAGTGACCGCCGCCGCCAACCAGACCGGAGGCAGCGAGGGAGAGAACGAGAATTTCCGCAACTACAAAGAAGGTGTAAGCCTTATCCTTGCAGCGCAGGTAGCCGGGAATAAGCACTGCGTAACAAACGATGGTAAGCAGTGCCAGCAGAGCGAGACCGAAGAAGTTCATGAAATCGCCCTTGCCCAGCAGTGCCACCCAGCTCCAGCCTTGAGGCGAATTGGTGGCAGCAAGGTAATCCTGAATACCGAGATGCCAGTTGGCAACTACGGTTTCAATCGGTACGTGGGGCTCGAACACGCCAAACACGTACAGCAGATAGGAAACGATCATCAGCAACAGGCCTGTGGTCGCACCCATTTCCAGAATCTTCGCATAAAGCATCTGTTCCGGAGTGGCCTCGGTGGAAACGTTGCAAGCTTTTTCTTTGCTCATATCATCCTCCCGTTAGCCCAGAATTCCGAGGCCAAGACCCTTGTCCAGAGCCTTGAAACCCGCAAAGAAGAGAACGCCGATAACCATGTAGCGGATAAAGGTCGGCTTTGCGATGGCAAGCAGACGCACACCCACGAAGGAACCGGCCATCAGACCGATGATGGAAGGAATAGCCATCAGCGGAATAACGCAACCCTGGTTCAGATAAATCCATGCAGCGGAGGTATCCGTGATGGACAGAAGGAACTTGGAGGTTGCCACGGACACTTTCAGCGGAGCGCCCATGAGAAGGTTCAGAACGGGGATGTTTGCCCAACCTGCGCCCAGACCGAACATACCGGCCATAAGACCGATGACGATGAAGAGCAGAAGGCCGGGAAGGGTGCGGTGCGTCTTCCAGTGGAATTCCTTGCCCGTGCCCTGATCCTTGTAGATGCCTTCGATACCGAGTGCGAGGCCGATAGCATCCTGCTTGGTCACGACGGGGTATTCGGAGTTCTTGGAACAGAGCAGCAGCACGGCAATACCCATGATGGTAGCGCCCAGGGCGGTCTGAATGTAGCGCGGATCAAGCGAAGACAGATACAGACCGAGCATGGCACCTGCAATGGCGCAGGCAGACGCGATAAGCGCCACCGGCAAGGCTAGCCGCAGACTGGCGAGGTTACGCTTGAGCAGGCCGGGACCGGCTGCCAGAGCGCCCGCCAGTGCGACCATAAGGCCGGCACCACGAACAAAGTCAATATGGAACGGGAAGAAGCCCGAAACCAGCGGCACGAACAGAACGCCGCCCCCAACGCCCGCGAGCACCGCAATGATGCCGAGGACAAAACAGAAGAACAGCAGCACAACAGGCCAGAACCACCACGGCTTGCCGTCTGCACCAGGCACGACGCCCGCATCAGCGGCAGCGGACGCCATGGCTGCCACAGGAGATGCGAAGACAATCGCGCTCACCCAGAGGCAGAGATTGGTAAAGAGATTCAGAACAGTTTTCAGCATGATTTCCTCACATGACTAAGTTGACCTCTAACCCAAGTCACTTACTACGTTTGTCCGGCCTAGATGAATGTGAAAAATATGTCAATATGAAACAGATACAACAAATAGAAACTATAGATATAATCTATATATCCGTTTCACATTGTTGCCACAAAATGAACAGTAGCATAAATTCATATAGTTGCGGACAAAAATCAGGCCCGCAATTTTTCCATTTCCACAGTGAGGACACACTTACCATTTTTCTCTCTTTGGAAGCCTGAAAAATTTTTTCTTTGCTCTCAACCTGTTGCCGGACAATAGCTTCCGAAGATAATTTACGACAGTATAAAGAAAAAAAGAGATTGTTCCATTTTGGAACAATCTCTTTTCTTCTTGCCATTGTCTGACCCTATGGAGCGGTTGCGCGCCAAAAGTTCAGAATTACAGCAGGTTATTTGGGAACGATGGGATGGTGCGCCGATTCATACACCGTCAGCTCGCGGGTATGGCAGATGCAGTTATTGCCCCTGCCAAGAGGACCGGCAAGTTGCTGGTACTGCAGGGGAATGATGTTGCTGCGCAGCTTCCCGAAGGCGTTTTCCGCCGGATACAGGGCATGGGTGGAACCGTGGCAGGCCTGACACATGATGGCGCCCATGTCGTCCTGCCGTTCGCTGTAGAGCTCGGCAGGATCACCCGATGTCCACTTATGCGCCGCAGAGGCATCCGCCGCAGGGGTGGTGAAGAAGTCATGGCACACGGTGCAGTCAGGCTCGCTGACCCAGGGTGAACGCGCCTGCACTTCCTCATAGGAATCCACAACGCGCGGTACGAGGTGTGTCATGAGCTTATCCACACCGCGCTTGCCCAGCTCTTTCTCTTTCTTCAACAGGCCGAGGGCGTGGTCTTCCAGCGTGCCATGGCAGTTCACGCAGGTGAGTCCCTTGGAACCATGGACGCCGCGCATCCCCTGCGTGAAACTGGAACGGGCCGCAGGATGGCAGCTCTTGCAACTGCGGTCATCTTCCTCACCCAGATAGTTCGCATGCCAGCCGTGCACGGCGGCAGAGAAGCCGATAAGCCCTTCCTGCCCCTCGGTACCCAGCTTGGCAGAACCGTGGCAGCTCTGGCAGAGCACGGGGTTGCCGCGGGCGGCGCGCGCCACAAGGTCGGTTCTGTTGATCTTGTCGTGCGCGGCGAGAATGTTGTCTGCCGTCACATCGGACATGCCGGTGCGGTTGGCCACACGCCAGCCGCCATCGTGGCAGTTGCGGCAGCCCCACTCCGTGGAAACGGGAACAGCCACCTGCGTTTCGGCAAGCAGTTCACCGGAGGTGTCACGCGCTTCCACGATAAGCAGCGGATACGGATTGACGGAACCGTCGTTGCCATAGGGCAATGCGGGCAGCCCATGCACCACAAACGCCCTGTGCGCCTCATCGGGTACAAACGTTCCTTCTGGGCCGGAACCCGGTTCACCGCCGGGAGCCATGCCCACGTTCGGAGGCACGTCCTTGCCGAACAGGGCTGCGGCATGATCCCAGAAGGTCACGTGCCTGGCAGGCGTTTCAAAGCCCTTTTCCATACGGTAGGAAAGCACAACGCCGTCGGTCAGAATCTCCGGCGTATCATCACGCCGCAGCAGCTGCGCCCGCACGGTCACCCCGGGCGGTTGCATGGTGAAACGGTCGTTATTATCCGAAATGGTTGTCATGCCCATGGTTGCCCACGCCACCAGCACATATTCCGCTTCATGCCTGTTGAATGCAGGGATGATGGTTGCCAGTGCCTGCGGCGAAACAGAGGCCCCTGCAGGTTCACGCTTCTGAATGATGTCGGCAATGAAGGTGGCAAGCGCCACGCGCTCCACTTCTGTACCAAGGAAAGGCGGCATGAAATTGCGCAGGCGTCCCTGACCGGAAAGCTGGGCCTCAAGGCCCGTACGGGTCAGCGCGGCCGTCCGCGTCTCGGCAGAGAGCATGGGGCCGCCAATACTATGGCAGGCCAGACACTGCAGGCGATAGAGTTCCTCACCGGCCTCAACCAGATTCTGCGGGGTCACCTCGCGCACCTTTACCCACTTGGCGTGCTGCAGCGCGCCTTCCTTGCGGATGAGCTCAGTCTCGGTAACCTTGACGGAGTTGGACCACGTATGCCCGTGGATCAGGTAGGGACGTCGTCCGGCCTCGCGTATCCATTCAAAGGTGCCTATATGAGCCAGCCCTGCAAGCACGAGCACCCCGACAAGGACAGTCCGGCATGCTTTGGTGTGTATATAGGCAACAGTCAGACCGCCGAGGATGATGGCAGCGGTGAGAGGATAGAACACCCGCACCAGTTGCGGGGTCTGCGCCGATTTCTGCAGCACCATGGTGAACTGCGGCTCGGGCAGGGCCATCAGGTACCACACACCTGCAGGCAGCATGAGCAGGAACGGATAGCCGACCCAGCGCACGGCATAGCGGACCATGCGTTCTCGGGTATGCTCTTCCTTGATGCGTATGGCCGTTACCAGTGCAAACAGTCCGGCACCCATGAGGCAAATGGAAGTGCGCAGCGCAAGCGAAGGCCAGAATGTGGGATTGTAGAATCCGTCCCAGAACCGCTGCGTCTGCAGCCATTCGCCCGGAGTGAGCATGGTGGTTATGATGCCGTTGATGACATACAGCGACATGAAGGCAAAACCGAAATAGAACCAGCCGATGACCATATGGTCACGACGGGACATGTGGTTGAACCGGTAGTGGTACAGCAGCAGGGCCACTATCTCGCACAGAAAGAACACCCACTCGATTGCCCAGCCGAAGCCGAAGGCATGCACCAGTGTGGATGTTGCCGCAGGCGAAAGCAGGCCGATGGTGAACCATATGCCCACCCCTGTCATGCCGCCCGCCACCATGGTCAGCAGCAGAAAGAACTTGGTATGCGCCTTGACGTATTCAAGGATGCGGGAATCGTTTTCTTTTACGGCCTTGCGCTCTGTCAGCACAAGAAAGAGGCCGCCACCCACCGCAAAATGCGCGATGAAAACGTGAAATACCGCTACACAGGCGATGATGAAGCCGCCGGAAAACTCAGGAATCCACCATACGGGATATTCCATGACTAGCCCTCCCTGCCGGGGCGGAACGCCAGCCGGATCATGTAATAGATGCACCAGAGGCCGCCGAGAAGCGTCGCAAAAAAGAGAATCATCGGTGAGTAATCTGCCATGACCGGCAGGTCCTGTACCTTGAAATAGGGCTCAAGATACGCCGCGCGGACAAGCGCACGAACAAGCGACATGGCCAGCACCGTGGCCACAAGGGCAACTGCCGTCGCCTTGACCCGTTGTCTCACTGCGTAGTGCAGCACAATGGCAACGCACACCAGCGCCACAGCCAGCGCGCCGGTATGAAAATCGGAAGAACCGAGGAAGAGGGAACGGATGCGCACCGGCATGGAACCGAGGAACGCCCCGCCCACCAGCAGCTGCATGGCAGTGCAGATGGTAAACCACATCATGCCGAAACGGATGTGCGGCATGGCCTCCTTCTTATCCATGGTTCCCTTGGCAAGGCGATGCTCGAACAGCAGGGCAAGCGTGAGCCCGCCCACTGCCACGGCCGCCAGCATGAAATGCAGATAGCGCGGCACAAGCGCGGGGTCTGCCGTATTGAGCAACAGCCCGCCCATGCCGTTATCTGCGGCACCGCCATCCCCGAAGTAGGCGAGCCATGCTTCAGGCTGCAGCATCATGGTCATGTTGTTGGTAAAGATGAAGCCCACGAACAGCAGAACGGCACAGACCATTGCCAGAATCATCCGGCTGCTTTTCCAGGTCTCGTATTTATATCGGAAGGTATAGAGCCCCGAATAGGCTATGATGACGAGCAGCACCACGGAAAGCCAGTAGGCTCCCATGAGCACCGAGCTGGTATAAAAAAACTGTCCGTACAGCATCTGGGCGAACAGCAACGGGGCAACGCCAAAGTTCACGGTAAGTGCGAAAAGGGTGGGCAGCGAGTGGGACACCACCCGCACGGCCGTATCGCGGGGAAAGGATACGGAACGGACAAGGCAGAGAACACCCCCGCCGACCACGGCATTCATCATCAGAATATGTGCGGCAAAGGTGACAATCAGCAGCACCTCCAGCCAGCCCCAGGCCACAGGTATCGCATCCGGCGCAGGTATCAGATTTGCGGCAACCATCAAAATCTCCTTTCTAAAAATCCGTCATGAAGCGCCCGCACCGGCGCACCATCAATACGAAGGGTATCATTTCCTCTGCATCTGTCTATAAACTGAATTTGCCTGCGGAGTATACCTTTTAACGCATAGCATGTTATGATATTTCGATAATGATTACTGTTCTGCCAATATAACAATGCCTGCAATCCGGCCTGCAATCCGCAGTGGCCGCGCAGAAGCTTGTTATTTTTCAGCAAACAGGGTAGGTGCCGCTGCATGTCCGGCTTGTTTTCCCATATTATGGAACGCACAATCACTGTTGAAGCCACTCCGTGGACCCTCTGGAAGGTTCTGACGGAGTTCTCCGGTTACGGTTCGTGGAACGCCCTGTATCCGGAAGCAGAGGGTGCGCCCCGCGTCGGCGCGGATATTGACGCATTCGTGCGTCTGGTCAGTGACAAACCCATGCGGACGACGCTGCGCGTCCTTGCTGCAGAACACAGCAAGGAGCTGGTCTGGATGGCCCGCTATGCGCTCCCCGGCTTTCTTGACATGACGCATTGCTTTATCATTGCACCTGTGGACCGATACGGTTCACGCTTCACGCACGGCATCCGCGTCAGCGGCATTCTCACGCCACTGTATGCCAAGGCGCTGCGCAACGTGGCAGAACCGAATCTGGAGCGCATGACACAGTCTCTGAAGGCCAGAGCTGAGGCCCGCAGATAACAAAAAACACACCGCATTCCGCCACAACAAGACCATGCACGGACTGCGGTTGCCGTTCCGGATATAGAAAGCCGCATTCAGGCAACGCCCGATTCGCCCACAAGGATAATGCGCGAATGAAAAAAACCTTGCTCCTGTTCGATATTGGCAACACCAACGTCAAGATTGGTATGGCAGATAATACCGGCCTGACAACCAGTTACGTCTTGCCCACAGACCAGCACCAGACTCCCGACTCCATCGGCCTGCGTCTTCTGGACATGGTGCGCCACGCGGGATTCGCCCCCGGCGATGTGGAAGCCTGCGTGGGCAGTTCCGTCGTACCCAGCTTCGACCCCGTCATCCGCGACGCGCTGGCAAGATATTTCAGCAAAAGACTGCTTCTTGCGCCGGGGGATATTCCCGTACCGCTTGAAAACAGATATACTCATCCCGAGCAGGTGGGAGCGGACAGACTTGTGGCAGCCTATGCGGCCCGCAGGCTGTATCCGGAACCGTATTCGCTGGTTTCCGTGGATTACGGCACCGCCACCACCTTCGACTGCGTGGAAGGCGAAGCCTATCTCGGCGGGCTGATATGCCCCGGAGTCAAGTCGGCCGCCGGAGCGCTTGCATCGCGCACGGCCAAGCTGCCGCGCATAAGTCTGGAAATTTCCGGTGATATGCCCGTGGTGGGCAGGGATACGTCCACCAGCCTGAACCACGGGTTCATCTTCGGCTTTGCCGCCATGACGGAGGGAATCTGTCAGCGGCTCGGCAACGTGCTGCAAGGCCCCATGCAGGTGGTGGCCACGGGCGGTTTCGCCCAGTCCATAGCCCGCGTTGCCTCGTGTTTTGACCATGTCAGGCCCGACCTTCTGCTGGAGGGCCTGCGCCTTTTATACATGGAAAGCGGCATCAAGGAATAACCTTACACGGCGACCTTTCCGCCGGGATAAGACTGAAAGGGCGGCAAGCGCCGCATGACAAGGAGAATGAACATGAGCACCATCGTTTCCGTTTGGGCGAGAGAAATTCTGGACTCCCGTGGCAACCCCACCGTTGAAGTGGAAGTGTCTCTGGAATCCGGCCATTCCGGACGTGCCGCCGTCCCCTCCGGGGCCTCCACCGGTTCCCGTGAAGCACTGGAACTGCGCGACGGCGACAAGAGCCGCTACATGGGCAAGGGCGTGGAAAAGGCTGTTGCCAACGTGGTGGGCGAACTGGCAGAAGCCGTTATCGGCCTTGATGCCACCCGTCAGGTGAACATCGACAACATCCTGCTGGACGTGGACGGCACCGAAAACAAGGACCGCCTCGGCGCAAACGCCATTCTCGGTGTTTCCCTTGCCACTGCCCGCGCTGCCGCCAGCTTCCTCGGCCTGCCGCTGTATCAGTACCTCGGCGGCGTAAACGCCAAGGTGCTGCCCGTTCCGCTGATGAACATCATCAACGGCGGCGAGCATGCCCCCAACAACCTTGATATTCAGGAATTCATGATCATGCCCGTGGGCGCTCCCACCTTTGCGGAAGCACTGCGCATGGGTGCCGAAACCTTCCACACCCTGAAGAAGCTGCTGGCCAAGGACGGCCACGTTACTTCCGTGGGTGACGAAGGCGGCTTTGCCCCCAACCTTGCCAGCCACGACATGGCCTTCCAGTACATCATGCGTGCCATTGAAGAAGCCGGTTACGTTCCCGGGCAGGACATCGCGCTTGCCATCGACGCCGCCGCCTCCGAGTTCTACAAGGACGGCAAGTACGTGCTGAAGGGCGAGAACAAGATTCTCACCTCTGCCGACATGGTGGACTACCTTGGCGAATTCACCCAGAAGTATCCCCTCATCTCCATCGAAGACGGCTTTGCCGAAGGCGACTGGGACGGCTGGAAGCTGCTGACCGACGCCGTGGGCGATTCCGTGCAGCTGGTGGGCGACGACATCTTCGTGACCAACCCCGACATTCTTGCCAAGGGCATTGACGAAGGCGTGGCCAACTCCATTCTCATCAAGCTGAACCAGATCGGCACCCTGACCGAAACCCTCGACA
This sequence comes from Desulfovibrio subterraneus, assembly GCF_013340285.1. Taxonomy (NCBI): domain Bacteria; kingdom Pseudomonadati; phylum Thermodesulfobacteriota; class Desulfovibrionia; order Desulfovibrionales; family Desulfovibrionaceae; genus Desulfovibrio; species Desulfovibrio subterraneus. The sequence goes on along the minus strand of NZ_BLVO01000016.1, from coordinate 868,264 downwards.
CCATCGAGATGGCCAAGCAGGCTGCTTACTCAACCATCATCTCCCATCGCTCCGGCGAAACCGAAGACCACTTCATCGCCGACCTCGCCGTGGGTCTGAACGCAGGCCAGATCAAGACCGGCTCCCTGTGCCGCAGCGACCGTCTTGCCAAGTACAACCAGCTGCTCCGCATCGAGGAAGACCTTGATGACGACGGCATCTACTTCGGCCCCTTCATGGCCTCCCACTTCGGCCTTTCCGACGACGAATAAGCCGGACTGGTACGACAGAATGCAAAAGGCCGGAGCATATGCTCCGGCCTTTTTTGCGTTCCTGGCTGCGGCGGAAATCCCATTAAACGCCTACCTCTTCGCAGCCTCACCAACGAGCGCACCAACCGCGACACAATAAACCTATCACAAATAAAAGCCCGTGCCGCGCATGCATTCCCGTGCAGCTTGAAAGTTGCCGAGCACATAATACTCTTCACCTGCAATCTGCACCCGGGTATACAGATAAAACCGCTTCCGGATTGCCGTCTGCACAGCCTGCACATCCTCCCGCCCAACACAGAGCACCCGCCGTGGTCGGACTGAGGCCACGCAGAAGCGGGTATCATCCCAGTACATCCCGCACCGGAAACTATTCACATAGGCCTGCAGGCTGATAAGGGAAACACCAAGGGAAAGAAACAGAAGCAAAACAACCATAAAATCGGGAATGTAGAACACAACCCCGAGTGGATAAAAGCAATAGAAGGCGTAGACCACAACAAACAAGGTCGCCGAGGTAATACATATACGTTTGGGGACAAGGCGCACCGCATCCGCATCAACAAGGACACCCTGTTTTGCAAAACGCCTGACAAGGAGCCACCTCCGCAGGTCGAACCGGAACATGACACAACACACGTCAACCAGCAGAATCGGGATAAAGAAAAGAATGGGGATAAGGGACAGCAGCCCAGCACAGAGCACGAGCGTGTTATTTCCGAAAGCCAACTCCATGCCCGCTCCTTATGCCTTGTCCGGAGCTCGGTGCTTCCAGAGAAGGAAGCCGAACCCTGCGTTCAGTGCGACCCAATAGGCCACAAGGTATGACACCGGAAGCACGACACGGCCACTCAGCAGCAACACGAGGCCCGCAAACAATGCCAAGCTGACGGCCTTATCTTTAGCGGATGCGGGTCCCACGAAAGATGCATACCCGAACCTGTATGAAGCCTGTAGCAGTGCGGCACACACCAACAGCACCGCCCCGCAAAGGATAAGGTTCTCTGCCTCAGTGAAGTCCGCCCTGTAATCCCATTTGGATAGAGCAAAATAGACTGCCCAGCTCCCGCCTACCGCTATAGCCGCAGAGATCACCTTCGCTGCCCTTCTGCTTCCTGTCACCGCAAAAGGAACTGCCAGCACAATCGGCCCCATCATCCCTATAAGAGCATACATGAAGACGTTCCACACTTCCTGATGCCACACAAGCACCATAGCCCGCTGGGTTATATCAAGAGAAAACAGGGAGAGCATTATTCGCCAAATCATATGCCACCCACAGATATTACAGGTTGTATCAGGGCAACCTCCCGGGCTGCCCTGTTTGCGTACTTCTACCGCCCTCTGTTCCACTTTCTGCTTTCTATCTCTGCAGCTGCAGGTGGAGGTACGGGACGATCATCAATCAAGGCCACGGTAAATGCCCTCATTCCATCAACTACCGCTTCCTGCGCATAAACCAACTGTATGCGAGAATACCCACACCTGCGATAATCAGAAAAGGGGCAACCCACTCATCAATGGCGACACCCCTATTCGTCAGCTCACCGGAATAGACACCCCATCCCCCGATCATAACCATTGAGAGTCCGATAAATAATTCAAAAGGGTTCATCCTATTCGTCCTCATCACCAACCATCGTTCTCTAGATAGCCTTCTGCATAATATCCTTTACGACACCTGCTCCATAAGCTGCAGCTCCCGCCCGAGATGGCTCGTAGGGACCAGGAACAATCGCACTGCTAATAAAACCACTAGCCGCACCAACGCTATTCGCCACTGCCGCCGGATTCCCCATAACCTTGTTTGCCACATCAATACATTTGTTGCGTACAGCTTGAGCAGTAGCCTTTCTTCATCCCTATTTCCCTTTGTTCGGGCTCAGCCACACAATCAGCAGCATGACAACACCTATCACACCGCAAGCGTATGGAACCCAGCTGGGAAGCAATTTCCTATTAAAAATCACCACGTCTTCCCCCCAATGAAAGATGGCAATCCAGAGTGGAAGAAGGGCATACAGGCTATTTTTGAACTTTTGTTTACTGCTTCCTTTCACGCTTCATGCCCTTTGTAAAATGGTCAAACACATCGCGACCACTGCTCCCAATCTGTTCCCAAATATTTGTAGCCGGAATCTCGGGGTATGCAGCCCGCCAAACGGTATAAGATATCGATGTTGGAGTGCGTAATTAAAAGAAAGGCCACTAAAAGTGGCCTCACTTCACTCAAGCATACTTTGCTCGGACAGCGCGGACAAACCAAAAGATGACTTATTGCTTCTCTTTTACCAGCCAAACATAGGCGAGCATCCCAGCACCGATCGCAACAAGGGGATAGCTCACCCATCCCGGAACTGCTATCGAATGCCAGTAAAGATACTCTTCGCCTAAATTGCTGACACCAAGCAAAAAGACGAACAATCCTAAAAAACTATTCAGTATTTTTCTCTTCATTTTCCTTCAACATATGGAGATTTCGTGCGGAACGCAGGCGGTATAAGTAATTTGGTGCTGAAATGTGTAATTAAAAGCAAGGCCACTAAAAGTGACCCGTTAGCTCCGAATATCATTTCTCCATTTTCTTGCTGAGAAACGTCATGGCAAAAATCATACATCCTACAAACATGATGAGATAGGGAACCCACAGATCCACCGGTATATGCTTATATGATGGGGAGTCACTCACGCTTTCCAAAAGCCCAACCATAAAGACCACTGCACCAGCAACCCTCATCAGTATTCTATCTTTCATTATTATTGGCCTCCTTAGCCCCTTTGATGGCACTCTTGATACCGTCTCCTACCTTTCCACCGACATACTCAGAAAGACTTACCGTAGGATTTTCAGGGCCCAACATACCAGAAAGAAAATCCTGCGCCCGCTGATACCAAACAGGATCAGTTAAAACTTTGTTTGCGACTTCCAGCCCTGCAGCTCGTCCGGCCTGAGTTGCAGTTTTCCCCGCCTGAACCGCTCCCTTCACCGCCACCTTTGCGGCTTGCGGTGCTTGTTTCAATACAGCCGCGCCAAGCTCCGGCAATGCGGCAATCTCGACCATGGCACTGTTGATATTGGCCACGGTATCCAGTGGCTTATCCACTGCGGCCTGTGCCTTGGTACCGGATTTATTAAACGTATCCGCTGCGCTGGCTGCCACCTTGGTACCACCATAGCCAAGCACGGTGGCACCGGCCATGGCACCGGCAAAGGGAAGAAGAAATGCAAACAGTCCCAGCGGATCATTCGCATTCACCGGATCATCAACACAATAATCCCACAAATCGTGATCGCCGCCAGTATCGCCCAGCGGGTCCCGGGCGGTGAAACGGCCCACGGCGGGATCGTAATCGCGGTAGCCAAAACGGACAAAGCCGGTGTAACGGTCAGGCAGTCCCCCGGCAAAGCCAATGGGCATATAAAACCACTCGTTTGAGTCACTTAGCACATTGCCAAAGCTATCATACACGATTTCCTTTATCAATTCCCCGCTCTGCGACCACACCGCCCTGAGCGAGCCCACCTGATCATAACCGAGCAGATAAGTCGCCATCTCGCTGCCGGCACTCTGCATGCTGACCCCCGCGAGGTTCTCCATCACTGTCACGGCTTCCGGAAGCCTCTCTGCTCCATACTGGAAATGATATGAAAGCCCACGGATGTGATCATGATAGGTGGCAAGCCGCGTGGAATCGAGCCATACAAAACTCTCAGCCGGTTCACCGTTAAGAAAACTCGCCACAGGACCGAGCGACGCGCCGTAACGATACGTTATCTGTGTACCATCCGGCAGGCGGACAGCATCCAGACGGGTATCATCCCCGTAGAAGCAATACAGGTTCACCCTGCCCTGCTGGCGGCATCGCAAGGAACCTGCCGCGTCATGGAAGAAACGCACATCCCCCGCAGACTGCAATTGGCCATCCGGTGCATAAGAAAAACGACGCTCAGTCCCACGCCCGGCATGCCAATCGCGGATCCGCTGACCAAGGCCGTTATAGTGATACGCTTCCACCAATCTGTTGTTGAGATGAACGGTAGCCAGCCTGCCGGATGCATCGTAGGAATAGGCGTAGCGATACTGCCTGCCTCCGATAGTTTCCAGCTTTTCCCGCAGCTTGCCGTTCTCCCCCATTGTCAGGTGGATCTCCGGTCCGTAGTGCGGACGTTCAACGGTTCTGTTTTTCGCTCCCGCTCCCCATTGTCCGGTCTGCCCTCCGGACAACAGAGCGGCACGGCCTTCGACAAACATCTGATTCTGCCCTGCTGTGTGCATATCTCGCTTCCCTTCTGGTTTGTTTCCCTGCCCATCCATCGGGCAGCCTGGTAATGCATACACAAACCACTACAGCAGGTTCAATACCTCGCAACTCATTTCCCATTAATACAAAAGGCCACACCCTACAGGAACGCAGGCGCAGTCATTTCTGCACCATCCCCGCACGGCATGGCCGGTATTCACAGGATATTCAGATCAAAGACGGATCAGGCCCGCACCTCCGCAGCCTCGCTGGGCGCATAGCCGAAATGCCGTTTGAACTCGCGGCTGAACTGCGAGGAACTTTCATAGCCGACCATATGAGCGGCAACCCCCGCCTGCAGCCCTTGCGCCACCAGCAGTTGCCGCGCCTTTTCCAGCCGGATGCGCTTGAGATACTGCACGGGCGACAAGGAAGTGGCCGCCTTGAAATGATCATGAAAGGAACGCACGCTCATGTTGGCCGTCTCCGCCAGCGCGGTTACGTCCAGTTGAGAGGAGTAGCTGTCGTGCATCACCCGCAGAGCGGAAACCACTCGGGCATAGGCGCTCTCTCCACGGGCCGCCGAGGCGAGAATATGCCCCTGCCGCCCCGCAAGCACGCGGTAATAGATTTCACGCACGGCCTGCCTGCCGAGAATGAGCGCCTCTTCCCTGCTTTCCAGACTTTGCAGAAGGCGCAGCATGGCATTCTGCATAGGTTCCGTCATGGTATCGAGAAACGCGCCTGCGTGTCTGTCCGTGCCGTCCGCCTCAGCATCGGCCCCGCTGCCCAGCGTATCCAGAATCTCCCGCACCACCAGATAATCAATGCCGACCGTCACGGACAGAAACGGTTCTTCCCGCGTGGCAGCGGTTTCACACTCAAAGGGAACCACCGCAGGCACCACCAGATAGTGGCCCGTATCATAGGTGAATGACCTGTCGGAAAGGTGCGCTGTCTTACGCCCCTGCACCACAAGGCACAGGCAGGCATTGTATACCAGCGGATTCTTGGGTACGGGTGCTCCCGCCCTGTACAGCGTGACATTGTTCAAAAACGTGGGAGTCGCGCCGTCACTCTGGGCGAGCCGGACAAAAGCACTGCGCAGTGCCGGATCTGTCATGTCATTCTCCTTTCCTTCACCATATCACGCTGGTCAGCCCACCGCAGCTGGACAGCAACTGTACGGCAACCGAGCGGAACAGTGCGAAACCGTGCGGAACAGTGCGGAACCGTGCCGCGACTGGGCCGCGACTGGGCCTCACGGCCACATTCCGCAACCGCATACCACACGTCCGACAGTAGAACCACTCTTTGGCCGCGGCTTGCATGAATAGGCACGACTTCTGCAGAATCAGGTATTCAATTCTTCCGGCATGTGCGAGATTACTACAGCATACACATTGCCCGCTCACGACTTCACGCCCCGCAACGCACCGGGCACACGGGCAGCATGAAAACCCGATTCTTCACAGGAGAAACACCGTGAACAACTTCATTTACCAGAACACCACCCGCATCATCTTCGGCGAAGGCCAGATCAAGGGCATTGCCGACGCCATTCCCGCAAACGCCAAGGTGCTGGTCACCTACGGCGGAGGCTCCATCAAGAAAAACGGCGTGTACGATCAGGTCGCCGCAGCGCTTGCCGCTCATACATGGAGCGAGTTCGGAGGCATTGAGCCCAACCCGCAGTACGACACCCTGATGAAGGCCGTGGCCCGCATCCGTGAAGAAGGCTTCGACTTCCTGCTCGCTGTGGGCGGCGGATCCGTGCTGGACGGCACCAAATTCATCGCCGCAGCCGTGCCCTACACCAAGGGCGACCCGTGGAACATTCTGGCCAACTTCGAATCCGTGTCGCAGGCCCTGCCCATCGGCTGCGTGCTCACCCTGCCCGCCACCGGTTCGGAAAGCAACGGCGGAGCCGTGGTTTCCCGTGGCAGCGACAAGCTCTTCTTCGTTTCCGAACCTGTGCGCCCCAAGTTTGCCGTGCTCGACCCCGCAACCACGCTCAGCCTGTCGCCGCGTCAGGTAGCCAACGGCGTTGTAGATGCCTTTGTGCACACCATGGAACAATACCTGACCTATCCGGTCAACGCCAAGGTGCAGGACCGCTTTGCGGAAGGCCTGCTGCTCACCCTGATAGAAGAAGGTCCCAAGGCCCTTGCCACGCCGGAAAACCTTGCCGTGCGCGCGAACATCATGTGGACTGCCACCCTTGCCCTGAACGATCTCATCGGCTGCGGCGTGCCGCAGGACTGGACCACCCACATGATCGGCCATGAACTTACCGGTCACTTCGGACTGGATCACGGCAGAACCCTCAGCATCGTGCTGCCTGCGGTCATGCGCTACAGACGCACGCAGAAGGAAGGCAAGCTGCTGCAGTATGCCGAGCGTGTTTTCGGCATAACCGAAGGCACCGCCGAAGAGCGCATCGACAAGGCCATTGCCGTAACTATCGACTTCTTCCGTACCATGCAGGTGCCTGTATCCCTGACCGATGCAGGGCTTGATGCCGCCGCCATCGACAAGGCCGTGCAGAGCCTTGCGGAACACAACCGCACCGGCATGGGTGAGCGCGGAGACATCACCCCCGAAGACTGCCGCGCCATCCTGAAGCTGGCCCTGTAGTTACCAAGCGGATACGCAAATATAAAAGGCCGGAGCGGGTGCGCTCCGGCCTTATTTATAGGATAACTTGCTGTCAATAAGGAGTAAAAAAACTACCAGCATCGTCGGAATAATCTATACGGCGAAACATAACGGCATTACTACCAACACAAAAGACTTGAAAAACATAGTCGAAAAATAATAAGCACAAATTGATAACAATCAACAACATTGAGGCAAACATGATAACGGGAATTGGCATACGAAACTTCAAATCGTTCTCAGAGTATACCGAAATTCCATTTGGAAATATCACACTATTCTCTGGCCTTAACAGCTCAGGTAAAAGCACAATATACCAAGCCATCCTCTTATTACAGCAATCATTTGGGTATAACTTTTATGACATAAAAGGAAACAAATTACCTTTCTTAAAACTCAACGGGAGCCTCGTCACACTAGGAACAAACTCAGAAATTTTGAGCGACGAAAATGATAAATCAATATATTTTTATTTTAAAATTAATGAAAAATCAAAAATTGAATACACATTTTCTCTTCCAGAGAATGAACAGTCAACAGGATACAACGAAGAACTTGGAATAAACTTTTTCTTATCTAAAATAAAATATACAACACATAACAAAATAGGCTCTTACTGTGTAAGCTTAAAAAATGACACATGGGAAATCAGCGCAAATGAGATACTATCTTTTTCCAGCTACGACCTTAGCAACATATTACAAAAACATGGATTATCTATTGTAAAAAACAAATTAAAAATACACAACGACACAAGCGAAGACGAAAGATTCTGCAAAATATGCAGAATTTTCAAAAACAATGTAACTTTCAGCAATGCGCTTTGTATCGATATTTCAGATAGGAAACTGAATAAATTTAATATTCATTTTGAAGATATGAAATGCGCTTACCTAGAAGAAATACAAGAACACATAGATTTTGAAGAAATTAAAGAACAAATGTATGATCAAAGTATACACCTTGAACAGATAACACTTCTAAACACAACATCACTACAGGACGAACACCACACCCCAACCATAGAAAAAACAATACACATACCCCCATTCAGAGGTCTTCCCAAAAGAATATACCTTGACCCTGAAGAGACTCCGCTAAGCGGATATAATAGAATCAGAAATACATACATCAACTACGCCTACGACATTGAAAACAACAAACCCATAAAAGGGAGCTTAAAACAAGCAATCAACTACTGGCTTGTTGAAAAATTCAAGCTCGCCGAAAAAGTAAAAATACAAGAAACAATCCCTGGAATAAGTACAGAAATATTCATTCAAATATCAGGGAAATATACCCCTATAAACAACGTTGGATTCGGAACAAGCCAACTCATACCAACGATATTTAAAATACTATCTGGCCTAAATAACAATATATATATTGTAGATGAACCAGAAACACACCTACATCCTTCAATACAATCAATTCTTGCAGACTTTTTTCTACAACTTGCACTCACTGGAAAACACATAATAATCGAAACACACAGTGAATACCTCATAGACAAAATGATATTCAACTGCGTAAAATACCAAGATACTTCAGACAAGATAAAAATGTATTGGGTAAACAAAAAAAATGGATCGTCAAACCTCGAAAGCATCTCATTCGATGAGTTGGGATTTATCAAAAACCAACCAGAAGGCTTTTTAAATGAAAAAAAGAAAATGGTCGAAGAACTCAACAACATTCGAATAGCGAGACTGTCCAATGGACAATAGCTTCACCACCTTAGCTTGCCCATCTCCAGAAATAGAAGCATCTCTATGGGACCCGACAAACAAAACAAACGCTGAGCTTTTTTATACGATAAAAAATGAAATACAAAATATCAAGAGCTTAATTTTTCTTGCCATTCCTATAGAAATTAAGCCAGCTTTTCACTCCAACATGTTGCTAAATATGTTTATGGAAACAATAGAGTCTGACCCACAAATCAACATAGGATTTGTCAAATCACCACATAGAGATGGATGCAAAAACACCAACACATTAAATTTATTTCCAAACGAACACACCGCACCAGCAATATACAACTTCATTGCATCAACAGTTCACAATGAAAAACTCCCTTTTTCTATAGGCGGAACTGCACAGACAATCAAAAAAGAAACTTGCAATGCATGCGGAAGAGGCAAACCATGCTCAATAACAATAAACATACCACAAATAACAGCCAACAACATAAACACATTTAAGACAAGAATAAAACAGATATGCCAGACAACAATAGACACATGGTACACATCCAAACCCGACACAGACCATAACAAAATCAAAATATTATCCTATCTACTCGCATGTTTACACGATACCCCAGAAAATCTCCTACCCAAACAAGACAGCTATCTCCTACATCCTGACATTATCCACGACATCCGGAAGTCAACAACACCGCTAGAGCACATTGTATTTTCATTATTCAGATCATATGCATATCCAAGCAGAACATCCCCTGAAGGAAGAGCCATCACGCACAGCATAGACTGGCACCCAAACACACCCAAACTAATCAATGGATACACACTTTATCGAATAGATGTACTCCCCCCAACACGTACGGGGATTAAAACCAGTGGCCCAAGGCGGTTACTTTTAGGAGTAAAAAACAACACTAAATACTACCTTGCCTATACAGACTCGCATGACTTTTCTCGCGATCTCATCACTACCCGCACATCGCTAGCCAGCAATCTATTTTTATGATTTATTTCGCGACTAACAAAAGGCCGGAGCGTCGCCGCTCCGGCCTTTTCACATACTTCAAACAACATCACTGCTACTGAATGATTCCCTTGCCGTCGCCGTCCCAGGCGTCCCATTCATCATAGGGGACATCCTCCACGACCTCTTCGGCCATGATGCCCTGATACTGCACAAGCCCGCGCTCCCAGTCCACGCGGGAGACAATGGCCTTGGAAAGATCATCCAGCCCTTCGCCGCTGCTCGCGCTGATGGGTATGGCCTGCGGGTAGGAATACCGCATGCCCTGACGGGCCTCTTCGTCCAGCGTATCCCACTTGTTCAGAATGAGTATGGTGGGAATATCGTGCAGCCCCAGTTCGTTCAGAATGGATTCCACGGCGGTAATCTGCTTGTCCACCTCGGGATGTCCGGCATCCGCCACGTGCAGCAGCAGGTCGGCGGCTTCCAGTTCTTCAAGGGTGGCCTCGAAAGCTTCTTTCAGTTCTCTGGGCAGACTGCGGATGAATCCCACGGTATCCGTGAGAATCAACTCGCGCTCCATCGGAAAACGAAGCCTGCGGGTGGTCGGGTCCAGCGTGGCAAAAAGCTTGTTTTCCGCCAGCACATCGGAGTTGGTCAGAGTATTCAGCGTGGTGGACTTGCCCGCGTTGGTATAGCCCACCAGTGCGGCCACAGGCACGCGGGCCTTTGCGCGGCGGTCGCGGGCGTATGAGCGCTGTTTGCTCAGCGTCTTCAGCTCGCCCTTGATGCGCGCAATGCGGTCGCGGATCTTGCGTCGGTCCGTCTCCAGCTTGGTTTCACCGGGACCACGGCCGCCGATGCCGCCCATCAGCCTGTCCATGGCGCGGTTCTTCCCCACAAGGCGGGGCATGGTGTACTGCAGCTGGGCCATTTCCACCTGCAGCTTGCCCGCACGCGATGTTGCATGCTGGGCGAAAATATCGAGAATGAGCTGGGTGCGGTCCAGCACCTTGCGCTCGGTGGCATCCGTCAGGTTACGCAGCTGCGCAGGCGACAGTTCGCCGTCAAAGACCACAAGTCCGGCGTTCCCCTGCAGGCACAGCACCTCAAGCTCGGCCAGCTTGCCCTTGCCCATGATGAACTTGGGGTTCATCTGCGGCACACGCTGGATGATCTGCCCCACCACGGCAATGCCTGCGGTACGGGCCAGTTCGCGCAGCTCTTCCAGATAGGATTCCTGCACCTTGCGCGGCTGGGTGCTCACGCTCACCAGAACGGCGCGTTCTCCATCGCCGTCGGCCACGCGGGCATCGGTGAGAGCGCGCGCCATTTCATCTTCCAGCGCCTCGGTCTGGACATTGAAGTCCACCTCAACCCTGTCCCACGGCTCCAAGTCGTGCAGGGTGTAGGGCTTGGGCCCGTCGGGCAACACTTCTCCCCTGCGCGGCGCGCGGCGGCTGACGGAAACGACTTCTTCTGCCCCGGTGTCATCGTCCTCTTCCTGCCGGGTGGGCAGCAGATGCGCAAACTGAAACCGCGCCGGAGAGCCAAACTCGTCCAGCGTGAGCACACTCACTGAATCGAGCCGCAGAAAGAGCATGTCCATCAGGTCTTCCTGCGACAGCGGCGTATCCGTGAGGTGGGTATGCATGAGGCGCAGACCGCGCAGACGCCCGCTGCCCAGACGGGCGCGGGGCAGTTCGGGAATGTAGATGGCACCGGTGTCGCCCACGATGACCAGCTGCGGCCGCCCCTGACGGTCGATAAGCAGACCTATCTGGCGGGCAATGCTGGCGGAAAGCGCGGCAAGTTCGCGCCCCTGCTCAAGCGTGTAGCCCCCCTGCGAGGGGTATCTGCGGGTATAGAGCCGCTGCAGCGCCTTGAGTTGACTGGGCTTGAGCCCCTGAGTGTTGCCGAGAACGGAAGCTATGGCGTGCTCCTTCTGGAACGGGTTGTGAAACAGGGAACCGCCGTTGCGGCTCCCGAATACGCGAACGCCCCGCAGGCGGGTCATGCCCGGCCTGCGGAGGCGGTTACGTCAGACACATGGCACGTACCGGTGTTGCCGGTGCGCGGGCTACGCTGTCTTGGAAGACAGGTAGTCGGTAATCATGCGGTCGTAGTTCGAGGTGCGCTCAAAGGTCTTGGCAGCCATGCGGCGGCGGAATTCCAGCCCCACACGCATTTCGTTGGCCTTCAGTTCCGCAGAAACCTCAGCGTAGTCTGCCGGATCGGGCAGCACCAGCATGCTGTGGAAGTTCTTGGCGGTTGCGCGCAGCATGCAGGGACCACCGATATCAATTTCCTCGATGGCGGCTCTGAGATCCAGTCCCTTACGGGCGGCCTCTGCAAAGTTGTACAGGTTCACCACGATGAGATCAAAGGCGGCAATGCCCAGTTCCTTCAGCGTGGAAAGATGCTCGGGGTTATCCTTGTCGGCAAGGATGCCCGCATGAATATGCGGGTGCAGCGTCTTGACGCGTCCGCCAAGGATTTCCGGAAAACCGGTAACCTTGCTCACGGGCGTGACCTTCAGCCCCGCCTCGGTAAGCATGCGTGCCGTGCCGCCGGTAGATACCAGCTCAACGCCGTTCTCGTGCAGGAAGGTGGCAAACTCCACCAGCCCGGACTTGTCGGTCACGCTGAGCAATGCTCGTTTAATGGGCAAAAGGTCCATGCGTCCTCCATATATGCACAGTTCAATGGTCCCCGTGGCTTGCCAGAATACAGGACCGATGGCAAGCCCGCCCGCCCATGGCGGCATGCCAGCCATGGACGCAGCCTTCCCTGTACTCTCTGTACCACGCTTCCGGCATTGTAGCGAGCGCAAGCGCAGGAACTGGCAATCTCAGGAGCTGGCAACCGCATAAACGGATCACCGCCAAAAGCATGACTCATGCATGGACGAAAACGCGGCCGGTTGCCTTTCAACCCCTGAAAATCCTTGGCGCGCATCTGCAACGCGTGAGTGGCTCGCCCTTTGCAAATCAGACGGCATGGACCTGTTCAACTTCAATACCACCGAATTTTTCAGCTTCCTGCTGACATTCATGCGCCTCAGCCTTGTGGTGTTCATGCTCCCCGTATTCGGTGGAGAGAGCGCCCCGAAGTCGGTAAAGGCGGCGCTCTGCATTGTGCTGACGCTGGCTCTTTTCCCGGCACTTGCAATCAAGGGGCAGGCCATGCCCGAACACCCCTTCGACCTTATCCGGATAATGGCTTCCGAAGCCGTTCTCGGACTGGTGCTGGCCCTTGCAGTGGACTTCATCTTTGCAGGCATCCAGACCGGCGGCCAGATTCTCGGCTTCCAGATGGGCTTCACCATGATCAACGTGGCCGACCCGCTGACCGGCACCACGGTTTCCATCACCTCGCACTTTCTCTACCTGGTCTCGCTGCTCACCTTCATGACGCTGAACGGCCACCTGCACATGCTCAGGGCGCTTGCCCAGACCTTCGAGGCCATTCCTCCCGGCCAGCTGGTCATCGGCCCGGCCATCGTGCACCAGATTCTGGACCTTTCCGGCATCATGTTCACACTGGCAGTCAAAATAGCCGCCCCGGTCATGGCTGCCCTCTTTCTCGTGGAGCTGGCACTCGCCCTCATGGGCCGTGCCGCACCGCAGATGAACCTTCTGCAGCTCGGTTTTCCCCTGAAGATCGGTGTAGGCTTCTTCTTCATGGGCCTTCTCTTCACCATCATGTCCCGGCGCATCGGCGACTTCATCATTGAGATCGGGCCCCTGTTCAGCCATCTCATTGACGCCATGTCTCCGCTTCCCAAATAAGGAGATTCCGGCATGCCACAGAAGGACCCAAGCAGAACAGAGCGAGCGACAAACAAGCATCGCAAAAAAGCCAGAAACAAAGGCAATGTTCCGAAATCGCAGGAGCTCGGCAAGGTCGTTTCCGTTGTCGCGGGCATGTATGGGCTCTACGCATGGATCGGCGTCATCTATGACAGCCTGCACAAGATCATGGTCCGTTTCCTGCGTGAAAGCATGACCTTTTCCGTCACTCCCGAAAGCATCTACGACCTCATGCAGTGGTTATCCATCGAGCTGGCCAAGATGCTGCTGCCGCTTCTCATCTTCATCGGGTTTCTGGCCTATCTCAACATGCGCCTGCAGGTCGGCAAGCTGTGGACAACACAAGTATTCAAGTTCAAGGGCATGCAGTTCAACATCATAGCGGGCCTCAAACGCATGTTCATTTCGCCGCAGACCCTGCTCAGGCTCGGTAAAAGCCTGCTGCAGGCCGTGGCCATCGGCTTTGCCCCCTATCTGGTGCTCAAGGCCGAAATGCACAACTTTCTGCCGCTCTATTACATGGATGCAGCCGGACTCAGCGTCTACATGCTGGAAACCAGCCACCGCATGGTGCTGTATGCGCTGGTACCCATGATCCTGATTGCCATCGGCGACCTTTGGTTCACCCGCTGGGACTATGAAGAAAACCTCAAGATGACCAAGGACGAAGTCAAGGACGAACGCAAGCAGGCCGAAGGCGACCCCAAGGTGAAGGCCGAACAGCGCAAGAAGATGCTGCAGGTGATGATGCGCCGCATGATGCAGGACGTACCCAAGGCCGACGTGGTTATCACCAACCCCACCCATATCGCCGTTGCCATCCGCTACGATGCGCTGGAGGCACCGGCCCCCCGCGTGCTGGCCAAGGGTGCCGACCACCTCGCCGAGAAGATCAAGGAAATTGCCCGCGAAAACGGCATTCCCCTGCGGGAAAACGTCCCTCTGGCACGTGCCTTGTATAAGTCGGTGGAAGTAGGGGACATGATTCCCGAGGATCTGTACAAGGCTGTGGCATCCATACTCGCAAGCCTGCACAAATTCAAAGGAAGTAGAAGAGGTTAGGACAAACACCGGCTTCTTACGAAACACACTCGCTATCCATCAAAGGTGTCGGAAAAATGGCAAAAGCAGAAATAACAGCACCGAAAATCAACTACGAACGATTTTCCAAACATGGTGACATTCTGCTGGCGGGCGGCGTGGTCACCATCCTCTTCGTCATGCTGGTGCCGCTGCCCACCTTCTTTCTGGATATCATGCTCAGCCTGAGCATTTCGCTGGCGCTCATCATTCTGGTGACGTCCATGTTCATGCTCTCCCCGCTGGAATTTTCCATCTTCCCGTCCCTGCTGCTGGTGAGCACGCTGCTCCGCCTTGCCCTTAACGTCGCCTCCACCCGACTCATTCTGCTGCATGGCGACGAGGGCACAAACGCCGCCGGTTCGGTCATTCAATCCTTCGGTGAATTCGTCGTCGGCGGGAACTACGTCGTCGGCGCAGTTATTTTCTGGATTCTGTTCATTCTCAACAAGATGGTTATCACGGCGGGTACCACGCGTATCGCGGAAGTGGCAGCCCGATTCACCCTTGATGCCATGCCCGGCAAGCAGATGGCCATTGAAGCCGACCTGAACGCCGGTCTCATCGACGAAGAAACCGCCAACGAAAAACGAGACATCATCCGCCGCGAGGCAGACTTCTACGGCGCCATGGACGGTGCGGGCAAGTTCGTTCAGGGTGACGTGACCGCCGGTCTGCTCATCACCATGGTGAACATCATCGGCGGCATCCTCATCGGCATAGTCCAGAAGGACATGCCCTGGCAGGACGCGCTCACCACCTACACCCTGCTCACCATCGGTGACGGTCTGGTTGCCACCATTCCCTCACTCATCATCTCCACCTCGGCAGGTATCATTGTTTCCCGTGCTGCGGCAGAAGCAAAGATGGGCGAAGAATTCATCGGCCAGCTGACCTTCAACTCCCGCGCCCTGAAGCTGGTAGCCTTCGTGCTTATCGTCTTCGCGCTGGTGCCGGGCATGCCCTTCCTGCCCTTCATGCTCTTTTCCTGCGGTCTGTTCTTCATCGCCAAACTGGTCAGCGATTCCAACAACGGCATTGTGGACCGTGCCGGAGCGCAGAAGGGCGCAAAGGGCGGCAAGAGCGGCAAGGCAGATTCCCAGAGCCTCGACACTCCCGAAGAAGTGCAGGCCCTGCTGCCGCTGGACGCACTGGAACTGGAAGTGGGCTACGGCCTCATCCCGCTGGTGGACGAAGAACAGGACGGCAACCTGCTCTCCCGCATCCGCTCCATCCGCAGGCAGTTCGCTCTGGATGTGGGCGTGGTGGTTCCCTCGCTGCACCTGCGCGACAACCTGCAGCTCAAGCCAGGCCAGTATTCCGTGCTGGTAAAGGGCAACACCGTGGCCGGAGCGGAAATTCTCATAGACCACTACCTTGCCATGGACCCGGGCGATGCAAAGCATCACATCAAGGGCATAGAAACCCGCGAACCCGCCTTCAACCTGCCCGCCCTGTGGATTCCGCAGAGCCAGAAGGAAGAAGCCATGCTCGCAGGCTACACCGTGGTGGACCCCTCAACGGTCATTGCCACCCATCTTACGGAAGTGTTCAAGCGCCACCTGTCCGACTTCCTCGGCAGGCAGGAAGTGCAGAGCCTGCTCGACAACCTTGCCAAGCATGCCCCCAAGGTTGTGGAAGAGCTGGTTCCCGGCATTCTCTCCCTTGGCGTGGTGCAGAAGGTGCTGCAGAATCTGGTGCGGGAAAACGTGTCCATCCGCGACCTGCTCTCCATCGTGGAAACGCTGGCCGACTTCGGCCCCGGCGTGAAGGACCCCGACGTGCTCACGGAATATGTGCGCGAACGCCTGTCACGCACCATCGTGAAGCCTTACATGGACAGCAGCAGCGTTCTGCCCATCATTACGCTGGACCCCTCTGTGGAAAAAACCGTACAAGAGGCCATCCGTCGTTCCGATGGCGGCTCGTATCTGGCGCTTGATCCGGCAACGGCCCAGCGCCTCATCCAGGCCGTCAACCAGAGCGTGGAAAATGCCGTGGGAACGGACGGTCAGCCCGTTCTGCTGACCTCTCCGGTGTCCCGCCCGCATCTTGCGCAGCTGCTCATCCGCTTCCTGCCTACGGTGCCGGTCATCTCGCAGGCGGAAATTCCCTCTGACATCAGGCTCACTTCAGTGGGCAGCGTAGGATTGAAGTAATGCAGGTCAAGACTTTTACAGGCCCGGACGCCAAAACCGTCCTTGCCCGCATCAAGCAGGAGATGGGGCTTGAAGCGGTTATTCTCTCCAAGCACGAAGGAGCCGATGACGGCGGCCCCTGGTGCGAAATGACTGCCGGTCTGGAGCGCTCCGCAACGTCTGTCAAAAAAATGAGTTCCGGCAACGGAAACGGGAATGGCAACGGAAACGGCAGCGGCACCCCTACCGGCTGGAACGAATGGCACCGTGAGTGGAGTGAAATCCGCGAACATCTGCTCGCGCTCATGAAGCCGGGCATTCAGCTGGATGAACTTGCCCCGCGCCAGCGCGTGGCGCTTGAATATCTCGAACGCGAGGGCGTGGACAATGTCGTGCTGCTCTCACTCTTCCGCAGGCTGCACAAGAGCCCCAACCTTTCCGTGCTGGTGCCGCTTTCCGAAATAGTGCCGCTGCAGCCGTGGGGTGAAGAAGAATGGCCCCAGCACTGCCACGCCCTGACTGGCCCCTTCGGTGCCGGCAAGACAAGCACCCTCATCCGCATGGCCATCAGCCTGCGCAGCCGCCGCCCCGACATACGCATCTGCATTGTCAACGCCGACTGCGAACGGGGCAACGGCCGCCTGCTGCTCAAGCACTACGCGGAACTTTCCGACATAACCTATCTTGAAGCGGGCGACCCCGTCAGTTTTGCCAACATGCTGCGCGAAACCCGCGACTATGACAAAGTGCTCATAGATCTGCCGGGCCTCGGCAGAAACGACACATTTTCAACCATAGCGGACAAGCTGGGGCTTGGCACCGCACGCGACCTTGCCGTGCATCTTGTGCTTACGCCCTCTTACGCCCCCGCGCAGCTTACCGCATTCATGCGTCAATATGTAACCGACTGTCCGGGAAGCATTATCTGGACGAAACTGGACGAAGCCTGTACTTTTGGTGCATTGGTATCGTTAGCAGCATCGTCCGGATTGCCGGTGTCCGCTCTCTCGTTCGGTCCGGGTTTGAAGAATACACTTATCGCCGCTCGCGACGTCACCATCTGGAGGCTTCTGTTCAAGCACCAGCTTCCCTGTGATGCCGACCCGCGCAACGGTATGTGATCTTACGGAGTTCCTCACATGAAGGGCGATTTTCCTCTGGTTTTCTCAATCACCTCCGGCAAGGGGGGCGTAGGCAAGACGAATATATCCGTCAACCTTGCCTGCAGCCTTGCCCGTTCCGGAAAGAATGTGGTGCTGCTCGATGCCGACCTGGGCCTTGCCAACGTGGATGTCCTTCTGGGCATGACCCCGACCAGGAACCTCTTTCATCTGTTCCATGAAGGGGCTAAGCTCGAAGACATTCTCTTCGACACTCCTTACGGTTTCAAAATCCTGCCCGCCTCGTCCGGCATGAGCGAAATGCTTTCGCTCACCACCGGTCAGAAGCTGGAACTGCTGGAAGCCATGGACGCGCTGGAAGACAAGGTGGACTACCTGATTGTTGACACCGGCGCCGGCATCAACGATAACGTATTGTATTTCAACCTTGCGGTGCAGGAACGCATTGTAGTGCTCACGCCCGAACCCACCTCGCTGACGGATGCCTATGCCCTCATCAAGGTGATGAAGCTTAATCACGGCGTTGAGCATTTCAAGGTGCTGGTGAACATGGCACCCGACCCGAAAACGGCAAAGGAAATGTACACCCGACTGTATGCGGCCTGCGACCACTTCCTCTCCGGCGTGTCGCTCGACCTTCTGGGCTACATTCCCCGCGATCCGGAAGTGCGCAAGGCGGTGGTGAATCAGCGGCCTTTCTGCGCCAATCCGCAAGGCGGCCCCGCATGCACTGCAGTGCAGCAGGTGGCCAAGACCATTCAAAACTGGGAAGTATCGGCCAACCTTGATGGAAATATCAAGTTCTTCTGGAAAAAGCTCCTCTTCAGGCAATAGTCCCGCAAGCGGCACTGAGCCGTGGGAACTGCTTGAGACCGGTGCCGTTGCGTGGGTGGACATGTCTCCCCGCCAGCAGGAGTCCGTTGTCCGGCACTATGCACCCAAGATCAAGTTCCTTGCCCTGCGCCTGAAGGCCAAACTGCCCAAGAACGTGGAACTGGGCGAACTCATCAGTGCGGGTACGCTCGGGCTGATGGAATCGCTCGGCAAGTTCGATCCCAAGATGGGCATCAAGTTCGATACCTACGCGGAAAGCCGAATCCGCGGTGCCATGCTCGACGAACTGCGAAGGCTGGACTGGTTCCCCCGCAGCCTGCGGCACAGGGTACGGCAGCTTGAAGAAGCCATTCATAAGATAGAAAACGACAAGGGCCGCATCCCCACCGAAGAAGAACTGCAGCAGGCCACCGGACTGGACGAAAAAGATGTCCGCACCGGACTGGAGGCACTGCAGAACCAGCTATGCCTGAGCCTTGACGCCATTCAGGAAACATTTTCCACCGAAGGCCGCGATTCCATAGACGGAGAGCCCTTTCAGGCCACAGCACTTCAGGAACTGATTGAAAGGGTTGCGTCACTTATCGATCAATTGACACCTAGGGAAAAGCTGGTATTGTCACTCTATTATAGTGACGAATTAAATATGCGTGAAACCGCCGAAGTTATGGGCATAACCGAGGGCCGCGTATCTCAGTTGCATACTCAGGCTCTGCAGCGGTTGCGCCGGGAATTCCATACATCGTATGGCAACACCGAAAGCATTTAACGTTTTTTAAGGAGTTCCGCATGGCTTTCGATCCCAGTATGCGAGTACTTGTCGTTGACGACTTCTCCACCATGCGCAGAATCGTAAAGAACATCCTGCGCCAGCTCGGCTTCACCAACATTGTGGAAGCCGACGACGGCACCACCGCGTGGGAAACGCTCAACAAGGACAAGATCGAGTTCATCATTTCCGACTGGAACATGCCGAACATGACCGGCATCGAACTGCTCCGCAAGGTTCGGGCCAGCGAAGAATTCAGCGATCTGCCCTTCCTCATGGTTACGGCAGAAGCCCAGCAGGAAAACATCATTGAAGCTGTGCAGGCGAAAGTTTCGAACTACATCGTAAAGCCTTTCACCGCTGAAACCATGAAGCAGAAAATCGACAAGATTTTCCCCTAGGCCAATTGCCCTCCGCCCCGGCGGAGGGCTTTGTCCTGTAACCGTATCCGCTCATGGCAGATGAAGATCTTTCATTAGACGGCCTCTTTTCAGAAAAGGCCCAGCTCGACACTGAAGAGCTGAGCGTGCCGGATGGTGGCGGTCACGCTCCTGCCGACGACAAGGTTGAACTCGACCTTGAAGATGCCCCCTTCCTTGAAGATGACGAAGAGGAAGAGGCCCCTCCGCCGCTGGCCGCACCCGAGCCTGTCAGCCTCGAACCCGCTTCCGAAAAAAAGCCCAACGCCCTGAAGGCGTTGCTCGGCAACAAAAAGATAGTTATCTCTCTTGCAGGTGTGGGCGTTTTGCTGCTCATTCTCGTGGCGTGGCTTGTGCTCAAGCCTGCACCGCGACCGGAACTGCCGCCTGAACCGCAGGTTATGACTATACAGCCCGATCAGGCACCAGAGCCGGAACCGCAGAAGCCGGACTCCTTTGTGGTTTCATGGGAGCCCTTCTGGGTGGAAATGAAGGATGCAGAGGGCCACATACGCTTTCTGGTATGCAAATTCGCCGCCCCTACCGAGAACGAAAAGCTCTCTTGGGAAGCAGGCACCAAGAAAACCGTGCTCAGAGATGCGATTTTCTACTACCTGCGCAACAAAGATCTGATCTTTTTGTCCGATAAGACTAATGTGGATGTACTTAAGGCCGACCTTCTGGCCGTGATTAATCAGTACATGAACAACGGCCAGTTCGAGGATCTTCTTATAGAAAACTATCTGGTGAAATAACATGTCGCTGGACTCCAGCCTGCCTGTTCTTCTTGCGCAGATGGCCCATGTGGAAAAAATAGCCCACGACGAAATGGTCCATCCTGTGGCGCAGCAAGCAGCCGCCAAGCAAAACGCCGCGGAAGAGCTCAAGCGTGAGCAACAGTCGGTGGAAAAAACACCGCAGTCCAAGGATGCGCAGGCAGTGGTGGACAAGGACGGCCGTCAGGGATCTGGCGGCAAGCCCCGCAAGCGCAGAGCCAAGCCCCCACCGGATATAGACGAAGAAGATGAACAGCCGGAACGCTCGGCAAAAAGCCCGTGGCAGGGCAACATCCTCAACGTGAAGGTCTGACCCGCCCCGGAACCTGCATACCGTGCAACGCTCCGGCTAGCCCGACCGCTTAGCGGATGCGCCGACACCATGCCCCTTCACGAAACGGGACGCATAGTCGCGGCACAGGCAGGCGGCTGCGGCTTTTCCGACAACATTTTATCGCCGCAAGCGGCCCACCTGTGAAACGCCATGCAATTTGCCCACTGGATGCTCCTTGCTCTGAGTCTGACCGAACTGTTACTGCTCGTCCTGCTTTTCGTCTTTTTTCTCCGCCTCAAGCGCTCCGAATCCCTGCTCAACGAAATGCAGGCCAAGCAGGAAACCCTGCTCACCAAAATGCACTTCAACGCGCAGCTTGAGCAGGAATTGATGGAATCATTCGCAGAGCGCCAGGAACAGCTCCGGCAGTTGGACATTCAGCTGGAGGCCCGTGCCGCAGGATTGGAAAAACTTATCAAACAGGCTGAAAGTTTGAGCCGCTCCCCGCAGTTTCTTCGCGAGATGATTCTGGACGGCAACCGCAAGGGGCACTCGCCGCAGCAACTTGCCCGCGCCACCGGTCTTTCCGTGGACGAGGTGGAACTGATTCTCATGAAGGCAGGACGCTAGCACGGGGTATTCCCGTAACGCCTGCAGCCTGCTCCCTCTTTATCCATTTCCCGATTCCGCCTGCCGGAGTCCGGCACACGCCAGCAAACCATGAGACCGCTTAACCGAACATCGCCTCTTTACTGGCAGGACGCAGGCCAATCCCCTTCCGCAGGACAGGATTCCGCAGGCAGGGCAGCCGCCTTTCGACGTTCTCACCATGTGGGGCAGATTCTCCACGGCAAGGTGCTGCGCTGGGTGCGGGGCGGCATGGCATGGGTGCATGTGGGAGGGCAGGAACTGCTGGCCCAGTTGCAGACCAAGCCTGAAGCCGGAGTTCCCCTGCGGTTTCTGGTGGAACAACTGGTACCGGACATCATCCTGAAGGAAGTGGACGGGGACGAAACCGCAGCCGCCAACCAGAGCATTTCTCCGGCCGATCTCATCCGTCAGTATCTCGAAGCCAGAGATGCCTTCGATGCCATGCTGCACGCCCGCCTCTGGCCATCCATCGTTTCCCCCGCCGATATCCCCGATGCAGCCCCGGCCGCGCTTACGGCGTTTGCCACCTTCGTTTCGGATGATGCCGAAGCACTCTCCCTGTTCACGCAGGTGCAGCAGCATCGCCTGAACGTCAACCTGCTGCTCGCTGCCACCCGCTCCGGAACCCTGCACTATCTGCCGTGGCTCATGCCCCAAGCACACGCCATGGAAATTCTGATGTCGTCCGATAACACCGGAACAGCACGCATCACCGCCAGCGCACAGCTCCCTGCATGCGGACGCACACTCATACAATGTCTTGCAGGAACGGAAAGGATGGCCTACAGGCTCTTTCTGGAACGCGCCCGATCTGAACATTCCGGCCCTCCCTCCGGCAGGTCGGAACCGGTGGCAACACTTGCGGCAACGGTATGCCGCATCCGGGACGAGCATCGCCCGCAGCAGCTTCTGCCAATTGTCTGTCTGGGCTGCGGCCCGCTGCCGGCCGGTATCCATGACGTGCTCACAAGCATATTGCGACCGGCAGGACTTTCCGGCGGCACGTCCGGCTCACTGAACAGACGGGCGTAACGCCCGCTACGACACTCCCGTTTTCACGGGTCACTCCGGAATCCTTGATCATGACTATTGAAATGCCAACACGCCGCAACGACAGCGGCCTTGATATTGCCCCCCACAAACCATGGCTTGCCCCGCTCGCGGGCTATTCCGACCTTGCCTTCCGCCTCCTCTGCCGCGAGTTCGGAGCGGATGTGGTCTGCTCCGAAATGGTCAGCGCCAAAGGGCTCTACTACAAGAGTTCCGGCACGGAACTGCTGCTTGAAACCACCCCAGAAGATGCCCCCATGATGCTGCAGCTCTTCGGCAACGACACGGATATCATGCAACGCGCCATGGAACCACTGGTGGAGGCAGGCTACACGTGGTTCGACCTGAACATGGGATGTTCGGTCCGCAAGGTGGTGAAAACCGGCTGCGGTGCCGCCATGCTCTGCGATGTGCCTAATGCCGTGGAAGTGGCCCGCACCATGGTGCGCATGGCTGGCGAAGGGCGTGTGGGATTCAAATTCCGCCTCGGCTGGGAAGCAGGCAGCGAAGTCTATCTCGATCTTGCCAAACGCCTGCAGGATGTGGGCGCGGGCTGGCTGAGCCTGCACCCCCGCTATGCAAAACAGGGATTCTCGGGAGAAGCCCGATGGAGCGCCCTGCGCGAGCTGGTTGAGGCTGTCGATATTCCCGTTGTGGCAAGCGGCGACTTGTTCCACGCGGAAGACGCCGTGCGCTGCGTCCGCGAAACCGGCGTATCCGCCGTCATGTTTGCCCGTGGCGCCCTGAACAATCCGGCTATTTTCGAAGAATTCACCACCCTCATGCAGGGGGGCAGCTTTGTGCGCCCTGATCCGGTCAAAACCATGCACATTCTGCGCAGACACGTGGAACTGGCCCGCAAGCATTGCCCGGACAAGACCGCCCTCTTCAAGATGCGTTCTCTGGTGCCGCGATATATAAAACTCTTTCCCGGTGCGCGGCACATGCGCAACCAGTTGACGGAATGCACCACTTGGGAAACACTGGATTCGCTGCTGGAAACATTTTTCATCCGCTGGAACGAAGAAGGCGCGGAGTTTGAACCGCAGCGCATAGCCATGCCCTGAACGCGCTCGCCCCACACCAAGAGGAAGATCATGAAAGTTCGCAGAGCTGAAACCGCAGGATTCTGCATGGGCGTTTCCCTCGCCCTGCAAAAGCTGGATACCGAAGTCGCAAGACAGGAGGGAGCCATTGCCACGTTTGGCCCCATTATCCACAACCCGCAGGTGCTGCATCATTATGAAAATCTGGGTGTGCGCTGCCTGAAAGACCCCGGCGACGCCCATAAGGACGAGCGCGTCATCATCCGCGCACACGGCATTCCGCATACCGTGGAAACCACCCTGCACAGCCATGCCCGCGACGTGGTGGATGCCACCTGCCCCAAGGTAAAACGCGCCCAGCTGGGCATTGCCCGCAAACTGCGCGAAGGGTGCACGCTGTTGCTGTTCGGCGAAAAGGACCATCCGGAAGTGCGTGGCCTGATGAGCTATGCCGGAGATGACGCCTTTGTGTTCGGCGAGTTCGACGAGCTGAAAAATTATCATTTCGAAGCGCACAAAAAATACTGCGTTGCCGCTCAGACAACCCAAGACCGTAAAGTTTTTACAGAAATAGTCGATTGGTTACGCGAGAGACTGGGTGACAATCTACCTGTTCTCGAAACCATATGCGATGCCACCCGTGAACGGCAGGAAGAAGCCATAGCCCTGGCACGGGAAGTGGACGCCATGGTTGTCGTGGGCGGCTACGACAGCGGCAATACACGCCGCCTTGCCGACGTTGCCAAGGCTCAGGGCTGCCCTACCGTGCATGTGGAGACACCGGAAGAGCTCGATCCGGAACTGCTCAAGGGTGCCGCCGTAGTCGGCCTGACGGCGGGTGCATCCACCCCGAAGCACATAATTGACGCTATGCAAAAAAAATTGGAAGCGTTATAGTAGAAGAAGAGCATACCAGCACCCGACACAGACGTTATCGCCGGAATCATTCCGGATACTCTTTTGACACATTGATCCCAGGGTACGGGAGGGAATATGCAGACGAACATTCTGCTGGAGTCCGGCACGAATGAACTGGAAATAGTCGAGTTCTTCCTCGATGAGGTGGAGGTCGGCGGAGAAACCTATCGCGGCTACTACGGTGTGAACGTCGCCAAGGTGCTTGAGATTATCCGCATGCCCAACGTTACCGAGTTGCCTGAAGGACAGCACACCAGCGTCCTTGGTGCATTCAACCTGCGCAATCACATCATTCCGCTGGTAGACCTTTCAAAGTGGCTGAACAAAAACCGCGGCGAAGTGGAACCCCCCAAGGTCATCGTCACGGAATTCAACAATGTCTGCACGGCCTTTCAGGTGTCCGGCGTCAACCGCATCCACCGCATCAGCTGGGAAGAAGTGGAACCGCCGAACAAATATGTGGCATCGCTCAGCAACTACTCCATTACCGGCGTGGTGAAGATCGACAAGCGCATCATCTTCCTGCTCGACCTTGAAAAAATCGTGGCTGACCTGAACCCCGCCCTTGGTCTGCGCCTTGACGAGGCCATAGACTGGTCCGCCAACGTGCGCTACCGCGCCATCATCGCAGACGACTCGGGCCTTATCCGCGAAATGCTGCGCGACCTGATGGAAAAGGCCAACTTTGATGTGGAAGCCATGACCAACGGCCGAGAAGCCTGGGACCGCCTCTGCGAAATCAAGGCCAAGGCGGAAAACGAAGGACGCCACATCACCGACTACGTGCAGGTCATGGTCTCCGACATTGAAATGCCCAGCATGGACGGACACAACCTCTGCAAGCGCATCAAGGAAGACCCGAGCCTGAAAAAGCTGCCGGTCATCCTGTTCTCGTCTCTCATCACCGACAAGCTTCGCCACAAGGGCGATGCCGTCGGGGCGGACGATCAGGTATCCAAGCCCGAGGTAACACACCTTGCGCAACGCGCGCTGGCGCTGATTCAGGCGTCACAGCAAGACTGATATTCAAAGGGCGGTGCCGCAAGGCACCGCCCTTCATCTTTGCATACAAGGCTTCCGGCCGCCTCACACCAACGCCCTGTTCAGGTTCACGATGAAGTCCTGCACGTTGGTCAGAATGGCATGGGCAGTCAGTGAGCCGCGATCCGCCAGCTTGCCCGCCGCAAATTCTGACATATCCACAATAAAGAAATACACGGGCCGCACGCTGCCGTCCTCCATCACCTGATACGAGGGGGTCATGTTGCCCGTGGCGATGGTATGCAGCTGGGTGGCCATGGCAATGACCGTAGTGGCCTTGCGGGCGAGGGCGCGCATGCAATCCTGCGCGGCATACACATCCCCCACCACTCCGGGAAGAGGCCCGTCGTCGCGTATGGAACCTGCAAGCACATAGTCCACCTTGTTTTCCACCACGGCGCGCATCACTCCATTGAGCACACCCCCCTGATGCACAGCCTGTTCAATGGAACCGTATCCCTTGATGGCGTTTATGGCGTCCAGATGGTGATAATGCCCCATGGATGCCTGCTTCTTGGAATAGATACCCTGCCCCAGCGCGGTTTCATACAAGGCCCCTTCAAGGTCGTGGGTCGCCAGTGCGTTACCGGCCAGCAGGCCGTGCACATAGCCCTTGTCCACCAGCGAGGCAAAGGCCCTGCGGGCATCGGAATCAAAGATCACCGCCGGACCGCCGACCCAGAGGATGAAGCCGTTCTTCCGGTCGTGGCGCAGAATCTCATACAGCGTGTCATAATCGATGGAAAACGAGGTTTCTCTGCTTGTGGAAGTACGAAAGGCGAACTTCTCGCACGCTTCCGCATCCGCCCCCATAAAGCCCGTGGTGTGAACATAGATTCCGTCTTCGCCGTTTTCACGACGGCCCACCGCAACCAGATCGCCCACCTTGAGGCGCCGGAACTCCACCACTTCCAGCGTATCATCGTTAACCTTGCGTATGACGCAGTCCATGCGGGACTGCCTGAGCAGAATCCACTTGCCCTTCACCGTCTGCACATACTCCGGATAGATCGCTGTGGCGTGATAGTCCGCAGGCGCAACTCCGGCCCGCACGCAGGGGGCAAAACGGGCAACCGGCGCATCGCGCAATCCGGGAGAAGAGAAGTCGGGATGATGATACTCGGGCAGGACAAAACGGGACATGGGCACCTCCATGGGGTTCGGGACTGACGCCAAGCCTTAAAGATACCATGCTTCTACCATGCTCACGGGATGAAAGGAACCCCTCCGTCCCGCAACGGTCATCCCGCCAGAACAACCGGGCAGCCAATTCGCCGGATCGCCATACCTGCATACATCCGGCTTTCGAAGCCGCTTTGACCTGCCTGCCCCGCTCGCAACGCCGTGCTCTGCTCAAAGCTGCCGGAAAACAAGCCCCATAGAAAAAGCCTCCGGAAAGGGATTTCCGGAGGCTTAAACAACTCGAAGGCCCGAAGAACGCCGGTGATCAGGTCCGGCTATCCGGCCATTACGATTCGCTGCACGAAGCACCATAGGCGAAGCAGCTGAAACAGCGGTGATGCCGCAGGCTCACAGGCTCGTTCAACGCTGCCTCAAGATCGGTCCCGAAATAATATTCCTCGTCATCATCTACAAGCGTGCAGGGCAGCACCTGCATTTTGCCGCCGCGCTTCACGATCATCTTGCTGAAGGCACACATGAAGCGGGAACGGCTTTCCGCAGTGTGATAGCGGGTCATGCAGTCGGTGGTAATCTGGGGTACTTCCGGCGAGGTTGACGGGCGTCCGAGATCGGGAAACGCCACAATATTCAGATTCTCCGGCAGACCGGCATTCTTGAACAGGGCAGCGTAGCGACGGGACACCGCTGCCGCGTCCTCATCCCTGTCGGCATGGCGGGCCACGGAAACGCTGAATCCCAGCGTATACAGCGCAGTCAGGCCGTGCAGCGCCCGTTCGAAGCTGCCCTCGCCCCGTGCGGCATCGTGCTGTTCAGGGTCGGGGCGGTCCAGGCTGACGCGGAAGGATACAGGATTGGCCCCATGCGCAAGGTGCGCGATGGTGGCAAGCGAACGCGAAAGGGGCCGGGTGGCGTTGGTCAGCACCAGACAGGGGCGCAGGCTGGCGGCATATTCCAGAATGGCGGGAAAGCCGGCGGCCATAAATGGTTCGCCGCCCGTAAAACTGAATCGTTCCACGCCAAGGCGCACGGCTTCATCAAGATAGGGGGCCACATCTTCCAGCGATATTTCATCAAGCCGGAACACTCCCGGCCCAGATCCTTCCAGACAGAAGGAGCAGGAAAGATTGCAGTTGGTTCCGGTGTGAAACCAGAGTTCACGCAGAGTTTCCGGTTCAATGAAGCCGCGGGGCTCCCCTTTGGGGGTAAAATTCCAAGCCTGAGTACGTTCCTGAATCATCATGCCTCCATCCGGCGATTTTCATGACAGACCGGAAAGTGCCTGCCTGCCGCGCACCTTACATCAATCCCCCCCCACGAATCCAGAGCATTTATCCTGCCTATCAGACCCGCCCGCGGTATTCCCCGTTTCTATGCCGGACGGCTATGGCAGGTTCCCGTGCAATGAAAAAGCCGCCCGAGGGCGGCCTTGAAATCATACAACATGAAATCAGGAATTTTCCTGTGTCTCTTCATCCTGAAAATCTTCCGGATGCAGAATCTTGTGGGGAACAAGAGGACGTTCCCACAGGCAGACCATGCGCACCTTCTTCATGAACCGGTCCAGAGGCACATAGTTGTCATACTTTGCGCAGGTACGCTCAAAGGCGTCGCGCACATATTCCATGGTAAAGCGGCCGGGGTACTGGGCCTCTATATCAGCCTGCACGGCGAGCCACAGATCGTCATCCGTAATGTCGGGCCAAACCTTTTCAGTGCTCATCATGGTGTCTCCTGGTGTCTCCTGCAAAACGGGTTGCGGCAATGCATACCGCGAAAGCCGGAAATGTGCCTGCATTACAGCCTGCGTGTCAACTGCTCTGAACAGAAGCAGGTTCGGAAAAGTCCGGTCCGGCTCCGGCCAGCCGCTCGATCACGAGCAGCGCCTCACCATTGCGGGTCTTGTTGCAGAACTCGTAGCGGGCAACGCGAAATGCCTCCCACGGCAATGCGCAGGCCCACCCGAACACAGCGGCTCCTTCGGCACTGCCACCCTCATGACCGGTATAGACATGCACGGTCACAATGCCATGCGTACTCAGCATGGACAACACAGCTTCCAGAGCGGCAATGGTGGCCTGCGGCTGTGTGACTATGGTCCTGTCGCCTCCGGGCAGATACCCCAGATTGAACATGGCAACACGCACCCGCCCGTGCACGGCTGGCGGTATCAACTTCCCTGCCTGTTCATGCCCCGCATGGAACAGGGTGACCCGCCCGTCCACACCGGCGGCGGCCAGACGCCTGCGGGCATTGGACAGAGCCGCTTCCTGAATATCAAAACCATATACATGCCCCTGCGCACCGGCAAGCTCTGCCAGAAACAGGGTGTCATGGCCGTTGCCAACGGTGCCGTCCACGGCAAACAGGGTTGCATCCGCATCGCCGGCCGGTGATACCTGCATGGCCTGCCGCACGAACTGCTTGGTCAAATTCAGTACGGACATGAGAACAGACGGCCTCATAGAATTTCCTCCGATCGCATGGGCTGGTCCTACGCCATCGCTGCGGCCGCTGCAACGTATCATCAACAGCCCTTGGATCAGTGACGACCTATACCAAAGGCACCCCAAAGGCCGCATACGATCAATCCGGTATGAGACAACCCGACACAGCGCAGCACCGACAGTACAGACAGCAGAGCTCCGGACCGGTCAAAACGGAACAGGTGAAACCGGTTCCAGCCCCTCACCACATCTCAACAGCGCATCACTCTTCATAATTTTCACCATGTGCAACGCTGAGGTCCTGTGCATATTGTGCAAGGTTTTTCACCCTGCGCGCAACTCCTTGCACCTTCCATTGCACAACCACTCAAACACAAACAGCCGCAATGCACTGATTTTAAAGAACAACACATTTTGGCACGCTCCATGCTCTATTGCTCACAACAAACGGAGCACAAATGCAACGCAATTCAACATATACTCAATCCCCTTTCACCAATCATGAACTCACTCCCATGATTGATTTCATACAAGAACAGATTGCCACCTCCTCAGAAGCCCAACGGCAATCAGTTCGCCTCCTTATGAGGTGGTGGCTTGAAGCTGGCCGCCACCTCACTCCCGAAAGTGAACACCCTGTACATACCCAGTAAACGCATTGGAACCTCCCTAAGCACTCACCTCATCTCCTCAACGCATCAGGGCGGGGATTCGAAGCTTCCC
The DNA here is from genome assembly GCF_013340285.1 of Desulfovibrio subterraneus. Lineage (NCBI taxonomy): Bacteria > Pseudomonadati > Thermodesulfobacteriota > Desulfovibrionia > Desulfovibrionales > Desulfovibrionaceae > Desulfovibrio > Desulfovibrio subterraneus. The sequence goes on along the minus strand of NZ_BLVO01000016.1, from coordinate 838,204 downwards.
CGCCCTGAAGGAGACGGAACAAATTTTCCAGCTCATCTCCTCAACTCCAGAAACTCCCTTAACAGTCCGGTTCCCCCGCCGGAAAACACGAACGGCCCGAAAGGGCCGTTCGCAGTTTGTGCAAGAGAGCTTCCACCAGCCTGACAGAGCAAGGGAAGTGCCGTTTCACCGGCAGAGGCCAACATCTATGTACGCAGCGCCATCTCGGCCAGTGCATTCACCGTTGCCGCGGCAAGGGGTGAGCCCCCCTTGCGCCCGCGAATGGTGATATAGGGCACTGCGGTCTGACCCACGAGAAGTTCCTTCGACTCTGCGGCGTTCACAAATCCCACGGGCATGCCGATAATCAGGGCAGGAGCCAGCCCTCCGGCTGCAAGGTGTTCCATCAGGCGGATAAGCGCGGTGGGTGCGTTGCCAATGGCCATGATGCATCCCTGCAGCTCGCCACGGGCCGCATCCATGGCGGCATGAGCGCGGGTTGTGCCGTTCGTTTTGGCAGCCGCCACCACATCGGGCCTGTTCAGCAGACACTGCACCGTGCAGCCCAGAGGCTCCATACGGCGCAGGGGCATGCCGGAACGGGCCATTTCCGTATCCGTAAACACGGTGCACCCGTTGCCAAGGGCGTTCAGTCCCGCTTCCACAGCCTGAGGATGAAAAGCGATATGGTTCAGCAGATCAAAATCAGCCGAGGTGTGAATGAGTCTGCGGGCAATCTCCCACTGCGCACCGGCAAAGGGGCGGGGTTCCGGCACTTCGCTGTCGATGATCTCGAAGGAACGCGCCTCGATGGTCTCGGGGGTAAAATAAGGCTGAAGCGTGGTCAAGATGCTGTTTCCTTTACCGCGCTCCGGCGCAGGCATCCACAAAGGCCGTTGCAAGAGCGGGATTCGAGGCAAAATGGAGGTGGACGTATGAACCCAAGGTGTTTCTGCGGACAAAGCCTTCCGACTGCGGGCGCCAGTCCCGCCGGTCGCGCAGCTTGTATATGGCGAGCGCCTCGGGATCTTCTTCCGAAATGTGGGAATAGTGGAATTCATGCCCGCGCGCCACGGTCCACGGCGCTCCCAGAATGGAAGGCGCCATGGTTGTTATCTCACGGTACCCCAGCGCACGGAACCGCACATCCATGCGGCATTCCATTGCAAAGCAACCGCACATGGGCAGCAGTGTCCCTGCGCCGGTGCGCAGGCCCTGCATCAGATACATGAATCCGCCGCATTCCGCATAGACCGGTTTGCCGCTCTCTGAAAAACGGAACACGGCCCGCCGCATGGACTCGTTATCTGCCAATGCTTCGGCATGCACTTCGGGGTAGCCGCCGCCGAAATACAGGCCGCTCACTCCCTCGGGCAGATCCTCGTCTTCAAGCGGGGAAAAGAAACACAGCTCAGCTCCGGCTTCCTCAAGAAGCCGCAGGTTGTCGGCATAATAGAAACAGAATGCGGCGTCACGCGCCACGCCGATTCGGGCGCGCACAGGCACCTTGGGGGTCACGCGCGGCAGCCCGGGATAGAGCTCCGGCAACAGGGAAAGAAAGGCGGGAATATCCACAGCGCTTTCTATCCAGTCGGCCATGGCATCCCTGTGCTCTGCCGAGAGCGGATGCTCATCTGCAGTCATGAGTCCCAGATGCCGCGAAGGCACCGCAAGCGTGTCATCACGCTGCAGGCAGCCGGCAAGATGCACGTCGGGACAATAGGTTTTCATGGCCTCTGCAAGCAGGGATACGTGATTATCGCTTCCCACCCTGTTGAACAGAACACCCGCAAAGGTCAGGCCCGGATCGAACGAGGTATACCCCTGTATCAACGCGGCTGCGGAACGGGCCATGGAGCGGGCGTCGGCCACGAGCAGCACCGGCGCGTTCAACCATTTGGCGATCTCGGCCGTGGAACCGGACTCGCTGCTGCCGGAAGCGCCGTCAAAAAGCCCCATGACGCCCTCGATAATGGCGACATCGGGTACGTCCTGCGCCTGAATGGTGTGTCGGGTGAAAATATCCTGCACCGTCCCGGCATCGGTCATCCAGCCGTCAAGATTGTGGCCGGTGCGCCCGGTGACAATGGCATGATGGCCGGGATCGATGAAATCCGGCCCTACCTTGAACGCCTGCACCTTGAGTCCGCGCCGCACAAGAGCGGCCATGAGCGCAAGACTCACAAGCGTCTTGCCGCACCCACTGTGCGTTCCCCCCACTACAAGCATTCTGGTCATGAACTGCTACAGCTCCCTGCGGGAAAATTTACGTGCCATTATTTCCGCATCGTCAGGCTGAGCGCTTACCTGCAACTCAGGAGCAGATCCGAAGCAGGTAAATTCCCCCCGCTCCATGATGACATACCCTGCGGAGATAACCTTGGTATAAGGCATCTGTTCACGCATATCGGCGTGGTCGACTCTCTGGGGGAAGATGAAGGGGACAGGCTGACCTGAAAAATCTTCGAACATGATGTACTTCATATGGTTCGGCTCCGGATGTGACTATGGCATTGATTCCCCCTTTTACGCATTTTGCTCAAAAACGTCCATCCGGCCGGAACACTAAGCCTGCAGCCAATCTGCTTCTCTTCTTCTCCACAGGGGATCGGCATGGCAGCTTCCCGTTTCTCCAAGCCCTGCAGCTTTCGGCAACCGTCTGTTCTTCCGGAGAGGTCCAACCTCCTCCGGCGTTCCGGAATGCCGTCTAGACCAAACGCCTGCGGGCATCAGATACCCGCCTGCAGTCCCACTCTTCCTACGTCATTATCATGTGATTTACGGCGCAAAACTTCATCAGAGGAACCCGGACAAATTTCAAAACTGCATAAGATCACGCAAATCGGCGCAGTAATCCACATCAGCTGCATCATAAACCCTTATCCACATTCATTCCGTACGCTACTTCATAGCATGGAGACATATTTCAATGGCAACTATCCCCTCTTGTCCTTTCCCTTATTTAAACCGGTCTCTCTATTACCGTTACGACATCGCATCCGCATTACCAATAACATTATATTCAAAAAAGCATTGCACTTTTCGATGTTTTCTGAAATAAAACGCCGGAGTCACGATCCTTCTTCACCACTGTTGAGAAAATCGTGCCACTGTCCCACCCGGAGGAGCAGAAGAATGGAAAACTACCTGAAAGAAGCTCTTGAAATAGTAAAGGCTCAGGCCAGTGTCCGGACCATGACGGAAGAGGAAATCACCACCATGGTCAAGAAACTCGCTGACGGCATTAAAGCCATCAGCGAAGGCTGTGCCGCGGGCGATGATACTGACACGGTGGAAATGGACCCCAAGAAGGCCATCAAGGAAAAGACCATCACCTGTGTCGAATGTGGCAAGTCTTTCAAGATTCTGACCAAAAAACATCTCGCCACTCACGGACTGACGGTTGAAGAGTACCGTGAGAAGTGCGGCTACAAGAAGGGCACCCCCCTTGTATGCAAGTCCCTGCAACGGGAACGCCGCAAGAAGATGAAGGACATGAAGCTGTGGGAACGCCGCAATCAGGACTAGCCCCTGTCACACGATTTTTACGAAAAGGCATCGCACGATGCCTTTTTCTATTTCCTGCCCCCTATTGCAGACTGGAAATGAGCCTGGCCCCTATTCCGCGCTGTTGCCGTTTGCTCTGCCAAGGGCTGGGTCCACGAGCATGAGCAATTCTTCTGTCCATTTTCCTGTCACAAGATTCAAATATAAATACGGCTTCTCCGGCCGCCCCCCCGCCACGGAACAGTCGTCCGGGGCATTCAGCCAGTACACATGATAGACGGCATGTTCCGTAAAACGTTGTGTGCAGAGCAGCTCGTACGGGCCATACTCTGCAACATATGCCTCCAGCAGCACTTCGGGGCTCTGACCCGCCACATGGGTGCGGATATTCCTTGTAACGGACCAGACAACACCGCCCAGTTCCTTGCGCGTCAGCAACACCTGAAAGAACCCGCCGTCCGCATATCCCTGCCGGGTTACAAGGCGCTGCCCCATCAGTACCCCTTTTCCATTACGCCACTCTTCCACACGCGATTGCGGATGCGCCGCGAGCACGGCAGCTGCAGAATCCCCCAATCGTGTCCCAAGTACAGACGCACCGCTTCCGGCACTGCTCCGTGCTGCGTTCAAAGGTGCATTCGCAGTCAACAGGGCACCGGTGTCACCCCGCACGGCGACCGGACACAATATAAGCAATAAGACATACAGAAAATAACGACAGCGGATTGCACGCTGTTTGCAAAAAGAATATGGTACCAACAATACCAATAGTTTTTTGACAGCCATTACAGTTGCTCCAATTCCGGTTCAATATGCAGCGTAAATAGCCATTACTCTATTTTTGGCCCATCTGTCACAGCGCTTTCAGCCTGATCGCAAAAAGATATCGATACAGCAAGTGAGGGGTTCCTTCGTGAAGAACATGAGCATTCGTTGGAAAATTATGTTGCTGGTACTGCTTGGTCCAGTGGTGATATCCTTCATCATGGCCTGGCTACGGGTGGATGATATCAAAACCAACGCCATTGCGGCACAGGTAAAGAAAAGCCGTTCTCTCGTGCTTATGGCGGAAGCAGCGCGGGAAGAGATGTCAAACAAACTGAGCCTGGGCGTTATTGTACCATTCGACCAGCTTCCGCCCGACAAGATTCTCGAAGCGGTTCCCATTGTCACCGCCATGAAGACTGCCGCACTCAAGGCCAAAGAAGCAGGCTATGAACTGCGGGTTCCCAAAGTTTCTCCGAGAAACCCGAAGAACACCCCCACAGCACTTGAACTTGCCGTACTGAAAGAGCTCAAGGCTCAAAATCTTTCTGAAAAGGTGCTGGTATCAGATGATGCCGTGCGCTATTTCCGCGCAGTGCGTCTCACGAAGGAATGCCTTTACTGCCACGGTGATCCGGCAGGCGAAAAAGACGTGGTCGGCGGCATAAAGGAAGGCTGGAGAGAGGGAGAAATTCACGGTGCGTTCGAAATAATCACGCCCCTCAAAGAAGCCAACGACCAGATATTCCAGGCAAAGATAACCATATCGCTGTTCACTGCCGTGATTCTGACCATCATCTTCGGCGTTGTCTGGCTGCTCATGAACAAGAGCGTCATCAACCCTCTGCTCAGCATCCAGAACTTTGCTTCTGCTGTTGCAGGTGGCAACCTGAATGCCAAACCCGAGGGAAATTTCTCGGCCGAACTCGGCAAGGTAAAGGGTGCCATTGAAACGATGGTGGACACCCTGCGCGCCAAAATGCTGGAAGCAGAAGAAAAGAACCGGCAGGCAGCACAGGCAACCAAGCAGGCGGAATCCGCCCTTGCGGAGGCCAATCAGCAGCAGCAGAAGGTTTCCACGCTGCTCACCACCATAACCCATGTGGCGCAGGAAGCCAGTGATATAGCTCAGAAGGTATCGCTGGCAACCGAGGCGCTTGCCGCACAGGTGGACGATGTTTCCGACGGCATGGCCCAGCAGTCGACCCGCACCGGCGAAACAGCCACCGCCATGGAAGAAATGAACGCCACGGTTCTGGAAGTGGCCCGCAGTTCCGGCAACTCTGCCGCCAGCGCCGAAGCCGCCAAGGCACAGGCCCTGACAGGCGCAAAGATTGTTGAAGAATCCGTTACCGCCATCAGCAAGGTTCACCAGCAGGCACAGAGCCTGAAGGGTGAGATGACCCAGCTCGGCAAGCAGGCGGACGACATCAGCCGCATCATGGACGTCATCAGCGACATTGCCGACCAGACCAACCTGCTGGCCCTTAACGCGGCCATCGAGGCTGCCCGTGCAGGTGAAGCAGGCAGAGGCTTTGCGGTGGTCGCCGACGAAGTGCGCAAACTGGCAGAAAAAACCATGCAGGCCACCAAGGAAGTGGGGCAGGCCATCAATGCCATTCAGCAGAGCGCCCGCAACAACATCCGCAGCATGGACGAGGCAGCTTCCAGCGTTGAAACGGCAACATCTCTGGCGCACGACTCAGGAAAGGCCCTGCAGAAGATTGTGACCCTTTCCGAGGAAAACTCCGATCAGGTCCGTGCCATTGCCACGGCCGCCGAACAGCAGTCCGCCACCAGTGAAGAGATCAACCGCGCGATTGATGACATCAGCCGCATCGCTGGAGAAACCTCAGACGGCATGCAGCAGGCAGCTGAAGCTGTGAACAGCCTTGCCGAACTGGCAAAAAATCTGGCTGCCCTGATCAGCGAAATGAACAAGCAAAGCTAACAGTTCCGCAAAACCGACAAACAAGCCCCCGCAGGTACCCTGCGGGGGCTTTCTTATTGGCCTTTTACCGTGCAGCTCTGCGGCACCCACGCGACGCTTCCATAATACGATCATCCGGCACCATCAATTATGCATTCTGATGCCCGCACATCAAATTTCAGCCCGCCCTCGATGGAAGAGGAAAAACGGTCGGCATCATCACAAAAGAACGTCATTCCTCTGGCATTATTTGCAGTAAATTATGTTTTTTTACTGCCTCTGCGGAGCGTTTGAGTACTCACATAACTGCTTAACCACCTGAAAACAGGATCATAGTCCCATTTTTATGAGTGAGCACACAAAAAAGCACCCGATCTTTTCAAAATTCGCAAAATGGTCTAAAGCAATCGACGCCAACAGATATCTTTCGCATTTCGTACAGTTAGGTTTAACACCAAGTTTCGAGGAAGGTGTACCTTGCCAAAGAGATACTTTCCCATCGCCGTGCTGACCGGTATTCTGGCAGCCGTCGCCCTTTTCGGCTACATGACTCCGACCAAGTCGGAAACCACCCCCGTCCGCATTCTCATGGATAATGCCGGCGGCAAGGTGATTTTCAATCATGTGGCCCACACCAGGGATTACGGCGCAGCCTGTGAAACCTGTCACCATGAGACCGCAGCCGGAGATACGGAACCTCTCTCCTGCGGTCAGTGCCATGGGGCCAACGTCACCGATGCCTGGGTGAAGGAACATCAGACATCCTTTACCAAGGACCTCCAGTGCGCGACCTGTCACCATGTCGAGTTCGCCAAGGACCACGACTGGGGTCACAAAATGCATGAGGATATCGCCTCCTGCACGGATTGCCACCACGCTGACACGAACATTGAACCGGAGCCCACCAACTGCGCGGACTGCCACCAGGCCGAAGCAGATGGAAAGATGCCCGCCCTGCGCGATGCCGTGCACGTGAAGTGTCAGTCCTGCCACGCGGAAATGTTCGAGGCGCAACTCAAGGGTTGCAGCAACTGCCACGGCGAAGTGAACCAGAAGGAAGCACTCAAGGCCGGCCAGATGGACAAGAAGTTCACCAAGTGTACTTCCTGCCACACTGACAAGGGCGTGACCGAAGTCATCCCCAGCCGGATGACCGCCCTTCACGCCAGCTGCATGGGTTGCCACGAAAAGCAGGATGCCGGCCCTTACAAAAAGGGCGAGTGTAACCAGTGTCACTTCCGTTAGGAGAGCAATATGAGTAACGCTGTTTTCTCTCTGACCTACGGAGACATGGGTAGCTTTCAGGAAGGTCCTGTTCCCGCCGAACTGCGCATTCCTCTTGCCGGTCATGAACTCAAGACCGTGAAGAAGAAGGCAGAAGTGGTTCCGGGTACACTCGTGGCCGACCACAAGAACGCCAAGACAGGTAACATGCACGCCGGCATAGCCGGGGTGGTGACCGACATCACCGCAGACAGCATAGTCATTGCCGCGCAGGAACCCGCCGAACCCGCATCCGTAGCAGCCGTAGACGTGTCCGCCCTTACCGGCGATGCGCTTTCCAACGCACTGAAGGAACTGGGCGTGGATGTGCGCCCCCTGATCAAGAAGTGCGACACCCTGATTATCAACGGACTGAACCCCGAGCCCGGCATCACCTTTGCCGAAACCCTGCTGGGGCAGCACAAGGGAACCATCGAAGCCGGCCTTGCCGTGCTGAGAAAGCTCTCTCCCGCCAGCAAGATGATGCTGGCCTGTGCAGAAGGTTCAGCCGCCTCCCTTTCGGGCCTTACCAATGTTGCCGTGAAGCCCGTATATCCCAACAGCCTTGATGAACTGCTTATCGCCAAGGCCACCGGCAGCGAAAAGAGCACCGGTGTGCGGGTGTTGCCCCTGCATACCCTGTTCAACCTCGGCCAGGTTGCCCAGACCGGCATGCCCCTCACCAAAACCGTGGTGAGCGTACAGGGCGTGAACTACATGGTCACCATCGGCACCCCCGTGAGCACCCTGCTGCAGCACGCCGGCCACACCATTGCCGACGGCGACATGATCATTGTCGGCGGCCCCATGCGCGGCACTGCCGTAGCCGACCTCATGCGCGGCGTGGGCAAGGATACGCAGGGTCTCTTCCTCATCAAGAAGGGCACCTTCGCTCCCGTGACCAACAAGCAGTGCATAAGCTGCGGCGAGTGTGTGCTGCACTGCCCCTCGCGGATAATGCCCAACCTCATTACCCGCTATGTGGAATTCCGTCAGTTCGACCAGTGCTCCGACCAGAGCATTGACGTCTGCATGGAATGTGGCCTGTGCGCATACTACTGCCCGGCCCGCCGTCCCATGCTGCAGCTGATCAGGCTCGGCAAACATCAGATCGCCCTCAAGGAAGCTCAGGTAAGCGCCTGTTCCCTGCAGGGTGCAGAGGGGGCTGCATAATGTCCAACGAAGCATTGCCAACCGCGCCCATTCTGGCTGTAGGTGCCGCGCCCCATTTCCATTGCGGCACAAGCATTCAGGGCATGATGCGCAACATCCTCATCGCCCTTGCTCCCGCCATTGCCGGTGCCCTGTACTGGTATGGCATGGAAGCAGCACGGGTAATGGCTCTTGCCGTTTCCACGGCAGTTGTTGTTGAAGTTCTCGCAACCAAGGCCATGCACCGCGAAGTGATGGTAGACGACCTGCACGCCGTTGTAACCGGCCTGCTTTTCGCCTTCCTGCTCCCCGCCGGTGCACCCTGGTGGCTGGTTATAACCGGCACTGCCGTCTCCATGCTGATGGGCAAAATGCTCTTCGGCGAACTGGGCGGTTCTCCGGTTGTCGGTCCCGCAGTGGGCTGGGCCTTCTGCCGCGTTTCCTGGCCGCTGTTCGTTGACCCGAACGCGACCATGCTGAACACCGAAATGGTGAACCCGCTTACCCAGCTGAAGTACTTCGGTGCTGCGCAGGTGAGCAACTTCAGCATTCCCGCCCTGCTCTCCGGCGATCAGCTCGGCGCTCTGGGTGCAATGCAGGTGGGTGCCCTGATCATCGGCGGCATCTATCTCATCATCCGCGGCACCATCCGCTGGCAGATTCCTGCGGGCTTCATCATCGGTGTGCTGGGTCTCGGCGGCCTTTACTACGCCATAGACCCCACCCTGTATGCGAACCCCGTGTTCCACCTGCTGACCGGCTCCACCATGCTGGCAGCCTTCTTCCTGATGACGGATTCCTCCTCCTCGCCCAACGGCAACGTATCCCGTCTGGTATACGGCATTGTCGGCGGCGTGCTGGTGGTTCTCATCCGGACCTACGGCAAGTATCCCGACGGTGTCATGTTTGCGGTTCTTCTCGCCAACATGGTCAGCCCGCTGGTGGACCTCATCAAGCCCAAACCGTTCGGAGCGAGGTAAGCCATGCGTGAAATAATCAAAATGATCGTTGTGCTTTCCGCAATCTGCGGTCTTTCCGGCTTCTGTCTATCCTACCTCAAGCAGCTGACCGCCCCCGCCATTGAGAACCAGGTTCTCACCTATGTGCAGGGTCCGGCCATCAAGCAGGTTCTGGCCGACACCGACAACGACCCCATTGCGGACCGCAAGAAGTTCACGAACCCCGCCACCGGCAAGGAAATCAACGTATTTCCCGCCATCAAGGGCGGCAAGCTCGTTGCCATCGCCCTTGAAGACTTCGGCGCAGGCTTCGGCGGTGACATTGGCGTTATCGTTGGTTTTAACGTGGAAAACGACACCCTTGCCGGTATCGGCGTTACGACCATGAAGGAAACTCCTGGTCTCGGCACCGTGGTAGCGGATGCCCGATTCACCAAACAGTTCAAGAAGCAGCCCATGAATGTGGACCTCAAGTCCAAGGGTGGACAGATTGACGCACTTTCCGGTGCTACCATCTCTTCCACCGGTGTTGTGACTGCCGTTCAGAACGCTGCCAAGGTGTATCAGGCCATCAAGTCCGAAGCCACGGGCACCTGGAAATAGCCGGTCGTGAACCGATAAAGGAGAATACAATGGCCAGCATGTGGAAAGAGTTTTCCAAGGGTCTGTGGGCGGAAATTCCGCCGTTCCGGCTTATGCTCGGACTGTGCCCTACGCTTGCCGTTACGAAATCCGCCAACAACGGTCTCGGGATGGGTCTTGCAGTTATCTTCGTTCTTGCCCTGTCCAACGCCGTTATCTCGCTGATTCGTAACATTATCCCCAAAAAGGTACGTATCGCCTGTTACATCGCCATCGCAGCTTCGCTCGTTGTGGCGGTGGAACTGCTTATGCAGGCGTACACCTACCCCCTTTACCAGCAATTGGGCATATTCGTGCCCCTTATCGTTGTTAACTGCATCATCCTCGGCCGCGCGGAAGCCTTTGCAGGCAAAAACCCCGTGCACCTGTCCATTGCGGACGGCCTTGGCATGGGCATAGGCTTCACCATGTCGCTGACCTTCCTCGGCGCCCTCCGCGAAATTCTCGGATACGGCACGTTGTTCGGTCATCACCTGTTCGGCCCCGGCTTCCATCCGGTTCACTTCATGGTAGAGGCTCCCGGCGCGTTCGTATCGCTCGGTCTTATCCTCGCCTGCATGAACCTGATGAGCATCCGCAAGGCTATGCGCCGCGGTGAAAAGCCCGCCGAAAACCCCATGCCCGGCTGCGAATCCTGTCGCGGTTGTGCAATGGGCAGAGATTAGGAGGTACTGAATCATGATGGATTACTTCCTGCTTCTCATATCAGCGGTCTTTGTTAACAACGTTGTTCTTGCCCAGTATCTTGGTCAGTGCCCCTACCTTGGCTGCTCCAAGGAAAAGGGCGTGTCCATCGGCATGGGCGCGGCGGTTATCTTCGTTATGATCATCGCCACCCCCATTACCTGGCTTATTCAGTTCAACGTGCTTGTACCCCTGGGGCTGGACTATCTGCAGACGATCATGTTCATTCTGGTCATTGCAGCACTGGTTCAGCTGGTGGAAATGTTCCTGAAGAAGGCCGTTCCCCCGCTGTACAGCTCTCTCGGCATATTCCTGCCGCTCATCACGACCAACTGCGCCGTTCTCGGCGTGGCCATCGTGGTACAGCGTGAAGGCTTCGACCTCGGCACGTCCACCTACTATTCGTTTGCCACCGGCCTCGGCTTCATGCTGGCGCTGATCCTGCTCGCGGCAATCCGCGAACGGCTGGAGATCTCCCGTCTGCCTCTCGCCATGCGCGGCGTTCCTGCCGCACTGGTGCTGGCGGGTATCATGTCCATGTCGTTCATGGCGTTCTCGGGCATGATCTAGGCATACGACGTCTAGGGCAAAGAGGTAATTGACCCCCTGATACGGGGGCATAACCACAAGGATAAGCATTATGCTGACATCTGTACTTTCTCTGCTCGCACTGGGCTTCATCGCCTCGGTCGTGCTTTCCGTGGCTTCCCGCGTGTTCTACGTGGAAGAAGACCCCAGAGTGGAAGCCGTATCCGAAGCGCTGCCGGGCGCCAACTGCGGCGGTTGCGGTTTTGCAGGATGTGACGCCTATGCCGCTGCCGTTATTCAGGACCCCTCGGTTTCCGCAGGCCTGTGCTGCGCCGGTGGTCCGGAGGTTGCTGCCAAGGTTGCCGAGCTTGCCGGAAAGGCTGCCGGTAGTGCCGAACCCCAGATATCCTTCCGCCGCTGCGTGAAGGACGAGGGCAAGGTAAAGAAAAAATACGAGTATCAGGGCCTTGACTCCTGTGCGGCCTCCGCACAGCTGCAGGACGGCCCCGATGCATGCAAGTACTCCTGTCTCGGCTTCGGGGACTGCGTGAAGGTTTGCAACTTCAACGCCATGTACCTTGAAGGCGGACTGGTGCGCATTGATCCCGAAAAGTGCGTCGCATGCGGCGCCTGTGTGGGCGTGTGTCCCAACAAGATTCTGGAAATGATTCCCCGTCGCGCCCGCGTTCAGGTCTTCTGCTCCACCCTGGACAAGATGAAAGACGTCATGAACGTGTGCGAAGCCGGCTGCATCAACTGCGGCAAGTGCGTGAAGAAGTGTCCTGCCAACGCCATTTCCAATGCGGAAGGCAACATCAGGATCGATCACGTGGCCTGCCTTGCCTATGGCCCCGATTGTGAAGAAGCCTGTGTGGAAGCATGTCCCCGCAGCATTCTGCGCCTCATGTGCCACAACAGCGTGGCGCATAAGGCAGAAGCCGCTGTCGCTGCCGCGGCAGCTGCTCCGGAACAGCAACCCCAAGCCACCGCCTAAAGGAGCGAAGAGCATGAATACTGATCGTCGCCAGTTCCTCAAGGCATGCGGCCTGCTCGGCCTCGGCGCCGCCGTTAACGGTGTGCTCCCCGTGGTTTCCGAAGCTGCCCGCATCGGCAAGGAATACTCGGTGCACCAGACCCGCCTGATGATGGGCACCATTGTCACCATCACCGCACTGCATCCTTCCAAGCAGCTGGGTGAGGAAGCCGTGGGCCGCGCCTTTGAGGAAATCAAACGCCTTGAAGCCGTGTTCTCCCGCTTTGACGCTTCCACCCCCGTGTCCGTGCTGAACAAGGATGGCAAGGTATCCGGCATTCCCGCCGAGCTTGCCGAAGTGATGGACCGTTCCAAGCGTTTCGGCAGCCTTACCGACAACACCTTCGACGTGACCGTGCAGCCTGTTGTGGACCTGTTCCGCGCCAAGCAGAACCTGAACGGTGCACTCGACCTGTCCAGAGAAGAGTTCGAACACGCGCTGTCTCTGGTCGGCCAGCAGGACCTCAAGCTTTCCGGCCGCAGCATCCGTCTGGACCGCGAAGGCATGGGCATCACGCTGGACGGCATCGCCAAGGGCTACATCGTGGACAAGGCATCCGCCGTTCTCGCGGCACATGGTGCCGTGAACCACATGATCAATGCCGGTGGCGATATCCGCACCATGGGCGAAAAGGACAAGGCAACCCCCTGGACCATCGCCATTGAAGACCCCGCCAAGAACGGCAACTACCCCACCGTGATCTCCATGAACACCGGTGCCGTTGCCACCTCCGGCGGATACGAAGTCTTCTACGACAAGAAGCACATGTACTCACACCTCGTCAGCCCTGTGTCCGGCAAGAGCCCCAATAACGTGGCATCCGTGTCCGTTACCGCTCCCACCGTCATGGAAGCCGACGCGTTGGCGACTGCAGTGAGCATCATGCAGACCCGCAAAGGCCTGCAGTTCATCAACAGCCTGCCCGGGCGCGAAGCTCTCATCATCGCCAGAACCGGCGAGCAGTTCGCTACCCCCCGCTGGGCCTAGACTGAACAGCACAGCAATATGAAAGGCCGCCCCTCGGGGCGGCCTTTTTCATGTCCGGTTCTCATGTCCGATTACATTACGAAACAATGCAAAAAAAGAACCGCCCCCAGCCGGAGACGGTTCTTATCACATACGTCATTTCACAAAGCAGGAGTCAGCTCCTGAATCCGGATAGCGGCACGGAGTCTGTACGTCAAACTACTGACGATCCGGCCCCCCCTGCATGGAGACACTCCATTCCTTCCGGCCTGCATCCCGCAGACCAGCAAGAAACTCCCGTGCCTGAACGAAGCACCAGCTAGACCGTAATGGACTTCTTGGGCTTCTCGAACTGTACGGCCGTGCCGTAGCAGCAGAAATATTTGCTTCCGTCAGGGTGGAAAGCCACGTTTTCCTTGTAGCCGATAATGGCCTGCGCACCCTTGTTCACGGCGCGGGCGGCCATGCCGAAGAAGGCTTCGTCAGAATCATACCCGCGGCAGACAACCAGACCGAGCACCTTGCCCAGCGCTCTGCCTTCAAGAACTTCGGTGGTGACCACGGGAAAACGTCCCGTCATGAACAGTTCCTTCACCACTTCCATGTTTTCCGTACGAGGGGCATCCGCCTTGCGGGCCTTCTTATCGTTCCCACCAAGTAAAAACAGCATGGCATCCTCCTTATCACAGACGCCGCAGCGCCATGTTGTTGTCAGTATGCTTCAGACTGTGCAAACCCCTTGCCAGAATGACCGAAAATTCCCCCTATGCGGTTACATACTCGACAACCAGCCGGAAACACAGCGTTGTTTCACGGGAAACACAGAGGTCCCCCCCGTCCTCGTACGGCGTACAGGTAACATGGTAAGGCGGAAAATAAGGACGCCCAGTTCACAGATCAGTTCACAGATCGGTTCACAAATCGGTTCATGGACCGGTTCATGCGGTCTGCAGCCGGAGGCAAGCCCGATGCAAGCTCGATGCATGTCACCATGCGCGCAGCGTACGGAAAATTGACACCACGCGGCCAGAGCAACCGATGCGGGTAGAGAAAGGACAAGGGAGTAAGGGAATAAGAGAGGAAACAGCGGCAGCCTGCCCCGCGCTAGTGGAGCAGCACGCTGAACATGTCGGCAAGCAACGCGTCGAGCTCATTCTCCACTGCCTGAAGATCGGCAACGGAAAGCCCCATGCGGCTCCATGCCTCTTCACTGAGCGGGGGAACCAGAGCCTCTTCGGTCGAAGCCAGCCCGATGGCCTTGGCCATGATATCCGCCACATGCACCACATGCGGCTCAAGGAACTTTTCGGACTTTTCGGGGAGATGATGATGCAGCACCCCCATAGTAACCGAAAAGGGGAAATTCCACTTGCGCAGCAGGATGCCGCCCAGACGGGCATGATCGAACCCGACCACCTCGGCTTCCGCCGCATACAGGGGTATGCGCTTTTCCAGCGCCACCCGCATGATGAGGGAGGCCTTGCCCGGCCGGGATGTGCAAAGCGCCGCCCGCCCGATATCGTGCAGCAGACCGCACACGAAGTAGCGTTCCGGTTCCGGCAGCTTTGCCCTTTCCGCAAGCCGCTGGGCGATACTCCCCACGGCAATGGAATGCTTCCAGAAGGACTTCATGTCAAACCGCCCTGTTCCGGCTTCCTTGAAGGCATCCATGGCAGCAACACCGAGTGCCATGTTGCTGAGCTGCTTCATGCCCACCACGGTCACGGCGCGGGAAATGGTGTCTATCTGCGAAGGAAAGCTGTAGAAGGCGCTGTTTACAAGACGGAGCAGAAAGGCGGAGAGCCCTGCATCGCGGCTCACCACGGCGGCCACGTCGCAGGCGGAACTTTCCGGATTATTGATGATCAGCTGCAGTTCAAGCACGATCTGCGGCAGCGAGGGCAGCTTCATGTCGCCCTGCAGCACATCCAGCGGGTCCAGAGAGGTACGATCCGCGCCCGCGCCAGTCATACCGGGCGCACCAGTCACACCGGTTGCGCCAGTCACGCCCGCAGGAGCAACGTCGGAAGACAGGGTGCAGGCTACCGTATCCTTGAGGCACCAGCGCAATGCCATGTCAAAGAGGGCCGCATTCACCGGGTGCCGGTTATCCGCAAACTTGAAGCGCGCGGCACACACCTTGGCCGCATGCACCAGCGGATCCTGCCCGCCTTCAGGAAGGGCTGAGCCCTCCGAACCGGCGGGTACGGCAGAAACCGCAGCATCCGGACGGGCTGTCTGTACTCCCTTGCGGGAAATAGGCTTGCCGGAATCCTGCATGTTCCTCCCTTATAGAATAGGAATCTGCCCGAGTGACGCCTTCAGCAGATACACACCCACAGCAATGACATACCAGACAAGGCCGAAAAGCACTATCTTAAGGGAAAGAAGAAAGAACCGTGTCTTGCGGTTGCGCATGGCAATAACCAGCGCCAATCCTTCTGCGGTGGTATCGCCGCGCAGCTCGGATATCCAGTGCAGCCGCACCACGCCGTTCAGAGCCACAGCCAGACTCAGAAGCACGAACACCAGCCCGATGATGAGCGGATAGCCGCTCCACGGTCCCGCTGCCACGATGCGATGGCCCGAAAACCCCGTAACGGAAATGGCCAGCGCACCGATGCCGAAAACAGCCTGTGTACGCTGATGCAGCACGGCAAACTGCCCCTGCAGGCTCTTCCACACCTCGGCCTCGTTGCCGAGCACTGAAAGCATGTAGCGAAACTCTTCTCTGTTCTTTTCAGTCACGATGGTCTTTTTCATTTCCACATAGTTACAGGAATCATCTTCCATGGCAATATACATACACTTTTGAAGATGCCCTCCGGCCCTTTGCCCCGCAGGCACGCTACCACCGCGAACCAAGCAGCTTGACGACTTGGCTATGCTGCTTCATTAATGGGCGCATAGGTGATGCCGTCCAAGGTGCAAGGAATCATCACCCACCTCACATTCAGCATGCAACCGGATACGATCGAGACAATGAACACACTTGAAAAGCTTGACCTTCCGTGGGAGGTCATCACGCTTATTGGCGCAGACAAAATTCCCGCGACCAAACTGCATTTGTACAACGCCATACTCTACGGTATTGCAGAACGGTACAAGCGCCACGGGCTGGAATGGATAAAGACGCACGCCCATGAAATCCGCACGCAGATATGCGCCGCAGCACGCTATGCCGGCGAGGACCTCTGCGGCACGCTGCATGGCTGCGGGTGGGAAGAGGCCTGCGCCGAGGCAGAATCCCTGCTCGCTGACGATATCCGGCCCGCGGCAGACGCCACGACTCCGGACCAGCACAGTGACGGGCAGCCAGCCCGGCAGCCGAGCGACCAGCCGGACGAATTACCAAATGAACGGGCAAATGAATCGGCAAACGATCCGACAGACAATCCGGCAAGCTATCCGACAAACGATCCGGCAAACGACCCGGCAGACAAATCGCCGGAATAGCCTGCCCCATAACCCCCTGTTTCATGAAACACACCTTTCCTGCGCCCTGCATGGGCCGGCATGACATCAACCCCGCAGCACAGAGGCCCCTGTGACCCTATTCCGTTCCCGTACCCTTTCCGCTTTCCTTGCTGCGGTCATGTTGATGCTGTTCGCCGTGGCCCTGTTCCCTGTGCATGCTTCTGCCGCCCAGAAGGTGCGCAAGAACATTCTGTTTCTGAATTCATATCACAACGGCTATTCCTGGTCGGACAACATCTTCACCGGCGTCAAGGAATCGCTGGAGCAGAGCGACTATGCCATTGTGCTGCAGGTCGAATACATGGACTCGAAAAAGTTCCATTATGAAGACACGGTACAGACGCTGGTAAGCCTCTACCGCGACAAGTTCCGCGACAAGCACTTCGACGCCATCATTGTTTCCGACAACATCGCCTACGACTTCATACTCCAGTACGGCGAAGAGCTGTTCCCCGGCGTGCCGCTCATTTTCTGCGGGGTAAACGACTTCAATGCCGCAAGTATCGAAGGGCGCAACATCACCGGCGTTGTGGAATCTTTTGACGTGCTCGCCAATCTGGACACGGCCATGAGCCTGCATCCCGGCATGCACCACATGGTGGTCATCGGTGACAAGTCCGTCACCGGCAAGGCCATACGCACGCAGATTCAGCAGGCGCTGCCTTTCTTCAAGGACCAGCTCACGGTCGAATACTGGGACGAATACACCCTGGACCAGATGCTCAGCCGCGTCAGACAGGCCGGGCAGGATACCTTCTTCTACTTCATTCCCATGTACCGCGACATAGACGGGCAATTCTTCTCGGCCCGTGAACTGCTGCAAAAGGTTCGCGCCAACACCAACGCCCCGCTCTATTCCAACTGGTCCTTCCTGCTCGGCTACGGCATAGTGGGCGGCAAACTGCTCTCCGGCGAGGCCCACGGTGCGGCCGCCGCCCGTCTGGCTCTCAAGGTGCTCAACGGCACCAGCCCCAGAGACATTCCCGTGGTCACACAGAGCGACGAGCCGTGGGAGTTCGACTACAACGAACTCAAACGCATGCACGTGAGCGAACGCCAGTTGCCCAAGGGCTCCATCGTTATCAACGCCCCCAGCCGGTTTTATGAACTGAACAAGCAGGTTTTCTGGACCATCATCGTCAGCCTTGTCATCCTGACGGTAACGCTGGTGCTACTGGTCATGAACGTGCTGGAAAAGCGCTCGGTCGAACTGCGCATCAAGGACCAGCTTTCCTTCCTGCGGCTGCTCATGGATACCATTCCCATACCCATCTATTCCAAAGACAAGTATGGGCGGTATCAGGAATGCAACGTGGCATTCGAACGCTTTTTCAATGTTTCACGCGCAGAGATTCTCAACCGCAACGAATGGCAGTTGCAGGGACTGGGCCTCTCGCAGCTGCATGACTCGGTGGACAGCGTGCTGCTGCGCGAACCCGGCGTAGAGATTTACGAACAGACCATTACCCCCGCGAGCGGTCCGCTCGGCGGCCTGCCCCACAACATCATTCTGCACAAGGCCACCAACATAAACGCCCGCAAGGAAATTGCGGGACTCGTGGGCATCATATTCGACTTCACTGACCGTAAAAAGGCAGAAGACAGCCTGCGCGCGGCAGAAGAAAAATACCGCTCCATATTTGAAAACTCTCCGCTGGGCATTTTCCGTATCAAGCCGGACGGCGACCTTGTGGACATTAACCCCGCCCTCGCCAAGATGGCCGGATACGATTCCCAGCAGGATCTGCTGGAAAACATGCCGGAGATTCCCCGCCATTTCATCAGTGAGCTGAAGCTCACGGGCGACAGCGCCACGGGCGAAGAAATCCGCACCTTTGAAAAGGCCATAACCACCCGCGACGGCTCATCCCTCATTGCCAACATCTCCATCAGAATCATCCGCGACCGGCTCGGCAACGTGGATCTGCTCGAAGGCTTTGCCGAAAACGTGACCAAGCGCAAACGGGCAGAAAAGGCCCGCCGCGAATCCGAGCGCATGCTCCAGCTCGTGCTGGACAACATTCCCCAGCTGGTTTCATGGAAAGACAAAACCCTGCGCTACCTCGGCGCGAACAAGTCGTTCATGAACTTCTTCGGTGTTACCGCCACCAATGCGCTCATCGGCAAGACCAACATGGACATCTTCCCCAACCCGTCAGAGGCGGAAGCCCTGTTCGATGCCGAAGCCAAGGTGGTGGCGGACAACAGCGCCCAGTACCAGACGCGCCTTTCCATCACGGACACGCTGGGCGGCGAGGTGTGGCTTGAGACCAACCGCGTGCCCCTGCACGGTGACGACGGCGAGGTGGTGGGGCTGCTCACGGCGGCGGAAGACATCACCCAGCGCATCAACCTTGAACGCCAGTTGCTGCAGTCGCAGAAGATGGAAGCCATCGGCACGCTGGCCGGGGGCATTTCCCACGACTTCAACAACATTCTCACGTCCATCATCAACTCCGTTGAGCTTGCGCTCTCGGACGTGGACGAGGATTCCCTGACGTGGAGCGACATGACCCGCGCACTCAGGGCCGCACAGCGCGGCAGCCAGTTGGTGAAGCAGATTCTCACCTTCAGCCGCCCCTCGCTGGAAGGCTTCATGAGCACCAATCTGAATGAAGTGCTGTCCGAAGCCTCCGGCCTCATCAAGGCGTCCATGCCCCGCAACATCGAGATACGCGAACGCCTGCCGGAATTCCCCGCCGTGGCGCATGCCGACCCCACCCAGATTCATCAGGTGGTGATGAACCTGTGCACAAATGCGTTCCAGTCGCTGCGTGATCTGGGCGGGTTCCTTGAACTCAGTCTGGACCTTGTGCGGCTGGAAGACGAGATAGCCAAGCTGCTCAACGTTGCAACCGGCAACTATTTCATGATTACGGTGGCAGACAACGGGCCGGGCATTCCACCCGAAATTCTGGACAAGATTTTTGATCCGTTCTTCACCACCAAGGGCAAGACAGAAGGCACAGGACTCGGCCTTGCCGTGGTGCACGGCATAGTCAAGGCGCACAGGGGCGGCATTCTGGTCAACAGCAAGCCGAACCAGCGCACCGCGTTCGAGATATATCTGCCCTGCATGGAACAGATTGCCGCACCGGACGATGGCCCGCTTGGCGAACCCGTTGCCGGTGCCGGACACATTCTGTTTGTGGAAGACGATGAAGATCAGCTGCACACCATACCGCGAGTACTGGAAAGTCTGGGCTATTCCGTGCATGCCGCCGAGCACCCCAGAAACGCTCTGGCCCTGCTGCGGGAAGCACCGCAGGCATTTGACCTGCTCATAACCGATTTTGACATGCCGGACATAAACGGTCTGGAGCTTGCCGAAGAAGCTACCATCATTGCACCGGGCCTGCCCATCATCCTTGTGTCCGGACGCGATGTCGCGTCGCAGGGGGCGGGGGCCATTCCATCCATCCGCACCATTATCAGCAAGCCCTACAACAAGATCATGCTGGCAGACGCCATACACCGCATCCTTGTCCAGCGATCGGTATAGCACCCTCTTCCTGCGCACCGCAGTTCTGGACAAAAGTGTCTTTTACGATGATGATGAAAAGACAGTATCACTAAAAGTTTGAAGAGTATTTCCCGCACACCGAACACAGCCAACAGCCCGAGAACCATGCCCAAGATCCTTGTCATAGATGACGACAGACACATCTGCGAGACTATCCAGAGCCTGCTTGCCCGCCTGAACTACCAGTACCGGGCCGAGCATACCATTACCGACGGCCTGAAAGCCCTGCAGGAAGATTCTTTCGACGTGGTGTTTCTCGACATACGCCTTCCGGACGGCAACGGCCTTACCGCCCTGCCGCAGATACGCAGCACGCCCGACGCACCCGAAGTGATCATACTCACCGGCGAGGGTGACCCCGATGGCGCAGAGCTCGCCATTCAGGGCGGTGTATGGGATTTTCTGGTCAAGCCCACGCCCATAAAGCAGACCACCCTCACGCTCAAGCGCGCGCTGCAATACCGCGAAGAAAAACAGAGCAAGGGCTCTGCCCCTGTTGCGCTGAACCTTGAGAACGTCATCGGCTCCAGCGATGCCATGCGCACCTGCTTCAATCTTGTGGCACAGGCGGCCATGACGGATGCCAACGTGCTTATCACCGGCGAAACAGGTACCGGCAAGGAACTCACCGCGCGCACAGTGCACGCCAACAGCCTGCGCCGAAACAACCGGTTTGTGGTGGTTGATTGCGCCGCGCTGACTGAAACCCTTGTGGAATCCACCCTTTTCGGCCACAAGAAAGGTGCGTTCACAGGCGCGCAGCAGGATCAGGACGGTCTGGTCAAGGTTGCCGACAAGGGCACCCTCTTTCTTGATGAAGTGGGCGAGATGCCGCTTTCCATTCAGAAATCTTTCCTGCGTTTTCTGCAGGAGCGCGTGTTCCGCCCAGTGGGCGGCACACAGGAGATAAAGAGCGACTTTCGCCTCATATCGGCCACCAACAAGAATCTCGATGAGATGGTGGAGCGCGGCGAATTCCGCAAGGACCTGCTCTTCCGCCTGAAGACCATGCATATCGAGCTGCCCCCGCTGCGGCTGCGCTGCGAAGACGTAAAGCCCCTCGCCATGTTCTACATAAACAGACTGTGCGAGCAGTACGGCGTGCCCAACAAGGGATTCTCGTCCGACTTCTTCACCATGCTCTCCAATTACGAATGGCCGGGCAACGTGCGTGAACTATTCAACGTGCTGGAACGGGCCTTTGTGGCTTCCGGCATGGAATCCATGCTCTACGCCATGCACCTGCCGCAGGACCTGCGCATCAAAATAGCCAAGGCCAACCTCACCCGCGGAGGGAGCTCCCATGCCGCAAAGGTGGAATCGCCGGTGTACGGCATTACACCGCAGGCCGTGCCCGCCCCCGGCCGGAGCCCGGCACCGGCAGATGGCAGCGCCTCCTATTCTCTGTCTGGAAAAAAAGACACTGCCACCTGCGGCGATTCACTATTGGATGGACCAATACCTGAGTTGAAGGACTTCAAGAATTTGATGGAACGCAAATATATTGAGGCCATTATTGCGCAGACAGACGGCAACGTGCAGGAGATTATCCGCCTTTCCGGCCTTTCCCGCTCACACTTCTACGCCTTGCTGAAAAAGAATAATATCACCCTATAATTTTACGAAGCTATGGTGTAGCATTTACAAAAGTCTTCCGGTGCTGGATCGGAGGCTTCTTTCCCTATTGTTTGTGCGCTCATTTTGCTGTATGAAATCCCATTCACCCATAGTTAGTCTGTTTTTTCAGACTCCGGGATTACCCAGGAGCTGAGCACCCGCGAGACCCAGACCCTGTATGGCTAAGTTGTAACGGGTGTGCCTTTACATCAGGACGACTGTCTTTTTTTTCAGACAATCGCGTGTGCCCCACCACAGGCCGCACGCTGATAAAGGAGGTAACGCGGGGGAATAATACAACTTTCTAATATCGCGCACTATGGCATAGTTCTTGTTAAGGCAACAACCGGTTTCACAGCCAACCAACCGCAGGGAGCGAGACGGGGAAAAAACTCGCACCCGATGCTGATGATCATAGAAGATCACTGCCTGGAAATGGCAACCGGGACAGCATGACACCATGCTTCAAGGTCAGAAAAAGGAGTTATTCTAATGGCCAAGACGATGAAGACCATGGACGGCAACACCGCCGCCGCGTATATCGCATACGCACTGAGCGACACCGCCGCCATCTACCCCATCACCCCTTCCTCCAACATGGGCGAATCTGCCGATGAATGGGCAGCGCAGGGAAAGAAAAACCTCATGGGTCAGACCGTAGCAGTTCGCCAGCTGCAGTCTGAAGCCGGTGCAGCCGGTGCCGTTCACGGCTCTCTCGCCGCAGGCGCCCTGACCTCGACCTTCACTGCGTCGCAGGGTCTGCTGCTCATGATTCCCAACATGTACAAGATCGCCGGTGAACTTCTTCCCGGCGTTTTCCACGTTTCCGCCCGTGCTCTGGCTTCCCATGCACTGTCCATCTTCGGTGACCATCAGGACGTCATGGCCTGCCGCCAGACCGGTTTTGCCTTCCTGGCATCCAACTCCGTTCAGGAAGCAATGGACATGGCTCTGGTAGCCCACCTGGCCGCCATTGAGTCCAGCGTTCCCTTCTGCCACTTCTTCGACGGCTTCCGTACTTCGCACGAACTGCAGAAGATCGAAGTCATCGACTACGAAGATATCGCCAAGCTGGTGAACTGGGAAAAGGTTGAGGCGTTCCGTCAGAACTCCATGAACCCCGAACATCCCCACATCCGCGGCACCGCGCAGAACCCCGACATCTATTTCCAGGCACGCGAAGCCTGCAACCCCTACTACGCTGCAGTTCCCGCTCACGTTGAAGCTGCAATGAAGAAGGTTGGCGACCTGACCGGCCGTAAGTACCGTCTGTTCGAATACGTCGGTCACGAAGAAGCCGAGCGCGTCATCATCTGTATGGGTTCCGCAAACGAAACCATTGAAGAAGTGGTCAACTACCTGCTCGCCAAGGGCGAAAAGGTCGGCCTCATCAAGGTTCGTCTGTATCGTCCCTTCTCCGCAGAGCATCTGCTGAAGGTTCTGCCCGCATCCGCCACCACCATCACCGTGCTCGACCGTACCAAGGAACCCGGCTCTCTGGGCGATCCCCTGTACCTCGACATCTGCACTGCCTTCATGGAACGCGGCGAAATGCCCACCATCATCGGCGGCCGCTACGGTCTTGGTTCCAAGGAATTCACCCCCGCCGACGTTCTGGCCGTGTACAACAACATGAAGGTTGCCGGTCCCAAGAACCACTTCACCGTCGGCATCACCGACGACGTTTCCGGTTCTTCCCTTGAAGTGGGCGGCGTGCTCGACACCGTGCCCGCAGGCACCGTGCAGTGCAAGTTCTTCGGCCTTGGCGCAGACGGCACCGTTGGCGCCAACAAGGAAGCCATCAAGATCATCGGTGACAACACCGACATGTACGCACAGGGTTACTTCGCTTACGACTCCAAGAAGTCCGGCGGCTTCACCGTATCCCACCTGCGTTTCGGTAACTCCCCCATCCAGTCCACCTACCTGGTTAACAACGCCGACTACGTGGCCTGCCACAAGTCCGCTTACGTTCACCAGTACGAAGTTCTGGAAGGTATCAAGGACGGCGGCACCTTCGTGCTGAACTCCCACTGGACCCTCGAAGACATGGAAAAGGAACTTCCTGCTTCCATGAAGCGTACCATCGCCAAGAAGGGTCTGAAGTTCTACAACATCGACGCCGTTAAGATTGCCGGCGAAGTGGGCCTTGGCGGCCGCATCAACATGGTCATGCAGACCGCGTTCTTCAAGCTCGCCAACGTCATGCCCTTCGAAAAGGCTATCGAACTGCTGAAGAAGTCCATCCACAAGGCTTACGGCAAGAAGGGCGAGAAGATCGTCAACATGAACATCCAGGCTGTGGACAAGGCTGTCGACGCACTCGTCGAAGTCAAGTACCCCGCCACCTGGGCTGAAGCCGCATGCTGCTGCACCAAGGATGATGACGCTCCTGATTTCATCAAGAACGTTGTTCGTCCCATTCTGGGTCAGCAGGGTGACAAGCTGCCCGCTTCCTCCTTCGAACCCGACGGCCTGTTCCCCGTGGGCACCGCTGCCTTTGAAAAGCGCGGCGTAGCCATCAACGTACCCCAGTGGATCGCTGAAAACTGCATTCAGTGTAACCGCTGCTCCTACGTCTGCCCCCACGCTACCATCCGTCCCTTCCTCGCTACCGACGATGAACTCGAGGGCGCACCCGCTTCCCTGCAGTTCGTTGAAGCCAAGGGCAAGGAACTGAAGGGTATGAAGTACCGCATGCAGGTGTACACTCAGGACTGCCTCGGTTGCGGTTCCTGCGCAGACGTCTGCCCCGCGAAGGAAAAGGCGCTGGTTATGCAGCCCATCGAAACCCAGCTCGACGAGCAGGTTCCGAACCTCGCATTCATCGAAGAAAACGTGTCTTACAAGACCGACATCATGGAACGCGACTCCCTCAAGGGTTCCCAGTTCCATCAGCCTCTCATGGAGTTCTCCGGTGCCTGCGCAGGCTGCGGCGAAACCCCCTATGTGAAGCTGCTCACCCAGCTGTTCGGCGAACGCATGATCGTTGCCAACGCTACCGGCTGCTCCTCCATCTGGGGTGCATCCGCTCCCACCACTCCCTACACCGTTAACGAAGACGGCCACGGTCCGACCTGGGGCAACTCCCTGTTCGAAGACGCCGCCGAATTCGGTTACGGCATGGGCATGGCAGTCGACCAGCGTCGTGCACGCCTTGCCGACCTGGTGAAGAAGGCCATCGACACCGTTGAAAACGCCGAAATGAAGGCCGCTCTTGAAGCATGGCTCGCCGCCAAGGACGACGCCGATGCCTCCAAGAAGACCGGCGAAGAAGTGCTGACCTTCATCGAAGCCGGCATCGAACACAACGATCTGCTCGAAGAGATCTACTCCATGGCCGATCTGTTCACCAAGAAGTCCGTCTGGATCTTCGGTGGTGACGGCTGGGCATACGACATCGGCTACGGCGGTGTTGACCACGTTCTCGCTTCCGGCGAAGACATCAACATCCTCGTCATGGACACCGAAGTGTACTCCAACACCGGTGGTCAGTCTTCCAAGGCTACCCCGCTCGGTTCCATCGCCAAGTTCGCTGCCTCCGGCAAGAAGACCGGCAAGAAGGATCTGGGCCAGATGGCCATGACCTACGGTTACGTGTACGTGGCTTCCGTTTCCATGGGCGCCAACATGAACCAGGTCATCAAGGCCTTCAAGGAAGCTGAAGCTTACAAGGGACCGTCCCTCGTCATCTGCTACGCACCCTGCATCAACCAGGGCATCCGCAAGGGCATGGGCAAGTCTATGGAAGAAGGCAAGCTGGCTGTTGAAACCGGCTACTGGCCTCTGTACCGCTTCAACCCCGACCTGGCTGCACAGGGTGAAAATCCCTTCAAGTTCGAATCCAAGGCACCCAACGGCAAGCTGCAGGAATTCCTGTCCGGCGAAAACCGTTACGCCCTGCTCGAAAAGATGGCTCCTGAAGAGTCCAAGCGCCTGCGTACCCTCATCGAAAAGGAATACGAAGAACGCTTCCTGCACTTCAAGACCATCTCCGAACTGCCCGGCATCAATGTTGCCCCCGCGGCTGCCACCGTTAAGGCAGGCAAGGATGCTGGCGAGTTCTGCACCACCACCGAGACCCCCGAGCACGCAAAGCTCGAGGCCGGTGCTCCCTGCGACGACGGTCGTGGCGCGAAATAACGCCCGACCCTAAGTGATAAGCCCGGAGTCCGGGGGAGGAGCGGAAGCCTCCCCCGGGCCCCTTAACCCTGCGGTGACGTTTTAGGTGGTTTGACGTCACTGAAAAACCCTCAAAGAGGAGCGTTTTATGTTGGCTTTGCTTGCTTTGCTGCCCATTCTGGCAGCCCTGATTCTGATGGTAGGCCTGCGTTGGCCCGCCACCAAAGCCATGCCCGTAGCATGGGCATGCGCAGTGTTCGGTGCCATGTATGGTTGGGGCATTGATGCCGGCACCATTGCCGCCATGTCCTTCCACGGCGCCATCACTGCAGTGGGCGTTCTCATCATCGTTTTCGGCGCCATCCTGATCCTCTACACCCTGCAGTACAGCGGTGGTATGGAAACCATTCAGTACGGCATGCAGCAGATCTCCGCTGACCACCGCATTCAGGCCATTATCATCGGCTACATGTTTGCGGCGTTCATCGAAGGTGCAGCAGGTTTTGGTACCCCTGCAGCTCTGGCAGCTCCCCTGCTGCTCTCTCTGGGCTTCCCGCCCCTCGCAGCAGCCATCATCTGCCTCGTGTTCAACTCCTTCCCCGTTTCTTTCGGCGCAGTTGGTACCCCCATCATCCTGGGCCTGAAGTACGTTCATCCCCTGGTCAAGGAAGCTGTTGCTTCCGGCGTACCCGGCCTGAACTTCGCTTCTCCCGAACAGTTCAACCTGGTTATCGGCCAGTGGGCTGGGCCACCATCTTCCACGGTTATGGCCTTCATTCTGCCGATCTTCATGCTGGGCTTCATCACCCGTTACTTCGGACCCAACCGCTGCTGGTCTGACGGTTTCAAGGCATGGAAGTTCTGCATATTCGCAGCTGTTTCCTTCGTTGTTCCCTACTTCACCTTCGCATGGCTCGTAGGCCCTGAATTCCCGTCCCTCATCGGTGGTCTCGTAGGCCTCGGCGTGATCGTTTTCGGCGCCAAGAAGGGCTTCTGCATGCCCACCGAAAAGTGGACCTTCGGCGATTCCAAGAACTGGGATCCCAGCTGGACCGGCGAAATCTCCGGCGGCGACACCAAGGAATTCAAGTCCCACATGTCCCAGTTCAAGGCTTGGCTGCCCTACGTTCTGATCGGCGCCATCCTTGTTATCACCCGTATTCCCGATCTGGGCCTCAAGGCTCTGCTTGCCGGTGTGAAGCTGTCCTTCACCGCAGGCTTCCTTGGCCATCCTGAAATCAGCAACGACATTCAGTTCCTGTACCTGCCCGGCACCATTCCCTTCATGCTCGTAGCCCTGCTGACCATTCCGCTGCACGGCATGAGCGCTGAAAAGGCCAAGCAGGCATGGAGCGTTTCCTTTGCCAAGATGAAGAACCCCACCATCGCACTGCTCTTCGCTGTTGCACTGGTGTCCATCTTCCGTCTCTCCGGCACCAACCCCAACGGTCTGGCTTCCATGCCTCTGGAACTGGCCAAGGCTGTTGCCGGCATCGTCGGTAACGCATGGCCCATGTTCGCCTCCGTTGTTGGTGGCCTTGGCGCATTCATCACCGGTTCCAACACCGTATCCAACCTTCTCTTCGCTGAATTCCAGTGGGGCGTAGCTCAGCAGCTTGATCTGCCCCGTCAGATCATCGTTGCAGCTCAGGTTGTCGGCGGTGGTGCCGGTAACATGATTTGTATCCACAACATCGTGGCAGCCTGCGCCGTTGTTGGCCTGTCCGGTATGGAAGGTACGATTCTGAAGTGCACCGTATGGCCCTTCCTGCTGTACGCCGCAGTGGTTGGCATCATCGCCTCCCTGATGTGCTTCGTGTTCTTCCCGACCTTGTTCTAATCCCCCGTCACTTGCCGGGAGCGGGATGCGCGATACCCGCTCCCGGCGCTTGAAAGGGATTTGCTATTCAGACTTTAGGTAAACGGAGCGGCTCACCTGAAAGTAAGTTGCTCCGTTTTTTCTCACCGCCCCAGCTTCCCGTTGCCGGAATCCGAGGCTGGCAGGCGGCAGACCCCAACAAGCCCTTTGGAGGCAGTTCTTCATGCTCAGTGAATCTCTTGTAAAAGAATTTAAGTCCATCGTAGGCGACGATAACGTCTTCAATGCCGAAGCAGACCGTCAGTCTTACTCTTACGACTCCGCCGTTCTTGAACCTGTTGTCCCTGCATTGGTTGTTCGCCCGACCAACTCGGAAGAGCTGGGCAAGGTCATTGCCCTGTGCAACGAGAACAACAACCCCATCACCGTCCGCGGTGCAGGCACCAACCTGTCCGGCGGCACCATTCCGGACAAGCGCGACGGCATTGTCATCCTGACCAACGGGATGAACAAAATTCTCGAAATCAATGAAGAAGACCTGTACGCCGTTGTGCAGCCCGGTGTTGTTACCGCCAAGTTCGCTGCCGAAGTGGCCAAGCGTGGCCTCTTCTACCCCCCGGACCCGGGCTCTCAGGCTGTTTCCACCATCGGTGGCAACGTGGCTGAAAACGCCGGTGGTCTGCGCGGTCTGAAGTACGGCGTGACCAAGGACTATGTCATGGGTCTGGACTTCTTCGACGTGAACGGCGAACTGGTAAAGACCGGCTCCCGCACCGTTAAGTGCGTTACCGGCTACAACCTTGCCGGTCTGATGGCTGCTTCCGAAGGCACCCTCGGCGTGTTCAACGAAATCATCCTGAAGCTCACTCCTCCCCCGGCTGCCTCCAAGGCCATGATGGCCGTGTTCGACGACGTGAACAAGGCATCCGCCGCTGTTGCAGGCATCATTGCTTCCCACGTTGTGCCCTGTACCCTGGAGTTCATCGACCAGGCCTGCATGCGCTACATTGAAGACTACACCAAGGCCGGTCTGCCTGTTGAAGCTGCCGCCATCCTGCTCATCGAAGTGGACGGCCACCCCGCACAGGTAGAAGACGAAGCCGCAACCGTGGTGAAGGTGCTCGAAAAGATCGGCGCTTCCCGCATTCAGGTTGCCAAGGACGCTGCTGAAAAGCTGAAGCTGTGGGAAGCACGCCGCAACGCGCTGCCCTCCCTTGCCCGCGCCCGTCCCACCACCGTGCTGGAAGACGCCACCGTACCGCGCTCCCAGATTCCGGCCATGGTTGCTGCCATCAACAACATCGCCAAGAAGCACAACGTGCAGATCGGTACCTTCGGCCACGCCGGCGACGGTAACCTGCACCCCACCATCATGTGCGACAAGCGCGACACCAAGGAATTCCACCGCGTGGAAGAGGCTGTCGACGAAATCTTCGATACCGCTCTGTCCCTGAAGGGCACCCTGTCCGGCGAACACGGCATCGGCATGGCAAAGTCCAAGTGGATGGAGAAGGAAACTTCCCGCGCCACCATCGACTACTCCCTGAATATGAAGAAGGCTATCGACCCGAAGAATATTCTGAACCCCGGCAAGATCATCGCTGGGAGGTAAGTCATGGCCGATCTGAACAAACTCGCAAAAATGCTGGAAGAACTGGACGACCTGATGGCCGCATGTATGAAGTGCGGCATGTGTCAGGCTGTCTGTCCCGTCTTCGCCGAAACCATGCGTGAAGCCGACGTAACCCGCGGCAAGATCGCCCTGCTGGAAAACCTGGCCCACGAAATGATCAAGGACGCAGAAGGCGTTCAGGAACGCCTGAACCGCTGTCTGCTCTGCGGTTCCTGTGCGGCCAACTGTCCTTCCGGTGTGCGCATCATGGACATTTTCCTCCAGGGTCGCACCATCGTGAACACCTACATGGGGCTTTCCCCGGTCAAGAAGGCCATTCTGCGCGGCATGGTGGGCAACCCCAAGCTGTTCAACGCCCTGCTTGATTTCGGTTCCAAGTTCCAGGGCCTGTTCACCTCTCAGGCAAACGAACTGCTCGGCTCTTCCTGCTCGAAGTTCCTGTCGCCCATCATCGGCGACCGCCACTTCTCGCCCCTTGCCAAGCAGTCTCTGCACAGCAAGTACGGAACCATCGACACCCCTGCCGGCAAGTCCGGTCTGCGTGTCCTGTTCTTCCCCGGCTGTGTTGCCGACAAGATGTACACCAAGGCCGGCGAAGCCTGCCTGAAGGTCTTCCGTCACCACGGCGTAGGCGTATGGATGCCCGCCGCTCAGGCATGCTGCGGCATTCCCGCACTGTCTGCCGGTGACCGCGTTGCCTACGACAAGATGGTCAAGTTCAACGTGAACATCTTCGGCGACGGCAACTATGACTACATCGTGGCCCCCTGCGGCTCCTGTATCTCCACCATTCACGAACTCTGGCCCCAGTTTGCGGGCGAGTATCCGAAGGATGTGCAGGACAAGATCGCCAAGATCGCCAAGAAGGCCATGGACATCAACCAGTTCGTAGTTGACGTACTGGGCGTTAAGCCCACCGAGGCCCCCAAGGGCGGCACCAAGGTCACCTTCCATGACTCCTGCCACCTGAAGAAGAGCCTCAAGGTTTCCGAACAGCCCCGCGACCTCATCCGCATGAACCCCGCTTACGAGCTGGTGGAAATGTCGGAAGCAGATCGTTGCTGCGGCTGCGGCGGTACCTTCAACCTGTACCACTACGATCTGTCCAAGAAGATCGGTGAGCGCAAGCGCGAGAACATTGTTTCTTCCGGCGCCAAGGTGCTCTCCACGGGCTGCCCCGCGTGCATGATGCAGATTACCGACATGCTGTCTCAGAACAACGACAGTGTTTCGGTAAAACATAGCATTGAGATATACGCGGAAACGCTCTAGTATGTAAAAATGCGCCCGTTCCTGTGAGGGGCGGGCGCTTTTTTCGTTTCGGGAATGGGTCCCGATTCGTTTCAGCCGGTATCGCGTCCGGCTATGTGTGTCTGGATATGCAAGGAGCCTAACAGTGTCCAACAACCTGTACATAACAGCCACGGAGTCCAAGAGCGGCAAATCTGCCGTTGTTCTGGGCATGATGCAGCTACTGCTCAGAGACATCCGTAAAGTCGCCTTCTTCAGGCCCATCATCAACAATCCCAACCGTGACGTTCGGGATCATGACATCAACCTGATCCTCACCCACTTCGGCCTCGATATCCCCTACGAGGATACCTACGCCTACTCGCTGAACGAAGCCCGTGAACTCATCAACCACGGTCAGCACGCCACCCTTCTCGACAACATCCTGAACAAGTACAAGAAGCTTGCCGACAAGTACGACTTCGTACTGTGCGAAGGCACCGACTTTCTGGGCAAGGACGCTGCTTTCGAGTTCGATCTGAACGCCGACATCGCATCGAACCTTGGCTGCCCCGTAGTGGTGATCTCCAACGGTCAGGGCAAGAGCACGGATGAAATCATCGGCTCCACCCAGCTGACCATTGATTCGCTCGAAGAAAAGGGTCTGGACATCGTTTCCGCCATCATCAACCGTGCGGATCAGGACAAGGTGAACCCCGAACAGATCATCGGCTCCCTTGAATGCAAGACCCGCTGCACCAATCCCCTTGTCGTCTACGTCATTCCGGAAGAGCCCACTCTGGGCAAGCCCACCATGAACGACGTGAAGAAGTGGCTCAAGGGCACGGTTTTGTACGGCCACGGCCGTCTGGATGCTCTGGTGGACGACTACCTCATCGCTGCCATGCAGATCGGCAACTTCCTCGATTACGTGAACACCGGCAGCCTGATCATCACCCCCGGTGACCGTAGCGACATCATCATTGCCACGCTTGCCACCCGTCTTTCCAACGCATACCCCGATATTTCCGGCATCGTGCTCACCGGTGGTCTGCAGCCCGCAGCGAACGTACACCGCCTTATCGAAGGCTGGACCGGCGTTCCGGTACCGATTCTTTCCGTCAAGGAACACACCTACCTTACCACGCAGATCCTCAACGACCTGTACGGCAAGATCGACCCTGAGAACGAACGCAAGATCAACACCGCCCTCGGCGTGTTCGAAAAGTTCGTGAATACGTCCGAAATCGCCAAGCGCGTCATCGGCCGCAAGTCCTCCAAGGTCACCCCCAAGATGTTCGAGTTCAACCTGATCGAAAAGGCCAAGCGCAACAAGATGCGTATTGTCCTGCCCGAAGGTTCTGAAGAACGCATCCTGCGCGCAGCCGAAATTCTCGACCGCCGCGGCGTTGCCGAAATCATCCTGCTGGGCAATGCCGACGAAATCGGCAAGAAGATCTCCGAACTGGGCCTTGACCTCGGCGACATCCAGATCATCCAGCCCGAGCTGTCTCCCAACTTCGAAAAGTACGTCGCAGCCTACTTCGAGTTCCGCAAGAAGAAGGGTATCAGCATGGAACAGGCCCGCGATGCCATGTCCGATCCCACCTACTACGGCACCATGATGGTGAAGCAGGATGACGCGGACGGCATGGTTTCCGGTGCCATCAACACCACCGCCCACACCATCCGCCCCGCTTTCGAGTTCATCAAGACCAAGCCCACCGCGTCCATCGTGTCCTCGGTGTTCCTGATGTGCCTGAAAGATCGCGTGCTGGTGTTCGGCGACTGCGCAGTGAATCCCAATCCCACCTCCGAGCAGCTGGCAGAAATTGCCATCAGCTCTTCTGAGACGGCACGCATTTTTGGGGTTGACCCGCGCATAGCCATGCTATCATATTCCACCGGCTCTTCCGGCAAGGGTGCTGACGTTGAAAAGGTCATCGAAGCCACCCGCATTGCCAAGGAACGTGCCCCCGAGCTGCTGCTGGAAGGCCCACTCCAGTATGACGCAGCCATCGATGCAGACGTAGCCGCAACCAAGCTGCCCAACTCCGAGGTAGCAGGCAAGGCCACCGTCTTCATCTTCCCCGACCTGAACACCGGCAACAACACCTACAAGGCTGTTCAGCGTGCGGCGAATGCAGTGGCCATCGGCCCCGTGCTGCAGGGTCTTAACAAGCCCGTTAACGACCTCTCCCGCGGCTGCACGGTACCCGATATCGTGAACACCGTAGCCATAACCGCCATACAGGCGCAGGCTGAAAAAGGGCTCGTCTAGAGTCCCCAAGGAACCAAACCACCATGAACGTACTTGTTATTAACTCCGGCTCTTCTTCCATCAAATACCAGCTCATCAACATGGAGACCGAAGCCTCCCTGTGCTCCGGCCTTGTTGAACGCATCGGTGAACCCGTCGGCAAGCTCACCCACAAGACCCACCCCGACACCGATGCCGAGAAGAAGATCGCTCTCAACGAAGCTTTTGCCGACCACGTAGCCGGCATGAAGCGCGTTGTTGACCTTATCACCGACAGCACCGACGGCGTTATCAAGGACAAGTCCGAGATCTACGCCATCGGCCACCGCGTTCTGCTCGGCGGTGAAAAGATCACCAAGTCCATCAAGATCGACGAATGGGCCAAGGACGTAATCCGCGAATACTTCCCCCTCGGCCCCCTGCACAACCCTGCAAACCTTGCAGGCATTGAAGTGGCAGAAGAACTCTTCCCCGGCGTGCCCTCTGTTGGCGTATTCGACACCGAATTCCACCAGACCATGCCCCAGAAGGCGTTCCTCTACCCCCTGCCGTACTCCATGTACGAAGACCTGCAGGTTCGCCGTTACGGCTTCCACGGCACTTCCCACCGCTATGTGACCAAGCAGGCTGCGAAGTTCCTCGGCAAGCCCGTGGACGAACTCAACATCATCACCTGCCACCTTGGTAACGGCTGCTCCATGTGCGCCATCAAGAACGGCAAGTGCGTAGACACCACCATGGGTCTTACTCCTCTGGAAGGCCTGATGATGGGCACCCGTTGCGGCGACATCGACCCCGCGATCGTACCCTTCGTCATGGAAAAGACCGGCATCTCCGCTGCTGAAATGGACACCGTCATGAACAAGCAGTCCGGCCTCAAGGGCATCTGCGGCATGAACGACATGCGCGACATTCACGCCGCGCGTCTGGAAGGCAACGAAAAGGCACAGCTCGCCTTCGACATGATGTCCTACCGCATCAAGAAGTACGTTGGTGCCTTCATGGCCGTTGTGGGCGAAGTTGACGCAGTCGTCTTCACCGCCGGTATCGGCGAGAACGACGAACACATGCGCGCCGCCGTATGTCAGGACATGGAACACCTCGGCCTCTTCATCGACCTCGAAGAGAACAACACCCGTCGCGGTGTGGCCCGTTCCATCAGCAAGGGTGGCAAGGTTGATATCCTCATCATCCCCACCAACGAAGAACTGGAAATCGCTCAGGCTACCGTGGAAGTCCTCAAGGGCTAATACGGACCGGGTCGAATAGCTTGTTCCGGGGCGGGGTTGAAACACAACCTCGCCCCGTTTTCGTCAGGATTGACAGAGCACACAAACAGTACCATTGTTCCGGCGCACCCCTCGTCCATTCAGGAGGCAGTCATGACAGGCATATACATAGGTTCCACCAACGCATTCGCGGGCAAGAATATCACCGCACTGGCTCTCGGGCTGGCACTGCAGAAGCAGGGCCTGCGGGTGGGATACATGAAACCGGTGGGCGCGCTTCCCGTTACCGTTGACGAAGTGGTCGGCGATGAAGACGCCATGCTCCTCAACGAAGTGCTCGGCCTTGATGCGGCACCGGACGACCTCACCCCTGTCATCATTCCCCGCAACCTGCGCGCCACCCGTCTCATCAAGACCGGTGACTGCATGCACAACATCCGTACTGCGTATGAAAAGCTCTCGCGCGACAAAGACGTGATGCTTGTATGTGGCAGCGGTGCCTTTCTGCATCGCGGCAAACACCGCGGAGTGGACGGTCCTGCCATTGTGCGCGAACTGGGGCTGAAGACCATTCTGGTAGACCGCTTTGACAACACTCTGCATTACGACGCCGTGCTCAGCATCCGCGAACTGCTCGGCGATTCGCTGCTCGGCGTGCTGTTCAACGATGTGCCCGAGCTCTTCATGCGCGATGCGGAAGAAATTCTGGTGCCCTACCTCGACGAACAGAACATCAAGGTGCTCGGCATCATCCCCCGCGATCCGCTGCTCAACGCCATCAAGGCTTCCGAGCTGGCATGGCGTCTCCAGGGCAAGATTATTTCCGGCAATGCCCAGTCGCAACGCATTATCGAAGATTTTCTCATCGGCACCATGCAGGTGGAAAATTTCATGACCCACTTCCGCCGTCAGCGCAATTCCGCGACCATTGTGGGCGGCGACCGCACAGATCTGCAGCTTGTGGCGCTGGAAGGTGAATGCCCCTGCCTCATCCTTACAGGCAACATCACCCCCAGCGAGCTTGTCCGCGCCCGTTCTGAGCAGAAGGGGGTGCCTGTCATTCAGGTTAAAGACGACACCTATACCGTGGCCAAGAACATGGAAACCATCCTCGCCAGCCAGAAACTGCGCGAACTGGTCAAAATAGAACGCGCCGCGACGCTCGTGAACAACGTCATAGACCTTACATACATCCGGTCGGCCCTGTAACCCGTTTCCGGACACGCACGACACAGCCTTGCCCCTCCCGCATGCGGGGGGCATTGCCGCTGTCCTCCGGAAATACGCCAGGTCTGCTCATTTTTTCCGCAACCATTGTGCCGGTTTCATTTTTTGTGCGTCCTGTTGCAGCAAAACCTTGCTTAATATACAGGGATGCAACATATTAATAGTGTACCTCTTCAATCCTTAAGTTTGCAGGAGTCCTTATGCTGCGCAGCATCACAATCGGGAAACGGGTGTTATTACTCCTTGTTTTCATGACGCTTTTCATGGGAGTAAGCATATTTGCGTTCATCCGGCTTACGGCCGAGGTTTCTCAGGCCCAACTGCAGGAAACGCAGAATGTCATGCTTGAGGACCACAAAAGCCGTCTGAAGCTTGCAACGGACACCATTGCTGACGCACTTGGCGTGCTCATTACCGACGCCGGTACGGACGAAGCCAAACTTGAAATCATCCGCAAATCCATCGACAATTTCCGATTTGAAAATGACAAGTCCGGCTACTACTTCGTATACAAAGGAACCACGGTACAGGTTCTGCCCCCCAAGCCCGAACTTGTGGGCAAAGACCTTTCGGGCATGAAGGATACCAACGGCGTGTATCTGGTGCGCGAACTGAACAAGGCCGCGCATAACGGTGGCGGCTTTGTGACCTACATATGGGACAAGCCCGGGTCCGGCCCCACGCTCAAACTCGGCTACGCCATTCTCATTCCCGGTACCGAAAGCTGGATAGGCACCGGCATCTATGTGGATAACGTCGACAGTGAAAAAGCCCGCATAGAGGCCAAGATCAGCGAGATAGTCAGCTCAAAGACCACGTGGACTCTCGGCATACTGGCCGGTGTGTTCATCTTCCTCGTGCTGCCCTTCAGCATCACCCTTATCACCTCCATTGTCCGCCCCCTGCGTGAAGCAACAGCCGCAGCAGACGCCGTTGCCCACGGCAATCTCGACGTGCAGCTGAACACCATGGGCAAGGACGAGGTTTCCAACCTGCAGAAGTCGCTTAACGAGATGGTCACCACGCTCAAGACCAACATCGAAGACATGGAAGCCAAAGGGCAAGAGGCAAACAGACAGACCGACATTGCCCGCGAAGCTCTGCGAAAGGCCGAAGAAGCCATGCAACAAGCGGAAAAGGCCACCCGCGAAGGCATGCTCACCGCTGCAGGCCGCCTTGAAGGTGTTGTCGCCCGCATTTCCCACGCAACCAGTGACCTTGCCATGCGCAGCGAAGAGATTCGTCTGGGAACGGAAAACCAGATGAACCGCATCAGCGAAACAGCCACCGCCATGGAAGAAATGAATGCCACGGTGCTGGAAGTAGCCCGCAACGCGGGCGAAGCCGCAGAGCAGACGGAAAAATCCCGTGAGAAGGCCCTGCAGGGCTCCTCCGTTGTCTCGGAGACCGTCAAGTCCATGAACAACCTGCAGACCATCACAACCAATCTCAAGGGCAACATGCACCATCTTGGCGAACAATCCGTCGCCATCGGTCAGGTCATGAACGTCATCAACGACATTGCCGACCAGACCAACCTGCTGGCCCTGAACGCCGCCATTGAAGCCGCCCGCGCAGGCGATGCGGGTCGCGGTTTCGCTGTTGTGGCAGACGAAGTGCGCAAGCTGGCAGAAAAGACCATGGGCGCCACCAAGGAAGTGGGTGAGAGCATCAAGTCCATCCAGAACCTTGCCAAGGCCAACGTGGCAGGCATGGATGAAGCCGTAGAAGCCATCAACGGAGCCACCGCGCTTTCCAACCAGTCCGGTCAGGTGCTCTACGAAATCGTCAGCATGGCGCAGGAAGCAGCCATGCAGGTGCAGTCCATTGCCACGGCAGCCGAGCAGCAGTCCGCCGCATCGGAACAGATCACCAGCAGCGTGGATGAGATCAACCGCATTGCAAACGAAAACGCGCAGCGGGTTGCGGAATCCGACAGCGACATACAGCAGCTTGCAGAAGAAGCCAGCGAACTGAGCAACCTTACCAAGTCTCTCAAGACTGACACATCGAAATAGTTCCCCCCACAAAGCACATACGAAAGCCCCTTCCGGATCTCGGAAGGGGCTTTTTGTTCAACAAGCGCTCAAATTCATCTTACTGAGCAGAAGCCCCGCACCTTTTGGCAATTCTATATCACTCTCCCAGCAAATTGGCCTGACCAGTCATCTTCAATCCATAAAACGAAGGTGAATACATTATCTCACAAACGCACTTACCCACATTCTGAGCACACAGTAACAGTATCAAACTATACACCACAGACCAAATGAGAGTATATAATAAGAAGTCCATGTGATCTCTCCTATAATGCAGCCAGTCTTTTCGTCGATAAGACAGAAAGCCGCAACACGGAGGGAGCGGACAACAGTTTTCTGTCCTGAGTAAAAAGGGGGGCGCAGGAAAAACTTTTTACCTGTGGAGGAAACATGTTCCGTAATATCAGCATCGGGCGGCGCATCATCGCGCTCATCATTGTCATGTCCCTGTTTGTCGCAGCAACGGTTGTCGTCTTTGTGCAACTCACCGACAAAGTCGCCAACCTCGGCGTATCCGAAACCCAGCGGGTCATGCTCAAAGACCACAAGGCCAGACTGCAGCTGGCGACACTTACCTTCGCCAACGCTGTGGGCAAACTTATCGCAACCGCTCCTGAAGACCAGAAGGAAGACCTTCTCCGGCAGGCGACCTACACCATATCCTTTGAAGACGACAATTCGGGCTATTTCTTCGTTTACAAGGGAACAACCGTTGTGGCGCACCCGGTGAAAAAGGATTCCGTGGGACAGAATAATGATGGTTCCCGCGATCCTAACGGCGTGTATGTGATACGCGGGCTGGCCGAAGCCGCACAGAAAGGCGGTGATTTTGTTGAATACGTATGGCCCAAGCCCAACATGGGCACCCAGCCGAAGCTCAGCTACGCCATGATGATTCCCGGCTCGGACTATTGGGTGGGTACCGGAGTCTACATAGACAACGTGGATGCAGAAAAAACACGTATCGCTTCAAACATCGCTGATCTTGTCAACGCCTCCACCATCACCACGGTTTCCATTCTGGCCGCCATTCTGCTCCTGATCATTCTGCCGGCAAGCATTGCCATGAGCCTTTCCATCACCCGCCCGCTCAGAGAGGCCACAGTTGCCGCAAATGCCGTAGCCCAGGGTAATCTGGATGTCCGTATCACCCCGACAGGGCGTGACGAAGTGGCGCAGTTGCAGTCCTCTCTCGGTACTATGGTCACCACCCTTAAAGCCAACATTGAAGATATGGAGGCCAAGGGTCAGGAGGCCAACAGACAGACCGACATTGCCCGCGAAGCGCTGCGCAAGGCCGAAGAGGCCATGCAACAGGCGGAAAAAGCCACCCGCGAGGGCATGCTCACCGCAGCAGGCCGCCTTGAGGGCGTGGTATCGCGCATTTCCACCGCCACCAGCGATCTTGCCATGCGAAGTGAAGAGATTCGCCAGGGCACGGAAAACCAGATGACCCGCATCAGCGAAACAGCCACCGCCATGGAAGAAATGAATGCCACGGTGCTGGAAGTGGCGCGCAATGCCAGTGAAGCCGCAGAGCAGACAGAAAAATCGCGTGAAAAAGCCCTGCAGGGTTCTTCCGTTGTCTCGGAAACAGTCAAGTCCATGAACGCCCTGCAGACCATTACCACCAATCTCAAAGACAATATGCACAATCTTGGCGAACAGTCCGTTGCCATCGGTCAGGTCATGAACGTCATCAACGATATTGCCGACCAGACCAACCTGCTGGCCCTGAACGCTGCCATTGAAGCAGCCCGAGCTGGCGAGGCCGGCCGCGGCTTTGCGGTTGTGGCAGACGAAGTGCGCAAGCTGGCCGAAAAAACCATGGGTGCCACCAAGGAAGTGGGCGAGAGCATCAAATCCATACAGAACCTTGCCAAGGCCAACGTCACAGGCATGGATGAAGCTGTGGACGCCATCAACGGTGCCACGGAGCTATCCAACCAGTCCGGTCAGGTGCTGTATGAAATCGTTTCCATGGCGCAGGAAGCAGCAATGCAGGTGCAGTCCATTGCCACGGCAGCCGAGCAGCAGTCCGCCGCATCCGAGCAGATCACCAGCAGTGTGGATGAAATCAACCGTATCGCAAACGAAAACGCCCAGCGTGTTGCGGAATCCGACAACGACATACAGCAGCTTGCGGGAGAAGCCAGCGAACTGAGCAGCCTTGTGGATTCCCTGAAGGACGATGCCGGCAAATAACTGCAGACTCTAACATGGGCTGCCCGGGCGGGGCACACGCTGTCTGCCGGTCGGACAATACCCTGTCCAGCCTGTTCTGCGACCGTGCCGATCCTGCCGGTTCGTGCCGAATTGACAGCAGAAGAATCCGGCCTTTCCCGATCGCCTGCACGCCAGCGCCTGATCACGAAAACTAAGCCCCCGCAACACGCGTTGCGGGGGCTTAAGGTTCATGAAAAACCCTTGTTTTCAGTAAACCCGTATTCCTGTTAAGCCGGAACCGAGGTCAAAAAACGGATTTTCATCGCTTATACGAGGTGCAGGAACGTTAGGTTCCTGCCCGGCGGAGCCCCAAAATACCAGAAATGACTTTGTCAGCAGTCTGAAGCCCCCGCAATGCACGTTGCGGGGGCTTGTTGTCATCAGCGGAGACGCGGCTAACTATCGGGCTGCGGCCATATGCGGCAGCCACAGCAGCAGGTCGGGGAACGCAGCGCAGATACCCAGCACAAGCAGCTGAATGGCCACAAAGGGAATGATCCCCTTGTAGATATCAAGGGTGGAGACCTGTGGCGGACACACCCCCTTGAGGTAAAAGAGCGAGAACCCGAACGGTGGCGTAAGGAAGGATGTCTGCAGATTCAGAGCAAATATCAGCGCCAGCCACGTCGGGTCGAAACCCGATTCGATCATGATGGGAGCCAGCACGGGAATCTGGATGAAGGTAATCTCGATGAAGTCGAGAAAGAAACCCATGAGGAAGATGAGGAACATCACCACAGCGAGCACGCCCCATTTGCCGAAAGGAAGAGCCTGCACGAAATCGCGTACCAGATGATCGCCGCCAAGTCCTCGGAATACGAGGCCGAAGGCCGTGGCACCCACAAGGATAATGAAGATCATGCTGGTAAGGCGCATGGTGGATTCCATGACTTCCTTGAGCATCTGCCAGCTGAACTTGCCGTTCATATAGCTGAGAATGAGCGCGCCGAAGGCCCCCACGCCCGCAGCTTCCGTGGGAGAGGCAATACCGGCGAAGATAGTACCCAGCACTGACAGAATGAGGAACAGGGGCGGCAAAAATGCTCCCATCAGGTCCCGTATTCCCGGCATGTCCGCTCCGATGGAGCACTCGTCATACTCCGGATCACCGGGCTTGCAGCGTGGGCCGCAGATCACGGCGGGTACATTCTCCGGCCAGATCTTGGAATAGAGCATGATGTAGATGATGTAGAACAGCACCAGCATGAAACCGGGAACCAGCGCTCCTATGAAGAGATCGCCGACTGGCACGCCGATAATGTCGCCCAGAAGAATGAGGATGATGGAAGGAGGAATGATCTGCCCGAGAGTACCCGATGCCGCGATAACTCCTGTGGAAAGCGTGTTCTTGTAGCCGCAGCGCATCATG
This sequence comes from Desulfovibrio subterraneus, assembly GCF_013340285.1. Lineage (NCBI taxonomy): Bacteria > Pseudomonadati > Thermodesulfobacteriota > Desulfovibrionia > Desulfovibrionales > Desulfovibrionaceae > Desulfovibrio > Desulfovibrio subterraneus. The sequence continues at coordinate 797,024 of NZ_BLVO01000016.1, read as the reverse complement.
GTGGGCAGAGCAAGCAGCCCCATGGTGACCACGGTCGCGCCCACAATGCCTGTGGAGGCACCGAGAAGCGCCCCGACCAGCACAACGGAAATGGCCATGCCGCCGCGGACACGGCCCAGCATGGTTCCCATGGACTCGATGAGCTTGGTGGCAATGCCCGAACGCTCCATGGTCATGCCCATGAAGATGAACAGCGGAACAGCCGTATAGGTAAAATTGCTCATCACGCCCCACACGCGCAGGGGCATGAGATTGAAGAAATCCCAGCCGAAACCGATTACCCCGAAGATGAGCGACGTCCCGAGCAGCGTGAACGCAACGGGAAAACCAAGCATGAGCATGGCCGTCATGCCGACAAAGAGCCAGCCTGCAAGTGCCTGATGCATGCTATGCCTCCTCCGCTTCTGCCTTGCCGAGCAGCACAAGCAGATTCTTCAGAAAGAACGAAACGCCCTGCAGGGCCAGCAGGCCAAAGGCCACAGGCAGGCATCCCTTGAGGAACCAGCGGAAGGGCAGCCCGCCGGGGTCCGGCGACTGTTCGGCCATCATCCAGCTGAATTTGGTAAACATGGCAGAGGTGCGGATGACCAGATAACACCCCGGAAACAGAAAGATCAGACAGCCGATCACGTTGACCAGCGCCCGCATTCTGGGGCTGAAATGCTGATAGGCCACGTCCACGCGCACATGGCCGTCATGCCGCAGCGTATAGGCCCCGCCGAAGAGGAACAGCAGGGAATAGATGTGCCATTCCAGCTCGCGCACCGAGGCAAAGCTGATGCTGAACACATACCGCATGGCGACATCGGCCATCACCAGTACAACCAGCAAGAGGGCTAGCCCCATGGTCGCCTTGCCTATCACTTCTGTTAACGCATCGATTTTTCGTATGAACGCTTGCACCATTGTTCAAAAACTCCACACCGGCCCGATTGCTGCCGGACTGAATTGCGGCACAACACCAGAGTATAAAAGCAGGCTTCCCATAGCAGGATGCATAGGCGCTTACAACAAATTTTACAAATATGTCCTTTTTGACGAATTCTTCAACGCCCATACGGATACATGCAGACAGCCCCGCCCCGTCGCTTGCGGGACGTAAAGGAATGTTTTTCCCCCTCCTCGCGCAACCGCAGGCATTCATTGACAAAACACGTATTCGCCCGTTTTTTGCTTAACAATGGAGGTACGGAAACAACTTCCTTCCCCGCCGTCACAGCCAGGGCGCAACGAGGCGAGGCAGGAATACTCTTCCAAGGAGTCAGACATGCAGATATCCGGCCTTACCCGTAATGATCCGTTTGAAAAGCTTGAGGACATGCTGCGCAAGGGCAACGAAGTTGCGCGCAGAAAGCTTGAAGAAAAAGGTGTAACCACGCAGGAAGCCGGTCTCGGCATGCAGGCTGGCACCCTGCCGCCTGAAGCTGCCGATGACGTTGATCTGGCGTACGGCGCAGCCATGTCCCTGCTGGGACAGGGCAGCAACGACGGCCTGACACAGCACGCGCTTGATCCCGACCGTGTGGCCGCCCTGCTGGATCTGTAGTTGCGGCCGACCAGTTCGTCTACGCGGCCTGCATGGCCTTCCGACGTATGCGACATGCGCGAGGGGATGCTCGCGCCATACGCGCAGCGTTTCCCACACGCAATGGCGAACGAAGGCTACGTAACCAAGGCCGCTGCGGGTGCTAATGAACAGATACTTGTCAGGGGATGACCAGATGCCCGACGGTGTCCGGAAGATGGATGGCTAATGTCCGGCATGGTGTCGGCAGATGTCTGAGCTGTCCGGCAGGCGGTCGGCGTACGTCCGGCGTATGCCCTGCTGACAATTGGCAGATACGTGGAATTGACAGCCAGCCGACAGCTGGCCGGAAAGATTCGAACGGCAGCTAGGAAAGCTTCAGCTCGGCTTCCAGCTTTCTGGCAGCCGGAATATTGCCGCTTTCTTCCAGTGCGCGTACAAGCAAGCGTCCTGAGCGCTCCTTGTCCTTGTCGACCTTCACGGCCTGCTTGAGGTATTTGGCCGCCATACGCGGCTGTTTCACCGCAAGGCAGGCCTCACCCATCATGCGGAACATTGAATGCTCATCCACATAGCACTCAATGGCTTCCTGAAAGGCTCCTTCTGCGTCCTGCACCTTACCGGCTTCCAGCAGCTTGCAGCCATAGTTGAGCACCCTGTCCAGCTTCTGCTTCCGTTCCAGTGTCTGCGTGTAGCTTTCGTGCTCCTGCGCCATGCGGATGGACTGCAGCACCTGATTGAACAGCGTGTAGAGCTGACGCTCAATACCGGGCTTGAAGGGAACCCCCTTGGGAAAGCGGGTGCTTATCTCTTCGGTACGGTTGAGCAGGCCGATCATTTCCCGCAGGGCTGCATCAGCCGCCATCTTGTCCGGCCCGGAAATCCCCTTCTGCATAACCTGCAGGGCATTTACCACAGCCTCCAGCGCACGCATCACGTCGTGCCGCTGAAAATATGCCTTGGCCCTTGCCAGATGTTCCTTCGCCTGCTTTCCGCCCGACTCCATGCTCTCCACCTTTCGAACCGCTGTATGTAAGAATTTCTTGCCGCCGACATTGATAAAACGGTATATCAGTGTTGTGTCTGTATACCCCTGACCCCATGTCGCAAATAACAGGAGAAATTCATGGCCAAGATTCTGGTGCTTGACACAAATGAATGTATTGCCTGCGAATCGTGTGTGGAACTTTGCCCCGAAGCGTTCCGGATGTCCAGCGGCAACGAATATGCGGAAGTCATAGACCCGGAAACAAAAGCGGATTGCGTTGAAGACGCCATCAACACCTGCCCGGTGCAGTGTATCTCGTGGGAAGATGCTTAGGCCCGACACCAACGACAAAAAAAGCCGCCTGAAAAGGCGGCTTTCTTCATCAGCATCGTGCGGAAAGGAATAACATGGTGCCGAGCAGGGTAATGCCCAGCGCCCCGCCGATGGCGAGACAACTGTACATGACCGTGAGCAACCTCGGCCCTCTGCCTGCCACATGCACAAGCGCGCTGCGCGAGGCAATGCTGAGAACACCGAAGAGCGATGTTGTCAGCCCCATGCCCAACGCAAGCGCAAGCACCGCAAAAAATCCCGTCCACGGCAGCCCCAGCCCCATGGCAAAGGCGAGCACCAGCGCCGCGCCCGGACAGGGTACCAGCCCCGCCAGCATGGAAACAGCGGCAATGCCGCCATATCCCGCCTGCGGTGCCGCTGCACAGCATATGCGGGCAGCCTGCCTGCCGGAAAATGTCTCATACAACGCATGCACCAGCATAAGCAGCCCGATCACGGCCACAAGTCCATAGCTCACGTGCTGCAACACCCCGCCGGCTTCGTCAAACCCTTGCGAGCCTTTGTTGCCGAGCACCCACTGCAAAACGAATACGAGCACCACGGCCGACATGGCATGCACGAATGAAAGCAGGTGCCCCATGGCAAAACCGCGCGCAATGCTGCCCCGCTTGCCGAGAAAATAGGAAAACACCACGGCCTTGCCGTGGCCCGGTCCCAACGCGTGCACTACTCCGTAAAAAAAAGACAGACCTATGAATGTCCAGAACGAACCACCCGCAGGGTTGGCAGCGATGTCCTTGCCCAGCTCGGACAGTTTTTCACGCATCTCCTTCTGCATCACGGTCACAGCGCGCAACATGCGTGTATACTGCGTGGCCAGAAAACCTGCCTCGGCATGCGGAAGACTCGCTCCGCCCGTCTCTGCAACCGGAGCCTGCAGCGCCCCTTCTTGCGTACCGTTGCCGGGGGCAATGGCAGTCTGATCCTGCTGCTCGAAACCGCCCGCAGCCTTCTCCTCTGCCTGTCCCGGGCTGCGGCCATGCGCCCCCTTGGTAAAGGGATTCGCCAGCGAAGCAGACACCATGCCCAGTTGCAGAGACGAAACACCATCCGTTACAGGGACGCTCAGGGACATCGAACACAAAAACAACAGCACCGCGGTACACACGGCTGCCATGCGCATAGTCATCGTACAACTCTTCATCATGATCAAAAGTGGACCCGTGCCGCCAACGGAATGATCTGGCCTTCATAAAAAGCCAGCTCCGGCGCATCGTCCAGTGTATAGGAAATACCCTCGGACCTGCCGGAGAAACGGAAGCTCTCTTCGGCGATCTGAAAGTCGGTGTAGTAGGAGGGATCAAAAACAGCCACAATCACATCGCTGCCGTTCTCGGCTGCGAGCGGGGCAAAGAAGGAATATTCCAGCTTCCCGTTCTCGAACGTGGCCACAAAATCGCGGATGGACGGAATAAACACCGACTGTCCGTTCACGGCAACGTGCAGAAAAAAGCGTTCCTCAGCCAGAAAAACGGCGATGTCATCGCGCTGCGAGGTCCATTCTTCTGCCGTAAGCGTGCCGTCTCCGTTAATATCAAGATCCGTGAGATACTGACTGCTGGCCATGGGGTCGAACGTCCAGTGCACTTTCATGCCTGCAAGACCACCATTTTCAAAAACAAAGTCCACGGTTGCATCCACAAATACATGCGGATGCGCGAATCCCCTGTCAGGGAACATCCACGACACGCCTATGCCGCAAGTCAGGCAGCAGGCAATGCAGAGCAGGCGCAGGGCCTGCATCCTCAGTCCGTTCATCATCTATCATTCTCCGCAAAACGAAGCGTATTCACATCACAACAAGCACCATGACGGGCGAAAAAACAAACGCCGTTCACGCGTAACCGCTTCCTATCAGGAGTAGGGATTTGAGCAAAGAAAGGTTTTTAGTTGACAATGAAATTCATTTTCAATTAAGGAATATGTCAGGACGACGAAACGGCACTTTGCCAAGACCTTTCAACCACCAACCACAAAGGACTCACCAATGTGCGCAACCCTCATAGGCGGCATGGACAGACTGAGAAGGGATTACATCAACGCAGCCAAGTCCCGCGGCGTTGACCTGAAGGTTTTCACCGGCAAGGAAAACCAGATCAGCAGCCAGATGGGCAGTCCGGATCTGGTTATCGTGTTCACCAGCAAGGTTTCGCACGCGGCCCGCAAGGAAGTGCTCAACTACGCCAAGTCCCGCAATATCCCCGTGCGCATGATACACGCATGTGGCGTGTCCACCCTGCGCAACAGCCTTGAATCCAACTAGATAACACCACCCCGTTTGCCAAAACAGGCCGGGAACGAATCATACAGGAGATACTGACATGTGCGCTGCAAAGGTAATCGGCTCCCTCAACACACAGGGTATGCAGGCCATGGCCCGCGGAGACTTCATGAACGCCGAGTTCATGCTGCATCAGGCCCTGCGCAAGGCGAACGCGCTGGGGGCCGAAGGCTACACCGCCAAGATACAGAACAACCTTGCCCTCATCTTTGCGGCACAGGGCAAAAACCCGCAGGCGACGGAACTGTTTGCGGCAGCGCTTGAGGTGCTGGAACGCCGTACCGGCGGCAACAACCGCCTGTGCGATTCCATCCGCAGAAATCTCGCCGCAGTGTCCGGTCACGCGGAAAACAAGGCTGCCCACGCTGCATAGCATGTCTTATAACATGCCTATGACGAACAATAATTCACTTTACGGAGTCCGGCATCTACAGTAGGATTTACGTATCACCCCAAAAGTGATCTATCACGCAGTTAGCGGGAAAATACGACATCCGACAGTCGGGAATGCAAGGAGTCCTTCACAATGAGCACCGGAATCGAGGTAGCAAAACCCTTTATCAGTGCAACCGTCAACGTCCTCTCCACCATGGCGGGCATCAATCCCGTGCCGGGGATGCCGTATGTCAAGAAAAACACGGTTGCGCAGGGCGACGTGTCTGCCGTTATCGGCATCACAGGCTATAAGAACGGGAGCATCTCGGTCACTTTCACCAAAAAATGCGCCATAGCGCTGGTGAAAGCCATGCTCGGAGACGACATTCAGGATCTGCTGCAGGATACGAAGGATGCCGTAGGCGAAGTAACCAACATGATCTCCGGACAGGCCAGAGCGGGGCTTGCTGAAATGGGCATGGTGTTTCAGGGGTCTACTCCTTCAGTCATCATGGGTGACAACCATTCCATAACGCATGTCACCAAAAGCCCGATAATGGCCATACCCTTCTCCACTGCCAATGGCGACTTCACAGTGGAGTTCTGCTTCGAATAAATCCCGCTGGGAAATGACTGCTCGCAGGGAGGTCATCGTGTCCTTCGCAGATTCTTTCCGCTCACTCGATTTTCTGGAGCAGGCTCAGGCGCTGCACAAACTGCAGGGCGAGCCTGCGGCACAGGCTCTCGCCGAACTTACTCCCCTTTTTCTGGAGCCCACAGGCGACACTGCTGCAGACACCATGGTTCGCAACACCATGCGGACCCTGCTGCAAAAAAATCCGGACAGCATTGTCAGCGGCATTGAGCATCCGCACGGACCGTACGCCGCCCTGTGCAGAGATCTTGCCGGTGAGATGCATCTTGTCGAAGCGGCTCCCGTACTGATTGCCCGCCTCAGCAAGGCAGACGATTCGGCATCTCTCAACGAAACACTCACTGCACTCGGGCGCATAGGTTCCGATGCTGCCATTCCGGTGTTTCACGAACACATGCGGCATGCCGATCCGGTCATTGCTTCCCTGTGTATCCAATATCTCGGAGCACTGGGCGACGCATCCTGCATCCAGCCCCTCACCGACATCATATCAGCCAACGAAGCTGACGACCGCTACGCGGTGTGCGGCATAACCACATGGGCCGCCATTGAGGCTCTCGGCCGCATCGGCGCTTCCAGCCATGCCCCGGCCCTCTCGGAGCTGGCCCGCTTCATACATCACAAAAATCCGGAAGCACGCCGCATTGTTCTGGAAACCTTTGTGCGCTGCGGCGAGCTGGCCATTCCGCACATTGCCCCGGCGCTGCTCGATTCCGACAAGGACAGCCGCGTCATGGCCGCCAACGCCCTGCGCGACATTGCCCACAAGTCTGCCGCGCACCCGCTCATTCATGCGCTTGAGCAGGGGGCTGCCTCCGACCCCAACGTCGGCTTTGCCATCTACGAAGCACTCGGCTGTACGCCGGGCGTCAAAAGTCTTGTGGCACTCACGGACGCCCTGCCCGTGGAACAGGAACCCACAACGCTTCTGGCCATCGTGTATGCACTGGAGTCGCTGGCATCGCCCATGGTGGGTAAACGTTTTCTCGAAATAATAGCAGACCGCATGGCCGCACGCGATGCACAGGCCCAGCGTATTCTGCAGGCAATCATCGCGGCACATGCCGTCAAACTGTTTCCCTATCTGCATGCCGACCCGGTTGCCGGACGCATTCTCATCAGCCTGATTCTCAAGTGTAACAACGCCGAAACCATGCTGACCTTCGCCGAGGCGCTGAAGCAATGCGAAGGCGAACAGGCCGCACGCGATGCCGAAGCCATCCGCAAGGAATTGCCGAAGCAGGAAAGCGGAAGGCCCAAACTGCTTGCCATTGACGACTCAACGGCCATGCGCAACTTCTACCGCACGCACGGCTCGGCCATTGGCTTCGATGTCATGCTCGCGGAACACGGCCGCGATGCGCTGGATATTGTGGAAGGGCTGGAAGGCGTCTTTGATGTCATTGTCGTGGACATGAACATGCCCGTAATGGACGGCATTCAGTTCACGGAAAAACTGCGCGCCATGCCGCTGTATGCCACCACCCCCGTAATCATGGCCACCACCGAATCGGGCAGATCGCAGGCAGCCCTTGCGCGCAAGTGTGGCGTGTCCTCCTTCCTGCCCAAGCCCTTCACGCCGGAGATGCTGCAGAACAAGCTGGGCAAACTGCTGGAGCGCACCAAGCGCTGATACGCTCCCGTTCTCCGCACCACTTCACAAAAAACGGGCGGCTCTTTGCACTGCAAGGAGCCGCCCGAATCATTTCAGGAGACGACGGTTACTTCTTGGCCTTCAGTCCGGCAAGCACCTTCTCCGGCAGAGCCGGGAGCTTGGTGATACGCACGCCGCAGGCGTTGTAGATACCGTTTACCACGGCTGCGTGCGGGCAGGTAAGAGGCAGTTCGCCTACGCCGGATGCGCCGAAGGGACCTTCGGGACGCGGGGTTTCCACATACTCGAGCACGATGTCATCAGGAATCTGCTTGATGTAGGGGAACCCGGCACCGGGCATGGTGGAGTGTTTCTTGATGTCCTCGAAGTCTTCGTACAGGGCAAGACCGATGGCCTGAGCAAGGCCGCCGTAGAGCTGGCCGTCCACAGCCAGCTTGTTGGCGATTTCGCCCACGTCGCCCACCATGGAGATCTTTTCCACGGTGGTCTTGCCGGTTGCCAGTTCCACTGCCACTTCGGCAATGAACAGACCGTACATGTAAGCAGCAAAGGGGTTGCCCTGACCGTCTGCGTTGCAGTCGGTGCACGGAGCAGACCACTTGCCGCTGTACTTCACGGCAATGTTTTCGGCCTTCATTTCATCGTAGGTACGGAACGTGCCGTCCTTCTTGCGCATACCGCCGACCAGCAGTTCACAACCGGCCTTGATGGCGCGGCCGACAACAACCTGCGAGCGGCTGCCGCCTGCGGGACCCGCATTGGGGCACACGGCGGTATCGTTCAGCACAAGCTTGATGTTTTCGGGACGGATGCCCAGCGGACGCAGCCCTTCGTGCGCGGTGGCAAGGGTGCCGATGTCCGCGCCCTGACCATGGTCATGCCAGGTGGCGTAAACCGTGACCGTCGCGTCGGGGTTCAGCTCCACATACACTTCCGCCGTATCAGGGCCGTCCAGACCGCAACCGTACACGCCGAGCGAGATACCCACGCCGCGCTTCACTTCCGCGGTGGAAGCCTTGGCAGCGTGTTCCTTGGCGGCCTTGTACATGGGACGTGCCTTATCCAGCACTTCAGGCAGGGAAAGCACTTCCGGCGTCTGGCCGGTGGGCGTGGTGGAACCTTCGCGGTACACGTTCTTGTAACGCAGTTCCAGCGGGTCCATGCCGAGCTTATCAGCCAGTTCGTCCATCAGCACTTCAGAGGCAAATTCGCTCTGCGGCGAACCATAGCCACGGAAGGCGGAACCCCATGCGTGGTTGGTGCACACGGTGCGGCCGATACCACGGATGCTGGGAATGTTGTAGCCCGCGCCGATGAACTGCGCACCGCGAAGGGTAAGCAGGTCGCCGAATTCGGAATAGGGGCCGTGGTCAACAGTCCAGTCGCTTTCCATGGCCTGCAGCATGCCGTCCTTGGTAGCGGCAAAGCGCACGTTCATGAAGAACGGAGAGCGCTTGCCGGTGTAGGTCTGCTGCTGGAACCAGGTGTAGTTCAGGTACACGGGCTGACCGGTAGCAATGGCTGCCGCGCCGACCAGTGCTTCCATGGTGGGGCTGAACTTGTAACCGAAGGTGCCGCCGGTGGGGTTCTGCACCATGATCATGTTCTCGGGGTCCATACCAAGACCGGGAGCGATCATGTACATGTGCAGGTGCAGGCCGATGGACTTGGAGTGGATGCACAGCTTGCCTTCTTCATTGAAGAAAGCAAAGCCCACGTCCGGCTCGATGGGCATATGCGGCTGGCGGCCGACATAGAAATCGTCTTCCACCACCACGTCGGCCTTCTTGAAGATGGGGGCGCTGTCTTCACCCTTCGCAATCTTCTGCTCGAAGTAGACGTTCGGAGTGCCGGGGTGAATTTCCATGGCGTCTTCAGCCATGGCTTCGGGGGCGCTCATGTATGCGGGCAGAATTTCCAGATCAACCTTCACCTTGGCTGCGGCAGCCTTGGCGTGGCATTCGGTATCGGCGCAGACAATGGCAATGGCGTCGCCGAACTGGAATACCTTCTCATCACAGAGAATGGGACGATCCCAGCCGTCACCCTTGTTGGTGGGGAAGGTGATAAGACCGGTGATGCGGTTCTTGCCCTTGATGTCCTTATGGGTGACCACTTTGACCACGCCGGGCATCTTTTCCGCTTCGCTGGTGTCTATGCCCAGAATTCTGGCATGGGAGACTTCGGCCTGCACAAGAGCGAGGCGCAACGTGCCTTCGGGCATCTTGATGCCGAGGTCGGCACCGAAGTCGAGCGTACCGGTAACCTTGGCAACGGCGCTGGGACGGGGATACTTGGTACCCCAGATCTTGCCGTCGGCAGGAATCTGGAAATAGAGATCATCAAGCTTCTTCTCTCCGCGCAGCACAGCGGCGGCATCCATAACGGCGTCCACCAGCGGCTTGTAGCCGGTGCAGCGGCAGGCGTTACGATGCTTCTGGAACCAGTCGCGCACATCGTCACGCGAAGGCTTGGGATTGGTATCCAGCAGCAACTTGGTGGAGACTATGAAACCGGGAGAACAAAAGCCGCACTGAGCGGCACCATGTGCCAGCCATGCGACCTGAATAGGATGCAGATTGTCGGGAGTGCCAATACCTTCCAGCGTAGTGATGGAGTCACTATCATTCAGACGGCTCATCTTGTAACTGCAAGAGCGGATAAGCTTTCCGTTCACGATAACGTTACAGCTGCCACAATGTCCCTGTCCGCAGCCAACCTTAACACTGGTAAGGCCAAGACTTTCACGCAGATAGGTTGCGAGGGTGGTTTCAGGAGCGGCAATGGCCATACGGGGGGCGCCATTGACATGGATCATACGCTTGATCATCGAAATCCTCCTTATAGGTGATAACTCGGGCCGGACGATTCAGGCAAACAGCGGTCCGGCAACATCGTCCAGTTCGCGCGCCCCGAAAGGCCGCGGGTTCGGGTTTAGCCCGGCTTGCCGAAAGGACAGATAGGGTGGCGACAGGGCTCGCAGCATGCGCAGAAACCCCCGTGCCCCAACGCCACTATGTCCTTGCGGGTAAGCCGCTCTCCGGCCAGCAAACGCGGCACCACAATGTCGAAAATGCTGGCGCGGTAGTACATGACGCACCCGGGCAACCCCAGAACGGGCACGCCGCCAAGATAGGAAAGTAGAAACATCACGCCCGGAAAGGTGGGCGAGCCATAGGTTACGATTTCAGCCCCTGTGGCCCGGATACTGGCCGGTGTCTGGTCGTCCGGGTCAACACTCATGCCTCCGGTCACCACAACCATGTCCGCCCCCTGCTCCACAAAGGCAAGGATGGCGTCACGGGTTGTCTCCGGATCGTCGCCCACGAAGGTCTGCCCCATGACCTCGGAGCCGAATCCGGCAAACTTGCGACGCAGCACCGGACCGAACTTGTCTTCGATGCGGCCGTGGAAGATTTCACTGCCCGTGGTCACAACGCCTATGCGCTGTTCCAGAACGGGCTTTACCTGCACCACCGGGTAGTGCGCGGCGCAAATTTCTTCCACCCTGCGTATCTTTTCTTCGTCTATGACCAGCGGAACCACCCGCGTACCGGCAACGGCACGCGGTTCGGTAATAAACTGGCCTGTGTGCATGGTGGCGAGCACCACTTCCTCAATGGAATTGATGGCGTGCAGCGCCTCCACATTCACGGTAAGCAGGCCGCGTTCGGCCATGAAGTTGATGCGCCCTTCGCTGATCTCCGAAAAGGAGATACCCGGCCCCGCCGCAGCGTGGGCGATGCGCAAGGCGGCTTCATCCTCGTGCAGCTGCCCCTTGTCGAGCGCCAGCACATACAGATGTTCCTTGCCTATGTTGAGCAGGACAGGAATGTCTTCGGGGCGGATAACATGCCCCTTCTTGAAAGCCCGGCCTTTGAACTCGCCGGGTACAATTCGGGTTAGATCGTGACAGAGGACGGTGCCAACGGCCTCTTGAACGGGAATGGTCTTCATCATGTGCGCAGTCTCCGATACGGTACGTGAACTCGAGCATGGAAGCGTTCAAGCTTGGAATAATTACTCTTTTTTCATCAAGCCACAGTCAATCAAGATGCCCCTGAGAAACCCCGATGTTAGAGAGTATTCACCCATTTCCAATTTTCTTATGTCGCCATGAACATATAAAGTCAATAAACAAACGCGAAATGAAATGGGCTTGCACGCTGCGAAACAGCCGGAAACAACCGTTGACCATGTGCCTTGAGCAGTGGACAGGTTACTGGTATCTCTGGTGTATGAAGATCAGGAAAGGATGAAAGAGATGGCAGAAAAAACACTGCGGATGCGGGTAAAATTCTGGATAGAAGTAGACGGTGAAAACGCCTTCGGCATGGGCAGCTTTGCGCTGCTGCAGGGGGTGGAAACCACCGGTTCCCTTGCCGGCGCGGCCAAGGAAATAGGCATGTCGTACCGCACGGCATGGGGGCGCATCCGCAAAATTGAAGAACGGATGGGGCAGCCCGTGTTGGTGAAGCGCGGGGGCAACAAGTCCGGCTACCAGCTTTCCGCCTTTGGTGCCCGCTGTCTGGCAAGCTACAAGGCAGCGTATGCAGCCGTGCACACCGTTGCCCAGCGTGAATTCGACCATCGCTTCGCCTCACTGCTGGCAGACCAGCCTGACAAGACCGGAGATGATGAGGCCGGAGATGAGGCCGGAGATGAGGCCGGACAGGACGAAACAACGCAACAGGCAGGCGGGCAAGCTGCTGCCGATTATAGCCCACGCTCAGGGCAGAACTAAGATTTTTTTACATAAAAAAAGGTTTGTACCAACAGGCGCAAACCACAGGGTAACGACACCCCCTCGTTTTCAGTAAAACCACATTCCCGTTAAGACGGAGCTGTAGTCCAAAAACAGATTGTCATCGCTTAAACGAGGTGCAGGAACGTTAGGTTCCTGCCCGGCGGAGCCAAAAAATTCCCCCCTAAATGACTTACTCTGCAGTCCGAATGGGTTGCACCTGTTGGTGCAACCCATTTTCATTCTATCCGGCAATACCGGCTAATGGCTGCATGAGGTGCGTGGCAGCAGGGGCATGCCTGCAAAACGGGCCACGTGCATTCCCTCCCACCTTCCGGCAAAGACCACGGCACGGTCACCGTCAAAACGCACCGACGCATCTTCCGCCGAGGAACGGATCACAACGTCGCCCCCGTCAAACAGAATGGCCATGGGTGTTATCTCCCGCTCGGTATCGCCGCAGAAGCTCTCGCGCCACTGCGGGCAGCACACGGTTCGTGTTCCGTCCGGCATGAAGGCCGTAACCCGCGAAGACACCGTGCACAGGCTGCGCACCGAACCATCGGGATTGAACACCAGAGAATTGCAATCGCCGTTCACACCCACGGCGTCAGGATCAAAGGCCATAATCTCGCCGACGGGCGTTTTCACGGCCACAGGCGCGGCGGGTTCAAGAGAACGGATGGAACCATCAGGATAAAAACTCACTCCGGTGCGGGTCTTGATCAGCCCCGCGGGAGTCTGCACGCTCACCACCTCGCCCGGCCACAGGGTCAGACTACGCAGGGCCTGCGTTTTGTAAAAACTGACGCTGATCACGCGGGCATGCAGCTCGCCAACAGGCGTCTGCAGGCTCACAGGTTCGGAAAGCCGCGCCTCATCATCCTGCGTCCAGTAGCCGGAAAGCCTGCCGTTGAGAGGGAACACGCGGTTGAGACTGCCGTCGGGATAAAAGGAGATGAACTCGGCCGGAACCACCCCTGCGGGCGTGTCTATGAGCACCTGCGTTTCCAGAGGCAGTCCGCGCGGGCTGCCGTCTTCATACAGGTCCACGGGCAGCAGTTCTTTTCTGCGCAGATCATCCGTGGTTCGCTGGGGGACAAGATCACCATAACGGGTATGTACCATGTGCATGACAACCTCCTAGTGCTTGCGCGCGGAATCCGCGAGGTGTGAAAATTCATCCTGCGTCAGCGGCCTGCCGAGTTCCCACGACATGCGCCTGACAGAGGTAACCAGATCTTCGATCTGCCCTGCCGGATAATGCGAACGGGCAGAGCCGAGCGCAACAGAGACGGCCGCCTTGCCACTCTTGCCGCCCACGGCGAGCTTGCGGTTCGCTCCGATGAGGGAAGGATCGTAGGGTTCAAACAGTTCGGGCGATTTGCTCAGTGCGTGGGCATGCAGGCCTGATTCGCAGGCAAAGATATCCGCTCCGGCCACGGCCTTGGTGCGGGGAATGTCCACTCCGGCAGCTCCGGCCACAAGGGAGCACAGGTCGCGCAGGTGCTCTGCGTGATACTTTGAAGCTCCCCCGCGCACGGCCAGATAGGCAGCCAGCTCCTCCGTTGCGGCAATGCCCGAGCGCTCGCCTATGCCGAGCACGCTCACATCGGCAAAATCCGCTCCGCTCTGCAGTGCGCTCACGGCGTTGGCCGTGGCCATGCCGAAGTCGTTATGGCAATGCACCGCAACGGGAATGGTCAGCTGTGAGCGGAAAAATTCCACCAGCCCGCCCATCTCACGCGGGGAAAGCACGCCGAGCGAATCTGCCAGACGGATGCGCGAGGCCCCCATGCTCTGGGCAAGCAGGGCCGCATCCAGCGCAAAGTCCCTGTCCGCCCGCGAGACATCTTCAAACCCTATGGAAATATAGCGGATACCGGCAAGCCCGGCGCTGAGGACCATACGCCCCAGCTTTTCCAGCAGCCCCTTGCGGTCCAGCCCGAGGCGCTTGCTCATGTGGGCATCCGAAACGGGTATGCCTATGTTGATCCTGTCCACGCCCAGTTCAGAGGCAGTGCGGATGTCTGCAGAACGGCAAGGGCTCCACACGCTCAGCCTGGTCCGGCCTGCCCGTGGACGAATGCGGCGCACAAGCTCGTCAATGCCTTCCTGACCAACCCAGCCGACTTCGACTTCATCCACGCCAAGGCGCAGCAGGCCGGAGAGGATTGCCTCCCTTGTCTCCATCTTGAAGTAGGCCCCGAACAACTGTGCCCCTTCCCTGAGTGTCGTATCGATCAGCATGGTCATTCTCCTTGAGAGAGATTGTGCATCTGCCCGCAGGAACTTCCGCGGACCTGAACACATATGAGCATGATCAGTGCCAAAGTTGAACGATACCGCAACCCACCGTCATCACAGGGCAAAGCACTACCTACACATGCCGTGATGAAAAAATGCACTTTTGTAGTTTCCTACACTTACGGTGGGTAGGTGTGTAGTTTCCCACACTCCCCCGTCCCGACCACGCGCCTCCCTCTTTTGTGAAATTTACCAATCATTAAAGTATGTTCTGAGAAATTATAAAACTTGGCACACCGCTTGCCCTAGAGGGTTCAGCATTACCAACCACCTCCAGGAGGAAATCATGAGAAAGGTAGCCATTTACGGAAAGGGCGGCATCGGCAAATCCACCACCACACAGAACACTGTGGCCGGTCTGGCAATGATGGGTCGCAAGGTTATGGTTGTAGGCTGTGACCCCAAGGCGGACTCCACCCGCCTGCTGCTCGGCGGTCTCGCCCAGAAGTCCGTGCTCGATACCCTGCGCGAAGAAGGTGAAGACGTTGAACTGGACGATATCCGCAAGCCCGGCTTCGGCAACACGTGGTGCGTGGAATCCGGTGGTCCTGAACCGGGCGTAGGCTGTGCAGGTCGCGGTATCATCACCTCCATCAACATGCTGGAAAACCTTGGCGCGTATGAAGAGTCCGAAGGTCTGGACTACGCCTTCTACGACGTTCTCGGCGACGTTGTGTGCGGTGGCTTCGCAATGCCCATCCGCGACGGCAAGGCAGAGGAAATCTACATCGTCTGTTCCGGTGAAATGATGGCCATGTACGCAGCCAACAACATCTGCAAGGGCATCATGAAGTACGCCCAGTCGGGCAACGTGCGCCTCGGCGGCCTGATCTGCAACTCCCGTAACGTGGATAACGAAAAGGAAATGATTCAGGAACTGGCCCGCAGGCTGGGTACCCAGATGATCTACTTCGTCCCCCGCGACAACGACGTGCAGCGCGCAGAAATCAACCGCAAGACCGTTATCGAGTGGAACCCCGAAGTTGTGCAGGCCGACGTATACCGCAACCTCGCCAAGGCCATCGACGAAAACAAGATGTTCGTCATCCCCACCCCGCTGGAAATCGACGAACTGGAAGCACTCCTGCTCGAATACGGGCTGCTCGAAGCCGCGTAGCGCGACACGGAAACGGCAAGGGCACCATCATAGTCCATTCTCCTTCCGCAATCCCGAACCGGAGAATGGACGGGCGACAGGCCGTCGCCGCGCAATACCCCGTATTGCGGAGCCGGGGCGGAACCGCAACCCAGCCGCAGGCGAAACCGCTGCACTGCAGGGCGCTGTGGCGAAGTGAAATAACAATCAGGAGAACAGACAATGATGATCATGGTGAGAGCTATCGTGCGACCCGAAAAAGCTGATGATGTTCTGGCGGCCCTCATGGACAACGGCTTTCCCGCCGTCACCAAGTACTCCGTGGCCGGACGCGGCAAGCAGCGCGGCATCAAGATCGGCGAAGTGACCTATGATGAAATTCCCAAGACCATGCTCATGAGCGTCATCAAGGCCGAGGACAAGGACTTTGTCATCAAGACCATCATGGAAGCCGCCCGCTCGGGCTCCAAGGGTGCCTTCGGCGACGGCAAGATATTCGTGTGCGAAGTGAGCGACGTCTACACCATCAGCTCCGGCGTGTGCGACACGGCCAAGGAGGAGGCTGCGTAATGAAGGAAGTCATCGCTGTCGTTCGCATGAACATGATGAACCGCACCAAGGCAGCCCTGAACGAAGCGGGCATAGACGCCTTCTTCGCGCACGAAGCGCAGGGTCGCGGCAAGGGGTTCATCAGCGCGAGCGTTCTTGAAGGTGCGGAGAGCGGATACGAAGAAGCCGCTGCCGTGCTCGGTGAAAAGGGCAAGCTCTACCCCAAGCGCATGCTGACCATCGTGGTTCCCGATGAGCAGGTGGACGAAGTGGTGGAAGTAATCTCCGCAGCAAACCGTACCGGCAAGCCGGGCGACGGAAAGATATTCGTTCTTCCCATGGGGGATGCAGTGCGCGTCCGTACCGGGGAAAAGGGCAAGAAATCCATATCGTAACGACCGACATTGAGCACTGACGGCTGCACCGGGTACGCCCCGACGACCTCGGACAAAGAGGCCTGTAATTGCATCAGGCCATGCCACACAGAGGAACGGCCTACGCAAGGAGAATTGAGATGGCAAAGACGAAAAAGCTGGTGCAGCTGAGCCCCGCAGACATCAAGGAAGAGCTTCTGAAGAAGTATCCTCCCAAGGTGGCCCGCAAGCGCGCCAAGCAGATCATGATCAATGAGGCTCTGGAAAATGAAACGCCGACGGAAATAGTGGCCAACGTGCGCACCATTCCCGGTATCATCACCATGCGCGGCTGTACCTATGCAGGCTGCAAGGGCGTTATTCTGGGACCCACCCGCGACATCGTGAACATAACCCACGGCCCCATCGGCTGCGGTTTCTATTCGTGGCTCACCCGCCGCAACCAGACCGAACCCGGTCCTGACGGCGAAAACTACATGCCCTACTGCTTCTCTACCGACATGCAGGATCAGGACATCATCTTCGGCGGTGAAAAGAAGCTGGAAGCTGCCATTCAGGAAGCCTACGACCTCTTCCACCCCAAGGGCATCGCAGTATTCGCCACCTGTCCCGTGGGTCTTATCGGCGACGACATCCACGCCGTGGCCCGCAAGATGAAGGCCAAGTTCGGCGACTGCAACGTTTTCGCCTTCTCCTGCGAAGGCTACAAGGGCGTCTCGCAGTCTGCCGGTCACCATATCGCCAACAACCAGGTGTTTACCCACCTTGTGGGCGAGAACGATACGCCCAAGGAAGGCAAGTACAAGATCAACCTGCTGGGCGAATACAACATCGGTGGCGACGGTTTCGAAATAGACCGCCTGCTGACCCTGTGCGGCATCACGAACATTGCCACCTTCTCCGGCAACTCCACCTACGACCAGTTCGCCTCGGCCCAGCATGCCGACCTGAACACGGTCATGTGTCACCGTTCCATCAACTACGTGGCCGACATGCTTGAGGCCAAGTACGGCATTCCGTGGATCAAGGTGAACTTCATCGGTGCGGAAGCCACGGCCAAGTCCCTGCGCAAGATCGCCCAGTATTTCGGCGACAAGGCGCTCATGGACCGCGTGGAAGAGGTGATTGCCGAAGAAATGCCCAAGGTCAAAGCCGTTGCAGCCGATGTGCGCACCCGCACCACAGGCAAGACCGCCATGCTCTTCGTGGGTGGTTCCCGCGCCCACCATTACAGCGAGCTGTTCGCTGAAATGGGCATGAAGACCATCTCCGCCGGGTACGAATTCGGCCACCGCGACGACTACGAAGGCCGTCAGGTCATTCCGGACATCAAGGTGGATGCCGACTCCCGTAACATCGAAGAACTGGAAGTAACGGCTGACGAAAAGCTCTATCGCCCCCGCAAGTCTGCCGACGAGTTCAAGGCGCTGGAAGAAGCCGGTTACAAATTCAAGCATTACGACGGCATGAACGCCGACATGGACAAGGGCACCCTCGTTATCGACGACCTCAACCAGTACGAAGCCGACAAGCTGGTGGAAATCATGAAGCCGGACATTTTCTGCGCCGGCATCAAGGAAAAATTCTCCATCCAGAAGCTTGGTATCCCCATGAAGCAGCTGCACAGCTACGACTCCGGCGGCCCCTATGCCGGATTCAAGGGTGCGATCAACTTCTACAAGGAAATTGACCGCCTCGTGGGCAGCAAGGTGTGGAGCTACATGAAGGCTCCGTGGCAGACCAACCCGGAACTCGCGGCAACCTTCGTCTGGGAATAGCGGCTGCTCCGGCAACACCGGTTCGCCGCGACTTGACCGCAACGTTGCCGCAACCGGCTTCAACTGATTGCAAGAGACAAGGAAGAGAACATGCTACTCAGACATACTCCCAAAGACGTCGTTGAACGCAGCGCCCTGATGATCAATCCGGCCAAAACCTGCCAGCCCATAGGCGCCATGTATGCGGCGCTCGGCGTGCACGGATGCCTTCCGCACAGCCATGGCTCGCAGGGGTGCTGCGCATATCACCGTTCAACGCTGACCAGGCACTACAAGGAACCCGTTCCCGCCGCCACCAGCTCCTTCACAGAAGGTGCATCGGTTTTCGGCGGGCAGGCCAACCTGCTGCAGGCCATTGATAACATCTTCACGGTGTATGAGCCTGAAGTTATTGCCGTGCATACCACCTGCCTGTCGGAAACCATCGGTGACGACCTCAAACAGATCGCCGACAAGGCCATGAAGGAAGGCAAGATTCCCGAAGGCAAGACTGTTATCGGCGCTCCCACCCCGAGCTACGTCGGCTCCCATGTCACCGGCTTTTCCAACATGGTCAAGGCCATGGCGGAGCTCGGCGAACGTTCGGGCAAGAAAAACGGCAAGGTGAACATCATCCCCGGCTGGGTAGAACCTGCCGACATGCTGGAAATCAAGCGCCTTGCCGCCATGACGGGCGTGGACACCACCATGTTCCCCGACACCTCCGGCATTCTGGATGCACCCCTGACCGGTGAATACACCATGTTCCCCGCCGGCGGTGCAACCGTTGCCGACCTCAGGGGCTCGGGCGATGCCATCGGCACGCTGGCCCTTGGTGAATGGTGTTCCGCAGATGCAGCGCGCCTGCTGGATACCCGCTGCAAGGTGCCCTGCACCGTGCTGGACATGCCCTTCGGCCTTGCCGCGACCGACCGCTTCATCAACATCCTGCGCACCGTGGGCGGAACCACCGTTCCCGACTCCGTCATGCACGAACGCGGCCAGCTCGTGGATATGATCTCCGACATGCACCAGTACTTCTACGGCAAGCGCGTAGCCATCTGGGGCGATCCGGACCAGCTCATCTCCATGTGCGAATTCCTCGTCTCGCTGGACATGCAGCCCGTATACGTTGTTACCGGCACCCCCGGTTCGCGTTTCGAAGCCCGCATCAAGGAGATCTGCGCAGGACAGCCGTATGAAGTGAAGGTACGCGCCAAGGGCGACATGTTCCTGATGCACCAGTGGATCAAGAACGAACCCGTGGACCTGCTCATAGGCAACACCTACGGCAAGTACATTGCCCGCGATGAAGACATCCCCTTCATGCGCTGGGGCTTCCCCATCCTTGACCGGCAGGGACACCAGTACTTCCCGACAGTCGGCTACAAGGGCGGACTCAGGCTTCTGGAGAAGATGCTCAATCTCATTCTGGACCGCAAGGACCGGGATGCTCCCGAGCCGAGCTTCGAGCTCGTCCTGTAGCAGTTCATCATGCCCCGCAGCGGGGGGGACTTCCCTCTCCCCCGCTGCGGGAAATCCCCGCTGCGGAAAGTCACCATCGCGGGAAATCACCATCGCGGGAAAATCACCGACGCAGGGAAAAACTATCACAAAGACCGCTTACTCCGCCGCAGGAACCAGCTCTCGCGGAGTGCAGGGATTACCGGAACATAGCGGAACAGGCCGGAACCTATCGGACCATGCCCGCAACAGGCCAACATATTTACGACAAAGAGAGCATTCCCATGACCGCAAGCGCCGCCACACACACGACACCGCAAACAGTTCTGCTGCCCGTCTCGGCGCGCGCCAACACCTGCATCCGCTTTTCGGGTGCTGACCGCGGCAAGGCTGTGCTCTCTCCGGAACAGGCCGTTGAAATGCTCTCGCAGATGCTTGCCCAAGGCGCGACCATCGCGGCCGTGGACATTGCAGGCCCCGGCGACCCCCTTGCCACACCGGAGGTAACCCTGCGCACGCTGAGCATGGTCAGAGCCCTGCTGCCGGAAACGCCCCTGTCGGTCACCACCAACGGCATGGGCGCAGCCGCCCTTGCCGCGAGTCTGGCAGAAGCCGGAGCGGGCCGGATGAACCTGCTGGTCAATGCCGTGGACCCGCTCATCACCTCCGGCATTTATGCCTGGATTCGCCCCGGCACCAGAACTCTGCCCCTGCCCGAGGCCGCACGCACGCTGGTAGAAGAACAGGCTGCCGCCGTCAGGGCATGCTGCGATGCGGGCATGAAGGTCGGCATCCGCACCACCGTATTTCCCGAAACCAACGACGCCCATGTAACCACCATTGCGGCAACCATGGCCGCCCTCGGCGCCGAAGACATGACCCTTGTTCCCTATTCGCCGGACGATGCAGACGCACCGGCACTGCCCGTGCCCGCGGAAAAACTCGGCGGAGCAATGATGGACGAACTCATGGATGTCATCCGCTCCGCAGCGGCCTGCCACCTGCCGGTCTTCATGGACAACGCACCGGCGACAAATTCTTCCGCGGCCTTCTCCACGGCTGCGACCGGTACTGCTTCCGCTTGTTCCGCACCGCAGCAGGCACAGTGGACGGCCCCCGCCCTGCCCAAACCGGCAGCGGGCAAGCCCAACGTTGCCCTGGTCAGCTCCAACGGCATGGATGTGGACATGCATCTGGGTCAGGCTTCCAAAGTTCTCGTCTACGGCCCGCGTGAAGACGGCCTGCCCTGCCTGCTGGGAGTCCGCACAGCGCCGGAGGCAGGCAGCGGCGATTCCCGCTGGGCGCAGCTTGCCGAGATGCTGCACGACTGTTTCGTGCTGCTCACAGCCAGCGCAGGGAGCAAACCCAAAGATATTTTGAGCCGCAACGGTCTGCCTGTCCTGATCACGGAAGGCGAAATCGGCTCAACCGTAGACCTGCTCTACGGAGGCGGCAAAAAGGGCGGAAAGGGCAAAAAGCGCTCCTGACCGGACGCGAAACAGCACAACGGAACACGCACTACACCAACGCAAGGAGAGAGGAACAATGGCTACACCGGAAAGAATGATCATCTGCTGTCAGAGTTTTCGTGCCGCAGGCGACCCCAAGGGCATCTGCCACAAGCAGACCGATGGTTTTCTGCAGTACATAGAAGAAGAAGTGCTGGACCGCGGGCTTGATGCCCTTGTCGTGGCCACCACCTGTCTCAAGCAGTGTGAATCCGGCCCCATTCTGGTGGTACAGCCCGACAACTGGTGGTTCAAGGGCGTGGATTCCGAAGCCGCCATAGACGCCATTCTGGACGCGCTGGAAGAGGGAGAACCCTGCGCCGAGTATCTGGCAGCATAAACACCGGCACGCAAAAGAACCATACAAACACACCGGTTACCTGCAGCCCGCACCGGAAACAGGCCAACAGCCATCAACCGGGCGGGCAACGCACACCGGCAAGACTGCACAACCGAAACGCTTCCGGTAAGGCCCGGGGAGAAGACACCATGTCCTGCACCACAACCATACGCACAGCCCGCGATTCCGACCTGCTCGATCTTGCCTCCCTGCTCGAAGAACTCTTCTACATCGAAGAGGACTTCACCGTAGACAGGGACAGGCAGCTGAGAGGGCTGGACCTGATGCTGCATAACCCGCAGGGGCGCGTGCTGGTTGCTGAAGCCGACGGGACTGTCGTCGGCATGTGCACGGGGCAGTTGCTCATCTCCACATCGGAAGGCGGCCCCGCTGTCATGGTCGAAGACGTGGTCGTCAGACGCGGCTGGCGCAACAAGGGCGTCGGCGCAGAGCTGATGACAGCCATTACGCAGTGGGCGCAGGAACAGGGTGCCACCCGCCTGCAACTGCTGGCCGACCGTAACAATACACCGGCCTTTGCCTTCTACAACCGCCTCGGCTGGAAGCATACGCGGCTCGTCTGCATGAGATCCATGCTGGAATCGTAACGAAATCATGGGGGAAGACATGAGTACTGCCATTCTGGACGAAAGAAAAAGCCAGATACACAGGATCGGCGAAGGCGAACTGGACATCGCCTGCAACCGTGAATCCCTTGCCGGCGCAGTGAGCCAGCGGGCCTGTGTGTTCTGTGGCTCCCGTGTGGTGCTCTACCCCATAGCGGACGCACTGCATCTGGTGCACGGCCCCATAGGCTGCGCCGTGTACACATGGGACATTCGCGGGGCGCTGAGCAGCGGCCCCGAACTGCACAGGCTCTCCTTCTCCACCGATATTCAGGAGATGGACGTAATTTTCGGCGGCGAACGCAAGCTCGAAGCCGCACTGGATGAACTGATAGACCGCCACGCTCCCAAGGCCGCGTTCGTCTATTCCACCTGCATCGTCGGCATCATCGGCGACGACCTTGAAGCCGTGTGCCGCAAGATGACCGAACGCAAGGGCATACCCGTTCTGCCGGTCATGTCCGAAGGCTTCAAGGGCAACAAGCGCGAGGGTTACCTTGCCGCGTGCAACGCCATGTTCAAGCTCATCGGCACCGGCGATACGGACGGCATAAGCCCCGTTTCCGTCAACATCCTCGGCGACTTCAACCTCGCCGGCGAGATATGGATCATCCGCGAATACTTCAGGCGCATGGGCGTGGAAGTGGTGGCCAATGTTACCGGCGACGGACGTGTGGACGATATCCGCCGCTGCCACGGGGCCGCGCTCAACCTTGTGCAGTGTTCGGGCGCCACCCTCGCTCTGGCCAAGATGATGCAGGAAGAATACGGCACGCCGTTCCTGCGCGTTTCCTACCTCGGCATAGAGGACATGGCGGATTCGCTCTATCAGGTGGCCGACTTCTTCAAGGACAAGTCTCCCGGCATTGTGGAACGCACCCAGGAACTGGTGCGCAGCGAACTGGAAACACTCATGCCCGAACTGGCCCGCTACCGCAAAGACCTCGAAGGCAAGCGGGTGGCCATGTATGTGGGCGGCTCGTTCAAGGCATTCTCGCTGCTCAAGGCCTTCCGGCATCTGGGCATGAAGGTGGTCATGGTCGGCTCGCAGACCGGCACCAAGGAAGACTACGAGGAACTCGCCCAGATAGCGGACCCCGGCACCATCATCGTGGACGATGCCAACCCGCTGGAACTTTCGCAGTTCATCAAGGAAAAAGACGTGGACCTCTTCGTGGGCGGCGTCAAGGAACGCCCCATCGCCTACAAGCTGGGCGTGGGCTTCTGCGACCACAACCACGAACGCAAGGAAGCGCTCGAAGGTTTTGTGGGCATGCTCAACTTTGCCCGCGAGGTGCATTCCTCCGTCATGAGCCCCGTCTGGAACTTTGTCCCCCGCCGCGCAAACCATGCTCCCGGAACAACGGAAGCCCGCAAGGGAGGGTCCCATGAGTAAGCCCAACTATATTTCCACCACCAACGCATGCAAGCTGTGCACCCCGCTTGGCGCGGCCATGGCCTTTCGCGGCGTGGAAGGAGCCATTCCCTTTCTGCACGGCTCGCAGGGCTGCGCAACCTACATGCGCCGCTATGTAATCAGCCATTTCCGCGAACCTGTGGATATCGCCTCTTCCGCACTGGGTGAAAAGCAGGCCGTATACGGCGGTGCGCCCAACCTGAAAAAGGGCATGCTCAACGTCATGAAGAAATACGAGCCAAAGCTCATAGGCGTGGCAACAACCTGCCTCACCGAGACCATTGGCGACGACGTGCCCCGCATTCTCAAGGAATTCCATGACGAGTTCGGCGACCTGCCCCTGCCGGAAATAGTGGAGGTATCCACCCCCAGCTATAACGGCACCCATACCGACGGCTGGCACGGCGCAGTGCGTTCCCTCGTGGCGCAGCTCTGCACGCAGCCCTGCACGCCCGACGGCAGTGTGAACATTCTGCCGAACATGGTCTCCTGCGAGGACATCCGCCACCTGAAGGACATCTGCAGCGACTTCGGCATACAGGCAACCATACTGCCCGATATTTCCGAAACGCTGGATGCCCCCTCGCTGGAAGATTACGTGCGCATTCCTTCGGGCGGCACCACGGTTGAAGCCATCCGCGGCATGTCCGGCGCTGCCGCAACGGTGGAATTCGGCCGCTGTCTGCCGCAGGAAACCGGCGGCACCGTGCTGGAAAAGCAGTTCGGTGTTCCGGTAAAGCGCATCGGCCTGCCCATCGGCCTGCGGGAATCCGACAAGTTCTTCAGCACGCTGGAAGACGTGACCGGCAAGCCCATGCCCATGCGCTACGGGCTGGAACGCGGCCGCCTTGTGGATGCCTATGTGGACGGTCACAAGTACGTGTTCGGCAAGCGGGCCATCGTGTACGGCGAAGAAGATCTGGTAGCCGGGCTGTGCGCCTTTCTTGCCGAAATCGGCGTCAAGGTCGTGCTTGCCGGAACAGGCTCACGCAACAAAGGGCTGGCAAAGGCCATAAGCGAAGTGACCAGCGGCCTTTCACGCGAGATGCCCAATGTGGCGGAAATGCCCATAGTTCGCGAGGGTGTGGACTTTCACGACATCGCGGAAGAAGGCGAGAGCCTCAAGCCGGACCTGCTTATCGGCCACTCCAAGGGCTACCAGTATGCAAAAGCATGGAACATTCCGCTCATCCGTGTCGGGTTTCCCATCCACGACCGCTTCGGCGGCCAGCGCATACTGCACCTCGGCTACAAGGGCGCCCTCAATCTTTTTGACAATATTGTGAACACGGTTCTCACGAAGAAACAATCCGACAGCCAGATCGGTTACGGCTATCTGTAATACGGGAGCAACGCCATGACGACCAAAGACACAAGCAAACACCCCTGCTTCAACAAGGAAACGGCCGGCAGCTGCGGCCGCGTGCATCTGCCTGTAGCTCCCAAGTGCAACATCCAGTGCAACTACTGCAACCGCAAATACGACTGTGTGAACGAGTCGCGCCCCGGCGTTACCAGCGGCGTGCTGCAGCCCTTTCAGGCTGCAGAATACATGGATAAGGTGCTGGAAAAAGAACCGCGCATAACAGTTGCAGGTATTGCCGGTCCCGGCGATCCCTTTGCCAATCCTGCCGAAGTGCTGGAAACCATGCGCCTTATCAACAAAAAGCACCCGCACCTGCTCTTCTGCCTTTCCTCCAACGGCATGGGCATACTGCCGTATCTGGATGACATTGCAGAGCTTGGCGTATCGCATGTGACCATCACCATGTCGGCCGTCGATCCGGCCATAGGTGCCAAGATCTATTCATGGGTCAAGGACGGCAACGTGGTCTATCGCGGCGAAAAAGGCGCGGCCATACTACTTGACCGCCAGCTTGCCGCCATAAAGGGCCTCAAGGAGCGCGGCATCATCGTCAAGGTGAACTCCATTGTCATTCCCGGCGTCAACGACGACCATATCGTGGAAGTGGCCAAGGTTGCAGCCTCGTGGGGGGCGGACATTCAGAACATCATCCCCCTCAAGCCCACGGCGGATACGCCCTTTGCCGAACTGCCGGAACCCACGGGCGAACTCATTGTGCCGCTGCGCAAGGAAGCCAAGTGCTTCATTGACCAGATGACCCACTGCAAGCGCTGCCGCGCAGACGCGGTTGGTCTTCTCGGCGACGACCAGTCCGCATCGCTGTGCGGCACCCTGCAGGCATGTTCCAAGCTCAAGCCGCTGGAAGCGCTGAACGCACGCCCCTATGTGGCCATTGCCACCCGCGAGGGCATGCTCATCAACCAGCACCTCGGCGAGGCTCGCAGCTTCCAGATATGGGGACCGCGCGAAAGCGGCGGCTACCGTCTGGTGGATACCCGCACCGCACCGTCCGCAGGGTGCGGCCCGCAGCGCTGGACCCAGCTTGCCGCCCTGTTCAAGGACTGTCGCGCGGTTCTGGCCGCCGCCATGGGCGAAACGCCCCGCATGCTGCTGGAAGAACACGACATCAAGTGCCATGTGGTGAGCGGATTCATTGAAGATGCGCTGAAGGCGCTGTACGAGTCCGGCGATATGCGTCAGCTCGGGGGCCGCCGCGGCGGCATTGCAGGGGCCTGCTGCACCGGCACCGGTTCCAAATGCGGCTAAACAAGCTGCAGATCCAGACGAATAACAAAGGGGCAACGCACAGCGTTGCCCCTTTATTGTGCGAATACCCTGATGCAGTTACGTCTTCACACACATGGCCCGGAGAATCGTACCGCATTGCGGCACGACAGGCTCAGCTCCGTGCCAGTTCGTCAATCAGTTTCTGTAAATCACCACTACGCTCAGACAGCACCATGATCGCCTCAGCAGCCTCATCCATGGTTCTTGATGTCTCAGAAGATATACGGCTTATCTCCTCCGAACTTTGGGTGATCATTTCCACACTGGTGGACTGCTCTTCAGACGCTGCTGCAATGGCCTGAATCTGCGCCGAGGTAGCCTGTGCCAAATTCACGATCCCTGCCAGAGACTCGCCGGCCTTGTCGGCAAAGTCCGTGGCCTTGCCAATGGCACCTGCCACACTCTCCATAGATTCCATGCTGACCTTTGAACTACTCTGAATGGATGCAATAGCATCTCCCACCTGCTTGGTCGCCTGCATGGTTTTTTCAGCAAGCTTTCGCACTTCATCGGCTACTACGGCAAAGCCACGTCCCGCCTCTCCTGCACGGGCGGCTTCAATGGCTGCGTTCAGGGCAAGCAGGTTGGTCTGGTCAGCTATGTCATTGATAACAACCATTATCTGACCGATGCTGGCGGCACTTTCTCCCAGCATATCAAGATTTTGCTTCATCTCTATCGAAATGCGGTTCACCTCGTCTATGGTTGCAACCACGGAGCGCACGATGGCTTCGCCATCCAATGCCTGCTGCTGTGTCTCCTGCGCATTCGTTGCTGCCTCGGAGGCGTTTTTTGCCACATCAACAACCGTCAGATTCATTTCTTCCATGGCAGAGGTCGACTCATTGGCCCTCTCCATCTGCAACGTTGCCCCTGCCTGGGATTCGTTCACATGCCTGCCCATCTGCTCGGAAGCTTCAAAGAGGCTTTGAACAATTCCCTGCAACTTGGAAACCGCTTCCAATATACCTTCTCTCCTGGCGGCTTCTCCTCTACGACGAGCCTCTTCAGCCTCTTCAGAACTCTTGCGCGCATTTTCCGCAGCAAGCTCGGCTTCGCGGGACTTTTGCTCGGCATGCTCCAATGTTGTTTTCAGTTTACTGAGCATATGCCGCATGGCATCTGCCAACTGCCCGACCTCATCTTTCTGGTAGACCGACAATTCCGAACGTAAATTCCCCTCTGCGACGGCCTGTGCAAATACAACTCCGGCAG
Source organism: Desulfovibrio subterraneus (assembly GCF_013340285.1). Lineage (NCBI taxonomy): Bacteria > Pseudomonadati > Thermodesulfobacteriota > Desulfovibrionia > Desulfovibrionales > Desulfovibrionaceae > Desulfovibrio > Desulfovibrio subterraneus. The sequence continues at coordinate 769,181 of NZ_BLVO01000016.1, read as the reverse complement.
CAAGAGGCTTCGTCACACTTCTGCTAATCAACCATGAAAGCAGCAAGCCTATAAGAATGCCGCCGCATGAGAATGCCACCAACGAGGTTAATGCAACCTGGTACTTTTCCTCAGCGCCTTTGACATCATTCTCTATCTGCAAGGATGTCAGTTCTGTAAACTTGTCAATATACCCACGCATTTCCTCAAAGGCTTGCGAAGCTTCTTTCATAGAGAGGTCAAGAGCAAGTCGCCTGCCCTCACGGGTATCAGCTATACGCCCGTCCACAATCTGGCGGGAGAGCTTCGCCCAAGCCTCAAACGCGGTCTCGAATCCGGCAAAAAGCTCATCTGCATCACGCAGATCTGACAATGCTCTAAACTTGTCGATACGCTTTCGGGCTTGTTCAAGATTCGTTTCATAATCTTTCACAAGATCCTTAAACTCAGCTTGCTTGGTGTTGACGAAAATCATGCTTCTCTCAGCCACAAGCAATTGATGAAGGTCCCGGTCAGCCTCAAGCAAATAGCTTAATGCCGGAGTTCTGTTAGATGCAAAGCTCGTAAGAGCGGAATAGATGCTCTCTACTGAGGAATACGAAAGCAGAGCAGATGAGACCAGCAGTACCAACATCACTCCGAAGGAAGTTAACAGTCTGAATCCGATAGGAACATCGAGTAACTTAGACACGTCTCACACCTCGCTAGTACCCTCTGATTATTTCAGCGCGTCGACATTGATACCGAAGGTGATGGCACCTATAGCAACGCCTTCATTCATGACCGGAACGGATACCTGAACCAGATACGTCTGCGCGCTATCGTCAAACTCGACTTCATCCACGAAAGTGGCCCCGGCACCGCCATTAAAGGACTTCTGGAATTTCGCTTCGTCGCCTTGCCAGTAATCGGAGGTCTTATCTGTCTGGCATACGTTGGCACCCTGATTATCCATCACGAATATTTCAGAATAATACGGTTTTGCCTCCTGCATAGAGCGTAAGTGCTTTGCGCAGTCGTTTTCCATAAGCGCTTTCATGTAGTCCTTAAGGCCGGAATCGCCACGCCATTTCTCATCCATGGCTTTAATGTCAGCCAGACTCTTCCCTTCAGCATTCTGGGCTTTTACCGCGCCAACGATTATCGGGTCCTGTCCGTGAAGCGCCAACTCGCCATTCGCCAGATCGTAAACCGCCTTGGGAGCTTGCTCTCCTGCAAACGCAGTCAGGTTGAACGCCAATAACATGCCAGCAAGAATAACAAAAATACGTCGCATAAAGCCTCCTGCCATTTTGATGTGAACTGAAACGCATCACCAAGATAAATGCTTCCAATATTCAACATAGTACCGGAGGAATAACGATAAGGAATGATAACTGCGATTTTCACACAGCAAATGTAGGAGCATCTCTACTCCTGAGCCTATGAAGAGTGCTCTCTGCAGACAAACAGAGCGCGCATTCCGTGGTAGTCCGTGCCGAGCGGGAAGAACCCGACAGCCAGCTCACACAACGAAAAAGGCCATGCCTGCCCCTGACTGGATTATTGATGACGTTTTGACGCAACATCAAACCGGACAAGGACAATCCGCATGACCTTCAGCGGCAAGTAGCACGAAAAAAAGGAGTGGGGGGGAGTGTAAACGGAGGGAGTCAATCTTCAATCTGCACTGACGAGATGGCTTCTGACCATGCCCGACAGGAAAGTTCTGCAATCAAGCCATAGCAGCACGTTCCCGCTGCCAGCTTATCGCTGCCTGCGCAACCGTGCCCTGCCTTCGGCAATCATGCTTTCAAGACCGTATTTGTGCACACGGTAGCCCATCTGACGGGCGGAAAGCCCAAGCATTTCCGCTGCACGGTACTGCAGCCAGCCGCTGCGTTCCAGCGCGGATACAAGCTCCTTGCGCTCCACGTCCTTGAGGGTCTCTCCCTGCATCCGGCACTCGGTCTTCACCGGCGCTTCGGGCACTATCTCCGATTCCCGCAACGCCATGTGCGACTTGAGAAACTCAAGGCTTATGCGTTCGGAATCGGCCATGATGACCACCCGCTCGATCAGGTTCTGCATTTCGCGCACGTTGCCCGGCCAGTCGTACTGGATGAGCGCATCAAGCGCCGAGGGGGTGAAGTGCATCTTGCGGCCGTAATCGCGCTCCATCTTCTGCAGAAAATGGTTGAGCAGTCCGGTGATGTCGTCCCTGCGCTCCTTCAGAGCGGGAACGCGGATGGGAAACACGTTCAGCCGGTAGTACAGGTCGAGCCTGAACTGGCCCAGCTCCACAAGGCTTGCGAGATTTCTGTTGGTGGCCGTCAGCACGCGCACATCTATGGTTCTGGTACGGTTGCTGCCGAGCCGTTCCAGCTCTTTGTCCTGCAGCACGCGAAGCAGCTTGGCCTGCAGGCCGAGAGGCAGCTCGCCTATCTCGTCCAGAAAGATAGTGCCGCTGTGCGCTTCTTCAAACCGTCCGAGCCGGGTATTGGTGGCTCCGGTAAAGGCCCCTTTTTCGTGGCCGAACAACTCCGATTCCAGCAGCGTCTCCGGTATGGAGGCACAGTTCACCTTGATGAAAGGATACCCCTTACGCTCGGAAAGCTCATGGATAATGCGGGCGATGAGCGTTTTGCCCACGCCGGATTCACCAAGCAGCAGCACCGTGGCAGAGGTGGGGGCCACCTTTTCCAGTTGCCGCTGCACCTCGACCATGGGCGAACTTTGGCCCACGATATAGGGGCCGTTGCTCTTTCTGGCTATCTGGTATTTGAGCGAGGTGTTCTCGCGCTTGAGCACGGCCTCGCGTTCCATGACCTTGTTGTTCAGGCTGATGAACTGGCCGATAAGCGTTGCCACCACCTTGAGAAAATCGACGTCTTCCTCAAAGGCGATATCGTCCTCGAAAAGCCTGTCCACGTTCAGCACGCCGATGGGTTCGCCATGCAGAATAATGGGTACGCCGATGAAGGAGATCATGCCGCGCTGAATGCTGCGCGAGCCTGTCTTGTTCAGGAACAGCGGCTCCTTGTTGATGTCGGGAACAAAATAGGCTTCGCCGGTTCTGAATATGCGCCCGGTAACGCCTTCATCAAGGCGGTATACGCCGCGCAGCTTCTCTTCTTTGGTCAGCCCGTATGAGGCGCTTATCGACAGCTGCCCGTTTTCGGGATCATACAGCGTCACCGTGGCCCGCTGCATGCTCAGCCTGTCGGACATGATGCGGAGCACCCCATCCAGCGCAGACTCAAGGTCCAGCGCAATGTCGATGGTTTGGCAGATGGCTAGCAAAGCCGAAAGCTTCAGTCCGTGTACTGATGTGACCATGTTTTTATGGATGCAAGGCAGGTGCCACGCCGCACAATCCTATAACTTACCGTAAAATAAGCGTATTTTAAAAATCATATCAACCTTGGTTTTACAATAATGTTACTTTTCAACAATAGTGCCTGTAAATTGAGTTCGTTGCCGAACTGTACGATATTCTTGAAATTTACAAATTTGTTATTTAGGCGCGGAGACAGTCGGACAGACCCTGTTTTTATCGAAGAAATCCTCTTTGCAAGGTATGAATCCCTTCTCAAAGGATGAAAAACGCCTCTATCGCGCAGTGCGACAGAGGCGTTACGTTGTCCAGCATGGTGGCGGGCCTGTAATCGTCCGGCCCCCGTCCGGCCCATTTTGTCTGTCCGGCCTCTTCGGCCTCTTAGACCTGTCCGGAAGGAATATCAGGCAGAGATTCTGGAAAGGTCTCAGGCAATGGAGGTACCTATCTGCCAGATATGATACCCCGCAATCCCATCCTCATTTTCCGGAATGGCAGTCAGGGTATCCCCCGTAACACAACTGCACACAGGGGCGGAACCTGCCCGAACGGGAAGGCATGACAGCTCGATCACATAGGGCCGTGCATGAGGCGGGGAAAAAGAAAACAGCGCATCAAGAGGCGTTGCCGTGCAGCGGCATAATACAGTGCGGATGCAGCCCGCATGCGTGACGGCAAGGGCAGGGAGCGGACCGCTGGCCATGCGGGTCATGGCAGCCTGCATACGGGCGGCCACATCCCTGAAATTCTCGCCGCCTGGGGGACGGAATCCGGCCATATCCTGCCCGCGCAAGGCATAGGCTTGCGGAAAACGACTGCGGATATCCTCGAAGGCAAGGCCGTCCCACTCGCCGAGGTCTATCTCGTCCAGTTCCGGCAGAATGGTGGCCTGCGGCAGAGAAACCGGATTTTCCTGCCCTCTTTGACCATACTGGGGAGCAAGTGTATCCAGAGCGCGGCTTGCGGGGCTGGAATACACAGCGGCAAACGAACGAATGCCTTTGCCTCCTGACAGGCGGGCAAGCAAACAAGGCAAACTTTCCACCAGCGCTGCGGCCTGCCGCTGCCCTTCTTCCGAGAGTGCCAGCGGTGTGCGGCCTATGGCCCGCCCCTTGCCGCCCGTGGTGGCGGCATGACGCAGCAGGACTATGCAGTTTTCCATATTCCGCTCCGTTGCAGCAGGGCGTGCACATCAGTTCCAAGCTCCCGCTCCAGCAGGGCCAGCAGGGCCAGAGCCCGTTCCTTGCGGCCGCCAATGTCTGCCACGGCCTGCGCATCGTGCGCCCATTCGCGCAGGCGTTCGTCATACCGCTCCGCAATGGGCACCAGCCGTGTTCCCCGCACAAATTTATCCGCAAGCATTACCAGCTCACGTTCGCCAACCCTTTCCACAAAGGCTGGGTCAATATCCCTATGGGCCGCCACAATGCGTCCTGCCTCGGCAAACCCGTACCGCGCGAGAAAGAGCCCCCCTGCCCGTTCATGATGCTTTGCCCCCTTGCAGATGTCGTGCAGCAGGGCAGCCGCATACACCAGCGGCAAGTCTATGGCCGCAGGCACATCGCCGCGCACCGTATGCAGAGCCTCGGCCATGCACAGAGCCGCATCCGCCACGGCCTTGCCGTGCGCACGGGTATGCGGCAGAGTCTGGGCCAGATCAAGCAGCACCGCTGTTTCTGCCTCTGAAGGCACATTGCGGCTACTGTAGCGTTCGCGGACAGCCCCGTAGGCGTCCGGCGTATCCATATCTGCCAGAATACCCGCATCGACGACAGGCACATCGCACTCTGTTTCGCCCTGCACAGCAACCTGCTCAAGCACCGCACGAAGTCCGCCTTCGCCTGTATGGCGCAAAGCCGCCTCCGCAACGTCCCGCCTGAGAAGCGGCGGATGCCCGCGCTCTCCGTCAAAGGTGGGATAGGTCACGGCATCGTGGCGCGCGGCAAAGGATTCCGTCAACAACGCGCATGTCTCCGGACGGACAAGCGGAATATCGACGGGCAGAACGAACAGCGCATCCAGAGAAAAATCAGGAAGGAAATCGTGACCGGAGTCGCCCGACGCACCTGAATCAGCTGCTCCACAGGAATATGGCAACTGATCCCCATGCTGCGTCAAAGCCCGTATCCCAACACACACCGAAGAAAACATGCCGGAAGCGGCATCAGGGTTATGCACCACGGGCAGGCCAAGGCGCACGGCCTCCGCACGTACGGCTGCTTCGTGGAAGCCTGTAACCACCACAACGGGTCCATTACAGCCGCCTTGTAGTGCCTGCAACGCAGCCTGCAGCACAGTCGGTTCCGCACAGTCACCCAGCGGCAGCACCGCCTTGCAGCGGCCCATGCGGGATGCCTCGCCGGCAGCGAGAATAATCCCCCCTATGCGGCACTGCTCCAGAAGCTCGGCAGGCACGGGTGGCTCGGAAAACATGCGCGCGCAGCCATGCCCCTGCCTCAGCCGGTTATCGCCGGACAGACTCTGGCCAAATTGATTTTGACCAAATTGGTTCTGGCCAGACTGGCTGCAGCCCGATTGTTGGCAGTGTCCTGTGCAGGCGTGCGGATCGCCGCCATGGGAGTGCTTGCTTCGTTCGTCCGTCATGTCAGTATCGATGAATTACTATTCTGCAGCGCGGCACTGGATGAGTTCCGCCACAATGCTCACGGCGATCTCCTCCGGCGTCTGCGCCTGAATGGAAAGCCCGATGGGGCAATGGCAACGGGCTATGGCACCTTCGGATACCCCCCGCTGCCGCAGCACATCATACAAGGCATCGCGCTTGCGGCGGCTGCCTATCATGCCCACATAGCGTGCAGGAGTTTTCAGCGCCTGTTCCAGCACGGTTCTGTCGTGCATGTGGCCGCGCGTCATGATCACCAGAAAGTCGTTGGGCGTGACGTGCAAGCCTGCAAAGGCACTTTCAAAATCCGGCAACATGCGGACATCGGAATCAGGAAACCGCTCATGGCAGGCAAACTCGGCCCTGTCATCCAGCACGGTCACGGCAAAACCGACAGTGCGGGCAAGCCGGGCCGTGGGAAGGGCCACATGCCCGCCACCGAAAATATACAGCCGAGCGCAGGGCGAAAAGCCTTCTGTGAAGCGGCATCCGGCTTCGTGGCAGTCCAGTCCGGCCTCCATGTCCCGCAGCGAGGCATCACCGCCGGAAATGCTTACCGCATGACCGACGGGGCGCATGTAGTTCAACTCTTCCCTGCTGTCCATTGCCGCCTGTTCCGCCTGTCCCGCCTGTTCCGCCTGTCCCGCCTGTTCCGCCTGTCCCGCCTGTTCCGCCTGTCCCGCTGCCGCAAGCCATGCATACTCCGTCAGAAGGCGACAGGTGCTGCCCTTCTCAAGATGCTGAATAACGGAGCGCAGTGCCTGCAATCCTTGCATATCCTGACTATTCCCGCTGCGACCGAACCGTTCCGCCACCACTGTCAGCCTGCCGCCGCAGACCATGGCAGCTTTGGCAGCCTCTTCATTGGTCAGGTCAAAGGAGCGCACGGCCGCTGCGGGGCTGCCGTCTTTGAGCAGGGCTCGGCCAAGCTCTATGCAGTTGGCCTCCATGAGTCCGCCGCCCACGGTGCCTATGATGGAGCCATCTGCCCGCACAGCCATCTTGGCGCCGCTTTCACGCGGGGTGGAGCCTGATTGCAGGGCGATGGTAACAATGGCGATATCTTCGCCCGCTTCGAGCAGCGAGCACACTTCCGACAGAAAGGTGATCATGAACGACTCTCCGGTACTGTTTCTGAAAGTGAGGAAGCGGCAAGACGCCGTATGCGCCGTTTGGCGTGATTCATGGACATATCCTTCGCCGGAGTGCAGCTCATGTCCAGCAGCACTCCGCCCTGTGTCAGCAGACTGCCCAGAACGGGCGATGCCAGCAGACGCTGCGCGGCCTCGGCCCGCAGCACATCCGGCGCGACTCCGGCGGCATGAAACAGTTCAATACTCAGCACCGGTACGACGCATTCTTCGACCAATTCCGGTGCAGAGTGGCCTGCCGTATTCTTCGTCGTATATCCGGGCGGCTCGTGCCATCCGGCCTCATACTCCGCGAGGCCATACAGGGGCAGCAGAGCCTCATCAAGATCGATAAGCCGCAGCGTCCCTTCGGTTCCGATTCCGTTGCCGGTGTCAGTGCCAATGTCGGTGACGGTTACGGAACCGGTTCCGCCCGCAGGCAACACAATATCGTCCTGCAGCCGGCCGGGGGTGCGGTCCATCCTGCGCAGCGGGCTGCCGCAGGGGCAGGGGCCGCACAAAATACGCCCGTAATCGCCGGTGCGGTACCGCACCAGCGGCATGGCCGTGCGGCACAGGGTGGTAACCACAATTTCTCCCCATGTTCCGTCCGGTACGAGGCTACCTGTTTCGGGATCGGCCACTTCCACCAGCAAGTCCGTCTCGCGCAGGTGCATGCCCCTGCCTTCAGCACAGGCAAGCGCGCCGCCCAGTCCGGTTTCGGTCATGCCCCAATGCGAGAGCACGCGGCAGCCCAGAATATCGTGCAGCAGATCAACCACCGCTTCAGGTATGGCGTCCCAGCACAAAAGCACCGTATGGATGAGACCGGCCGGATAGCCCAGCGACTTCCAGCCGAGGGCAAAGGCGCGCAGGTGCATGGGGGAGCCCACAACCACGTTCACCCATTCCTCCATGGCCTGCACGGCAAGGGCCTCGGCCCCGCGCGTCATGCTGCCGGAAAGCGGCCGCGCACCCATGTTGATCACGGATTGCGCCAGCAGACGCCCCACGCTTGAAGGGCGCTCGTCCGGCAGCAGCGCCATGACCGTATCTCCGGCGCAGGCCACGGCCTGCATGCCCGTGGTGAAAAATTCCGTCGTACGCCACAGATCATCCTGTCCGAAGAAAATGCGCTTGGGCCTGCCCGATGTTCCCGATGTATCCAGCGTGACCACGCGGGCAATCTCGTCCTGCGAGACGCAGACCATGTCCGCGCCGAAGTTGCGGATGTCGTCCGCTGTCGAACGCGGCAACATGGCAAGATCGGCCGGAGTGCGGAAGAAACCGGCATCCATGCCCTTCAGACGGGCTGCGTAATACGGACTATGCGTAGCGGCGTGTTGCAGGGTTTCTCGCAGGCGTTCCATCTGCCACGCTTCCACGGCCTGCCGGTCGGGAAGGTCGGGAAGGTCGGGAATGCCCGCCGGTGTTTCACCGGAAGCCGAAGCCACGCCCATGCGCCGCATGAGGATGCGATCCATGGGAAAGACCTCCCAGTGCGGGATGCGACCCCGGTAGAAGCTCTGCCCGCCCCCTGCACCATCCCCAGCACCGGTTCCAGTACCGAGTCCTTTACTCGTCATGACGCCCTCCTGCGCAGGGGGGTACCGTCTGCTGCCGTGCAGTTCCACGAACAGAAGGGAACAAGGCGTCCGTCGGGTGCGCTCACATGGATGCAGCACCCCTGCAGGCGCTCAAGGTCCAGATTCCATGCATCCTGAAAGGCCATGGCTGATATGGCCAGCACGTGCGTGGCGGCACGCCGGACAAAGGCATCCAGATCATTGGTGCCTTGGCCTGCGGTTCCGGCGGCATCGCTTCCGGCACCGGCATGCTGCTCGCACAGTCGGGCAAGAAAGACTTCCGGATCACTGTCTTTTCCCTGCTGAAAGGCGGCCACATGCAGCGCTTCGGGAATCTGCAGGTTCTGCTCGCTCTGAGCGGAGCCAAGGCTGGGGGATTCTCCTGATGCACTGGCAGCCGGAGCCGCCCATTGCCGCTTCACGAATGCCTTGGCCGCATCGGCGCCCTCACTTGCGGGGGCAGCCTCGCAGGAACAGGCCTTGCGCTGCACGGAGAGCCGCTGCAGTCTGCCATTTTCATGCACCAGATAGTTGGCATGGAACGAACACAGCGCATGTTCGCAGCCGGGGGGAAGAAAATCAGCCGCCGCGACAAGACCACCCGTCTGTTCTTCCAGTCCGCGCATGATTTCTGGCAATGTGATACGGGCCTGCGGCAGAGGTCCTTTCTGCCAGCTTTGGCCGTTCTGACCATCCTGCTGTTCCGAATGCGGGAACCGCCCGAAGTGGCTCACCGGCTGAAAATGCACGCCGCGCACCACGGGTGAAAAGGCCGCAGCCACGCGCAGCAGCGCCCCCACATTGTCCGCGTTAACGCCCGGAACAACAGTGGGTACCAGCACCACGCCTATGCCAGCCTCGCCAAGGTGATGTATGGCGCGCAGCTTGTCTGCAAGCAGGGGCGCACCGCGCAGTGCTCTGTAGATATCGTTGGTGGTGCCGTCGAACTGCAGAAACACGGAATCGAGTCCGGCTTCTGCCAAGGCGTTTGCATAGCCGCTTTCGCGGGCAATGCGCAGGCCGTTGGTATTCAGCTGCACAAAGGGGAACAGTTCCTTGGCTGCCGATATGATGGCCGGAAGATCGTTCCGCATGGTGGGTTCGCCGCCCGAAAGCTGCACATTGCAGGGTCCTGCGGCAGCGCGTGCCTTGCGAAGCTGCTCTGTCAGCTGCGGCAGGTCCGGATCATCCGCGACACTTCCCGTTCCGGCAGACGCAAAGCAGTAGGTGCAGGCAAGATTGCAGCGGGCCGTCACCTCAAGAAGCACCGTGCAGGTGTGCTGGCGGTGCTGCGCGCACAGCCCGCAGTCGTAGGGACACCCCTTATCCGGGGCATTCTGCGGTGCGGGCGGGGTGGGCAGCTTGGGCTTGCGCCATGAGGTGATGGAAGGCTCACCGCGCCACACGGGCGTGCGAAAGGTGCCGTGTTCCGGACAGCGCTTGACCAGATAGACCGTCTGCCCCCCCTCTTCTGCAACGGCTTCGTGCCGAGCGCCTATACGGGCGAGGCAGACAGGGCAGAGGCTCAGGCGGTCATTGTGCGAAAAAGGATCGGGAAACATCTCAGGCATGATCGCCCTTGCCTGTCATGGGGTCCATGCCGTTTTCCACCAGAATCTCCATGATGCGGGCATATGCGCCGGAAAGCAGCGTGCCGCAGCGTGAAGGGTCCGGAGTGCGGCAGTCGCCGCCCGCTATGCTGCCGCAGGATATGCCGCCATATCCGGCAACGGCCCCGGCAAACCAGTCGCGGAAGGATTCCAGCATCAGCGGGAGCCTGTCGTCCGCTACATCATCATCGGTTCCCTTGCCGGAGTACATGCCGAGAAGGCATACGCCTCCGGTCAGCACTCCGCAGGGGCCGTCACAGTCGCCCATGCCGTGGCACAGGCCCGCCATGGCCCGCACAAGGTCGGGGTTTTCACGTCCCATGCCTTCAAGTGCAAGCAGAATCAGTATCTGGCTGCAGCAGTAGCCCTGTCCGGCAAGCTGCATCATCCGCAGGGAAGTCCGGTCGATCATCTCGCCTCCCGATAGTAAGAGTGTCTCCGGTGCAGGCACGAAGCCGGAAGCCCGGCCCGTCGTCATGTCCGGCACAGACGTGTCGCCAGGTTCTTTCGCCAGGCCCTTTCGTCAGGTCTGTCGTCGGGTCCTGTCGTCGGGTCTGGCCTCCAGTCTGTCGGCAATCATCAAAAAATATCCCGCAGTTCCGCTTCCGGCAGAAGGAGGACACAGCGGTTCACCCGCCATGACCAGCCGTGCTGCCAGTTCTCCAAGCAGATCGGAATGATCTTCAAATACCCGTAGCGCAAAACCGGCCTGCCGCAAATGCGCTTCCACAGCAGCTCTGTCGGCACCCCAGCCAAGACAGCTCTGCCCTACACAGTTTCCCGTAGCACAGCCCCCTTTACTACTGATTCCCTGTTGTGCGGCATCCACGCCTGCGGACGGCTTATGACGGTAATACAAATCGCTCACGGCAAGCACGCCTCCCGGCTCAAGCAGGGCATGAAAGGCACGCAGCGCGCCCTGCGTATCGGGCAACAGGGAAAGCACACACTCGCACAGCACCATCCGGAAACTGCCGTTCATAAAAGGCGGATTGGCCGCATCGCCCACGGCAAGCGGCAGCCTGACCGGAGCTGCGGCACCGGCCTGCGAGAGCGCGGCATCCACGCCCACGGCCTTTGCCCCGTACCGCTGACGCAGGCGCAGGACAGAAGCCCCCTGTCCGCAGCCCATGTCTGCAATACGCCAGCCGGGCAATACTCCGGCCAGCTCGGCAATATGGTCGGTCAGCGCAAGCCCGCCGGGACGAAATATGCCTCCGGCTACAGACCGCATGGCCGGACGCGCCCACAAGGGCAACACCTGCACCGGCTCACCGTCCGTGCCGTGCTTCTGTGCGCCAGTCTCGCCAGTCTCGCCAATCGCAGCAGTCACGCCAGCCGCAGCAGTCACGCCAGCCGCTGACATGTCAGGGGCAGGCACAGCAGAAGCGGCATGCAAAGTGCGGTGCGTCACAACATCCTCACTTGTCTTCCAGCAGGCGCTCCACGTCCGCCATCTTGCCCAGCGCCAGTTCCTCGGGAATGAGCACCATGCCGCATGCAACGCAGCAGGGCAGTTCCACATTGAACAGGCTTTCCATATATTCCAGTTCTACAGGGGCGGGTTGCAGCGGCTGGCCGCATCCCGCGCAAACCCATTCGGAATAATCCTTATCCAGAACTTTCATGGTGCTCATTATGCGGCTCCCTGTTTCGATGGAAAAATGCGCATGCGGTGACACCACGTATTGTGCACGCGGTATGCGCCGTCCCCTTCCAAGGTAAATTCCACCCAATAGGTCACGATTGTTGGCCGGAACATGGCCAGCCTGCGCCCCTTGGATGCGGAATCGCTGACATTTTCAAGCCAGCCGCCGCCCTGCTCCATGTGGAACAGCACCTTGCGCACATCGGAATCGAGTATGCGCCGTGATTCCATGGTCTTTCGCGCCTCATCGGTGTAGCTGACGCGCACATTCTCCCACGGTGCAGGTGTGCGGGCCGTCTCGCCCTGACACTCCGGAACAAGCCGCTCCCTGAGACGGATGCGGTTCTCGCGCCGCTCTGAATAGGAAGGAGCAGGCCCCGCATAGGGCAATGCTCCCTGCCGGGGACCACAGCAGACACGGGCCTGCGCCTCTGCCGGGGGCAGGAGCAGGTCGAGCAGGTGCATGATGCGCTTGCCCGATTTGGCAAGCATATCGCGGCACATGGCACAATAGGTTACGGCATCGGCAACGGGTCCGTCACCGGAAGCGGCTGATAGCCTCGCTGCCCTGCCGTCCCGTATCTTGCTGCCAAGGTCAGGATTGGCGCTTTCCGAAAGACCGCCGAAGCCGCAGCATTCCGTATGCTCGCCCGTAAGCTCGGGCTCTTTGACGGTTATGGAACGTTTCGCCAGCAACGTGCGCACGGCACTGCGCAAGGCAGCATCGTCACGGGTATTGCAGGGGTCGTGCAGCACAAGCTCGGTCCCGTGCGGTACAGGCGATGCGGGAAGGGTGGTGTTGCCGTAAATTGTATTATCTGAAGACGCTGCAAGCGTATCGGCAAGCACCTCCCACAGGGTCGTTATCACAGCCTGCGGCATCGCTTTTCGCAGCATGTCCGTGCAGGTGGGGCAGGCTGCAATGATCGGCGGGCTGCCGAGCTTCTCCCATCTGCCGCGCACCTCTTTCACCACCGCGGCGTGCATATCGGGGCGTCCTGCCCAATGTGCCGGCGCACCGCAGCAATGCAGCAGCAAACCCACCCCGCCCTTGTCGGCTGGCAGGCTTTCGCGCAGCCACTGCCATGTGCGCTCCACAGCGTCAGGCATGGATGCGGTCAGCTGGCAACCGGGGAAAAAGAGCCACGCGCTGGCAGACGTTCCCGGTGCGTGCGAGGCGATCACACAATCATCGCCATTGGCGAACTGCATATCGCGCAGAGCAAATTCATGCGCAGAGGGCGGCATCTTGCCACGTTTCACCATGCCCCGCCGCGACTGCAGACATAGCGCCCCCATATCGAATCCTTCAGGACACAGGGATGCGCACAACCCGCACATCATGCATGAGTTGATCATGGTGTTGGCCTGCCGCGTGCCCATGACAATGGATTCATTATTATAGATGCGGCGGGTATATTGCTTGGGATAACTGCCATACTCCGCGAGGTAGGCACAGTTCTTCACGCACTCCATGCACTCGCATTGCAGACAGCGGGCAGCCTCTTCTGTTGCCTGCGCAGGCGAATAGCCTTCGGCAGGCACCGGAACCGGCGGCTCGGGGGCAACCTTTGCAATATTGGTGAACAGACGGGTTTCGAACACGCCCTCGCGCTCTCTTCCCGCAGCAAGGCTGGCGTTCTGGAACAGGCGGTCCATGGAAATGGCTGCCCTGCGGCCCAGTGCGGCAAGCTGTACGGGCGATGCCGGACCGGATAACGGCATTGCCGCAAAAACACCGCTGCGCACCGTACCCAGTGTCACCTGATCGGGCGGCACATCGCCGCCGTGCAGCAGGTGATACACATCCGGCGCAATGAACACTGCCCGCCCTTCTGCCATGGCGGCATCCACCATCTCTGCGGAAAGGGCATCCTGCTCATGCAGGACAACGCCCTGCCTGTTCAGAGTGCCGAGTTCCTTTTCAAAATGCTGTTGCAGGTCCGCCGCCAGCTCGGGGGCCACATGACCATACAACCGGGAAGGCAGTTCAGCAGTGCTGCAAGGACAGTACAGAACCACCTCAACGCCCTTGCGGGAAAGGTCCCACACCGCTGTCAGTGCGGCCATATCGCTGCCGAACACGGTTGCAGTGCGTCCCTTGGAAGGGGGAACCGGTAATACCGGTGTTCGCGATGCGCCATCGGCGCACGCCCTTTCCAGCGCGCCCACCTCTACGGCACCACCCGCCTCGCCGCGCAGGCAGGCGTTTTTGCAGGGGGCATCGCATATCCGCGCCATAACGGATGGCAGCGGCAGCGAGCGGCACAGGGTGGCCCATGCCTGATCCACCTTTCCGTCCGCCATACGGGTACAGAATTCTCGCACATCCACATGCAGGGGGCAGGCTGCGCGGCAGCGCGGCGGCTCTTCCTGCGTACATCGGGCTTCCCAGCTTCGAAGTTCGGCTTGTTCCATCGTGCAGGTCTCCGAAAGAATGCGGGAAGCGCATGACAAAGCCGCCCGCAAGAAATCGACATCAATTCAGGTGTAATTTGATTGTCATTTTACTGTGTTCCCCTGTACTTAGCCATGCCCCTTACCATCACCCCCAGCCCACCCGGCAAGTCCCACTTCAGGGACGGGACTGCCCGCCGCAGACTGTTTTCTCCGACTTACGGCATTCTTATGTCTTTGGCGACATATTAAGTCAACCGCCGGAAGCCCCCGGTGCGCGCTGTGCACCAGCATGTTGCTTTGCCTGTCTGAACGGCACGCAGCCCGGTGGCATGGCAGCCACAATGCTGATCCACGTCGGAAATTATGCCTTTTACGGTGCCATAAGCATCTTCCGCATATGGGTGCTCTCACCCCTTATCGGGCGCATTCATATGCTCCATGAAGTGTAGAGAGGGGAGGGAATGGGGGGGGCTGACGGGAGTTTCAGTTTTCGTAAGTTCCGAAAAGTTGGAAGAGGCGGCAAAGAAAAAGCTGCCCACCTGGGGCAGCCTTAATTATCTCATTGCCACATTCTAAAACAATTAAAAACAAGCCCTTGTGCAACTTACAGAACGTCAATTCTTCCGCAAGAAAACTGCACCAAATCACCAACCTTAAATCCACACCCCAAATCAACATCAACCTCAACCCTCACATCACTACCAACAACAACATCTCTTATCCCATCAACAACCCCTCTAACAATGCATGATCCACATTATTCATAAATATACCACATCTACCAGCCGTGACAGCTACATTGCCTACAGACATACAATAAAGCCCATCGACAACATTATCTGAAATACAATAGCTACATGGATGGCAAAACACAACGAACTCGCCAACGCACGAATCAACGTGCATAAAAGCTTCTTTACCTTCTAGGGAAAGCCAATCTATATATACAATTTTCACAATCAATCACCAATATCATAGCAACTCATTCGATAGGCTGCCACCAACAATCATAGCAGCACCTTCAGATGACAACATATCTCCTACAGACTTATAACGCAATAAGCAATTAAAACAAGAATAAACACTAAAAATGTCATATTGACACGAGCTATCTATATCAAATAAGTCAACAACCTCCTCATAAAATCTCACAAGATCATTAAAATAATACTCTTGCTTTTCGCTGACACAATAGCCTGCAGCGAACAATAGATTACTTTTTAGAGACGAAACACCATTAACAACAGCTTTAGAAACAACTTTTGACAAGTACAATTTTGAATATTTATTGCAAAGTATCTCTAAGGCAACTTCAAACCCATTGCCTTTCACACCCTAACACGCTGTCCGCATACGCTTCAGCATTTTGCACATTTATAAAACCAATACTCGACAAATATACAGCACATCCCAATATTAAAACCATGACTTGATAATCATTCACATAGCAATCTATTTACGCGCATCTGTGATTCCAGCTTCCATTACTCTAAAGATCAATACCGTTTTCATCAGCTATTGTTCGAAACTTTAAGCCTATTTCTATTATTTGCTCTTTAGTAAAACGGCAATACGTTGGAAGTGATTCCTCAGGCACATTGAGTAACAATGCATAACCACAAGCAATCAGATACCTCAATTCATCATCAGTAACTTCAATGTTTATCATAATAAATTTCCATATTTTTAAAATATAAATACCATACAACACATTCGCTTATACAGCCAAATCTTACACAACACCAACAATATTACATACGAAAACAAGTCAATTACAAAAAAACTAAATCAATCCTATCGACAACAATTTCAACCAATTTTCCATCATACATTCCAAACCAAGACTTAAAATATTCATCACAAAATTTGATACCAGAGCACACACAACCATTAACACAGTGTCCAACAATCAAATGCTTATAGTATGAAACATTATACACTCCAACACTTTTACTTGATATATTCATATCTATGTCATCATTAAAAAACAACGACATCTCCACATTATACACTTCCCCTTCGACAATATCGTATGGAGTATAAGCACAAAAGCATCGCAACACGCATCCATCAATATTTATTGACAAATCATCCTCATCATTATTGTCAATTGAAACAATCTTAGCAGTATATATCACCAGCACACTCCATCTCATAACACCTAGGCACCAACGCCATACTCTTAATTACCATACAACACAAAATTGACTGGTCAATTTAACACCCCAACAACATACGAGCAAAGTAATACAGAACAATAAAACAGATCAGAAAATCTATAAGAAACAAAGCGAAGCATTTACTTACGAAGACACATACTACGTTTCTACATAGCGTTCAACCAAACGCAAACATTCACATTTAACAGTTACCGTACCAAGACTCTCTTCCCCATCAAAAAATTCACACTCATAAGCATTTCCATTATCAAAAACCATTAAGACAGCACCACTAGTCCCAGCAGGGATTCCTTCTACGCACCTCACCAGAACAACAGAATCATATTCATTAATCATACTACCCTCCTTTTGACGGGGACACAGGCCAAACATCTAATCAGACAGGCCATCCAGCTGAGACTGAGACATCTCCAGCAAGCACGCCGCATCTTTGAGGCGAGCCCTATGCCCATCAGAAAGCTCAATGTTGTATTCAAAAATTTGAGAGCACAAAATCTCCAACGCCACTCCAACTTCGCTATGGGCAATTAGATCATCAACTATTAGCACCGTATTGTCAGGGAATTCATCTCCGACTTGACCGAGAACAGTCCTAATGATGAGTTCCGCCATCTCTATTTTTTCCATCTCATTGCCCTTATTTCTTAAGAATGTCCCACCACCCTACTCAAGGCAATAATCAAACCGTTCGCTCAAGCCAAACCGCTCGTCTTGCTTTTTAACCCGTTCCAACACATTGATTATTTCTTCAAACTTATCAACCAGATACTCCGTTGATTCGTTTGAGCAAATCCATCGCAGGAGAATAGGTCTTTCTATGTTTGCGCTAAGCAAATCCCAAAGTGCGTCAAGATTGTAGCCATAATAGGCCTCCACACCAAGCACTACTGCAAGCTCATGATGAAAATCCGACTCACTCTGCAACATGCTGCCTTCAATCAAGATATCCATGCGCCTAACCACCTATTAAATTTTCAAAGCTTAGCCCCACGCATATACTTTCATCATAATATTCTCCGCTTATCAAGTAGTTACGCCATAGCATATCCGCGCAGCATGTTAATTCATCGGCACCACGTTCAGACCCCTTTTCCATTCTGATCTTCTGCATATCGCGCAGCACATAGGGAGCTGACCCCCTCCGGTTGCTGCACCATGGATGGATGCCACGCAGATGAAACCACTACAAAGGTATCCTTGTATCTTCCGGTATACAGATACATCTCGAAATTCGAGGCTTCGCCTTTCAGGTGGGTCAGACGGTGATCATCCGCCGCCTCAACAACCTGCACCGTGAGGGCTGAATCTTTTACAGCCCGTAAAAGACCATGACAGCTCCGCAGAGAGCGCCCGCCTTTATCTGACATAACACCCTGAAATACATTGACCTACACTCGCGCTTGATTGGCACGCAATTTGTTCTTTCCATGAAGGCAGGAAAGGCCTGCGATGCTGCCCGGGCAAAACCAGACCGACAATCAGGAGCGCATATGTCCCACCTGAAGGTGCTTCTTGTGGATGATGAGCTGGACTATCTGGAGCTCATGTCAAAGCGGCTGACCAAACGCGGCTTTGTGGTGACCACGGCTTCCGGCGGAGAAGAGGCGCTGCGGCTTGCCGCAGACAACACCTTCGATGCGGCGGTGCTGGACATGAAGATGCCCGGCATGAACGGGCTTGAATGCCTGCGCCGTCTCAAAGAGATGCGCCCGCTCATACACTGCATCATACTCACGGGCCATGCCGATCTCTCTGACACGGCAACGGGTTTTGCTCTTGGCGCATTCGAATACCTCGTAAAACCCGTGCATATTGACGAACTGGTGGAAGCCATCGTCAATGTATGCTCCTGCGGGTGCCTGCAGCCTCCGCCCGCTATGTCGGGCGCAGCCCCATAGGAGGATGCCGTGCCCCAGCCGAACATCATTGCACGCGTCATGGCCTTTCTCGGCCGCCCCGCCACTCCGCCTGTCGATCCGTCCCTGATCAAGGAGCGCCACCGCGCGCGTTGCAACGACTTTCGCCTGCTCATCCGCGCCAACAACAAGGCGCTGGAAGGCATGTCGGAAATTGAGGAAGCCCTGCACGGCACCATGCCCTTCGGCATGGCATTCATCCGCAGCCGGTGCGTGCAGGTTGCCTCTTCCGTCCGCCAGATGGTGCAACGCATCAATGCCCTTTCCGACAATGGCTACCCTGAACTCGAAGAACGTTTTCACGCCATAAACAACGCCGTTGCCGCAACGCTGGAACCGCGAGTCAGGGATACATCCGGCCCGCTGGCCCTGCCGCTTGCCGGCCTGACACAGGAGCATGCGGGCGAGGTGGGCCCCAAGGCACTCAATCTCAGCCTTGCGGCAGCCAACCTGCAACTGGCAATCCCCGAAGGTTTTGTTGTCACGGCTACGGGCTTTCGTCTGTTCATGGAACATTCCGGCCTGCGGGATGAAATCCGCCGTCTGACACAGATAGCGGATACCGGCGACCTTGAAGGGCTGGCCGCCCTCAGCCACCGGCTGCAGGAACAGATTCAGCAATCCCCCCTGCCGCCGCAGTTGCAGGACGCCATAGAAGATGCCTGCAGCGAGCTGCGCCGCCGCATGGGGAGCCACAGAACCCTCGCCGTCCGCAGCAGCGCGCTGGGTGAGGATCTGGCGGGCATGACCGCCGCAGGCCAGTACCGCACCGTGCTCAATGTGCGCTTCAATGATGTCATAGACGCCTACCGGCAGGTTGTGGCGGGAAAATACGATGTCCCCGCCCTTGCCTACCGGTTCAACCGTGGCCTGCGCGACGAGGATATCGACATGTGCGTGGCCTGCATGGTCATGGTGGATGCCGTGGCAGGCGGCGTGGCCTACAGCCGCGACCCCGCGGATATTGCCTCGCCGGATATCATCATCAACGCGGTGGATGGCGCACCAGTGGCCGTTGTGGACGGCAGCCGCGATGCCGACCTCATCATCATGCGGCGCAACGACAGCGGCATTGCAATAACGTCCAACACTGCCAAACTTACCGGCAACCTGCTGACGCAGGAACACCTCGCCACCCTTGCGCGACAGGTGGACGGGCTGGAACGGCATTTCGGCAGCCCGCAGGATGTGGAATGGGCGCTGGACAGAAGCGGCAGCCTCATCCTGCTGCAAAGCAGGCCATTGCATGCGGACGCCCCGGCAGACCCGCTCCCCGACCGCAATGACGATGCGCCCCCCCCGCTCATGCAGGGGGGCATAACCGCCGCCTCGGGCATTGCCCACGGTCCGGTGCAGATTCTGCGCAACAGTGAAGATGCTTACGGCTGCCCGCACGGGGCCGTTGCCGTTATGGTGCAGTCGCTGCCCCGCTGGGCACCGGTTATGAACCGGGTGGCAGGGCTTGTGGCAGAACGCGGCAGCGCCACCGGACATCTGGCCAGTGTGGCCCGCGAATTCGGCATTCCGGCCCTGTTCGGGCTGGAAGGGGCCGTTGCCGCGCTGGAAAACGTGGCGGACATTACCGTGGATGCGGACTACAAGCGCATCTATGCCGGATGCGCCAGCCATCTGCTCGCAGACAGGCCATGCAAACCGCGCAACCTCATGCAGGGCAGCCCCGTGCATGCCACGCTCAAGAACGCCGCAGAGCATATCGTGCCGCTGCACCTGCTTGATCCGGCAGCTGAAGAATTCCGCCCCGCAAGCTGCAACACATTTCATGACATAACCCGCTTCTGCCACGAAAAGGCCGTTGAAGAACTCTTCCGGGTGGACGACAGATTCCCCAGAGACACCCTGAGCAGACAGCTCTATATAGACCGTCCCATGCAATACCGCGTGGTGGACCTTGACGATGGCCTCGGGCCGGACCTGGATGCACGCTTCGTGCAGATAAAGGACATACGCTCCGTCCCCATGCTTGCCCTGTGGGAAGGTATGACCGCAGTACCCCTTGAAGCGCCCGTGGCTCTTGATACGCGCGGGTTCATGTCCGTGCTGGTGCAGGCGGCCTCCAACCCTGAGCTGGACCCTGCCGCGCACACCCAGTTCACGCAGCAGAACTATTTCATGATTTCCTCCACCTTCTGCAACCTGCAGGCACGGTTCGGCTTCCATTTCAGCACAGCAGAAGCGCAGATAACCGACACCCCGCAGGAAAACTACGCCACCCTGCGCTTCAAGGGCGGCGCAGCAGACCTTGACCGCAGGCTCAGACGCGTGCGCCTGCTGGGTGAGCTGCTTGAAGAACGCGGATTTCGTGTGGATGTCGTGGAGGATGCCCTTTTCGCCCGCATAGAGGGCCTGTATGCCCATGAAACAGAAGAAGGCGCCGCGCTGCTCGGCTTTCTGATCATGCACAGCCGCCAGCTCGACATGGTCATGTCCGATGCAGGCAGGGCTTCCGAATGGAGAAAGCGCCTCTATCAGGGCATGGAAACGGTGATAGAAGCCGTGCGGAGCAGGCGGGCAGAGCGGGCCGCCGCAGCTCAGGCGGATGCGGAGGACGCCGCGCACGGCAGTGCCGCCGGAAATGCCGATACCACTGCGGAGGGCCGGACGTGATCGAAGCAAAGTATTCGAAACTGTTCGGCCGCATTGCAGGCATTTCCCTCGTGTTTGCCGTCATACCGCTGCTTTCGCTGGCGGTCTTCATCTATATTCAGTTCTCGGAAACCTACAACAGCAAGATCAGGGAAAACCTTCGCGCCACGGTTGAAAACAAGCGCATGGCCATAGATCTGTTTCTGGAAGAAAAACGCTCCATCCTGCAGACGCTGGCCGGAATACATGATTACGAAACCCTCACATCTCCCGGGTACCTGCGAAGGCTGTTCCGCGAAACCGCCTCGCACGCCAATGCCTCGTTCGTGGATATGGGCGTGATCGACGAGCAGGGAAGACATGTAGCCTACGAAGGGCCGTATCAACTGCGCACGGCCAACTACAGCGATGCCGAATGGTTTCATGAGGTGCTGCTGCGCGGTGTCTACGTCAGCAACGTCTTCATGGGGCAGCGCCGTTTTCCGCACTTCGTCATCGCCATCCGGCGTGATGAAGGGGAAAAAACATGGATTCTGCGTGCCACCATAGACATGAACGTCTTCAACGCACTGGTGCAGAGCGTGCAAAGCGGCAGCCGCGGCGACGCCTTTCTCGTCAACGACAAGATGGAACTGCAGACGGCATCACGCTTCAGCGGCGGCCCGATGGCACCCGCTCCGTTAACATCCGTTGAGCGGTTTCGCGGCATACGGGTACATAACGAGACCATGCACGGCAGACCGGGCATGATAGGCATGTCGTGGCTGGAAAATGCCCCATGGCTGCTGGTCATTACCGACGATGTGGCAGAGGAGATGAGCCCGCTGCTGAGCACCAAGACGGATGTGCTGCTGCTCTGCTCCATCGGCATCATCATTATCGTCATAGGCACCATAACTACCAGCAGGCTGCTGGTGGCCCACATCCGCAAGGCGGACATGGAGGCGGCACGGCTTGATGCCTCGTTGCTGCATCAGAGCAAGATGGCGGCACTGGGCAAAATGGCGGCAGGCGTGGCGCACGAGCTCAACAACCCGCTCACCCTGATACGCGAAGCTGCAGGCTGGCTGCACGACCTGCTGGACCCGGACGAAAACGAAGAGCCGGACCGCGATGAAATCCGCAAGGTGCTCACCCGCATCGACGCATACATAGAACGCGCGCGCGGCATAACCCACCGCATGCTCGGGTTCGGCCGCCGCATGGAACCGGTAAAGGAACATGTGAACGCCAACGCGCTGGTGGATGAAACCGTGGCGTTTCTGGAAAACGAAGCCCTGCACCGGAACATCACCATAGAACGGTCGCTCGACAGCGCGCTGCCCCCGGTCCGCATAGACCCCTCGCAGGTGCAGCAGGTATTTCTCAACCTGCTGGACAACGCCATAGACGCGGTGGGGCATGACGGCACCATACGCATACGCACGCAGGTCGCGCCCACGGCGGGCTTTGCGCAGATAGACTTCATGGACTCCGGCCCCGGCATTCCGCCGCAGATCATCGACAAGATATTCGACCCCTTCTTCACGACCAAGGCCGCAGGCGAGGGAACAGGACTGGGACTGGCCATATCCTACGGCATTGTCGAAAAAATGGGCGGCAACATACGGGTGGAAAGCTCACCGGAAACGGGCACCACGTTCTCCGTGCTGCTGCCTCTGGCTGAAACGGCATGATGATGAGCCGTTGCAAATACCCATGGCAACGGCAGACCGGCCCTGAATATTCACCATGTATCGGGATCACAACGGGAGGCCCGATGGACAGGACAGGTATAAAGGTACTCGTAGTGGATGACGAGGACGACTTCCGCCTCTATTTTTCCAAACGCTTCGGCAAACGGGGCATGGAAGTTTTCGAGGCGCACGACGGGCTGACCGCACTCAAAAGGGTGCATGAAATTCCCGTGGATGTCGTTGTGCTGGACCTGAAGATGCCGGGCATGGACGGCATGGAAACGCTTATTCAGCTCAAACGGCAGGTGCCCACCGTCGAAGTGATTCTGCTGACAGGGCACGGTTCAGTGGAATCCGGCATACAGAGCCTTAAATACGGCGCATACGACTACGCCATGAAACCCTACGCCATAGACGAATTGGAAGCCAAAATCCGCAGCGCCTATGAACGGCGCAAACTGCACATGGAACGATTGAGGGCACAATGAGCACGTGGCAGACAGTACGCATGGCGCGCCAGGATGAGCTGGGCTTCATTCAGGAGCCGCTCATGCGGTCACACCGGCTGGCGGCGCTGGGCGAAATTGCGCTGGGCATAGCCCACGAAATCAACACCCCGCTCGGCATCATCGGGCAGGAGGTTGAACTGCTGCGCCATCATCTTGGCCAGAGCGGCGGGGTTACGCCTGAATCGGACGAATCGCTCAGGCAGATCCAAAATCAGGTGGACCGCTGCGCAGAAATCATCCACAGCCTGCTTTCACTCGCTTCCACAAAATCGCCCATTCCGCAAAAAGCGGATGCCACTTCGCTGGTAGACGGCATGGTCACGCTCATGGAACGTGAGGTCCGCAAGAAAGGCATAACCATCCAGCGCCATTACCCCAAATCTGCCCTCGGCATCACAACTGATCCGCCGCTGCTGCGGCAGGTGGTGCTCAACCTGCTGAATAATGCCGCACAGGCCATAACCGACAAGGGCGAAATCCACGTCACCGTCCGGCACGAAGGCACGGATTTCTGGGTGCTTTCCGTGCGGGATAACGGCTGCGGCATTCCGGCTGAAGACATTGCCCGCATCTTCAACCCCTTTTACACGACCAAACAGCCCGGTGTGGGGTCCGGCCTTGGCCTTACCATCACGGCATCCATTGTCAGCAAGCTGGGCGGATTTATCGAAGTGGGCAGCACGCAGGGGCTTGGCGCGGAATTCATAGCGCATTTCCCCGTTAAGGATACCGGCAGGGAAGCAGGCAAAAACGCCACGTCTCCCACACCGGAAACACCGGCCCGCAAACGCGGAAGGAAATGATATGGCCCAGAATATTCGTGTATTGATTGTGGATGACGAGTTGCGTTTCAGGGAGAATCTGCAACGGCTTCTCTCTCTGCGGGGCTTTTCCGTGTTCGCCGCCGAAGATGGCACCAAAGCACTTACCCTGCTGAAAACCGAAACCGTGGATGTGTGCGTTGTGGACATGCGCATGCCGGGCATGGACGGCACAGAGACGGTTCGCTGCATCCGCGAAATGCCCGAGCCGCCAGCCTGCATCATCCTCACCGGGCATGCCTGCGTGGATCAGGCTGTTCAAGGCTATCACTGCGGGGCCGCAGAATATCTGCTCAAGCCCTGCACCACAGATGAACTTGCCGAGCGCATCCACAGGGTTTACGAGCGCACGAGGGAACAACGCACAGGCACCTTTACCAACAGCAAGGGTAAGGCCTAGTCCTTCCCGCTACTGCGCAGCGTCCACACCCAGCCCTTTTACGCCCTGGCAACCGGCAACGCTATCGTGCCGAAAACGCCCGACAATACGCGACAGCATACACCGACAGCACGCAGGTGCCGCCACTCCATCACGAAAACCGGCGATACTCACCGTTTATGAAATGCTCTGCGGCCATCTGCACCGAGGCATCGTCGTGCATGAGCATATCCATCTGGCGCGAATAAATCAGCAGCCTGCCCAGCGCGGTTATGCGTTCCACTGTCTCTTCCCTGTCATACTTGCGGAAGCGGGCCACAACACGGTCACCCCGCACCTCAAGCACAAACCCCAGAGCGGAGAGAATGCGGGCAAGCGCCTGCACCCGCCTGCTGCGGCGTTCCTCACCCGCCGCACCGCCCTTGAATTCGAAATGCACATAGTTGCTGTCCATCGCCTGCCCGCAAAAGGCATCCAGCACGCTGTAATGGTAGCCCACCCGTGAACTGAAGTTCAGGTACCGGTCGGAAACAATGGCATAGCTGCGCTCGCCGAACCGCTGGTCACCTGCCGTGGGCGGTTCCAGCATTTGGCGGCTCATTACGGAAAGAAATCCCTGCAGACTGACGGGGCGCGGGGCACCATGTGCCACGGCAGGGTCCAGCATGCCGTCGAGCAGCGCGGCAAAGGGTTCGGAGAGCACCTCTTCCCGCGTGACAAACCCGCCTGAGCCATGCAGCCCGCCGCCAAGGTCAATCACATGCAGATCAACAGGCAGCGCCGCCTGCAACCGCACGGCAGAAACGCTTTTGTCGGAAAGCATGTCACTTATGCGGAACATCTCCTTGTAGCAGACCTCGTGCGCAAACCGCATGAGGTCATGCACCGTGCGGCACGAATCGGGCCGAAAGTCGCCGGAGGCAGGGTCCGTAAGGTACAGGGGAATGACAAGGTCTGCGATCTTGCGCAGCAGTTCCAGCATGGCTGTTCCTGCCATGACAGGCATTTTTTCCGCTTTGCGTTCCAGCACGGCAGCCACCTCGCCTGCATACACACGGGCGCAGGCGGCATCCAGCGTGACCACATCGCCCTGCCGCAGCACGGAGGATGCACTTTCGGCATTGAACAGGGCCGGAATCTGAAATTCACGTGCAAGCGATGCCAGATGCCCTGTCAGGCTGCCCGTTTCTGCCACCAGCCCTTCCGCACGCACGAGAACAGGCACGAAACGCGGCGAGGGATGCCGGACAACCAGAATGGTGCCGGACGGAATGCCAGCAGGAATATTCTCTTCATCCAGCAGCAGCACCGTGCCGCAGCCAACGCCGGAGGCGGCACAGTCGCCCCCTTCCAGCAGCACGGTTTCCCCTGCCACGGGAATGCAGGCCACCTGCTGTTCCAGTTCCATCTTCAGCGGGCGAGCCTGCAGGAGCACCAGCCCGCCATCACGGCCAAGTGCCCATTCAATATCCTGTGCAGACCCGTAATGCGCTTCTATACGCAGCCCCATGGCTCCCAGTTCGATGCACTGCGCAGGCGAAAGGCACGGAGCCTGCCGCTTATCCTGCGGCACATCGGCGGGGGTGACGCCGCCCTCGGGATTCATGAGCAGCTGCCGGAGCTTGTCCGCCACGGCTGAGGAGAGAAGACGGGGCGGGTCATCATGCGAAAGCACAAACCTGTCCGGCGTCACCTCGCCGTCCACGGCGTAGGCCCCCAGCCCCCAAACGGCGTCCAGCACCATGTGCTCCTCGCCCTCGGCAAATGGCACGGGATTGCGGGTATAGAGCACGCCCCCTGCCACGGCATCCACCATCTCCAGACACAGCACGCTCATGGCCGAGGCTTCCAGCGGCTCGCCCATGAACAGCCGGTAGGTTATGGCCCGTTCAGAGAACAGGCTGGCCACAACCTGCCGGTACGTTTCCACCATGGATGCGCCATCCACGTTGAGCACTGTGGCATACTGTCCGGCATAGGAAAGC
This sequence comes from Desulfovibrio subterraneus, assembly GCF_013340285.1. NCBI lineage: Bacteria > Pseudomonadati > Thermodesulfobacteriota > Desulfovibrionia > Desulfovibrionales > Desulfovibrionaceae > Desulfovibrio > Desulfovibrio subterraneus. Next base: position 742,819 of record NZ_BLVO01000016.1, on the reverse strand, counting down.
TCGCCGTCCTCGCCTACGGCACTGCTGCGCATGGCACAACGGGTAACACCTCTGGCCGCAAGGGATGCCCATGCCTCGGCAAGAGCCTGCTCAAGATCGGCAGGCAGCGCACTCTGCATCACAATTTTCTGAATATCGTCGGAAGCCTCGCGGATGGAGGCAGGATCGTCCGGCATGATTTCCCGCGCCCTGCGGAGAATATCGTCGAGCAGGCCTTCGTGACCCATGAAGGCGTCAAACCCTGCCGTGCTCACGGCAAAGCCTTCCGGCACAGGCAGGCCAAGCCGTTTCAGTTCACCAAGGTTTGCCGCCTTTGCCCCCACCGTATCGAGCGCAAGGCGTGAAAGCTGCGACAGGGGCAATACATAGGGAGTGGCACCGCTGTGGCGCGGCTGCGTGACCAGCGCATCCATCTCACCGCGGATGCGGGCAAGCGCCACGGCCAGGTCGGGATAGCGGCCGCCCGAAAGCGTATCGAGGCTGGAAACCATGCGCGTGGCATGGAATAGCAGACGGGAAGTCTGAGTGGATATGAAGGGACGGCCAAATACGGTCTCGCCGTCCAGCATCTCCTGCAGCCCGCTGATAATGCCGAGCAGCTCGGAGTTGGATTCCAGAAGGTCGCGAAAAGCGTTGTAGCGTCTGCCGAACAGGTCCGCAGCCTGTTCGTTTGTCGCTCCTGCAGGGGTTCCCCTGCCGAACAGCCGTGACAACATGGACGAAAGACTGCGCATGATACCTTCCTTGCGTTACCGCGACGGGGGCCTCTTGAGGCGATACACGGTTCCCGGGCCGCTGCCCACACGTTCAACTACCTGCCGCCTGACCATATCCTGCAGATCATACAATGCTGTGCGCGGAGCAATGTCACCCTCCACGGCCTCTTCATACTCCCGTCGTGTGATCGTTCCCTTGCGGGCAAGAATGCGCCATGCAAGCTGCTGCCGCGGGTTCAGCCCCTCTGGTTCGCGAAGAACTTCGGGTGCGGGTTCGCGTGCTGCGCTGCTCTCCGCATAGGAAGGCCGGTGTGATTGCCTGTCGGTCTCCGCAGAGGCTGCACCGGACAGGGCTTCGGAAGCAACGCCGGAGGAAGACGCGTTGGCTGACGAGTTGGCAGACGCGGAAGAAGACGGGGAGGAAGTCATCCATGATGCTTCATGTCCTCCACCTTCGTTTGCGCGGTCAGCATCCGGCGTAGTCCAGTTTTCCTCCCGCCCGTCAAGGAGCAGGCAATCCGCCTGAATAACGTCATGATTGGTCATGACTGCTGCGCGGATAATGGCATTTTTCAGTTCGCGGATATTGCCCGGCCACCGGTAGGCCATGAGCTTTTCCACGGCCCCGCGGCTGAGCGCCAGCGATTCCCTGCCCGCCTGTTTTCCTGCTTCGCACAGATAGTACGCGGCAATGGGCAGGATATTTTCCGGATGATTGCGCAACGGGGGCGTGGCAATGGTGATGACATTGAGCCGGAAGTAAAGGTCTTCACGAAACCGCCCGTCTGCAAACAGGGCACGCAGATCAACGTTTGTCGCGGCAATGACGCGCACATTGACCGGCACCTCCCTGTCGCTGCCAAGCGGCTTGATAACCCGCATGGCCAGCGCACGCAGCAGGGACTGCTGTACCTTGGGCGACGCAAGCTGGATTTCATCGAGGAAAAGAGTACCGCCATCCGCTTCACGGAACGCACCGGGACGGTCGTTTCTTGCCTCGGTGAACGCACCTTTCACATGCCCGAAAAGGGTATCTATGAGCAGATTTTCATCAAGCTCGCCGCAATTGATTGAGATGAAAGGATATTCAGCGCGGACGCTGTTGCAATGTATTGCCTCTGCGGTCAGCTGCTTGCCGGTGCCGGTCTCGCCCACGATAAGCACATCCACGTCCACCTGAGCGGCTTTAAGGATATTGCGGCGCAAAGCATCGAGCGTTGCACCGCCGCCTATGATCTGCGGCACCCGTTCTGCAAGCTCGGAGGGCCGGATGAAAAAGGTTTCCAGCGGCACGGCTTCCTTCATGCCCACCGCGCGGATGGCGTTATCTTTGCACTGTATCTCGTCCAGTTGCGCCCGCATGCGCTTCAGCATGGAATTGATGGCCTTCTCCAGCATGCGGGCTTCATACCCCTGTGCGGCCACGTTAATGGGGCCAAGATCGCCCGTATCGTGCATGGCCTCTGCCGCGCGGGTGATCCCCCGCAGTGAGCGGGTAAGCATGCCGGAAACGAAATAGATAAGCAGCGTTGCCAGCACACAGGCTGCAATCACCACAATGAACATGATGTCGATATGCTTGTAGCCGGCCGCAACAGTCAGGCGGCTCACATCATAGTAGGCTATTCCACCCCATATATAGGGAGCAGCATCCGGTGCCGGACGGAAGGAAACCGGCGCATAGGCAGTGGCAATCTCCTTCATGGTTTCGGTCAGATATGGCGGGCGCAGGTCTTCAAGCACGCCCTGCCGCCCCTGCCGTACTTCGCCGAGCATGTGCCAGAAGCGGTCGTCCGCCTCGGGGCGGAAGGCGCAATCCAGTTCGGGCAGGCCAAGCGTGCCAACCTTGGAAGACCTGGCAAGGTAGGTAGAAAGGGGAACATCGGGAGTATCGACAGATTCCGACTGGAACAAAATCCACCCGGACATGTTGAAAAGATAGCTGTAGCGGACTTCCTGCGTGCGGACAAAGGCCCTGATGGGCGACTTTTCAGAACCGTAAAGCGAAAGGACATTGCGGAGGATACGGGCATCCAGCACAACAAAATAGACAAGGCGCTCGCCCGCAACATCGCTCACCGCAGCCAGCATGACGGCCGGAATCTCAAGCCTGCCTGTCATATCCGGGCTTTCCGGATCGGTGAACCGCATGGTCATCACCTCGGAGAGCCAGACATGCCCATCCGGCAGGTGCCGCACGCGCTGGAGGATGGAGTGGGGCGAAGGCTTCATATCCTCCGCTTCGGCCTCCGGAATATCGACAAAGCCCCCCTTGGCGGTGGACATCATCAGCGTGCAGCCGCCATCCTTTCTGACCATGCCTGCGGCAAGGTACCTGCCGCCGCCAGCCTCTGCTTTGCGCGATAAATAATCGCGCATCCCATCTCGCGCAAGACCCTGCTGAGCAACAATACTCACATCTTTGCGACTTTCTTCAAGCACATTGCGCAAGGCTTCAGCTGTTGCCAGGTTGTGCACCATTGCGTTTCTGCGCAATGCGATGGTCACATAATCGTAGGTCACGAGATAGGAGACGATTCCGGTCACAGCCAGAACAAGGGCGATGAGCGGCACCAGAATCACCAGAAGACGGGTGCGCAGAGACGCCTGCCTGAAACCGGCCAGAAACGGCACACTCAGTGAATGGGAATTTCTTCTGCTCACTATGCTCATGAACTTCTCCCGCAAAACCAACGCATTTTCCGCGCACACCCGCGCATATCCGCGCAACGCCATTTTTCCAAAATCAGTCTGTGACCTTTTTCACAAAAAAATATTCACACATTTCAGCCAGCTTCGTCAACCACTTCGCGCAATGGCCCACCTCTTGCTCTAAACACTTGCAATTGCGCGGCAACCAAGTCCGCTCCGGTGGGGGAGCCGCAGACTGAAACAGCTGAAATTTTCAATGCAACGGAAAACTGGAGGAGTTCTTATGAGACGGAACATGAAGCGGATTATGGCTCTTGCCGTATCCATGGTAGCGGCACTTCCCGCTCTGGCACATGCAGCTGCCGGCAAAGCAGCGGATCTCGTGGTGGTGGCAGACACCCGGGTTATCGATTCCGGCATTCTCCGCTATTTTGCGGACCTGTATAATACGAACCCGACCATGAATGCCACGTGGGCAGTAATACTCACCGCCGTATACGGCTGCTTCCTCGGCGTGCTCATGGACTTCCTGCTCAGCCGCACCGGCCTTGACCTCACATCCCGCAAGATTGTGGAACATTAACCACCGCGAGTAGAAGGAAAATACCATGGAAATGTTCGCAGCAGACTGGTTGTATATGTACATGCCCATCGCGGGCGTGAAAGTACTGTGGCCTGCGCTGGTTCTCATCGGCTTCTCGGTGGGCGTTATCGGCGGCTTCTTCGGCATGGGTGGTGCATGGATGGTTACCCCCGGCCTCAACATCATCGGCTTCCCCATGGCATTCGCCATCGGTACGGACATTGCCCACATCGCCGGCAAGTCCATGATCTCCACCATCCGCCACTCCAAGTTCGGTAACGTGGACTACAAACTAGGCATGGTAATGCTGGTAGGTACCATGGTCGGTATCGAAATAGGCGCCCAGCTCGTCATGTGGCTGGAGCGTATCGGCCTCGTCGGTTCGGTTGTCCGCTGGGTATACGTTGTCTTCCTCGCGCTCATCAGCTGGATGGTCTTCTATGACTACGCAAAGGCTGTGAAGAAGAGCAAGATGGGCGACGTGACCGACCGCGGCGCAGAAGGTATTACCTGGTACAAGACCCTGCACCGCATCAATATTCCCCCGATGGTTCACTTCAAGGCTTCCGGCTTCACCTGTTCCGCATGGCTGCCCATTCTCGTGAGCCTTGCCACCGGTATTCTGGCCGGCTTCCTCGGCATCGGCGGCGGCCTGCTCCGCATGCCCGCCCTCGTATACCTGATCGGCTGCCCCACCCATATCGCAGTTGGCACCGACCTCTTTGAAGTTATGATCTCCGGTCTGTACGGCGCCTTTACCTTCGCGCTCAAGGGCCGCATTGAACTGGTCGCAGTATTCGTAATGCTCACCGGCGCAGCCATCGGCGCGCAGATCGGCACCGTGGCGACCAAGTACTCCAAGGGTTACGGCATCCGCGTGGCATTCGGCATCGCAGTGCTGTGCTGCATGATCTCCATCATCCTCAAGCAGTTCAAGTACGACATGCCTTCCGCCATTCTGATTCTCGGCACCATCTCCCTGATATGTCTCTACATCATCAAGGTTATGTTCACCGGAGCCGCAGCTGAACTGCGCGCCAAGAAGAACCGCGAAAACAAGGCCCATGCGGCCTAGGGGAACAGATATGAAAACCGCACGCCTGTTACTTGCCATGCTCACAGTTCTCAGCATCTTCGCCATCCATTCCGTCACCTACGCTGCGGAAGTGAGCCAGGGCATCTGCAAAAGCTTCAACCAGCAGGAAAAGCAGCTGGTGATTGAAGAATATGACACGCACTTCACTGAAGGCCAGAAGTACGGTGGCGCAACCGGCATCATCAACATCTACGACGTATCCAAGGCCAAGGTGGGCATGCACCCCGAGCCCGGCGACATCGTCCGCATCGCCTACAAGGTCGAAGGTGACAAGCGCAGCGCCATCAAGGTCATGAATGTTTCCAAGCAAGACCTGATGAAAAAGTAGTCTGCATACCACCCCCCGGAAGGTGCCGGGATGTCCCTACCATCCCGGCACCTCACAAGGAGAAATCTTATGAGCCTGAACACGAAGCAACGCGTTACCCTTATCACCATGGACATTCTGCTGCTGGCTGAGCTTGCCTTCTGCATCTACTACAGCCACGGCGACCCGGAAACCATGCCCTACACCTTTCTCAAGCTCTACGTTCCCGTGATGCTTGCCACCTTCTTCACCTGCCGCCATCTCATCCGCAGATTCGGCAAGGGTCAGGAAAGCACCTTCGATCCCATGGAAGAACACGGACTGACCAAGGAACTGGGGGCTTAGCCATGGTATATATGCTCATCATGCTGGCCGTATTCATCGGCCTGACCGCAGGCGCTGCCATTCACCGGCAGATCAGGCGCTAACCCGCCCAAAGAAGCCCAAACAACAAAGGAACATCCCATGGACAGATCTCTCCGCCTTGCAGCCATACTCACTTTCTCCCTGCTGGCTTTCTCTCTTCTTGATTCGTGCACCGCCATCGGTGACAGAGGGAAGGTGGTACGGGGATTGCGCGGAGCCCCCATACTCGTCAGCGGAGATCTGGATTCCTCGGGACCCGAACTTGAACGCCTTGCCGGCATGCAGAACGACCCAAAGGCACTTGCCGAGAACATTCTCTATGAAACCGACAATGTTTCCGGCTCACTGGTGATTCAGGAACTTTCCGGCCGCATGTGGCGGGGTACGTATCAGGTAACGGACGACACCCGCGCCGGAACCTACCACATTACCGTTCACCAAAAGGGAGTTGCTGTCGGCGAAGGAACTTCACGCGTCGCCATACGGATCTTTGAAAACGAAACCGACATGCGTGCGGACATGGAGACCTTCTCCGAACGGTTGTTCGGCTTCAAACCATGGATCATCACCCTGATGGTCTTCCCCTGCTGCCTGCTGCTTCTCTACTACTCGTACAAGGCCTCCATCCTTCAGGAAGAGGCTTTGCAGGCCAAAGGCATGAGCACCATCTTCAAAATGGCGCGGGAAGGAAAGGGATGGGAGATTGCCTTTAATCTGGGCAAGCGGCACGGGGTGCACCAAGGCTCGCTGCTCTCGCTGCTCGACCCTAGCGGCAACTACATGGGCACGATAGAAGCCCGCGACGTATATGACACAAGCACCATGGCATCCGTGGGACCGGACGTGCGGATCAAGGCATCTTACCTTGTCAGCATCAATATTCCCGGAAGCGGACGCCCCCAAAGCGACGGTACGAATTAGACAAATTTCCTCATACGCGTTGGCCTGAAAGCCATAACCACCTCACGGCCGGAGGCTTCAGCAACCTCCGGCCTTGAACCGGGACTGCCGGAGACACCCATGCAAAGCATCCGCATGCGCTTCACACGTACTGAACTGGCCGGGGCTATTGGCGATCTTGGAACACTGCTGCCCCTTTCGGTCGGCATGATCGCTGTAAACGGGTTGGACGCCATGGGGCTCTTTGTAGGCGTCGGACTCTTCTATCTGATCGCAGGTCACTACTACGGCACGCCCATTGCCGTTCAGCCCATGAAGACCATCGGTGCGTATGCCGTGGCCACAGGTGCCACGGCTACTGTCGTTCATGCGGCCGGCATCTGGATGGCCATACTGCTTCTGCTCATCGCATGGTTTGACGGGGCAAAGCGACTGCAACGCATTGTCCCCAAGGAAGTTATCCGCGGAGTGCAGGTTTCCACCGGCCTGCTGCTGGCCTTGCAGGGAGTGCGATTCATTGCCGGGATATCGCCCCTGCAGGCCAAGCTTTCCGAGCCATGGCTCGGCATGGGTTCCCTTGCAGGCATCCCCTGGAGTTTGGTGCTCGGCGTAATCAGCCTCTTCCTTCTGCTGGGGCTTATTGACAGCAAGCGATTCCCCGGCGCGCTGGTGACCATTGTCTGCGGCATCATCTTCGGCCTGATTTTCGGCGAGCACTCCATCTCTTTCAGCCCCAGCCTGCCCGCCCTGCTGCCCCACGGCCTGCCGGGGCTCTCCGACTTCATCATCGCCCTGCCTGCCATGGTGCTGCCACAGCTGCCCATGACGATTGGCAATGCCGTATTCGCCAACGCCGACCTTGCGAACAAGTACTATCCGGAAGGTGCTGCCCGCAACACCCCGCGCGCGCTGTGCACCAGCATGGGCTTGGCCTGTCTGGGCGGCGCGCTGCTCGGTGGCATGCCCATGTGCCACGGTGCGGGGGGTCTGGCTGCGCACTACCGGTTCGGTGCGCGAACCGGCGCAAGCAACCTCATGATCGGAGGCATATTCCTGATGCTGCCCCTGCTTGCCGGACAGGGCATGTTTGACGTGGTGCGCATCATCCCCGTTGCCGTTCTCGGCACCATGCTGCTCTTTGCAGGCATTGAACTGTGCCTTGCCATGCGCGACATGGAAACCCGCGGCCACCTGTTCACCATATTCCTCATGGTTGCCTGCACCCTCACCTTCAACCTTACGGTGGCGTTTCTGTGCGGCATACTGGTGGCATGGCTCATGGAACGAGGGGTAATTTCGGTATAGCCCCGTCGCACGGCAGATAAGGAGATGGACGACAAGGAGATGGACGACATGCCCAGAACTGTTTCTATGTCAGGAATAATCACCACGCTCAAAGCGGCTTCGCGGATGTATGCACAGCGCGAGCGTGAGCTGGCTTCTTCCATACTAAAAACGCCAAGAGCACGGGCTGCGCTCTTTCTTCTGCTGCTGCCGGTTATCGGGCTTTCCGTTGCCGAGGCCGGTTTTGAGGGACCGGAAACGCTGGGAGGAACGCTTTCTTACAGCCCCATGTACTTTACGCCGGGCATATTCTGCCTCGCCATAGTCATAGGGCTCTGCTCCGGCCTGATCACCGGCTGCATCGGGGCGGGGGGTGGGTTCATCATCACGCCTGCACTCATGAGTATTGGCGTGAAGGGCATAATCGCCGTGGGCACCGACCTGTTCCACATCTTCGCCAAGGCCATCATGGGCACCATAGTGCACAGAAAGCTCGGTAACGTGAATGTGCGGCTGGCCCTTGCCATGCTGGCGGGGTCCATTGCGGGTGTTTCCGCAGGGGGCAGCATAAACAGAGCGCTCTACAGTGCCGACCCGGCCCTGAGCGATCTGTTCATCAACATCATGTATGTTCTGCTGCTCGGTTTTCTCGGCAGCTATGCCCTGTTTGATTTCATACGCCTGCGCATGACGGCCGGAACGGGCGCACAGACCAATGAACCCAGCCTGCCGATGAGCCTGCAGGCCATCAACCTGCCCCCCATGGTTGCCTTTGACGAAGACCTCTTCGACGGCGGCAAGCGCATTTCGGCATGGTTTGTCGCCTGCTGCGGGGCCATTGTGGGCTTCATCGCCACCCTGCTCGGCGTTGCGGGCGGGTTTCTCACCTTTCCGCTCTACGTGTACGTTCTGGGTGTTTCCAGCCTCACCACGGTGGGCACTGACATCCTGCAGATCATCTTCACGGCGGGGTATGCTTCCATAACGCAGTACGCTGCCTATGGATTCGTCTTCTACACGCTGGCCGTGGGTATGCTCATAGGCTCCCTGCTCGGCATCCAGCTCGGCGCCATGACTACCCGCGTGGTGAAAGGCACCTACATAAGAGGCTTTTACGCCATAGCCATTCTGGCCGGTTTTCTGAACCGCCTGTTTGATCTGCCACTGAAAATGCAGGCCATGGACATGCTCACACTCTCCGACATGACAGCCACAATGCTGGCCCGCGCCGGAAACTATGCCTTTTACGGTGCCATCAGCATATTCTGCATATGGGTACTCTCAACCCTTATCGGTCGTGTTCATATGCTGCGGGAAGTGTAACAGAGTAAGGGCAAAATGGCCTTTTATGCTGGGGTTATTTCACCTAAGTTCTTAAAAAAATAGTCCTTACTCTTTGGCCCGCAATTCATAAACAAATCGACAAAACAAAGCCACGGGAGAAATTCACCGTAGATTTGGGGATACTCATATGGCTCAAAATCATGATAACACAGCTCTATACCCTCATCATCCCAATTTCTCTTCGTGATATAATTACGACCAAGAGAACCAGAAATGTACTTATCTGCACCAAGATTTTTACATAAATTGATCAACAAAGCCTCACCAGAACCATCCACATTCAGTTCAGATGAAAATACAAATTCGCATGAAATATCTAAAGTACGACAAGCAAAGTCGATCAAATGCATATTCAAATCAACAAGCTTATACCAATCCTGAGAAAAACATTCTTCCAAATATGGCATACAGTAAGTGTAAAAAGGCGCCTTAGAGTAATTCTGGCGCAACGTCTTGAGTATTTTCGATCTCCAGTTGTGCTTATTCTCAATCTCTGTATCAAAAATTCGCATTCCGTGACCAGAGTTTTTAACTGGAACGGTAACCCACTGCGCACCCAAAGGGGTTTTTATTTTATTACGATTCTCCCAATCGCTTGGCGAGTATTGAACCGTATCAAGAAATACAAAACAATCACAGATCTCCATACGTTGAAAATAATTCAAAGCAGGAAGAAACCTTGGCTGACTAATAACAATAGATTTACTCACAATATTTTCCTAATATATTTATGGAAATAAGATTTTACTTATACATATAAACAGTAAAATCGTTAATCTTATAATCATGCCTTATCACTGTGCGCACAGATATACTTTGACAAACATTCAAAACAACTTCAGGAGAAAAATAATACTCTCCTGGTTCTTTTTCTGAAGCGTGCGAACTCAGCATATTGAAAACAAGAACTTTACGGGCACACAAAAACAAAGAAGATATCATTTTTCTTGCAAAAGCAATATTATCCTCCAAAACAATATGGAAAATTCCAGACGCAACTACAGCATCAAATGCCCCCTCTGGAAGCGTGTCAACCAACACATCTCGACACTCAAAACGAGCATGCGGAAACCGCTTCTGCGCCAACGAAACCATCCCGGGGGTGAGATCAACTCCCAAATAATCAACAGCGGGATTCCGCGATAAAATATAAGGATAAAAGTCCCCTCTACCACAGCCAACATCCAACACGGAACCAACTCCACCTAAACCAGCTTCATATATGACATCAAACCGAAGCCTCTGGCTCGACTCGCTACCCCAATCCACCACCTCGACTGACTCGCCGTGCCTATCTATCAGCTTTGAAAAATAATCCACGACCTTATCAGCATACTTCATAAAAAATCCCTTCTCTTAAAAACAAACCACAAGAACCTAAACACAACCAACTAACGGCATTCGGAAAAACCGACATCGCAAACCTGACGCTCTTTGTACAAAGGTATGATTTCATCAGGCGCCCCCACCACCACAGCCTCCCCCTTCCTTAAATACACAACGCGATCACATGCAAAAGCACTATCAAGTCGGTGGGTAACCAAAACCATGGTCATTTTCCCGCGCAAAGACATAAGGGCTCCCATCACAGCCTGCTCATTATGAGTGTCCAGCGCACTTGTTGCCTCATCGAAAATAAGCACACAAGGATCTCTATACAGCGCCCGGGCTATAGCAACTCGCTGACACTGGCCACCGGAAAGCCTGACCCCACCATCCCCAACAACCGTATCAAGACCGTTCGCAAGCTCGTCAATAAAATCAATTGCAGCCAACTTGCAACACTCCATCACCCTATCAATTGATATCTCAGGCTTCGGAACGCCAAAAGCGATATTTTCAGCCAATGTTCCCGTTTGAACATAAGGAGATTGAGGAACATACCCCACCCTCTTCAACCAGGCACCTCTAGTAGTAGCATCAAGCCTACGGTCACCAAGCAAGATATTCCCGCCAGTTGGGTCAAGCAATCCTAACAGCAGATATAACATCGTACTCTTACCAGCACCCGAATCACCAATAATAGCTGTCGTCTGAGCCTTCCTAATGTCGAATGAAACATCAGAAAGCACAGGTAAAGATTCAACATCATAAGAAAATGCGAGATTATCCACGCGAATATCATTATCAAAACACAGCTCAGCCTGCTCCCCATCTTCATACACTTCTCGATGGCCTCCCGAAATATAGGTAGCGAGCTTTTCAAGGTAGGGCCAAGATTGTTCCAATGTTTTGAATCCGGTAATGATCTTATTGGCAGCAGGCACCATGCGCCACCCACTCACAGCCAGCAACGACAGCATCGCAACGGCCGCACCTTGGCTCATACCGGACCATATAATCAAATATGCACCAAACCCCCCGACCGTCATAATGACGAGAAATTCAAGGGCATTTGTTGGGCATACGGCATAAAACTTTTGCAAAGCTCTGTAAGGAGCACCTTTATCCAACTGCTCCGACAATTCTTTTTCTAAATAATTCTCTGCCTGAAACACCTTCACTTCCCGGACACCATAGATCCCACGCGACACAATTGCATTAATAACAAGGCAGATGTAAAAATACAGCTTTGAAGTGCTCGAAACTCTCCCTCGAAAGACCTTATAAACAGCCCCTCCCATACAACTTATAATTAGCATTGGAATCACCAGCACAGGATCAGCAAAACACAACGTAGACAGCAAAAGCAACGCAAGCATTATGTTAAAAACAATTTGCGTTATAGTTGAACAAAGACCACTCCCGAACTGCCGCCACTGTAAAGCCAGCACAAGGTCTGCAGGATTTTGCTTAAGATGCCAAGAAAAGCTTCGAGCCATCAGAGATTTCATCGTTGCCATAGCGGTGTCATTGCTAATCTTCTCAGCAAGAGTAGACTGCATATACTCAGAGCTTAAGCTAAACACCACCTTCAAAGCAACGGATACAACCATTGCAGCAACTAGAAACAACATTATGTCGACAACTCTTGCTTCTACAAACGGTATATGTGACAACAAAATAATAACTTTTGTATTTTCTAAGAAAGCTTGGGGATTAACGGAAAATGAAGCAAAAGAAGCAATAGAAACAGCCATAACATTTTCAACAACAGCTGCCACACACTGCATAAAAACGACAAAAAAAAGCCTTTTTTTGTTATCAGGCGCTATGATCGACCAAAAAATTTTAACCAATTCCGTTATTGTCATGAGATTAACTAACTTTTACGTTCTGCTTTCGCACAAAGTTAAACATTTCAATAAACTCTTTCGCAAGACAATCTATTTCATTATCGCACGCAACTTCACCAGACATAACAGTACTACCTGTACGCCTAATTGAAATCATATCCTTGAAATACAAGTCATATCTACGAGTAACTGCGTCAACGGTTTTCAAATAATCTTCGACACTTCCCCATGGGGTTCTACCATCCTGTATTTCATCCAAAGCGCAACGACAATCTTCAACCCCTCGTATTTTATATATACCCGGAGCTCTTGAGAAACTTGCATCTCCGAACAATAATCCGGGCTTCCCTCGCAAAACTCCCTGCAGAAGAGACGTCCCGGTTCCGGAAGCAACACACCTAGACCTATCCATCACATCAAATGGATTAACATCTGGTTCGAGAAAAATGATATTAGGACAATTGGCCTTCAAGCCCTTATAATATGAAACTGTTCGTGGATTTCCTGGATGTGTGGGAACTTCTAGAGCCCGCGGATGCTCTTTGTAATATAGACTCCACCCTTGCGGCAACGATTTAGCTATTGTTTCCGCAATCATCGCCATGTCATGATAGATACCGGCATCTGGACAACTCGACCGCTCAGGCTGATAGTGTGGAGCAAAATAAACATAAGGCTTATCATAATCCGGCACAGCACACTCTGAAAGATAGAACTTACGCGCCTTTAAAATCTGAGCACTGAGGCGAGCGCGCGCAATCGCACGAACCCTCTCGGTGGCCCACACCAAACGCTTATGTCTGTCCAAACAGTAAACACCGGACAAAGCTCCCAACCTTCCCTTTCCAAGCAAAAATACAATCTCCAACAACACAAGGATCCGTGGATAACGCCCTAAAAAACGCAACACACGTTTTTTCCGCGACATAGCGCAAGCAGAGAAGCCTGCCTCAGGTGAAAGATATCGTGGCCGAGCCGATTCATAATCGGAGCGCTGATTTTCCCAGAACAGCCTGATATCATCGCTCAAGCCCTCTCCGCAGGTCACACCTCCGGAATCAAGACTTATCCCGCGGTCTTGTAGATCAGAAATTACAAATTTCCTATCCGCGATCCTGACATGCTCTAGATACAAAGTGGGGATTGAGTAGTATTCGCAAACAAGGTGCCAAACATTATCAACAAAACGATGAGGCACACTCGCAGCAACAAGAACATCAGGCTTCAATTCTCGCAATATGGAAACAAAAATCCTCACAACTTGATATAAGAAATCCCTTCGTTCCTCGTAACTCAAAGAGGAACCAAAAACTTCAAACCGAGATGGTATTTCAAGCAACATTGTTTCATACTGCTCAATATACGACAACACATCATGATCTAAACAACATAGAGAATCTATCCAATCAGGCATAACACCCAACAGAGCATCACGGTAGGAATATTGTGGAACACAACGAAGACTGTGATGCAAAAAAACATCATCCCCTCCCATGCCACAATAACAAACAGGCTGCCATCTGGCAGCCTCAAATCTTTCAATCAAACTTTTCCAAACATTCGATGCGGTATGAACATACAAAACCTTAATCAAAACACCGTCCTCCAGCCATCTCATCGGAACATCTCAGCCAAGCCTGACGCACAACCTCTGCCATACACTTTAAACGCTCACCATAGCCATCGGCATCATCACGCTTGAGCGACTCAATATCCCTAACCCTGTGAAGAGAATTGGGCAAACCTGTAGCATACAGCGCAGCTACATACCGCTCTACATCTTCATAGCGAGGCGCCAGACCCTCTTGAATTTTGACCAAAGCCTCACCGCAGGATTCTGCTGAAGAAACGTACTGCACTCCAGGTAAATATCTCAACCAGAAGTCTCCCCAAATCAGACTTGGCTTACCTCTCAACGCCGCCTCCCACACAACGGAACCTGTTGCGGCGGCGACGCATTTGGATCGGTCAATCAACTCGAAGGGATCACAATCAGAGGCGATAAACTGAACCCTCGGAGCCACCCGACGTATACGCTCATAGTACTCAACGCTTCTCTGGGCATACTCTATATCGCCCTTCCTGAAGTTTGAGGGGTGTTCCTTGTAATAAACATTCCAGCCAGCCGGAGCTGCGGACGACAGGCACTCACAGATCAGGGCCAAATCTGCAAAACGCCCAGCATCAGGGGCCGTAGACCTTTCGGGCTGGCGACTCGCCGAAAAATAGATATACGGCTTGGTGAGATCAGGTTCAACAGTGTGCCTTTCATACCACCGCCTTGCCAAATGCGCCCCTCTATCCGCTAAATAACGCTGCCACTGACAAGCTCGGTTTGAAGCGAAGCAAGCCTCAGTCCACCTAACTTCAGGTGAAATAAGCAATTTACCACCTGAAGAAAACAACTTCCCCTTGATGAGCAAACTGGCCATCCCCCATCCCAAGCGAGCGAACGGTGGCAACGAACTCCTAACCTTAGCCTTCCATCCCTGCCCTTGCAAACGCTTCTCTGTCCGCTGAAAATGCTCAGGCTTACCGTCTTGATATGCCCCCGCAACACGATCCATAGCGTTACGCATTGCAACAGGAATAATCGGCAAGACATCATTACTTTTAAACTTGTCGCCAATCGCTTTTGCCCTGTCTTCAAAGTCTGCAGCTACATAATGGAGCTGCGGAAAATTCGTAGCAACTTCGAAGCCCAGGAAAGGAACGTTATTTCTTTTACACACTTCGTACAAAATATTATCATAAAATCTATGCGGAACACTATTTGCTATTACAATATCAAAAGCTCGCTTATTCACAAGCCATGTATATATTCTTATCAATCTATAACAGTATGCGAAATAGTCAGAATGGTACGCATTAGGAAGAAAATATCGCCTCCCAACTTCATAAAATCGCTGAAAAACTCCAGAGTACGATTGAACAAGAGGAGCATCAATCGCACTCAATTCCTGCTGCTCCATCCCTTCCCAAAGACAACCCCTAAGGGCTGAGGAGTGTGTCACAAGCTGTACATCAGGATATTTTTCGACAATAGCCTTGCTATATTTGGACTCGGGGTTAGCTCCTAAAAAAATAGAAGGCTGCCATGCATACTCATCACAAAGCTTAGCAGCCAGATCACTCCAGAGTGCGCAAGGTGATTTTATATATAAAACTTTTTTCAAAACAATGATCTTCTACTCAATTATTCTGCAAGCAACAAAAGCTTCGGCTGCATCCACACCAACGGTCGCTCCACGCCATTTCGCCAACGCTTCGACAGCAGCGAGACTTCTGGCATGAGGCCACGGCCGCATCTCGCTCTCATACACTTTCAACGCAGCAATCTTTCTTTCAAGAACAGCAGAAACATCAACAAAAACAGTAGGAAGAAACGGAAAAGACTGTGACGGCGGTTGCCACTCTGTACTTGAAGGTACTTCAAAGGCATAAATTGATGGATTATGCTTACCAGGCATGGGTCGAAAAACTGTGACAACCGCCCTGTTCACGATCTGGTGATCAATATTAACATCTCCCGAATGATGCGTATAAACGGCATTATAGCAAGTATCGCCAACTGTCGCTTCAAGGCGTTTAACAACATCAAGCAAATCCATGCTGTCCATTCGGTTATCAGGCAGACCAAGCAGCACAACCGAGGCGGCACCTAACAGCGCACCAGCCTCTGTAGCCGCCTTCCGAAGAGCTGCAAGTGACTCTTCAGCACTACTTTGTTCAAAAGAAGAGCGACTCGTCTCTCCTTCAGCCATGATAATGACATCCACGCTAAAGCCATTCATAGCAAGCTTTGCAATAGTTCCTCCGCACCCCAAAACTTCATCGTCAGGATGCGCTGCAACAACAAGAGCCCTTTTCACTATTAACTCCACATTCAAAATACAAAAGTAAATTTGAAGCCAGATTAACTCTTCAAAACTTCAACACACCACGTAGAATGAACCCAATCGCTGTGAGGATAGACTTCATTTTTTGTAATATGCGTCATCTTTGAAATAATGAATTGGCTGAAAAGATTTTGCAAATCTTCTTTACTATAGAAACAAACTTGCCCAATTCCAGTCAAAGTTCCGGCAGAAATATTATCGATCAACCCATCACCAACACAATCACCAGAACAGTAACTTGTATGCTCCTTACTATATGTCATTGAGAGCATTTTCCCACCAGCCTTAAGAACACGATAAATTTCATCAACAGCCATACGCGAATGAGAGAAACCAGTACAAGTTAAGGCAGCCCTATCAATCACCAAATCAAATATTGCATTTTCAAATGGCAGAGATGTAAAACTCCCGATTCGAAAATCTCCTTCCAAGCCTTCTTTAGCGAATCTATCAACTGCAAAACGGATAGCACTTTCACTTGCGTCAAGCCCGGCAACAGAAAAACCCTCACGAGCGGCAAACCAGAGATTACTACCAGTACCGCAACCCACTTCTAAAATTCTAATTTCATTCCTCGCCACATCACGAGGCAAGGAAGAATAAACAAAACTGACCACCATATCCCAAGGATATCGCTGGCAATGGCCAGAAGCGTAACGCTCTTCCCAAGTGCAATCAAACTCCTTTGTCATGGTCGCTGTGCCTTATTGCATTAAATTGTGAAAAATATGAAATACCTAAATGTTAACCAAGCAAATCCCAACTAAGCGGGGTTCCCCGCTCAACATCACGAGTCGCAACCTTACCTAAAACCTTTTCAAAATACTTGGGCTTCATCCCTGCACCGGGCCTAATGCTTCGCACGTTTTGATCAGAAAAAACCTCCCCTTTCTCCATATCCTTAACAACGAAAAGGGAACGCCGCGACTTATGCCCACCTGCCAGCTCTCGCTCAGTAGGGCCGTAATGCACCGCCCCCAGTGCTGCTTCAGCATTACGGACAGAATCCACCATATCCTTAAATTCCTGAGGAGTTAGCGAAAAATCTTTATCAAGTCCCTCAACATCAGGGAGCATAAAATGCTTTTCAATAACGCTCGCCCCTAGCGCTACGGCGGCCACAGGAACAGTTATCCCCTTGGTATGATCGGACAACCCAACAGGACAATGAAAAGCTTGGGAAAGGTGAGGAATAGTACGCAAGTTAGCCTCTTCGGGGACAGCAGGATACGCACTGGTGCACTTCAGCAGCACCACTTCGGTTCCCCCCGAACGAACAGCTTCTACGGCTTCTTCAATTTCAGCTAACGTTGCCATACCTGTAGAAAGAATCACTGGCTTTCCCATAGCGCCTAACGACTTAAGAAATGGGATATCGACAAGCTCGAAGGAAGCAACTTTGTAAGCACAAACTAGATCATCCAAAAAAACAGCCGTTGCGCTGTCAACAGGCGTTGAGATAAAATCAACAGACAACTCATCAGCAAGTTTTTTTAATTTAGGCTGCCACTCGAAGGGCATAGCAGCCTTTTCGTAAAGCTTGAACAAGTTCAGTCCAGCCCATTGACTATGCCGCGGCTTAAATAAAGAGCTGTCACAGTCTATCGTAATCGAATCCGCAGTAAATGTTTGAATTTTTACAGCATCAGCTCCGCACATGCTCATTTCTTTTATCATGTTGACAGCATAATCAAAATTACCATTATGATTAGCACTCATTTCGGCAATAATATATGCTTTATGGCCAGATCCGACTAACCGTGAACCGATCTGAACTGATGAAGTTGACACAACAGACTCCATTACTAAGCTACTTTCTCTCGTCAACAAAATTAAAAAGCTT
Source organism: Desulfovibrio subterraneus (assembly GCF_013340285.1). Taxonomy (NCBI): domain Bacteria; kingdom Pseudomonadati; phylum Thermodesulfobacteriota; class Desulfovibrionia; order Desulfovibrionales; family Desulfovibrionaceae; genus Desulfovibrio; species Desulfovibrio subterraneus. The sequence goes on along the minus strand of NZ_BLVO01000016.1, from coordinate 724,653 downwards.
TTCCAACGTATTGCAAACTTCGGGATCTACGTCTTCTCCAAGAGGTACACCAAATTCGTCCTCGAGTTGCAAAAATAAATTCATTACATCAAGAGAATCTAACCCATAGTCTGAGAACAATTCATCATCTCTGATTGGGCGATCAAATTTAGTTGTAACCACCTCTCCCAAAACCTTCTGAAAGCCATTACGAAAATCATCAATATTCATTGCAAACTCCTAAATAGCACGGTTCAAAACCGTTGACGCCCAAGACAATCCAACCCCAAATCCTGAAAGCAAAATCTTTTCAGGACCAGATTCAATATAATCACTGAGCATAAAAGGCAAAGTTGAAGACACGAGATTACCAGTATGGTGAAGCTTAAACGGCACCTTTTCCACAGGAACACCAAGGCGCTTCGCCATATTTTCAATTATATATCTTGACGCCTGATGTAGCAAAAACAAATCAACGCTTTCAGACGTAACATTATTCAACTCTAAACATTTACTGATTTGGTCAGGAACAACACGCATAGTAAAATTAAATATAGACCGTCCGTCCATATGCAACTTCTTCGTTAACGGATCAACAACCAAGGCACCACCCAAAGCACCATTGGTTCCAAAAGCCGTCTTACCGACAGCATATACCGGATCATTTGAAATAAAAGTACAAGTTGCCCCGTCACCGAACAACATTTCTGTCACTGCGTCATCTGAGTCCAATACTTTAGAATATGGATCTGCGGTAAACAATAACCCTTTGGAAAACCCAGCGTGCTCCATGAGACCAAGCACAACCGAAAGGCCATAGACATATCCAGAACAACCTAGCGAGATATCAAATGCAGCCACAGTTTCTGGTGCATTTAACTTTGCATGGAGCAAGGCAGAGGTGTGTGGCAAACCAGCACCATCAGGATTTTGTGTACAAACGACTATACAATCTATCGTTTCGATATCGACAGAAGCCTTAGCACACAAATCAGCATACGCCTTACAACACAAATCTGATGTTTCACAGCCATCAGCTCTCACAACAGTTGAAAAACCGATCTTATCGGTGACAAACGATTCGGTTTTTCCAAACAGTGCAGCACGCGAAACATTGTCAACAACCGTATCACCTAAAGCGACACCAATATTCTTAATTCCCAACATTCGAAACACCCTCTGAAAAGTATATTCTGCCGACCTCATTCCCATCGGCTACAATCACGCCTTCGTAAAACTTCTTGGCAACAATCCTAGCATAGCGAATAGCAAACGAAGCAGAAGGAATAGCCTTCATATTCAATCGAACAAATAAATATGATCGCCCTTCGTTCCCTAAAATTGAGTTTAACAAATACTTAAATGCTACAACAGCAGATCTTGCAAACGAGGCATTATTGATAGGAGACGACACGTTCACACAAGAACCTGATTCATCTATTGTAAAAAACCCGGACATAGACGACTCATCACATACCACTCTTAAAACAGGTTTATCATCTGTTTCAAATATGGAAAACTCTTGACTTCCGATCTTTAAAGCAGCAACACGGCCACTATCTGCATCGACACTTGAAGAATCAGATATTCTGCAAATACCATGAGCCTTTTTCACAACTAAAAAATCGTACCCAGAGGCATCGATAGAAATAGATGCTTCTTGCAGCACATAATCAAGAATATCTGCGCCGAGTATATAATCCCTTTTTCCTCGATAGCAAAATGTAACCGTCATTTTCTTTTTGACCTCATATAATCGCGCAATTTCAAATTATGCTTGATAGCAAAATTTCCGGAAACCGATTCTTCAGACATAACATCATCTACAACAACAGACCCTATTTTCACAGATGCCCTATCACCAACTGCAAGCGTATTACTAATGAGAGCGCCCAAACCAACCCAGCACTCTTTGCCAACAGAAGTATGGCCAGCAATAGCAGCATTACTTGAAATACTGCAGCGATCATCTATTATACAATCATGACCTATTGTGACATGAAAACCGACATTCACAAAATCACCAATAGACGTTGCTGTTTCAGAAAAACATGATCGTGCAATCACAGAGTGGGACTGTATGTGACAATTCTTGCCAATTTGAACACGCCCCACGTGCTTTACGTGCACCCGCTCACCACTGGGGTCATACCAAAAGAGGCCATCGTCTCCGATCACCACATGAGACCCAATATATGTCCCATCTCCTATTGATATATTATCACCAACCACCGAATAGGGTCCTATTGTAACCCTGTCTCCCAAGTCCACCCCCTCACCTACCACGGCAGTCCGATGGACGCATACCGACTCACCAACACGCCCTTTCTGCCTTACAGGGCTTGAAATGCAATAATCAGCATAGGCATTATGCAGATTATAGAACAATTCTTCGGGGTTTGTTGAGACTATAAAAGCCTTATGCTTGGCAGTTGATGAAAAATAGGCCTCATCAAGACCAAAACTCTGAGGAACGATTATTGCCTCAACAAATTCAGCCCTGACTGCCCGCTCTAAAAGGGCATTATTCAGAACATGAACAATGGTACCCGGAATATCAGCATTCAAGCGCCCAGTCCTAACGACTCTCGCCAGGGCTTCTTCTCCCCACACACTCACAACAAGCTTTGCGTTATGGGGCAAATCCAGAAGTTCATTAAGCATAGATGGTTACCCAAAAATTTCTTCAATTCGGTGACGATCATTTACAGTATCAGCGAGCCCAAAGCGCATATCCCTGGGGGTTTCCATAGTCAGCATAGAACGGTCAGGAATTCTCTTAAGTATATCTCTCCAAGGAAAATCACCAAATCCAATGGGCAAATGCATATCCTGACCGGAATTCAAATGGCCGTCAGAAACATGAAACATCTTGGGACATAAAGACAAAAACGAATCCAAGTATGATAAAAAATCACTTTGGGTGGATGCAGATGCGCATGCAGCATGCCCAACATCTAAAACAAAACCTAAAAATACACCGCTTTGCAGCGCAACTGACACTGAATCGGGCGACGAACCGATACATCTCTGCCCTGCATCACCCCAAAAAGGCAAATTTTCCAACAAAAAACGAGAATCACCAATCAAACCGACCTGCTCGATAACTTCCGCCAATTCTCCATCAAATCCTCCGTGCACAATTATATATTCCGCACCAGTTTTGTCGGCAAATCGTCGAGCATCTTCAATTTTTTTTACATTATTCTGACGCAGAAGCGGGTTAGCGAGATTTACGCCATGCCCAAAGTGAGGAGCATGAATGACAAATGGCAAAGAGATATGCTTAAAGTGGTTTATATTTTCACGGTATGTTCCCGGAAGAACATACAGCTCAACATACCCAAACAACCCTGTGTCCTGAATGTCTTGAACAAGAGGGATAAGCTGACTATTAGTAGAAAACAACTTCAGTCCAACAGAAAACGGAAAGCTAGACATAAACCTGATCTTCTTTGAACTGAACGAGGGTGTAATAATAAGACTCTTCGAGAGGTTTGAAAGTCAAATCGGGAGACTCCCCAAACACTAACGAATTGCTTGGAACATCTTGATTCTTTACGATAGTTCCAGAAGCCAACACGCAGAAATTGCCAACTTTACAGCTACCTAAAACCGCAGAACGGGGATACATATGGACGTGATGTCCGAGCACAGGGTAGTTCCCCTTGCTATTTCCAACGTTACACCCCTGACTGAATGAAAAATAATCTCCAAATGAGCCGCGTCCTATCACTGCTCCAAGAGGGTGCCCGACCCAAAAAATTGTGGGTAAATCAACCCCGTAAAACAAATCAACCCCATGCATGACTCGATTCAAATAGTAGATCCTATCTGCCAAATCGATCCAGTCTCTTTCCTTTTCGTAAAGCTCTTTCGCCAAGTGATACAAGTACACACAATACGAATCAGCATGGTACGGCGAAAAATATCCTCCACCATTTCTATTACAATACTTGTTGCTTAACGTGCTGAAACATATTTCAATCTTAGCTAGGGCGCCAGGAAGGACATGACTTAACACATCAAGCTCCCTCCTGGACACTCCCCAGAAAGAGTTCAGCTGTCGCTCGACAAGAGCTAACAGCTCTGAACTAGAAACATCCATTTGCAAAGCAGACAATTCTATCTACTCAAAATCACTAAGCTGAAGTTTTCTACCGGCAGGAACATCGCGCACCAGCTTCCGCCCCAGCACAAGATGGTCCAAATGCGCCGGGATTCCATCACCAGGGCGAGCGTAGGTCAGCATTGACTGAACCAGGATGTCTCCTTTCTGGAGAGCACATCCCGCAAACAAGCTACGACGTCCTCTCACCCGGCTCACCTGCTCAGGCTCTCCCAACAACCTGCGGGTGGAACCTAACGCCAACTCAACACTACGGATGGTTTTTACAAAATCTTTGGCCTCATGCGGCTCAAGAGACATAATATGCTCAGGGCTGCGGGTATTACGATCGAGCGTAATCGTTTTCTCGATCATATGTGCCCCAAGGCTAACGGCAGCGACATCCATAACATCCCCGGTGGTATGGTCCGAAAAGGCAACCGGGTATGAGAACATTTGCTTTAATGTAGTCAACACTCTGAGGTTAATTCGCTCGGGATGTGCGGGATAACCGGAAGGACAATGGTTTATAATAATATTCTTACAATTGGCTTCTTCAAGAACGAGGATCGCATTCTCGACTTCACCGATTGTAGATGATCCCGTATCTATTTGCACTGTCCACGGATACTGAGCAGCCACACGCAACAAATGGTGGAATGTCAGATCGCCTGAACAAATCTTGACTGAACCAACACCCATTGCAGCCAAAAAGTGAACTTCTTCTTCCGTGGTTGCTGTAGAAAAGAACTCAATCCCTCTCTTTCGACAATGCCCAATAACGGTTTCCCACTCGGGAAACGTCAGTTCCCGTCTCTTTATTATTTCGAGAAGCGATTCGGTGGCTGTTTCTACCCGGCCAGTGGCTTTATCGGCCAACCACTGATAACTGAAGGTAATTGCGGGGTCAGATACAAGCTTTTCAGCATCAACAACCTGAAACTTAACCGCATCTGCGCCAGCATCTGCAGCAACATCTACAAGCTTCAATGCCGATTCCAAGCCATTGTGAGTGGGGCCTGCCTCAAAGACAATACACACGGGATTACCGTCTCCCACCATCATACTTCCAAATGACACTTGCATATCTATTCACTTCTCTATTGTTTATAGTTTTGGAAAACTAGCAGTTCGACAATCTTGAAGTCATCCATCGTGTTTATGTCAACAGATCGACTATAGGGCATCTCATACCCACGAGTTCCCGGTCCGGAAAAGCATCCATATTTAAAAAAGTCCGGAACCTTGGCAGCATAGATACTCCCATTATCAACAACTAGGTGCGGGAGCTCTTGAGACTTCTTGTCAGCATAACTAGGCCAAAAATAAGACAAATTACCGTCTTCGTCCTCTCTTTGGGCTTGCCAAGGCGGTAAGGGGTACCCGCACACTGAACGCGAAAAGCAGACCCCAGGTTTCTTGAGCAATTCCAGGGTGTTGACTATATCTTGAGATGTCCGAAGGGGTGACGTTGCATATAGGCAACAAACCTCGTCATAACTGGCGCCCTGACGGGCCAGTGAGGATAGTAAATCCAAACAGGTCTGGGCAACGGTAGCCTGGTCTGTCGCAAGATGAGGGGGGCGAACCGCAATAGAAACGTTATACTCCTTCGCGATTTGCAAGGCCTCTTTGTCATCACTCGACACATAGACGCTGTCAAACACCCCACTTTCGAGAGCTGTCTCGATAGAGTACGCTAAAAGCGGCTTGCCTTGCAGCGGGAGTACGTTCTTGCGAGGTAACCTCTTAGAGCCTCCCCTCGCCGGGATAATTGCAATCCTCTTCATTGCCCCTCCCTAGGCTATACGGGTAAACCCTGCTACTGCAGGAAGGCCTTCCAAGGATTCTTTCAATCGCCCTTCATCTAGAACCTTACGAAGAGAAGCGAACACGACATCAACAGCATTAAGGTAGTCCGAAACATCCTCTGCTGTATGAGCATACATTGCATAAAAGCTATCCGTTGCCAGAAATCCATTCTTCAACATTTCTTGAACAAAGAATGCCCTTGCATGAAGATTGTCAGCAAAATTAAATGAGAAATGTCCGACAGGATCAAGCCCAGAAACAGACAAATCCAGTCCGTGCTTCGCAGCAAGGCTGCTCCACCCGAGCTTCACTTCTTTACCCATTGCACAAAGATGATCTGCTACATTCAATTTTCTATGTTTCTTGATTGTGGCCAAGGCAGCGACAGGCCCAACCCGCTCCGTCCACATTGTCGAACTGATGAAGGACGTTTGCGAAGCCTCCATAACATCTTTCTTTCCAACAACTGCTGCAATAGGAAATCCATTACCCATAGCTTTAGAAAAAACTGCGATATCAGGAACCAGCCCCAACGTTAAATGCGCTCCACCGGAAACAAGACGGAATCCGGCCGAAATCTCATCAACAATCAAAACCGCCCCGGTATCTTTTGCAATAGACATAACGCCAGGCATAAACTCAGGCGTAGGGATAAAGTGGCGGATAGGCTCCATAACTATGGCAGCCAAATTATTGCCGTGCTTTTCAACAATAGCTCTGAGGGCATCTAAGTCATTATAAAAAAACGGAAAAGCAGTATCTTTCAGACCAGCAGGCACACCTCTAGGGTTCAATCCCGCCTGCAGCTGCCCTTTCAAACCATCTTTCTCGCCTAAATTAGCCGCCAGATACCAATCATGCCACCCGTGATACCCGCAGAATGCTACAACATCTTTTCCCGTGCGCGCTCTTGCGATCCTCACGGCCATGGCCATAGCCTCACCGCCACTACGAGCATAGCGCACCATCTCTGCCCATGGGTGAAGCTCGCAAAGCAACTCTGCAAGCTCAACTTCTTCATAGCAGTTTAAAGAAGAACTGGATCCCTTTTGAATGGCTCCAATAACAGCATCGTTCACATCCGGGTCGGCATAGCCTAAAATATTAGCCCCTACCCCCCCGATACTAAAATCACGATACACGTTGCCGTCTAAGTCCCAGACTTTAATTCCTTCAGCCTTTTCATAGTATGTTGGCCAAACCCCCATTGAAAACCGATCCGGGCGCTTTGAAAGGAGTTGAGTCATACCGGGAATACTTTTCTTCGCCCGCCCTTGATATTCTTGAGACTTGAAATTATTCATTTTTTCGGCCAATTGGATGGATTAAGGACCAACTCGTCCTGTTCTTTAAAAAGAAGATCAGCCTCTTCCATAAAACCTGAAGGCACTGCTGTTTTCCAGTATCCTATATTCTGCACGACCTGCTCTTCGGTTTCGGCACCAAAAAGAACAAATGCAGAGGAAAACTTATTCTTAAGATACGTTAAAGCTGCTGCTGCCGGAGCCAAACCATGTCGTCTACAAAACTCGATATACTCTTCAAGCATAGTAGCAGCATGCTGAACGCGCTGTGGCAATTGGTCAGGATTTAAACAAAGCACTCCTTGAAGGAGGGCTCCGCGAATAAACACCTGCTTCCCTTGCTCCTCAGCCATCTCAAAAACATACTGCTTCGAAAAACGGCGGTCAACTATGTTTGCTGGCAGCTGAATTTGCGTAATCAATTTATTTTTCAGAGCCTCAATGGCTCTCCGTGGCGTATATACCGACACACCAATACTGCGCGCCATACCGCTGTTACGGGCCTCTGCCAACGCTTCTCCCAGTCCACACGCCAGCAGATCGCAACCACTTTCATCGTGCAACATCACCCCGTAGAAAGACTTCACCTGACATCTTTGAAGAGACCGAGAGAGTTCAGCAAGAATGAGAGATGGAGACTCCCGAAAGAACCGGGGATGGAGTTTTGTGATTACGTTCGCACGGGCTTCTGCGCCAATACAATGCAGAGCATCACCGAGGACCAACTCGCTATCAGCATATGCCTGCGCTGTATCAAAAAAAGTAACACCATTTTCCCAGGCTTGGCGCACAATTCGTCTCGCCATATCCTGATCGGGCCTTCCTAGGCTATTAGCGACCCCATATGGCATTCCAAGCTGAGCTGTTCCAAGAACCAAACGAGAAGCGTTGAACAAAATAATACCACCAGCAAGTATGAAAACTGTTAAATCATAACAAGCGCCTGCACAACACGCTCAATGTCCGCAGCCTCCATCCCCGGCCATAGGGGAAGGGTCAGCACTTCACCATAAGCCTTCTCCGCAACAGGACAAAGCCCTTTAGCATAGCCCTTTTCAGCGTAGTACGGATGGAGATATACTGGGATATAGTGTACATTTACCCCAATCCCTTCAGTACGCAACCGAACGAACAAATCATTCCGATTCTCACATCTAACTACGTAGAGATGGTAAGCGTGCTGGATATTTCCACGTTGCAGGAGGGGCACAACACCTGTCCCCATAAAGGCGGCATCATACTGCTTTGCAAGTTCATTCCGCTTCTCAATCCACCGAGAAAGCTTAGAAAGCTGAGAGATTCCCAACGCGCATTGAATGTCGGTTATGCGGTAATTAAATCCAAGATCAACCATTTCATAATACCAGGAATGCGTCTTTTCTCTCTGCGCAGCATCTGATGTTATGCCATGGTTTCTGAAGGTTCGCATACGCGCTGCGAGGGCTGCATCGTCAGTAACAGCCATCCCCCCTTCTCCCGTTGTAACGTGCTTTACCGGATGAAAACTAAAAACACTGATATCAGCCAAAGACCCCACTGGCTCTCCATCTAATGCACCACCAATTGAGTGGCAGGCATCAGCAACCAAGGCAACGCCATATCTGTCAGCGAGACTCCTCAACGCCTTCCAATCGCAGGGATGCCCAGCATAATCGACCCCCACAATTGCTTTCGTCTTAGGAGTAATGCAGGCCTCTATTGCGTCTGGGTCAATCAAAAGATTATCTTCAAGCACATCAACGAATACGGGGCGCGCTCCGCAATAACAAACAGCGTTCGCAGTAGCGGCGAAGGTCATTGCAGGCACAACCACCTCATCACCAGGCCCGATGCCGAGGGCATGATATGCACAATGCAACGCAGCAGTTCCGCTATTAACAGCGACAGCATGCTCCACACCGGCAAGGGCAGCAACGGCCTCTTCAAACAATGCAACAGAGGGACCGGTAGTCAACCAATCTCCCTTTAACACCCCGACAACGGCTGCAATATCCTCATCATCAATGATGTGTCGGCCGTAGGGTAAATAATCTGTCATCATCTAACTCCAGACTAAATAGCAAACCCTTGCATACGCAGAACCGCCCTCAGATCATCAACAGAAAGCCAATCCGAATTCTCTCCAGACGAATAGGTGAAACCATCATCTACCGGAGCACCATCCGGCCCACGATATTTGAATGTTTCCGGCTTGATAACATAGTAATTACCAATATCCACCGTATGCCGGGAGTCTTCTGATGTAATCATAACCTCATGAATTTTTTCACCGGGGCGAATACCAACGATCTCTGTCTGGCAACCAGGAGCGATTGCTTCGGCAAGATCAGTAATTTTCATACTCGGAATCTTGGGAATAAGCACCTCGCCTCCACCGGCAAACTCAAACGAGGCAAGAACCATTTTCACACTCTCCTCGAGAGTTATCCAAAAACGGGTCATACGCGGGTCGGTAATCGGCAATACTTTTCCCTCGTCACGCTTCTGAATAAAAAAGGGAATAACGCTGCCACGACTCCCCATTACATTTCCATAGCGGACAACAGAAAACTTTGTATCAGAGGCTATAAAGGCATTGGCAGCAATAAACAATTTGTCTGAACAAAGTTTGGTAGCTCCATAAAGGTTCACAGGACTGACCGCTTTATCTGTTGAGAGGGCAACAACATGTTTCACCCCCACATCTGCGGCAACATTAACAATATTTTGAGCACCATAAACGTTAGTTTTTATGCATTCTGTGGGGTTATACTCTGCAGCAGGAACCTGCTTCAATGCCGCTGCATGTATGATATAATCAACACCTCTGAAAGCGCGATACAATCTTTCTTTATCGCGCACATCACCTATAAAATAGCGCAAGCAAGGATGATCAGCAGTGCTGAAATCTTGAGCCATTTCAAATTGTTTCAATTCATCCCGAGAGAAAATGATTATCCGTTCAGGGCTGTATCCAGACAACAAGGCTTTTACACACGCTTTACCAAACGATCCTGTCCCACCGGTAATTAATATTTTTTTTCCATTAAACATATATGATCCTTTTCAAATAATATCACAAATCCAGCCTGCTTCTAAGTCAAACTCGACAACCAAGCCCACCTGACAAAAGAGACTGAGACAAAGCCAAACCTCGCCTTCTCCAGTTGCAATGATTCACACGTTGAAATCAAAACCGCCTGAGAGGCGGCAAAATACTTAGAACAGGCTTGATAGAACAATACCAGCGAGACAAAGCAGATACAACCATTGCCAAGCCTTTCCGGTCCCAACACCTAAAATGAACTTACCGAAAAGATTTGCTAAATACACGGGCGACTAGCCCAAACATCAAGGGGTGTCAAGCAAGCCCGGGCCAAACCCAAACCACCAAAGCAAACCTGAAGCGGGCAGCTCCCTTGAATAAATTTAACTAAAGCCCTTCACCTCTTTTTTTGTTCAAAATCTATCCAACCACTTTCAAGAACTATGGAAACAACACAATCCTCTGCATCTTCGTCACATTCCGCAGACGCGCATACCACCAAACAAGAGGATGCACGCGCCCCGCTGGCAACGCTTCAATATAGCGAATGAAATCCACGCCACGGCCGCCCAAAGCATGCAGAATGCTGTCCACCTGAGTAGCAGTCAAAAAATTAAGCGTATCCAAGAAATCCACAGGTCGCCTGCGAAGCTTGAGATAGGCCTTGAGCGCAACCTTCGGCAAAAAGGTCGGCATAAGCATTTTATAATGATCTTCGTATGGATACCTATAATCCGGCAAGGCCATAAAGACTCTTCCTCCCTTTCTGCAAACTCGCACCATCTCAGATATCGCACGCTCAACACATTGAACATGTTCGAGCACCGTACTACATAATACTACGTCAAAAAAACCATCCTCCCACGGGAGGGCCTCAGCAACCCCCAATTGCACCTGCTCAGGAGCTCCTCCGGCAACACTGACACGATAACGGCACAGAGCCACTCCCTCCCCCCCAGGCTCCACACCATAAACCTGAGCCGTTCTGCGCAAAAGCGATCCGATCTCAGCACCTGTTCCCGACCCGACAACCAGAACCTTCTTATCTGTTAATTCTACCCCAGTAATTTGCTCAAATTTCAGGACAACCCTTTCACCAAACGAATTTTCTTCCTGTAAGCGTATCTGAACCCGTTTTTGCCAATCTGGAAGCCCCAACACGTTACAATAGTAATCATGATAATAGGCGGACAGACGTTCCTGAAACTCCTCAAAGGTATCGGGTATCGGCCGAACCTCTCCCTCTGCACGTACAGGCAGAACATCGTTGCCACAGCTCCTGCGCATCAACACACCAAACTTCCTTTTGATTCTCGCCAAAAAAATTCGCCACAACACGCGCAAAGCTACCCCACCGCTTTGAACTCGACTGGCAAGCTTAAGCCCAAAGCCCATCTGCTTCTGCCTCGATATCTGCGCCTGACTGCAACAAAACTCCAAATAAGAATCGGAAACAGCCCCTAAACTGGGCAAATCAAAGCGTGACGTAAAGCTCTCGTACTCTGCACAAATCTTATCAAGCAGTTCAGGGAGCGCTTCAACATTGTCAAACAGCAATCCTCCAGACCGCACAAGCTCGGGATGTCCTCCGTCATTAAAAGCAACCACAGGCAACCCACAATGCCTCGCTTCGACCAAAGAATTGGAGCATGGGTCGTGCCGGGAAGCAGTTATATAGATATCCGAACTGCGAAGCAAATCGCCGAGGGCTTCACTGTTCAAGGGTTGAACGTGTTTAATATTTGAAAATTCTACAGGTGCATTACCTACAAAAGTCATGGAATAACGCTTAAAATCTAAATTATCATCAAGCCATTGATATACATCAAACCCCTTACGAACATTGGCCGACCAACTTGTAGCAATAATATGACAGGGGCGAGATGGAGTAGTCTGCTTTTTCCGATAAAATTTGGCAGGATCTGGCGCGTTGACGATAACGGTTTCAGCCCAATCACCGCACATCCCCAATTTCATATGCTGCCTTCGGCTCCATTCCGATTGAAAAACCACACCGTTAAACCACTTTCGAGCAAGCAGGTGAAACGCCTTATCGTAATCTTTGTCCTGCCCTCGTGTGCAATAGATCGGACCATCCACCCTCATTACCATAGGAACATCAGGATATCGGAGGCGAAGCGCCAACAACTTATAAAGACAATGGTCTAAATTGCCTGGTGATGCGTTAAAAAGAAACACGTCCGCGCACCGAGCAGATATTGCCAATCCCCCTCTCTCCGCCAAGGCTCCCGCCAGAGCTTTTATAAACTGAGCCCCGCCACCCCAAGGGCCCTCTACACCTGGACTTACGATAAAAACTTTAGCCTGTGATCCCTGCACAATTTCACCTAAAACTTAGAACGCACACGGTTATAGACAGCACCAACAAAGGCACTTACCTTTGCCACGGAAGAGTGACTTAATACACTTTGGACCAGCATTCTCCAAACACCGGGGCCACTACCATCACAACAGCCTCCACCGAGCATAAAATCTATTCTGCTCATGGCTTCATGCTTTGATAACGCCGAGTGCCCAGACGCATCAGCACCTGCCCCAATTATCTCAACATGAATATTATCGGATGAGAATGGAAGATTATACAACTGAGATAAGAATGGGAGCAAATGCTCTTTCAAATGCAGCTGGTCAGATTCTTTCTGCACTATATAGCATCGAGGAACATTTTGTTTTTCAACAAACATATCTATGACATTAATTCTATGAACAATATTGCTTGGGTAAACATTTTCTTCAAAATTTATATTAAAGATATTACCTAGAAGCAATCGAGACGGCTTGAACTTACGCAGGTCAAGCTGTGGCACTTCAGCGATAGCCAATGCTCCTTCAATGCATGATGCAGCCCTAAGCGCTGTAAACCCACCCATCGATGAACCGTAAAACAACAATTTCCCATTCATACCATTTACGGTTCGAATTTTCTGGATAATACGAATAAGTCCATCCAGCGCATCACAATCTGCTCGCCCCAAGTGCCAACCACTACGCACATCGGGGTAATCAAGCATGGTTGGATCACTGACACAAACCGTACTATACGGCAAATCACACCAGGCGTTGCGGGTAAACTCAGGTCGTGAAGAATAAATCGCCTTCCGCTTCGAATTCCAACTTGGCAAAAAAACGATTAGGTTTATATCTTTTTTCAAAAACAAAAGCTCATGTTTAAGCCCATCTTCAACAACACTGAAATGGTGCCTCACCCCAGCGTCTAATTCTGGAATACAATCAACATTCTCAATCTGCATCATTACCTGAAACCGTATCGTTTCTATCAACATTCAAAAGGATGTCTGCATTCGGGTTGCAATTAAGAACAATCACACCGTCAACACTTGCGACTTCTCCCATCACCGCTCGCACCTCTTCAAAGAACTTCTTAACAGCATCATCACGCATCGCTGCGTATTTAGCAGGATCAACGTTTCTCCAGTATGCTCTGTTTGGATTTTTGCAGAACCGGCAGATACTGTTTATTGCGCCACCAGCGTTTACAGTTCTCCTTAAATACTTAAGCACTGAAGAATTCCAAATCTTTGAAAATACAACATCATCACCAAGATTAATCTTGCTGTAATCAATCTTAAACAGCTCAATTCTGTTACACACCCCGACATAGTGACAATCTGCAGCATCCAGAACGGGGTTAAAATGCATACTTTTCCATGGAGCATCGCAAACACACTCCAAACCATCACCTTCAATCAACTGAGACTCTTTCCAATAGTCAGGAGCAGCAGGAGCGAGACGAACACTCACTCCCTTGGCAAACGTGTAAATCTCATCAAGCACTCGGTTGCCAACATCCGGCTCCTTATCATAAGCCACATCGTAGCAATCAAGAGCATTTCTCCCGCCATAATACTTATTCACAATGACAGCAGAAACCCCCAACTCTCTTGCTGAAACAGCTATTTTTTCATGATCATTAGCGTTCAGCTTATGAAGTGCGTAATTAAAATTGACAACAGGCAGTTTCGACCCTGTCTTAGCCTTCAAATCTTTCAAATAACTCAAGTTGGCATCAACTCTGTTCTTGTTGCCTGTCATTAAGAACTTATAATTTTTATCTGTCCCAGCATGGTATGAAACAAGAATTTCATCAAAACCGATATCTACCAAGACATCTGACAACTCCGGAGTCAGCAGAGAAGCATTTGTATTAACCATCAATCGGGTTCCATTGCGCTTCAATTCACGACAAATTTCCCCGAAATCCTTACACAACAAAGGCTCTTCTGAGCCTCCAAAAAAAGAAAGGGCATACGCCCTGGAGAGAAAAGTACGCCATTCCCGAACCCTCTCCATAGTCAATTCATTTTTCGCTCTTTTGGGATACAGCTTGTTATCTTTGTGGATTTCACAAAACAAACACCTGTAATTGCACACAGAAACAGGAGCGATACGGACATGGGTTGGATAAGACGATACCTCCTCAACTCCCTGGGAGCATTCGTACCCATTCAAAAAAACATTCTTAATACGTGAAAATCGCCCAAAATCAGGAACTAACAACCCAATAACTTTAGATAAAGGAGTTTTCAACACGTTGCGCAGTAAATCTTTTACTATTCTTAACACTAGTCCACCTCGATACCTTCAAAAAAGTCTAACCATAACTCTGTCTGGCTGGCATATGTATTGAGACCAGCTGTATGAATACCAGATTCTACCATTTGCTTGCGCAACGCAACATCCCCAATCCCTTTGTAACACAAGGAACTTAATTCCTCAGGCGAAAAACCTGTCGACAAAAGCCCATTCACTTCCGGACAGATCAGTTCAACAGCCTGCCCAACAGGGGTTGAAACCAAAGGTACCCCCGACGCCATACTCTCAAGCACCGCCTTGGGCCCCCCCTCCTCTCTTGAAGAGACAAGATACAAATCCAAAGCGTTATACAACTCCGGCAGATCATGATAACGATCAAGACACAAGTGGGTATGCGGTATTCCCGAAGCCGACAAACCAGCTTTAACAAACCCTCGGGCGGGGCCTGTCAACAAGACATGCAACTCCGGCACTAAGCCTTTCAGCATCCTCATCGTATCAACGAAGATATCGGGCCCTTTTATAAGCTTGGGCTCCGTGCCATCGCCCCATCCCTGACCATCTTTTTGAAACGAACCAACGACAATTGCACTCTCTGGAATACCCAGCTTACACCGAATCTCTTTTTTCCGGCCATCGGAAACCGGAGAGAAATGCTTATCATCAACTCCGATATAAATTTTCCGGAGTTTCCATTGAGGAACTCCAGCCTCTAAAAGATAATCCCCCATACGCTGATGGGTATATTGGATTCGCCCTATTCTCTGATGATACTTTTCCAGCGATGCAAAACACCCATCACTTTCATTGCATCCAGTCCCTGGATATCCATGATAATATGCCATTGTCACAGTATTCATTCCGTGCAATCGCAACCGAGGCTTTAGCAATATATATTTATTGACATAAAAAATAGTCTGCCGCAACAAACCGATATCGAAACAAACTTCAGATCTAAGTCCTGCGTCTATCAATATTTTATGCACATAATGAACATCCCAAAACAAAGACCAGTTATCAACTTCCTTTGATAAAAAAATTGTAGACTTTGGGATTAAAAATGCGGACCTAACTACGTTAGAAAATACATTATAAAACTTACTACAGCTCATTAAACACCAGCCTTGGCCCTTCTTAGGATCTGAGCTTCCATTTCCAAAATATTTTGAAACGAGAAGCATGAAACAACATACTGTGAAGCGGCCTCTCCCAAAAGACCATCCCTCACACCAACAGCGCGGACAAGCGCATCCCGCACAGAGTCAAGCCCCACAGAAGGCGCTAGAATTCCCGTCACCCCATCAGTGACAACTTCCCTGATGCCTTCCACATCGGTACCGACACATAAACACCCGCAAGCCATAGCCTCCAGCAATGCTTTGGGCATTCCTTCGTAATGTGAAACCAACGCAAAATATCGATATTTCCTCATTACGTCGGGTAAGTCTGAATTAGACACCCTGCCCAGATAACGAACATCTGCCTGAAGCCCACTTACAACGCGCCGAAGATTTGCCTCTTCTTCACCCTGCCCCACCAGATCAAGAGGGAGGCCAACCTGATGCGCAGCCCTAATCAGCACTTCAAGATTCTTCTGGGCAGTCAACCGGCCAACAAACAACACCCGCTCTTCTCGTTCCACGGCAGAAGCTGGGTTGAACAAGTTGGTATCAATGTAGTTTGGTAATAAGAAGATACGATCGCCAAGCCCGGCATGCCTGGCCTGAAGTATGGCCAGATCCGCTTTACTACTCACAGCAGCCACAGTGGAGGCACGATACATCAAACGTTCACACAAACGTGCAAAACCACGTCGGACGGCACTTTTCCAACCAGTTCCCCGCTCAAACAGCGACCAGGTATACCCCGTACGAACGTAGAGGGGCTTATGATGCAACCAGCTGGCAATGGCCGCTGACCACGCCCCGTCCATTTGATTCGTTTTGACTACATCAGCCAGCCTGATAACGGCAGAGAAAAAAAACGGAGCCAGAACACTCCAAACCCACTTCCCAAGTTTGGACTCAAACACGCGCGGCATGGAGAGTACTGCAATATTCTCGAGAATTCGCCCCTGCGCAACCAGCTCGTTGTACACTTCCGCATCATTCGAGCCATAAGTCACCCACCAGATCCTGCTGCACCTCCCCGATGCCAGCAAGCCTTCATACAGCAGCTTTTCTCTGTCAAAAAGGCCTTGGGCAACCCACTGACGCAACGACATGCCACGTGTAAAAAAAAGGACCAGCTTCATCGATTGCCATCCAATCGACCAGAGTCACAAGCCTCACCAATCCGAGGATGGTAATAACCACAATTCGGACCAGCCCCTGCCAGCTCGCCTTCAAACAACCGGACCGGATATCCAGTATTATCAAATGAACCCAATGCCCTCACAACTCTGCACTCCTTCATATTTGCCGCGATCCGAGCTTCAAAGCACATCAGGACACACATTAATACCTGTTCAAATCATATACATTTACGAGACTACGCGAGGATGGCGCACAACACGGCTCTATCCGATGAAAAACACCCAATAACTCAATAGCTCACCGCATCATTCAGGCAGCACAAACTCCGCATTCACACACTCAACACCTGACATTTAATTTATTCCATGCACAGCGAGGATATTCAGCACAATTGAACAGCAGCCTCAACACAGCCTTATCCGCCTAATTTTTCATACAATCATAGCAAGTTACACCATAATCACAATGTGCTAGCTTTTGACACCATCTGGCGTGCACTTTTCAAAACAGTGCGAGCAAAGCCATGCAGCTTGAGAGGTGCAACTATAAATAGAAGGTCTTTGACTCCCCAAGCAATCATAGGAAAAGAGACATCCCGCCAGCTTAAATGATTATACTTTGCTCTTAATGCAAAACAGCGCTGCCTTCGAGCCTTACGCACAGAGATCATTCCCGGAGATTCACGCCTCAGGCAAAGCACTTTTTCAAGATTATCAATGCCGCAATATTTCTTCAGACGAAGCCATAATTCATAGTCCTGCGCGCAATCAAATACATCATCATATACACCATGCTTAACAAGAAGACTTCTTCGCATTAGTACAGAGGAGTGAACAACGGGGTTATAACAGGCAAGAGCCCTCGCAACAGCAAGAGTTCCCGACACAACGGAAGCCCCTTCTACCACCGCCCCTTCCCGCGTCAGTGTTGCCGCAGCCGAGCCAAGAACTCCCAACGACATGTTATCGTCCATGACACACAGCTGTGCGCACAGTTTATCCGGGAACCAAACATCATCGGCATCCTGGCGCGCAACATACTCACCCTTTGCCAACAATAACAATCTATTAAGCGATTTAGTTAGTCCAATATTGCTCTGTCGATAAATAGAAATCCGAGCATCTTTCGCTGCACACTGCACCAACAAATTCCACGTTTCATCCGTTGACCCGTCGTCAGCTATTAAAAACTCAAAATCCTCATACTGTTGAGACAAAACAGACTGAATGGCCTCGACAAGTGTCTCCTGACCATTATGGACAGCCATAAGAACAGACACTCTAGGCTGCCCACCGGCCTCGTTCTGGACAAATTTTTCAAAGGCCCCATAACAATCATTCAGTAAACAGGACTGCATCAATTTCTACCCGATGTATGTTCCAACAGAAGATCATTGCCATCCGAAAAAGAGTCGGCATTGCATGCAAACCCGCTAAAATCAACGAAAACCATATCGCTAACCATCTGCTATCAAAGAATATTTCCAATAAAATCACATTAGCACGATTTTCTCCCAAACACCACCCTTGTGCCGGAGCGCATACTGATGGGGAAATCCAAATACAACCAGACTGTTTATCACCCTTTCCATAGTTCTCAGGTCTAAATATCCACATAGAGTGATATTATAGCAAAGCAGGCTCCTGCCGCTTAACCGGCAGGAGCCTGCTATAAAACGATTAACTACAAATTAAAATACGCTTCTTTTCCCCTTGGCAAGCACAAGGTCATCCGACCACTGGCCAACCAGTTCGCCTTCGATGGTATACATCTTGAGCATCAGCGTATAGTTGGCCAGCTTTTCTCCGGTTGAGGAATTACCCTGTTCAGTGGAGGTTATGGTGTTCTTCATCACGTAGTCAAAAGACGTGGAAGATGCATCCATCACGCGCATTACGCCTGATGCCATGAGCATTTCCTGAATACGGTCGTGAATGTCTGCAATGCGCAGATTCTCATCCATCGTGTTGTTAAGCAGGTGGCCGACAACCACTTTGGGACGCTTGCCTTCCCAGGAAGAAATCAGCGGGGAACGCAGCATCTTGTCCGTCACCTTTTCCGCGAACTGCACAAAGTCAGTGCCGGTCAGCTTGGTGTCGTGGTGAGTGCGTTCGCTGCTGTCCACGATTCCTACATTCCCCTGTCCTCCGAAAGAGTTGCCCAGAGAAGAAGTACAACCCGCAAGGGCAATCAGGGCCGCGCACAAGAGAATCAGTCTGAAATACTGCATTGTTACTTCCTCACAGGGGCTTCAAGGGATTCATTGGGAAAACGCACTGCAACGGTCATGTGATAGGCATTGTTCGCCTTGCCCGTGGACGAAATCTGCTCGGACATATGCGGCATGAGCGTGATATGGTGCCAGACATGGGGGACATCAATAGGGAAGCCCTGCTCATCCTGCCACGTTACCATGTATTCAAGAGACAGCCGTTCATCACTGATGTTCTGGATGACTGCTGCGCCTTGCGTGAAGTTCCCCACTCTTCTGAAGCGCGGATTCTCCAGCATGACGTTGCCGAGAAGAACTTCAGAAGCGATGATGAATTTGGTTCTGTCGCCAATTTCAACGGTATTGTCCGTAGCCCCGACTACCGCACCTGCATCAGAGGTGACGCGTTTGCCGGTGTAGACACTGGTGCATGCTCCGAGAGAAAGAGAGAGCATGAGACACAGAAAGAATGTTAACAGAGTATTTCGCATAATTGCTCCTCTTGGGATTACAGCCAGGACCCCTTGCTCACATGAGCAGTGAGGTTCTCATTCATGCTTCGCGCATACACAATGCACGGACCATTGGCAGGAAGGTTGATGGTAACGGTGTTCAACACCTTGTTCTTGGCGTTGCGGGTACGAAGGGTAAGCGAGCTGACATTTTCCGGCAGCATCAACCGCTGCACGCTGATGGTGCAGGGCATGGTCAGCCACGAGCGGGAGTCCGGCTTTGACATGGCGTCGTGCAGCGCCCCTGCAATTTCGCCGAATCCGCCTGCAGCATTGGACAGCATCTGACGCTCGAAATAGGAACGCAGAATGTTGGTG
Organism: Desulfovibrio subterraneus; assembly: GCF_013340285.1. Classification (NCBI taxonomy): domain Bacteria; kingdom Pseudomonadati; phylum Thermodesulfobacteriota; class Desulfovibrionia; order Desulfovibrionales; family Desulfovibrionaceae; genus Desulfovibrio; species Desulfovibrio subterraneus. Next base: position 704,553 of record NZ_BLVO01000016.1, on the reverse strand, counting down.
AATATCTTTGCAGAATTCATAGGCAGAGCATCTGCCTCATAGCGCAGTGCCAATGCCTCAAGATCCGCCAGCAACTCAAGCCGCGTATTGGTCTTGCCGTACGCAACCTCTGCAAATGCAACGTCCGACGGAACGGACTTGTACACGGCGGATTTGACAATGACCGGCAGAGAAGAAATGGGAATGCCCGTTGTCTGAATGGTCTTTTCCGGACCAAAACCGTCCGCCACGATCACATGCACAAGACGGCCTTTCGGGCTCTTGTCCATATCCTTTGCGGCTTTTGCCAGCACGGAACATTTGGGCTGCAGTTGAGCTGCCTTTTCGTATGCGATTTTCGCTGCGCTCCGCTGGCCGGAATCTTCATACCCGTCAATCTCAAGAATGGCGGCATTCAGATAATCACCAAAAGGATTCACAAAAGCGCTGGGAACAGTTTTGGCCCGCTTCACCTGTGACGCCGAATTCAGGAGCAGCACCTTGGAGAAATCGAGCTTGGCAAAATCCACCCCCTGCGCCTTCTTGTCTCCCTGCTGCGTTCCGTTTCCGGCAACGTTCTGCGCCTCAATTTCCTTAGCCTGCTTCTCGACGGCTTCCTGCTTTTCCTTTTCCAGCTTGGCCTGAGCCTCTTCTATCTGCTTGGCAAACGCCTCACGCTCCTGCCCCTGAATCTCGATGGCACGGCGAGTCACGTTATAGGCCTTGCGCTCCCCGTTCATCAGATAGGCAAGCGCCTTGTAGTTGAGCATCAGGACTTTTTCAAAACCCGGCCCGTCGTAAGGAGTTACCTCTTCAAAGCCGACCATGGTTGCCAGGCCGGAAAAACATCCCATGGCAAAGCTTCCGGAAGAGGAACGGTTTTCCCTGTCAGTCAAGGTCTGCTCAGCCCCGGAGAAATACGCCACGGATTCATTGTAGCGAGACATTTCGAACTCAAGATAGCCACGCTCAATGGCAGGGAGCAGATCCATTTCATTGGCATGTTCCGGAATATCCGCCAGATTGTCTTCTGCGCCATACCGTTCATCAAGCTCGGCTGCCACATCGTCATATTTACCCAGGGCAAAGTTACCGCGGACACTGGCATTCTTTTCAGCATAAGAGGTCAGCACCTCCTGCACCTTCGCCACATTGTCCGGGCCTGCCTTCTGCTCGGGAACGGACCGGCTGTCCACATTGATAACGAGGTTCTTGTGGAAGACATATCCGGTGGTTTCACCATAGCTGACTTTATAATATTTCCCTTCGCGGCCAAGCACCTCACCGCAGGCCTCCTGCCCGGTCACACCAAGCACTGCTGTTTTATGCGATGCTTCCTTGTAGAGCTTTTTACCGGCAAGAAGAGAGGTGGAGTAGCTTTCTCCCGGGCTCAGATTGACCCCAAGCAGGGAGCGGTAGACAAAGCCCTCGCCCTGCTCCGTTTTGATCACATACCAATCGCCGGATTGGCCGGTCAGCAAAACCTGCTGATCCTGCGCCAGCCGAAAGACAACCGGACTCTTGGTGCTTGCCTGCTTTCTGACATTGCATGCCTCGAAAGCCGTGGCGCTGGCATCCGGCACAACGACAGCGGGTTTTTCTTCCACCTGCTTCGTGGAGGTCGAATTCGTCATCAGCGGCACCATTGCCAGATTGCCGTTCTTATCAACACATCCGCCCAGCAGCATACTGACCGAAAACAAACAGCACACAACGAGCACAAAAACATGCGGCACAGGCCGTGCCCGCAACGTCGATTTCATATCTTCCCCCCTTATTACCATTGCGGTTGTGCAGGGGCAGCCTGCGTCTTGACCGGCTGCGACTGCTTAGACTGCCCAGCACTTTTCTGCTTTACCACTCGCGCGATATCGCCCACCTGCAGCGGCTCACCATCCACCTGTTCGCAACGGGAACGGCTGGCCTCAACGCCCGCACAGCGGATATGTCCGACAGACACTTCCGCCGCACCGAACGTCAATCCCGTGTCAGGGTCCTTCATCTCTTCACCCGGGCGGAACACCTCAAACTTCTGTCCGGAGGCAATCCCCCCATCAAGACCACGGTTGATGTAACAGGCTTTGCCGGATGCATGCATGACTTTGACGGGGAACAACCGGTTAATGACGCGTGCTACGGCGTCTCCGCAGAAGCTGTCCACGAAACGGCTGATGGAACTGTCTTCGTGCAGATCTTCTGCAGAATACACCTTTTCCGCCAGCACCACGGTTCCGGAATGCGTATCAAGCAGACGCAGAACTGCTTCCAGGTGTTGCTGACCGCTTGTAATGGTCTCATTCAGATACGGCACAGCCTCTGTTTTAACCGTTACGCCAAGCTGACGCATTTCAACGGTCAAAATATAATCCACGCCCTGCAGCTGCTGCATGCGGGCAGCCATGTCACCGTTGTGTACGGTTTCATCAAAGGTGGCTTCCTGCACGCTCTGGTCAAGGCTGCTTCTGTCGGCAAGGATGAAACGGTTGGATGCTGTCAGACGGGCAGACAGGTCACCGACAATACGCGTTGCCACATTCTGCTGCACCGCAGGGGAGCCGCCCAGAAAGGTGACCTTGCCCACGGCAATGGCAAACCTGTTGGAACCATTGGGCGAAGCCAGCTTTTTTCCGGCATAGGCTGCGGGTTGTCCGGCGGCACGCGCGGTTCGGCCTTCGTCCTTCCGGAAGGCAAGGTCGCCCGCCATAAATCCTTCACCTTCAACCGGCTCCACAACGCTCAATCTCTCCTGAACATCCACAGCTCGCACCGTGCCGATTCTTTTCTTAATGGTGCCGATGCTGCCGACGCCTTCTTCCACCACAGCTTCGCCGGCACGCAGAATCTCGAACACGGCTCCTTCTTCCACGCCGTCGTTGGCCCCACGGGTCACCACAAGCGTACCGGTTCCTGCCAGCTTTGCCGGATAAATCACGTCAATGATACGCCCTGCCAGCTTCTTGCAGACAGCGTCCATCATTTCTCCGGCCGCGTCGCTGCCGCCGTCACCGGACCAGCTTTCCACCGTCTCGCTGGCATTGATCATGCCCACCAGTTCCGTGGTCTTCACATCCACCACACGCATGCGGATGCGCAGGTTGAGAGCCTGCTTGCTGACCGGCAGAGTCACATTGCCCACGGCAACGGTGGTCTGGCTGGCCTGCATGGTTTCAATGCTGCCGAACACCAGATAATCGGCCTGACTGTCGTTGCCGATATTCTGCAGAGCATGCACCAACGGAGCCTTGCCCCCCTGAGCGCTGGAGAGAACCCTGTCTCCGATCATGCTGCCACGGGAAACTGCACGTTCCATGGCATCGCCCAGTTTGGCAAAGAAGCCCTGCGGCTCCTCGTTGGAAAGCCGCTCGTTCACCACACGCTGCAGCATGCCCCTGTCCAGCACACGAAAACGCTTGCTGTTCTGCAGCACTTCCGCAATTCGATCCGCCATGGGCAGCGGAATGGTATACTGACGCTGGGCGCCGGTTCCGCCTGCGAGCTGATCATCGCAGGATATGATGGCGATGCTGGGCAACGTCTGTTCTGCACAATGCCCCGGCTCTGCCCCGATCAGGCATAAACACAGCAGCAAGCCTGCCATGCAGGAAACTATCCGGAATACCATACTTGCTCCTATTGCGGCTTACGCACGATATCGCGGACAGCCATCGGGCCACCTTCCACAATACGGCAGGTCGTCATCTTGGGATTGACGCGGGTCACCTCGATCTTGCCGGCGTAAGCCTCGGCACTGCCAAGATTCTCTCCGGTGTAGGGGTCCTTGATGATTTCACCGGGCGTGAACACTTCAAGGCGCATCCCTTTCTTGAGTCCGCCATCCTGCCCCCGGTTGATAATCACTTCATTGCCGCGAACCTGCACGATGAGCATCGGGAACACCGTATCCAGCAACTCATCCACGGTCTTCGCTGCCATTTTCTGCGCAAGATGTTTAAAAATGACCGGATCGGGAGTCTTGTTCCCGCTGTTCACGATGGCCTCTTTGGTAGAGAAGCTGCTTTCAACGATATAAGAAGCCTTCAGTTCGCCGGTGGAGGTATCCACAATCTGCACACTCGTGCTCATGGCCCCTATATCGCGACGACGGAACTTGTTTTCGATATTGGGAATGGCAACGGCCTCGCGGTACATCGAGATTCGCTGCACCTCGGGAATGATAAGCAACTGCGCAATGCCGAGCTTGCCTTCTTCCGCACCGGGGCCGCTTGTCAGGGAGCTCTTGGCAAACTGCTGCTCTTCCCGCACAGCGGCGAGCACGTCAGCCTGCCTGGTAAACAAAGCCAGTTTGCGGCTGTTACGCACGGCCGTTTCAAGCTCGGCAAGCAGCATGCTCTTGTTCACATTCTTTGCTGCTGCAGCAGAAACATCAGGACTCACCTTGATCTCCTGAATGGCAACCGTCACCTTGCCCGGTGCAGCTTCTCCCTGCGCATGCGCCGCACCGGCCAGCAGGAAGAGCCCTGCGAGGAAGGTGCAGAAAACTGCTGCCACATGTTTCATATGAGTGGTCATATAGCCCCCTTTTTCAGGTAAAATACAATGCCGGATTCCCGGCCATCCGGCAGGTCTCCATCTTTCCCGAGCCGTTGCATATCTGCCATCGGTCCCGCGAGCACGTTTGGCCCGCGCTGAAACCGCAGCACCGCACCCCGGCTCTCTGCTTCTTCCCGATCAAAACGGCACAGGCCCGCACAAGGCAGGCGCTGCCGGTATTACTTCCATAACCGTTCAATTTTTGTCTTCGGATAATAGAATCCGAGAATCTGCTCATGCGTCCGGCTCTTGCCCAGCTCAGCCGCTCCCCACTGCGAGTAACCGACCCCGTGGCCGTGCCCGCGCCCTGTAAAAACAAAGGTATCTCCGTGCCTGTTTATGCTTACCAGCACCTCGGGCAGATTCAGCACCCGCGAACTTGCCAGCGTTGTCCGCATCCGCACAACCATCTCTCCTTTTGCATGGCGTAACCGCGCCTTGAGAATCCGGCCGGACGGCCCGGAGAGGACAGGCTCAATCGCAGACAGGCCTTCCGCATCCACGCCTATGGCCCGCAAGGCCCCGACAATCTGGGACACGGTGAACGAGCGCTCCCACGAGGCCATCTTTCCGGCAAGACTGGCCGGATCGCTCTGGGCGACAAGGTAGGGTTTGACTGTGCCGAAAACTGCCCCCGCATCCGCCGTATATCCGCCGCTGTTGGCGGTATACTGAGAGAGGATCGGCTTATTGTTCCATGTGAGAACCATCCCCGCAGTCTGCTTCACGGCCTCGGATGTCTTCGGTGTTTCCTTGGAAACGCCGCCATACATCTGATCGCGGGTGTCATCGATAATATCGTAACTGCGGCCGGCACGATGCATTTTCTGGTAATATGCATAGGTTCGCGCCGCGATAGCCTGCGCCTTGAGGGTTTCAGCGGGCCACGAGGCATACGACTCCGAAGGTACGACGGAAAGCAGATAGCCTTCTATATCCACAAGGTTCAGCACAAGCAGTCGGCCCCTGTCGTTGCGGATCAAGAAGTTTCCGCGCACCAGCTTGCGTCTGTCGTCCACGGCAACAAGGCAAGGTTTCGTGCTTTTAAGCGAAATCGCGGCCGAAGGGTGCTGCCTGCCGTTCACAATCAGGCCGTCCCCGGCAGGTACGATGGTTATGGCAGCATGGGCGCTGCCATCTTCGAGGAACAGTGATGGATGGTCCGGAGAAGATGCGCTGAAGGTGGCTGATTGCGCGGCCTTGCCAAGGGCAACACGCAGCACAGGGACAGCTCCCCCTTCTTCTGCCTGCTCCGGCACCACCAGAGGAACATCCGCGCGGCTCTCGCCAAGCCTGCTCAGCATGGCCTCCACCTGAAAGACATATTTCCCCTGTGGATACGTGCGCATATACTGCTGATACAGCTCGCGGGCCTGTCCCGGATCACCGGCCTGCTGCAACAGGAACCCGGACTGATACAGTGCGAGTTCCGACTGGTCGGGAAACTCACGGGCCAGTTCACGGTACACCTCGAGAGCCTCGGTTGCGGCATCAAGGAAAACGGCCAGCACCATGGCCTTGGCCCGAAGAGCATCAGAACGGGTCTTGGGATACCGGCTCTCTTCCAACGCTGAATTGATGTAGCTGATTGCCTCCAGATACTTTCCCTCATCCACAAGCAGATCTGCGTTATTCAGCTGCCAACGGGCAAGCTGCTCCGTCTGCACGTCTATCTCCGCGCGCGCTTTGGCAGGCACGGAGACAACCAGCAGTACGAGCAGAAACGTCAGGATGACTGTCGCATTCCGGCGTATCAGGTGAATGAAATACAGCAACCAAAGCCCCCCAAAGGCTGACGGCGACACAACAGGAAGGGCCGTGATACCACAGCCCTTTTCAGCGTAATTTAAAGAACAAACACAACCTTTGCCTGAGGCAGAATGTTGGTCTGCTTATTCTGATTGAATAACAGCGAGGCATCACTTTCGGATATTACGGCCTCGGTCTTCTGCAACACCTTGGTGCACTTCACCACCATGGGGTTGGTTGATCCCCAGGAAGACAGCAAAGCCTTTGCCTTTTCCTCGGTCGTCGCAAAAGAACCACATCCACGGTCCATGAGCATTTTGGGAGAAACCATGGAAGGCTCAAAAAGCACTTTCATATCCTCCGTCAAAATCCTGTTTCCAAGTGCCGGAGAAAAATCAGTCCCCTCTACAAGGACAATCAGTCCGTCGTAGGCCTGTGGGGGCAATTCAACGATCTGTTCTGCCGGAATAAAGGTCTCCAGAGCGGAGACTTTCAACACGGAAGGGGGGTCCTGCAAGGTCGGCGCAAGGGTCGCATACAGAGAATTTTCTCCCCGCAGGTTAAGCCGCATTGCCACCCGGGCGTATCCGCCCTGATCAACGTATTCTTCAGCGACCACTTCCGCCCCCTGCAGAAAACCCTGCACCGAGGTCTGAATGGAGTCTTCGAGCAGCATTCCCTGACTCACGGTACTGGCCCCAAAGAGCTTGAGCCCCTTCACGGTTTCTGCCATGGCCCGCTGGGCTATCACCGTGGCCGCACGCTTTGCCTTATAGCGGGTTTGTCCTCCTTCGGATTCTCCCACAACAAGGATGTAGCCGTTTTCAAACACGGCAGAGGTTGCTTTAACCTCATGTATCTCGAGCCCGGCAACAGCCGACCCCACCCACATAAGACATATCAGAACAGCAACTGACAAACGGTTCATGATGGCCTCCTGCACGCTCTAGGAATATATAATCACGTGAACAAACAACTTTCCCCTACATAAATTGCCTATCTTTATTTCACACACCATACATCGCCAGAAGTACTACAAACAGTTCAGAAAACATCATCAGACGTGCCACAGCACAAATGCCCTCATCATTCATGTCAACGCGGCCAGCACCCCCGCATGTGACCACTAAAAAATGAAAACAACAGGACTATCGGCGCATTATGGCACAAGAAAAATATTGCTTAATACAATATTATTTTATAGTCCATCGCCTTATAGGACACATTCAGGCAAAAGCATGCACATCATCTTCCTTTTCTCATCCTGTAAGGATTTGTAGACATCCCTGAAAATTCACTATGAAGATAGGATGTTCATCAGGGACTTTGCCTATTTTCCAACAGGACCTTGTTGCATTTTCATTGCAAAATATACCATACCTTTATTGATTGTTATCGTATTTTGTGCCATCCGATGATAACACGGCATCACATGAGGCATTGCCGATTTTTGTTACGGGGGGGCCATGATCGTAATAAGAATTGCGTTTGCAGCTTGCATCATACTTTTGAGTATGACACTGACACACGAAATTCATGCAGCAGATCCATGCAGTATCGTTACTGTTGAAGGAAGTTGTGCCATTGAGGGATACACTGCCCAGCAGGCCCAGAGGATGGCCCTGCGGCAGGCAAGATCTCTCGCCATAGAACAGGTTGCAGGCGTTAATGTAGTCTCTTCGACGCTTGTTACAGACGGCAGGCTTGCAGCTGATTTCATCCGCTCCTTCTCGCGGGGCTACATCACGCAGGAAAAAACGACATGGCTTCCGGTCCGCGAATATCAGGCAGACCCGTCCACCCCGCCGATCGTTGAATACAGAGTGCAACTGGTTGCTTCTGTCGCCGTCCCCCGGCGAACCCACGCATCTCTCGGCCTCTCTGCCAAGCTGAACCAATCCATTTTCCGGGCGCATACGGAGCCGCTGGTCATCGACATACGATCAGGAGCCGATGCCCACATTGCCATATTCAACATCATGGCCGACGACACAGTCGCCATGCTCTATCCCTACAGGGGCGAACCGCTCCGCACCGGCGGGGGCAAACCGTTACAGCTTCCGAACCCTGATGAAGACCCGATGTACCTCTGCACGCTTCCCGGCGTGAACAGAGATACGGAGGCCATTCTGGTCGCGGGAATTCCGGCTTCGGACACGCGACGTTGGCGCGACGTATTCACACCGGGAGAGACAATGCCGTTGAGCACCTTCTTTGCCGCATACATGGAGCTTGCAAGCTCAGGGGAAGAGGTGGTGCTGCCGTATGAAGTATTTCAAGAATAACGCGCCCGGGCGCATACCCTCCACCATTCGGCATTCCGGATCAGCACCTGAGGCACAAGGGTAATTACATGAGCATTTCAAAGCATCTGACCATGGGCATGGTAGTTGGCACCCTCTTGCTGAGCGGGTGCCAGGGAGGCAAGCAGGCAACAGCGGACACCTCTGCGCAAAAACCGGCGGCGGGCATTCTGCAATGCGATACCGCAACACTGCAGGCCGATGATCTGGCAAGGAACTCACTCGACTGGAAAAAGATGTGGGCACTCTGCCCCGCCAGCCCCGTTGCCGGATACAACCACGCCATTCAGGAGCTGAAAAACGGCAGGGTGGAGCAGGCCCGGGCCATTGTTGCCGAAGCCGGCTCTCTGCATCCGGACTTTCTGCCTCTGCAGCAACTGGGTGAACAGCTCAAAGACCCTTTTGCAGCCATAGGCAGCCTTGCTGACGCCAAGCTCAAACAATGGCTGATGCGCGGCAGCGACCTGACCTTCAACACTCCCAAGCCCGTTAAATCCGTCCCCCCGCCCTTGCCGGAACTGGTTAAGGGGGAATATGAAAAAGCTGCAGCATTCCAGATGCGGGTGGAGCAGGCACGGGAAGAACGCCTGCGGGCATTGAAGACCATTGAAGACCGATATGCGGAAGAAGTGAGTGCCTACAATGCTGCTGTCGCTAACCACAATGCAGCTCTCGAAAAAGAGAAACAGGAACGGCTTGCCCAGCTTCCGGCCAGGCGCGCACAGTTCGTGACAGAAGCCATGCACGCCGTGCTGGGAAATCCTTCCGTGACATCTCCGGTGTATGATCCGGAAACAGAGCGGTTCTATGCCCTGCTGGTCTCCGGATCAGGAGCCGTGGCGGAGAAGATAACCATTTCTGTACCGGTTGACGCTGCACGATCGTTCAAAGAGCACATTGAGGATGTACGGCCTGTGGTACCGTATTCGCTCAAAGGCGACCGCCTTGAACGCGGGGTTCCTTACGTCACCCTCGGCAAAGACCAGTATAACGCCATGTTCACTGACGAGGGCTTCACCCCTGTGACCATGACGGCTGCTGCGGACGCGGTTCTGCCCGCCGGAACAGAAGCCAGCGTGATGGTCGTTTCCAGGCAGGACATGAAGCAGATGCTGACAGAAGATGAAGAATATTTCGGCGCTGCACTTTCAACACAGGACGACCCCAAGCTCGCCAGACTCCGTCAGGAGCAGGCAGAGACCCGTCGCCAGCTGCAACTGGCCCAGCAGGAGAAAAAACGGGAAGAGGAACGAGAACGGCTGGAGCATGAAATCCGTCTGCAGCAAAAGGAACTGGCTGCGCTGGGCGGCACCTATGGCCAGCAGTACGAAGGGCTGGATGAAAAAATACAATGGACCTTCTGTCCGGCAAAGAAGGCCGCTTCGGATACCGTTGCCGTTGTTATCGGCAATCGCGCCTACAAAAAGGGCATTCCGCTCGTTCACTACGCATACAACGACGCACTTGCAGTCAAAAAGTTTCTCATTGAAGGCGCCAGAGTACCGGAGGAAAATATTCTGTTCCAGAAAGACGCCACAAAAGGGGAAATGGAGGGCCTGTTCCGCCGCACCCTTCCCATGCGTGTGACTCCCGGCAAAACAGACGTCATCGTCTACTTCTCCGGTCACGGAATGCCCGTGGAGAACGAAGCCCTGCTCCTTCCTTCCGATGCGCGACCGGAAACTGCCGATATAGCAGGCTACTCACGAGACGAACTGCTCAAGCAGCTGGCTGCGCTGGAAGCGCGCAGTGTCATAGTCATTCTGGATGCATGTTTCAGCGGCACCGCAAAGGACAGCACCCCGCTCATCATGGCCAAACCGGTGTACCGCAAGCCGCAGAATGCCAGCCTGCCTCAGGCCGTGACGCTCATTTCTGCCAGCAGCGCAAACCAGATATCCAGAATGCTGCCGGAAGAAGGAATGAGCCTTATGACGTTGTACCTTCTCAAAGGCCTTTCTGGTGAAGCGGACACCACCAAGGACAACAAGATAACGGTAGCCGAACTGCGCAAGTACCTGACGAACGCTGTCAGCACCACCGCCCGCAAGCAATTTGACGCCGAACAAACACCGGAAGTGCTGGGAGCCGACCAGCACTCTCTGATCTCGTATTAGGGAGCAGGAACTATGCCGCATACCTCCTCGTCAAACTATCTGCGAATCATGCTCACGGCGTGCTGCATATTCTGGATGCTGGATGCATCCTTATGTGCGGCTGAGGACACATCCATCCTGTGGGAAAACAGAAACGGAAAGCGTCAGGTTGATTACCTGTCGTGGGACGCCTATCCGGATGATCCGTTCATTAAAGCCGTGCGCCAACTACCGCTTGTGGAACCAACGACCGGCATGTCCATGGTCTGGGTCCCCGGTGGCTGCTACCAGATGGGTGACGCCAAGCCCGGCAAGCAGAACGATGCACCCGCGCACAAGGTCTGCGTGGACGGATTCTGGCTCGGCCAGTTTGAAGTCACACAGGCCGAGTGGCAAAGCGTGATGGGCAACAACCCTTCCCATTTCGTCAACCCGAAGAATCCTGTAGAGAACGTAAGCTGGAACGATACCCAACGCTTCATTGCCAAACTCAATGGAAAAAGCGGCGGAAAGTACCGCCTTCCCACCGAAGCCGAATGGGAATTCGCCGCGCGTGCAGGCGCCACCACGACATACTGGTGGGGTGATGATCTTGGGCAGAACAATGCCAACTGTCTGGGATGCGGTTCCAGCTGGGATGGAAAATCCCCCGCACCGGCAGGCTCATTCTCCCCCAATGCCTATGGCCTGTATGACCTTGCGGGCAACGTATGGGAATGGACACACGACACGTACACGGCAGATGCCTACGCACGGCACGCCAAACGCAACCCCGTATGTACGGAACAATCCAACAGAAGAGTCTACCGCGGAGGAAGCTGGTATAACGGACCAGACAGCGTCCGCACGAGCAAGCGCGAGGCCAATCGTCCGGAAAAGCATTATCGCAATGTAGGTTTCAGGCTGGCACGCTCGCAATAGGTGAGACAAAGACACGTCGCCCCCAACTTCCATCCTCTGAACATCACCCGGGTATTGTAATGAAGAAGCACGTCATTTCCTTCACTGTGGCTACCATACTAATCCTCTCTACGGCATGCGGAGCACTTGCTACCGGCAGCAACAAGAGCGAAGTGCTCTATATTGAGCAAGGCAGAGAGCTCATTCAAAAAAAGGAGTACGACAACGCCGTGCGCCTGCTTGAAAAGGCTGTAAAAGAATTCCCCGAATCCAATGTGCTTCGCGCCGACCTTGGCAGAACACTGATGTTTACCGGTGAATATAAACGTGCGGAAGAAGAATTTCAGAAGGCATTCAAGATAGACCGCACCACCATGGTCGCCCAGCAGCTTATCGAACAGACCAGACTGACGCAGGAGGCATTGACAGACAGGGACATGGAGCGACGCTACAACCTGTTTGAAGGCAAGGTGATAAACGGCCTCACCGTCTTTCTGGGAGTGTTTCTCGGCACGCTTGTTCCAGTTCCACTGTGGCGCCAGCGCTACGCCTTCCGAAAGGCCCTGAGGCATGAAAACTGGGACATGGTCACCGACCACCTTGAAGACTTCATCGGCAACTGGAAAAAAGCCGAACTCCGGAGAGCCATGGACATTATGCTTGGCAGTTACAGCCAAAGCGACGTGGAGACAATCATCACCAACTATGTCGACGACGCCTCCGCCAGAGACAAGCTCTTATATTTTCTTGAGCGCATGCACGCCAAGCGGTGCCCGTTGACCATTTGCAAGCAGGAATAGCCAACGGATCGGCAATTTTCTTTATCCCAACTTTGATCAAGGAGCCTTACCTCTAAAATACAGGTAAGCTCAACCATTGCCAGCCCCCCCATCTCCCAACTTAAGCAAAAGACAGCCTCGTTGCCGTCAACCCATGTATTTTTTCAACAGTATATCAATCGGACAGTAGGTATAACCAGGGTAAACCGTTTCCATTGGAAGTCACCTCCCGCCATCGACCAAAACGACATCATGCCCCCTCGGGGGCCCACAAGCAAAAGAATGGCCGCCACAAAAGGCGGCCATTGATCTTAACCATTCACCGCCTGTGACTACCTCTTTTGCAGGTGAACGCTTTTCATCTGAGCGATAGCATCAAGCAGAACAGACATGTCCACATCTTCACTTTCAGGCATCCTCAAGAACTTAACAATACGACCCTACAATCTCAATTCCGTATTTTTCAATAATACATTCAACATCATCTAAGCGGACAAAATCAATAACTTCAAGCACACGCCTCCAGTCCGGAGCGACACCTCGTGTTATTAAATCAAGGGACTCAATGTAAGATATAAATGCTGTAGCATCTTCTTCTGTGAAAATACCATCCAAACTAAGCCATGCAGCCTCGCACTCTTCACAAACGTAGATAATGGTATTTATTTTTTCAATAGAACTTTTTCTATTCTTCCATCCATCAATCGAGAGCAGTAGACTATACGATTCTTGTCGATCCATATTGTTTTTTCATTATTCTAAGCCCTATTTTACTGGATATGCAGAAACAATCTCAGCAGTCCCCGGTCGAGTTGCCATGCGTACACTTCTCTCACCATGTGTTCCGATCACCTTGCCCATATCAACGATACGGACATCAAGCCCATTGTCGTTAAACGCTGGGCTTTTTCTTGCCCATGCCTCATCGAGCAGACCAAGAACCTGATCTTTGGGAACACTAAACACGGAGTGATTATCCTTATACGTAACCTTGGAATGCTCAAGGCGACCTTGCTCTACAAAAACGTATTGCGCGACCACTCTATTTTCAAAGTTTCACACTTGCACTTTGCATTGTTACCGCCAACCAAAAGTATATTTCCAAGCTATCGCATCCAATGCCAAGTCATTTAGTCCTGAATATCTGCGCTGTATTTCACTACGGACCAACAGACCTGCACCATCTAGCGTCAAACCAGGTGGCCAGTTAATTTCCAAACGGTCGACTTCACCAAGGACAATCAAAGCTTTTGCGAACAATGCATGGCCAAACGCCTCAACAACCTTTCCGTCGTTATGTTGGGGAGAGGCACTCTCCCCGAACCCCAAAAGCATAGTAATAGCAAGGCTAAGATTCTGAGTTTCAGAAAGATGGCCCGAATGCATTCCTACAGCTGACATTTACTACCCCCTCCTTTTTTTCGTCACGCGGAGAACCTTTTTCTTGGACTGACGACTCATGACCGCCGTGCTACAGAGCGTATTGCAGGCCAGGGACTTGAGTTAGCACCTGTTGAAACTCGGCATCACGCATCAAAGCAGCAATGCCTTCATCTTTTGCTCCTCCGCGTATCATATTTTGCATGGCCGTAAGGCCTGCATCCCCCAAGTCTTCATGTCAGGAGGGAGGGCGGCTGTGAACGCTTTATATTCCCGAGCTCGCTGCTGAATCTCTTCACCCGCGCTCTTGAATCCTTGGGTAATCCCCTCAAACCCGCTCGCAATCTCCTTAATTACAGCCGGATCAACATACACCGACACAGCCGCTTCTGAGTCCTTGGCAATCTCCTACGCACGGGCAAGGTCGCGGTTCAGACCTTCAAGCCCTGGATTGGGGTCGGAGCGGATGATGATGGTGCCTTCACCGATGGTGGCACGGTTGATCTGGCGTCTATCTTTGGAGGCAGTGGTCAAGCCTTGTCTGTTGCAACTATGCTGGGGTTCAAAGCCAAAGAGGCCGCGTTTTGCGGCCTCTTCCTATCGCTTGTTCATTCGTTGATTATAAGATTCTTGGTCCCAGTTCAAAGGAGTGAAAGCCTCTCGCGGTAAGGATTTTACGCGTCCGCTCTCGACATCTTCCTTTGTATAACGATATTGCTTCGGGAAAACCGGCTTCCAATCCGGATCTATCGTTGCGTTTCTCTCATACCTGATTGGAAACATGCCAGACTCGTCCGATATCAGCAGTACGGCAGCATCAAAAAACTCAGGATCAGACAGCTCCCAATACGTTCTCCCAGATTCAAATAAGGGGTAATCACTATTTAAGAAATACTTCATGTAACTCTTAGACCAACTCCTCATCTCCCTCTCTGCAAAACCATGAAATGACTTCCATTTTATAGTCTTTGAATCAGGAGAATATATATATCCTAAATACAATGGGAACGAATACTTCTCAAGGCCGTCGCTACTATAATTAACAAACTCATAACTAGTTGGAGTTGCAACAAGATACACAACCCAGTCCACTTTATCTGCAAGAACATTTGAGCATTTCAAAATAAAAACAAGTAAAACAAATAGTAAACTAAAGCCCTTCACCCACTTCACAACGCCCCTCACTCATAGCCCTGATTGATATAAACAATCGGTTACATTCCATTAAATTAGCAAACCAATACGCACAAGCAAAAGAGTGGCCGCCCTAAAAGGCGTCCATTAATTTTAACCATGCACAGCCTGCGGCTACCTCTTCTGCAGGTGGATGCTTTTTATCTGAGCGATAGCATCAAGCAGAACAGATTCGTGAGATGTCCACGTTTTTTTCTTCACATCTTCTTCCGTGCCGCGCCACGCCAGATAGACCTTCACAAAGGTATGTTCCACCTGCCCAATGAACAGAAAAGCGCGTTCTACCGTCTTAGACAAATAACGACGGGCAGATGCCAAAAGCTCAACACGGGCCGGGGCCAACCGCTACGTGCAACGGCTCAGAGCAAGACGCAACGCCGCACCTATTTCTTCAGGGGTGCTTGTGGCAGGAATCACCACTGTTGCTTCATCGCCAACACCGTCCCATGCTTCCAATTTAGCATGGTGCCAAGGAGTCAATGTCAGCACGCCGTTTTTGCTCTCGAGACTCACCCTTTTCATATTTTTGAACAATGCCCGTTTGTTTTTGTAACCGCAAATCTCCATCAAGGCATTCACACACGCAGGATAATTCACCTTAAAATCACAGACAGCCATATCAAATTCAACGCCTTCAGGAAATGTTACCCCCTCACGAGGAGCAGGAAGAACCCAGCGACTATGCGCAAGTGCATCCAGCACGGCTTCGCCTAGCGCCAGATCACAGGCATCAGATGATAAGAGATGCTGCTTGCCCTTGGGGTCACGATCTGTCCCCCCCCGATATCCCGACCACGTATCTACGCAAATAAAATCGGCATTGCATACAACTGCCGCCCAATAGCCTCTGGTTACTTCACCCATTCTACCCTCGTGCAAATTCTTAACAAACGAGATGGGACACCCGTTCTCCATTCATATCTCTATCCAGATTACTCACCATCAATCCAGACCTGTTTAACCCAATGGGCTAAGCTTTCCCATTTTTCATCCGTGGGCCCGTTGTGCGACCAGAAATGCACTACTCCATCGCTGTCAACGCAAAAATAATCCCCGTTGCTTTCACATACTGGAACCCAATCTTTGGGAACGCCGTTCTCCCTAAGAAACAACAAAGCTTCAGAAAGCTCTGATGCAGAATCCTCACGCTCTGTAATTGTCAACAATTCATAATGTCTGAAAAATATATTTGAGACTCTAGACAATAGTGCTCTATGGTCCTTATGAATATTCACTCCATATTTCGCTTGAAATTTATCAATAATAAAATCACTAGGACACGGAGGTCTTAAAGCATTTTCCTTTGCAAGCATGACAACGCAGTCAATAGCACTACCTATACAATACATATTCACTTTATAAAATCCTTTGCCATGCTCTTCCAATACCAATTCTCACATAGCGCAAAAATTTATATATTATTATTATAATGAACACATCACAAACCTTACCTATTCAGTTTTTATAAATCTATGCAAATACTCTCAATTCAATCAGATTAAAAAATTTTATATTATCACCTACATCTTATATATGAAAACTTACCGAGCTTCATGCACACGAACCGCTTCACCGCTTTCTGCATTAATATCAAGCCACCACTGACTATGATCACTAACACGTTCAAAAATAGCTCTGAATACATTTGCCGACTTGGTGTATGGCTCTTCTATCCAAAGAAACTCACCGTCTTCACTTTTGCCATTTATAATCTGCACGTTAGGCAGTTGAAATCGTTGTGTTCCATTAGCATTAAAAACAAACATGGCATGCTTACCGGATTCATCATATCTACTTACCGCCACAAAACTCCCTCCAGCAACGATTTTCACCCACAATCCACAATCGTCACGAATAGAAATAGAATGAGATCCATTCCTCCATCTAACTTCAACAACTTTTTCATTACCTTCAAGCGCAATGACGTCTTCAATCGTCATTGCTTCATCTATGACTGTGCCATCACGACAAATCTCTATAAGCTGCGTAATTTTATTCATTTTATCTCACAGGCAAGAGCCTCGGCTTGCCAACCAGTTGCAGATTTCTGTCACCAACGAACTCCACTTGAGAACCTCCACCAGAGGCTGCTCCCAACGGGCCAACAATACCTCTATTGATGGTTTGTGGTGCAGTTGTTTTGACTGTTACCACATAAGACACATCTTCTTTAAATTCTGGGAGAATAGACAGTTGATTTCGGGCGTACGCTTGGTTTGGAACCGCTTCCGACGTAGCCCACCCTCCAAACCTAGCCCCCCCCCCTTTTTTCAAAGCCTCCAGTTGCCCCTTACTTACGACCATTAGCTCCAACACTTCCTTTGATACCACCGCCTGCGGCAACGGACATGCTGTCCGTATCCTGACGTATGGCACCGGTTGCGGACTCCACAGCCAGATCGCGCCCGGCATCCAGCGTAACATTGTTGCCGGCATGAACTTGTGCGCCTTCAATGCCGATATCCTGATCAGCCTTCATGCTTACGTCATTTCCGGCCGTGATGGTGGAAGTGACGGGAGTTTTGCCTTCTACGGTGCCATAAGCATATTCTGCATATGGGTGCTCTCAACCCTTATCGGGCGCATCCATATGCTGCGTGAAGTGCAGGGAGAGATGGGGGGGGGAGGGGGTTGCTTGGAAGGCCTATGGAACTTTGGGTGGAGCTTAGGGCAAGGGAATGAGGGAATATAGACATAGAGACTCAACTTAAGCACCCAGCTTTCCGCTGTTGCTAGCATATACCTATGCACCGTCAATACAGCCTCTCTGATGAGTTTTCAAATCCACAATTTATTACCAATACGAAGAAGGCCAAAGCATTTTAAGGCAAAAGAAAATCATCAAAAGCGGCAACGTAGTCCCAATAGGACAACCTTGCCACCACTGCTCAATGAGAGGGCGACACCGGAGACAACAGCGCCGTATAATTTCAGAAAAACAACCAACCGTGGACTATTCTAAACACCAATCGCCAAGCTCATCCTCACGAGGCCTACGAACAACACCAGCAAACTCTTTTTTAACAGCACCAAAAAGCAAAAAATTTCTACGAGCATCGAGCAAGATCATACCATTTGCCCCACTTATTACTTCAATATTGGTATGCACATTAGCACAATCATCTTGCCAAAAGCACACTGGACATATTTCGTAACTTGATCCAACCTCTTCATCAAACGTCATAAACCCGCAGCATGGACACTTACACTTCATAAAAATACCTATTGTCGCTTCCAATAATCAATCTAATCTATTGGCCTAAACATTGTCCTTGGAGAACCATCTTTACTAATTACAACAAACGGATTTGAAGATTCATGATACATCGAAGTATTTCCCTTAACATCTTTCTTCACCAAAGCACCAGCAGGGGCGTTAGAAACAAACAAATGCACCTTCTCAATATACGATTTTGCGTCAGACAGCTCGGGGAATTCTCCTTTATGTTTTTCCCAGTGCCCAAGGGCATTTTCAATGGCAGTTTTGCGACTTGTAGCGGACCACAGATTAGGCTTTTTGAGTAATTTTTCAACATCATTAGCAGCACCCAATAAATCGTCACCCTTGGCCACCAGTTCCCCACCAGCCCTAGCGACGACCCTCGCCCCAACAGTAGCCATGCCAACCCCGTGCAAGAGCTTGCCAATCTTTATTGCTACAACATTACCGGGGATGGCATCCGTTGCCAAGCCAGCTCCTATTTCAAGGACTTTAGCCTCCACCTTCTCTTGATCGTTCTCCGCAACCGCCGGAGCAAGCCCCCCATGCATTCACAGCAGTCACAACCCTATCCGCAACTTCCAGGGCTACAAGAGCTATGGCGATGGTCAATGTGACCAGTTCGTTATTGCGGGCCGCGTTCTTTCCTGTCATTGCGGCGACATCGCATATTCTGCATAGGGGTGCTCTCCACCCTTGTTAGGCGCATTCATATACTGCGTGAAGTATAGGAAGAGATGGGGGAATGATGGGCTGAAGGGAGTTTCGGTTTTTGCGTATTCCGAAGAACAGGAAGCAACGGCAAAAGAAAAGGCTGCCCACGTTAGGGCAGCCTTAAGCAATCAATAAATATAAGAACTTAAAAGCCTTCTCGCCTTCTACCTCTTCTGCAGGTGAATGCTTTTCATCCGCCTCACAGCTTCCACCAATACTTCTTCATTTGAAGGCTACTTATCGGTTTTAGCATCCTCTGTTTTCCCACGCCAAGCCTGATAGACCTTCACAAAAGCATTATTCACTCACCCCATAAATAAAAAACCACTCTCAATATATTTATTTGTTTCGACAAGCTGTGGCACAGCTTTGGACAGTGGTATATTAACAATATAGCGTTATAAGTACGATCAAACGGAGTTATCTTTGGAACACCTTCACATCCAACAATCAAAGAATTCAAAGATTCCTCTATAAATTGATCAAAATTATACCCATCAAGATACCCCCATATACTCCATACAAGTTTGACCAATCAGAGAACAATTGCTCTTTAGGAATTTGCTCTAAAGAAACACTATCCCCCCCCATGCTCCTGAGTCGTCTTAAGATCATCAATCTGGCCAATATTCTTAATTCAACTGGGAGATGGAAATGTAAGCATGGCTTCATAAACCGGCACAGTCTGCACCAGCTTGCCCTGATTGGCCTGAGAAAAAGACTCCTCAGGCTGAAACGCCAGCACAGCCAAGAAAACCCCAATACTCGCCAAACGAATTTTAACAGACATTCTATTCATACCACTTCCAAACACCCCTAAATTAATGGACCAAATCATCCTCACCGAATACCCTAAATCCGTTCTCAATCTTTATATTCTTCATCTGCTCAAGTATTATCTCCCGAGATTTTTCCGTGTCGGCACCATTCGAGGGGAAAGACTGACTTATGCAAACAAAGGTGTTACCCACACTGCCAATAAACACGTATCCATCGATCGGCTTCTCACCTGAACCGTAAAAAGAGAACAACCTTTTTCCTTCGGAACTCCATTCTAATTGCAGCGGAACACCTTCCCCATACTGCCCCATCACGCTATCCAGCAAGACACCATCAACACCACCAGCTTCATCTTTGGAATAACAAGATGATATAATCATGCTATACCCATCACCACCACGCCGTGGAACATACTTCACAACTATTCGACCAGGCTCTTCTTTATTATTCACAATAAAATCATCAAAATCTTCAGCACGCTGCGTCCACAAAGGCGTTGGACATGTCACTTTAGCACCATGCATATACATCACTTTACTATAGACAACTTTCTTGTAGCTCTTATTGAATATATCAGGAAGGTCATCACTGATAATGGCAGGACGATCAGCCTCTTGAGAAAAGTTAAACTCCATTCCATTCTCTTCCATATAGCGAACGCAACTCCAAAACCATTTCCGTTCTTCCCCTTTAAAATACTGCGACAGCTCATTGGCTTTGATCTCTGTGACAAACTTCACCATAGATCCTAAAGGTCCTTCTTTTTTAAAATCCACACCGGAGCCTAGCACAAAACGGGCAACCTCAAAATTGTGGGCGCTGATAAGGTCATCAACATATGGGTTTCCATATTTATCATAAAAATCGATTTCAGCTCCCGCATTATACAACAGCACAAACGCTTCGACATTATCCCTTGCGCTGGCATAATCAAGGGGCCTACTGCCATCTTCAGGATGAACCATGTTAGGGTTGCCGTTGCCTATTTCCAAAATCGCCTTCAGGTACTCTATTCCTAGCTCCGGAGCAAAGAGGGTACACCAAGCTATTAAGGATTTATCTTTGTCCCATGGAATATTCGGATCAGCTCCGCGCATCAACAGGTGCTTGAACCCCTCAATATTAGGATGAAGGGTAAGCCAAACAGGCAGGGTAACCCCATATGCACCTCGGGCATTTATATTTGCACCATTCTCTATCAGCGCATCAACTTTCTTTAAATCCCCTGCTACAGCGGCTTTTAGCAACTGCTGCTCCAGCGGCTGATTCGGAAACATCTCTTCCACACTCATACGATATAAAGGCTTATTTTGACCATCTTCCCCCGGCCCTCCGCTACATGCGCAGAGAATCAGAATGGCAAATAAAAGAGCTATATTACGCAGTGGCGATACAATCATACCCATTACTCCTCAGAAAAGGCGCGCTTTAGACCATCTATAAAATGTAGCCCACCGTTCTCAACATACACAACCTCGCCCCTTGTTGATGTGAAAGGAGATGCAATTATCTCTTGAGCAAGGTTTAACACATCAATGTCGCTAACATACGCCTTGGTCACTCTAGTCGCTTTCTCTATTGACCCGTCTAGCTTGCTGGCGGTCAACAAATGCAATCCGGCAGGGCAAAAAACAACTGCACGATCAATAACCCCGTTGAACTAGCTGCGGTTGCCAAGCCACCGCCAAGCGAATGCCCCGTAGCAATTAACGACCCGCCTTGACTTTTTACATAAGCTGAAAGCTCTTTCAACTCTCTGACAGCCCCCAGACGTTGATACTGCTCTCCCCCGCCGACCGCACCCTGAACAATATTTATTATCCAATCTTTGGCATCATCCGTGCCCCGGAACGCCAAAGCATACTCATTCGTTTTCTCATTATAAAACAGGCCGCTATACAGCCCCATCCTATCATCTTTAAACTCTGAAAGATCAACCTCGGGGATACCTTTATCACCAACCATCTTAAAAACACCGACTTGTTGACAGACTGTTGAATAAACATATTCGCTCAATTCAAGCATTACACCATCCGTTACTTTCTCAGTTGCAGTCACAGTTCTACGTGCAGCTAGTCGTAACAGCAAGGCAAACACCGCCGCACAGCGCATTATTCTCAGCAGCGTTCTTTCCCGTCGTTACGGTACCATCAGCATCTTCCGCATATGGGTGCCCTCAACCCTTATCAGGCGCATTCATATGCTGCGTGAAGTGTAGGGGGGGGATGTGGGAATGATGGAATGACGGGAGTTTCGGTTTTCGTAAGTTCCGGAGAGCAGGAAGAAACGGCAAAAGAAAAGGCTGCCACATGTGGCAGCCGAATTTCATTTTTTGTTACATCAGCACAGCAGTTAACCAACTCTGCATTTTAACCTTTTCTTTAAACTGTCCAAATGTTCTACACACCTTTTTCGCAACTCCATACTATTTATTGCATAGTCGTTCTCAAAACAGCTTTCGTCTGAACAATAACAATCTACATCAATAAATATGTCATCAACTATATCGTCATGAATATTTGAAGAATCCCTATCCGTTCGCCACATTTTCAAAAACTCTTTTTCAAACTCATCTCCAGTAATTCTCGACGAGATAAACACACCAAGCAACTGTATATATGCAGGTGTTGTATCAACTACCGCCATCACAAGCTTCCTCTTGATATAATATTCTCTATTTGTTTTTCATTTAATTTCCACCCACTAATAAACTCTCCACTCGATTTAGTCATCACGTTCACCCCAGTCTTTTTATTGAAATAATGCACGACGCTATCCCCCCTATAGCTTCCTTGTATCCTTAACACGTTTGGATCATTAATATGCCTAGCGATAACATCTTTATATTCAAGCATTTTTTGAGGATTAAAATTACCATCTATCCCAAAATCAACAGCGTGCTTAAATTTTTGCTGCAACTGTTTATCCGAAAAAGTTACAATCCGCTCAACAACCTCAACCGCCTCATCAACCTTCCCGCCAGCCTTGGCGACGACCTTCGCCCCAACAGTAGCCACGCCAAACCCGTGCAAGAGTTTGCCAATCTTTATTGTTACAACATTACCGGGGACGGCATCCGTTGCCAAGCCAACCCCTATTTCAAGGGCTTTGGCCTCCACCTTCTCTTGGTCATTCTCCGCAACTGCCTGAGCAAGCTCCCATGCATCCACTGCAATCATAGCCTTATCCGCAACTTCCAGAGCTACAAGAGCTATGGCGATGATCAATATGACCATTTCGTTATTGCGGGCCGCGTTCTTTCCTGTCATCGCGGCGGCATCAACATCTTTTCCTATCACCGCGGCAGCGATGCCAGCACTTAGAGCTGACAAATTGACTCCAAGCTCTTTCAAATGATGGGCTTCAGCTGCAAACTGCTCTCGAGTCATCCCTTTTAATCTGTCAGGACGGAGCTTCTCCTCAACATACTGAGAAAGATACAGCTCTGCGGTTGCCTCGCCGACCACAGCGCCAACGGCACCCGACACTCCGTCACCGCCAGTTGCCAAATCCATTCCGGCAACAAGAGCAGCGTGTGCGATGTAACGGCTTGCCTGATTAATGTCGCCATTTTTGTACGCCGCACCAATTTCCGTCGCCATCACCTCACCAATCTCCGAAACAACAGCTCCCTGAATGCCGGAAAGCAGATTCTGCCCAATATCACCACCATTGATGGCAGTATCTACAGCACCGGAGATAGTGCCGTGGACAACACCTTCCGTAATCGCTGAAGGCAGGTTGCTTACGACATTGGAGACATGGTCCGAGATTGTCGCCGCCTTGTCAGCGGCGCTGGCAACCTCCGGCTTGAAGAAAGTGGCATCCACACCGCAATGATGGAAGCGGCGAGGTCGGAGGTGGCAAGGGAACGCATGGCGCGCTCAGACATCAAATCCTTGAACACGCCTCCGAGGTCACCCTTGTTATTTGCAAGGCTGATGGCAGCCTGAGAGCAAAAAGAACAAAAAATGAAAAGGCGGCCCACAATGGGGCTGCCGATTAGTCATTATACCGGAGATGGCGGGGACAGGTAGATACCGTCTCTGTATATTCAATCTTCTTCAGGAAACAATTCACCAATCGTTTCGTTGATTGGCTCAAGCAATCCGATACGCGCTCAACTATTCGGACACAAAAAACCATAAGCCTGTACGCAGCAGGTTACAATTCAAAGCGCTCAGAGACACCGCCTTATCGCAATACTAAGAGAATAACCTTGGCACCCAATCCAAACTTTCCATCGAGTGTCAACTCAATAAAAACGTGACTATTTTCTCCAGCAATCTAATCACATTATTGATAGCGCCAGACACCATAAAATACTACTGCCTGCGCCTTCAAACACATCAGAAGCAGAATCCGACTCAATGACATATTTATGCATTACTTCTTATCATAGATAATTTTGCAAGGCCCTTTTTCTGTTGTGACAATGTGATAACTATAAGCAAGCTTATTTCTTCTACTACGCGCCTGATAGTGTATTCAATATTATAATTGTCAACATCCTGTCAAAATCTTTGTAAATAATGTGGTTTATCTCCAAAGCCGCAGTTAGATATCAACTTCGCCTGGTCTCACAAGACAATCTCACACTTATCACCAACCTTAACCGCAGCCGGGCTAATCGTCAGGGAACATTTCTTCAAATTTCTCAGAAAACTCTGCAGCCATTCCCAAGAATAAGCGACAGCTATCTGGGTGGAGATACACCCCCATCCTCCTTAATGGATATCGAACGGGATATAATTCGCAATAGCCACACTCCAAATCACTTTCCATTGCTTTTCTTATCAATTCAACACCAAGGCCGATCATTGCATCTCGCGTCATATCAAGAAAAACAAAACAATTATCCTTATTTTCAACAGGTACGCCAGCCACTGTCACGCTAACTTTCAAAATATTATCATCATTCTTATCAAACACCTCATCCTCTTGACGATCTAAAGAAAAATTGAAATCCATATCTACTTACTCCACTTTACGACAGGTTTGCTATTTTCAATAAAAACATGCGCATTTGACTTAGGAGAGCAACGACCTTTTCTATCAAGAAGATGTATCTCAATATTGTAATGGTCGATTTTTTGACCTCTAGGCTTCAAAGGATGCGCCTTATCTCCAAAATCGCGCCTAACTATCAGCTTTGACAGGTCATCCAAGACAATTTCGTACTGATCACCAACCTTTTCAGACTTTTTAAGGAGTTTTGACAATAAATTTGGATTATTTTCAATTGCAGAGGCAACGTTATCGGCAATCTTCTCCGGATTGGCAACACGAATGACCTCCTTTGCAACCTTCCGCCCATCAGCAACTTTCTCCGTCGTCGACAACACCCGTTTGACCTTAGTAATCCCAGCGGAGATATCGGGGCTACATCACCAAAAGACAACAGGCGGCAACGTGTGACCTCTGCGCATGAGAAGGAAGCGATCCTTGAAGAGCCAGAGCTGCGGACAAACACGCGTGGTGGATGACTCGTTTTGCGTTCCTTACAGTGTGCCGTGCGAGCGAAGCGTTTTTATTGGAATGGAGGAACGTAACGTCAACGAACATTATCTTTGAGGGGACAAAAAATTCGGAAACACGGAAGATTCCTCTCCCAGACCATCTGGCAGATTTGCTCGCTGAAATTCCTCGTGGAAATTCCACGGCTCCAGTCTTTGTTAAGACTGACGGCAAGCCCTATAGGGAAGCTCCTTCGGCCTTTGCAACCACGGTCAAGGCGCTTGGCTTAAATGAAGGGCGCACACCGCTCGACAGGACAACATTCCATTCGGCACGCCGTTGCTACGGAATTGGCAAAATCTCTGAATTTACGTTCGCTGATGGATGTAATGGGCTGGAGAGTTCCCGCAATGGCCCTACGTCACATGCATGGCAATGAAGACGCAACGCGGTCTGCGCTTGAAATGCTTGGACAGACCAAGGGGGGCGACTCCGCCTCCGGCATCAGCAAAACAAATATTAAGGACCATTATGGATATAATAATGACATGATATATACCCGCAATAACAATGTGAAAACAGTATTTAACGACTTTAAAGGAATGAAAGTTTTACCATCACATCTCTAACAACTATAGCAACATACATGCAATCTCATCCATAAAGAGAGCGTATGCCACGCAATGTAGTTAATTCTACGCTCTCCTCCTATCTACATGCACAGATGTGTGTTATCATATCCCGAAACAAGACAATACAACATCCGCAACATCCGCAAATACATTTACAATATCTCCTGCACCGGCTGGCATATATTCCTTCCAATTCCGCAACGCCAGGGCGTCCAGAGCTCATCACATAATTTCACTGCCCTTGTACTGTCGATCTGTCTTTTCTCGAATTTGAACCGCCATAATGAGTACGAAGTTCGCCCCGTTTTCTATAACAGGAGGCAGCAATGGATATCCGCAATGCGATCCTTTACAAAGTATCTCATGCATGGTCCCGGCTACGCGGAGGAAGCAGCAAAGAAGAAGCTCCCTTACGGTCGGATCTGTTCAGCTCGGAAAGAATGCAGCAACATGGTAGATTTCTTGCCCATTCGCACAAACTGGCGAAGGGGAGATCTCAAAATCAGCTGCTTGTGCGGCTTGCCGAAAATGAAACATTCCTTCAAGGCGTACACACTCAACTGACGAATGACGTGAAAGCGGACCATCGGCTCTCTCCGGCCGGAGAATGGCTGCTGGACAATTTCTATGTGATTGAGGATCAAATCCGCACCGCCCGCCAGCATTTTCCAAAAGGGTACAGCCGCGAGCTGCCCTGTCTGGCCAACGGCCCTTCCGCCAAGTTACCGCGAGTGTATGATCTCGCCCTCGAAAGCATCTCTCATCGTGACGGACAGGTGGACCCGGAAAGCCTGAAAGGAATGGTGGATGCATATCAGTCCGTCAGCCCTTTGAAGTTAGGCGAACTCTGGGCTATCCCGATCATGCTCCGCCTTGCACTCATCGAAAACCTGCGCCGAGTGGCCGCCCGTATTGCCAGTCAAAGACTCGAACGCAATCATGCCGCGTTCTGGTCCGACAAAATGCTCCAAGTGGCCGCCAGTCATCCGCAGGAGCTCATTCTGACCATTGCCGACATGGCCAGCTCCAACCCCCCCATGGATAGTTCGTTTGTAGCAGAGCTCTCGCGCCGGCTTCACGGTCAAGGTCAAGCTCTGGCCCTACCGCTTACATGGATTGAACAACGGCTGTCCGAATCCGGCCTGACCATCACTCAGATGGTGGAGCTGGAAAGTCAGCGGCAATCCGTTGATCAGGTCACTATGAGCAACAGTATCGGCAGCTTGAGATTCCTTGGCATCATGGATTGGCGCGAGTTTGTTGAAGCCACAAGCATCGTCGAGAGCATCCTCAGAGAAGACCCGGCCGGAGTGCATGGCGCAATGGATTTTGTAACGCGTGACCGCTATCGTCACGTTGTGGAAGAAACGGCCAAAACAAGCCCGTTATCAGAGGCCGAAGTGGCACGCATAGCCATCAACCTGGCTCGGGAATGCGCGACCGGAGATGGCATCAATACCTTGGCCGCTCACGTGGGGTTCCATCTCATTTCCAACGGGGTGGCGCATTTCAAAAAAACGGTACATGCGAGCGAACCACCCATTCTATCGCTGCGTGCACTGGGGAACCGGTTTCCTCTGTTGCTCTATGGCGGGGGAGTACTACTTCTCACGATACTTTTCACCGGAGGCTTTGCGTTCAAGGCGCAGGCTGATGGACTGCAGGAGTGGGAGCTGGCATTGCTGTGCCTGCTCGCTCTGATATGCACCAGCCATCCTGCGGTGGCCCTGGCGAATTGGCTTACGACCATGTTGACCACCCCGCAGCCTCTCCCGCGCCTTGATTTCTCCAAGGGCATTCCTGAAAACCGGCGAACCCTCATTGTGGTTCCCGCCATGCTCACGAGCACCGCGGCGGTTGAGGAGCTGATCAAAGCTCTGGAGGTCCGCTTCCTTGGAAACCGTGACAAGTATCTGCATTTCGGACTTCTCACAGACTTTACCGATGCAGATGAACAAACACTCCCCGGGGATGCCCTTCTGCTGTCTCAGGCCCGACAGGGCATAGAGGAGCTGAACAAGAAATATAACACCCCGACAGAAGACCTGTTTTATCTATTCCATAGGCCACGCCGCTTTAATGCCCGGGAACAGAGATGGATGGGATATGAACGCAAGCGAGGCAAACTTGCAGACCTGAACAGACTGCTACGTGGCGGCGATTCTTCACCCTTTGCCTTGATTCTCGGAAACACAACATTATTACACGATGTTGCATACGTTATCACCTTAGACACCGATACCCACATGGGGCGGGATTGCGCCCGGCAGCTCGTGGGTACCATGGCCCACCCGTTAAACCGTCCGCAATACGGCTCTGACAGGCTGCGTGTAACCGGCGGCTACGGCATCCTGCAACCGCGTATTGCAGCCAGTCTGGCTGGTATCGGCAGGTCTCGATATGCAAGGATGTGCGCCAGCGAGATAGGCATAGACCCATACACCCGCACCGTCTCAGACGTGTATCAGGACTTGTTCGGAGAAGGTTCGTTCATAGGCAAAGGCATTTACGACGTCGACGCCTTTGAGCACACTCTTGGGGACAGCTTCCCGGAAAATCGAATCCTGAGTCATGACCTTCTGGAAGGCTGTTATGCCCGATCCGGACTCTTGAGTGACGTGCAATTGTTTGAGCCCCCGCCCGTCAGCTACATGGCGGATGTGAGCCGCAGGGCACGATGGATTCGTGGCGACTGGCAGATTGCACGCTGGTTGTTGCCCGGCATCCCCGCTAAAGATGGCCGCTCCCGGAAGAATCCAATTACGCTCCTTTCCCGCTGGAAGATCATGGACAACTTACGGCGCAGCCTGACCGCCGCGTCGCTGACCCTGCTTCTGTTGTACGGTTGGACCATCGCCGCTTCTCCATGGTTCTGGACACTGGCAGGGTGCGGCATCATTCTGCTGCCCTCAATCATCACGAGTTTGCAGAATGTTCTGCATAAACCTGCGGACATACCCTTCCGAGAGCACCTCTCAAGCGCAGTACTTCTGCTTCCCAAACACTTCGCGCAGGCCACGTTCACACTGATCTGCCTGCCTTATGAGTCCTTCTACAGCCTCTCTGCCGTGGGAAACACTCTCTGGCGGCTTGTGATCACCCATAAAGGCCTTCTGGAGTGGGAGCCGGCAAGCGGAGACAGAACCGGCACCGGCACAACCCTGCTCAGTGTATACCGGAGCATGTGGATAGGCCCCATCCTGGCGACAACACTGGCCCTCTTTCTTGCCACGACCGTACCGTCCTCCCTTTTGGTAGCCGGTCCGGTGCTTATCCTGTGGTTCATTTCGCCGATACTCGCATGGTGGCTGAGCCTGCCGTTTTCTCCCCCTGAAGAAAAGCTTACAGACCTTCAGAGTACGTTTTTACGTAAACTTGCCCGCAGTACCTGGCGTTTTTTCGAAACTTTTGTTGGCCCCAAAGACCACTTCCTGCCTCCTGACAATTATCAGGAGCAGCCCGTAGCTGTTATCGCACACCGTACATCCCCCACCAATATGGGGCTGGCGCTTCTTGCAAATCTTACCGCATACGACTTCGGATTTATCTCGTGCGGACGCCTGCTGGATCGCACCATGCAAGCGTTTAAAACCATGAGCCAACTGGAACGACATGAGGGCCATTTCTTCAACTGGTATGACACCATTACCCTGAAGCCCTTGTCGCCTCGCTACGTTTCCACCGTTGATTCCGGCAATCTGGCAGGTCACATCATGACCCTGCGTGCGGGGTTGCTCTCCCTGCCCAACGACAGGATCATCACTCCGGGGCTGTTCGAAAGCTTGAAAGATGCCTTAGAGCTGGCAATGGAAAGCTCACAAACCATTCCCCCGAATCCGCTGCCGGCCAATACACCCGCATTGCTGTCCGCGCTGTGCCGGGAAATGGATGCAGTCATACAAGCTCCGCCCCACACACTGGGAGCATCCCGACGATGTCTGGAACGACTCGCTGCTTCTGCAACGGAGGTAAACACCACCCTGAATAACGAAGCTCCCGACAGTTCAGTCCACTGGTGGCTCAGCGCCTTTATCGCGCAATGCCATGACTATCTGGAGGAACTGGACATGCTGACACCATGGTGTGCCCACGTTCAAGAACTCCCGGATAGCCTCGCTTTTTTGGATGAAATTCCGACCTTGAAAGAACTGGTTGCGCTACAAACAAAATTCAACCCTACCATAACCGCAAGCCACGATATCGATCTTACCGGGTTGAACAGCCTGGTCCAGGCTGCCAGCCTGCAGGCAAAATCCAGAATCGCCACCCTTACCACCCTTGCCGATCTTTGCGACTCTCTGACCCAGATGGAATATGAATTCCTCTATGATGAAGCGCGGCGCCTGCTGACCATCGGTTACAATGTTGATGAATGCCGCAAAGACCAGAGCTGTTATGATCTGCTGGCCTCGGAAGCGCGCTTCGCCACATTCGTGGGCATTGCCCAGGGACGGCTGCCGCAGGAAAGCTGGTTTGCCCTGGGACGCTTGCTCACCACTGCCGGAGGTGGACCGACGTTGCTCTCTTGGAGCGGGTCCATGTTCGAATATCTGATGCCGAATCTGGTCATGCCGAGTTATCCGAATACCCTGCTCGACCAGACCTGCAAGGCTGCTGTGACTCGACAAATTGAATATGGGAAAAAGAAGGGCGTGCCCTGGGGTATCTCAGAATGCGGCTATAACGCCATAGACATACACCAGAACTATCAATATCGGGCATTTGGCGTCCCCGGGCTGGGACTCAAGCGCGGCCTTACCGAAGACTTGGTCATAGCGCCCTATGCCACCGTTCTGGCCCTTCTGGTTTTCCCGCAGGAAGCATGCAGAAATCTGATGCTGCTGACCGACAAAGGGCTCTATGCCAGCTACGGATTTTACGAGGCAATCGACTTTACTCCCATGCGCTTGCCTCACGGGCGTGCGAGCGCCGTAGTCCAATCTTTCATGGCACATCATCAGGGCATGAGCTTTCTGGCTCTGGCCGGAGTACTGCTTAATCATCCGATGCAACGACGCTTCGAGTCAGAGGCCCAATTCCAGGCCACACTCCCGCTACTGCAGGAGAGCATTCCCAAGGCAGCTGCATTCTATGCGCACACCACCGAACTGGCCGAAAGGGATCTCACCACTGAACCGGCAGAAACGCCCATACGGTTTTACAACACCCCGGACACTCCTACCCCCCAGGTTCATCTGCTCTCCAACGGCCGCTACCATGTCATGATTACAACTTCAGGCAGCGGCTATAGCCGCTGTGAGGATCTGGCCCTGACCCGCTGGCGCGAAGACCCTACCTGTGATGACCGGGGCACGTTCTGCTACCTGCGTGACGTGGACAGTGGTACATTCTGGTCCACCACACATCAGCCGACACGAACTCCCGCCAAACAGTTCGAGGTGGTCTTCTCGGAAGGCAAAGCCGAATTCCAACGCCGCGACCACGGCTATGGCTCACATACCGAAATCGCCGTTTCTCCCGAGGACGACATAGAGTTGCGACGCGTACGCATCACCAACCATACCCGTACGCGCCGTTTCATAGATGTGACCAGCTACACGGAAGTAGTGCTGACAACGCAAGCAGCGGATGAACTGCATCCGGCTTTCAGCAACCTTTTTGTGCAAACCGAAATCCTCCGTGACAACAGGGCGATCCTCTGCACACGCAGGCCCCGGTCGCAGGACGAAGTGCCCCCCTTCATGCTGCACATGATGACTGTCCGGGGTGAAGTGATCGGGGAGGCATCTTATGAGACAGACCGCATGCGTTTCATCGGTCGAGGCAACACGACTGCCGACCCCCAGGCTCTCAACGGAAGGAATTCGGGGTATTCAGCCACACTCTCCGGCAGCGAGGGATCTGTACTCGACCCCGTCGCGGCCATTCGCCAGCGAGTAGTTCTCAACCCGGGCGAATTTGTAACCATAGACATGATCTACGGTATTTCAAACACCCGCGGAACGGCTCTGGAGCTGGTGAATAAATATCAGGACAGGCGTATGGCCGACCGGGTCTTTGACCTTGCCTGGACTCACAGCCAGGTACAGCTGCGCCAGTTGAATGCCTCTGAAGCAGAAGCAAAACTCTACGGCAGGCTGGCAGGTTCAATCATTTACACCAATGCTGCTCTACGGGCCCAAACGGAAGATCTTATCAAAAATCACCGGGGCCAGTCCGGACTTTGGGGCTATTCCATTTCCGGCGATCTGCCCATCGTGCTGCTGAAGATTGAAAGTCCTGCCAACATTGAGCTGGTGCGGCAAATGGTGCAAGCCCATACGTATTGGAAACTCAAGGGACTGACGGTGGACCTCGTTATCTGGAATGAAGACCATGAAGGATACAGGCAGTCCCTCCACGACGAAATAATGGGACTTATAGCCGCAGATAATAAAACCGGACTGAACGACCAGCGCGGGGGGATATTCGTCCGCTCTGCTGACCGTATAGCCGAGGAAGATCGAATCCTCTTCCATACAGTGGCCCGTATCATCATCTCCGATACTCTGGGGACGCTGGAAGAACAGATTGACGGCAGAATATTGCCCGCTCCTCCAACGCCGCTTCTCAATCCGGTGCGCGCACTTCGGGCCCCGCCTCCTGCCGTGGCTCCCTTACCCCGCAGAGATTTGATCTTTAACAACGGGTTGGGAGGCTTTACACCGGACGGCAATGAATATGTCATTTCCACGGGCTCCGACCAGGTTACGCCCACTCCATGGGTCAACGTGCTTGCGAATCCCGGTTTTGGAAGTGTCATATCTGAAAGCGGCATGGCCAGTACATGGAGCGAGAACGCACACGAATTCAGACTGACCCCCTGGAACAACGACCCCGTCAGTGATTTTCGTGGTGAAGCCTTCTACATCAGAGACGAAGAGCGCGGCCACTTCTGGTCGCCAACGCCGTTACCGTGCCGTGGCACCACGCCTTACGCCACCCGTCATGGCTTCGGTTACAGCGTCTTTGAACATGTGGAACGAGGTATCGCTTCCGAGCTTTGGGTATACGTGGCACTCGACGCTCCCGTAAAATTTGCAGTGCTGAAGATGCGCAACGAATCGGGCCACTCCCGCAAAATGTCGGCCACCGGCTATGTCGAATGGGTGCTAGGCGATCTGCGCAGCAAGACCGCAGGGTATGTGATTACCGAGGTAGATCCGGACAGCGGCGCACTCTTTGCCCGCAACCCATACAATACAGAATTCAGCGATCGGACCGCTTTTATTGATGTGGATGAGAGTATACGCACCATAAGTGGCGACCGTCTGGAATTTCTGGGACGCGGTGGCACGCTCAAGTCGCCGGCAGCCATGACTCGCACGCGACTTTCAGGCAGGGTGGGTGCCGCTCTGGACCCCTGCGGGGCAATTCAGGTGGCCTTTACCATCGATCCCGGTCAAGAGCGCGAAATTGTCTTCAGGCTCGGCATCGGGCGGGATACGGAGGAAGCCAGACGTCTGGTGCATCGCTACCGTGGCCCTCAGGCTGCGCAAGCAGCCCTGGACAAGGTTTGGCAACATTGGTCGCATACGCTGGGAACAGTTCATGTGGAAACTCCGGATCGGGCTTTCAACATCTTGGCAAACGGCTGGATGCTCTACCAAACTCTTGCCTGTCGACTTTGGGCGCGCGGCGCCACCTATCAATCCGGTGGTGCGTTCGGTTTCCGTGACCAGCTACAGGATGTTATGGCCCTCATCCATACCCAGCCGCAACTCGTTCGCGACCATTTGCTGCTCTGTGCCAGCCGGCAATTTGAGGAGGGCGACGTTCAACACTGGTGGCACCCCCCGACAGGCCGCGGAGTGCGAACCAAATGCTCGGACGATTATCTCTGGCTGCCGCTCGCTGTATCCCGCTATATCCATGCCACCGGAGACACCGGAGTGCTGGACGAACCCGTTGGTTTTCTTCAGGGCAGAGCACTGAAATCAGACGAGGACTCCTACTATGACCTGCCCGCACTGTCAGGTGAAGTGGCCAGCCTGTATGAACACTGCAGCCGGTCCATAAAACACGGACTGCGCTTTGGTGCCCACGGCCTGCCCCTTATAGGATCAGGTGACTGGAACGACGGCATGGACCTTGTCGGAAGGCTGGGGAGTGGCGAAAGCGTGTGGATGGGCTTTTTCCTCTTTGAAGTGCTCACACAGTTCACCGATATTGCCCGAATCTACGGTGATGCCCTGTTTGCAGAGCGCTGCACAGAACAGGCGGAGGAACTACGCCGCACTATCGAGGCCAACGGATGGGACGGAAAATGGTATCGGCGAGCGTACTTTGATGACGGGACGCCGCTCGGCTCTTCGTCAAATGAGGAGTGCCAGATTGATTCCATTGCCCAAAGCTGGTCAGTGCTCTCCGGAGCCGGAGATGCAGAACGCTCACGTCAGGCCATGGATGCCGTGGACCAGTGGCTGGTTCGCCGCAAGAGCGGATTGGTACAGCTGCTGGATCCGCCTTTTGACGTGTCTCCACTCAATCCCGGGTACATCAAAGGCTATGCACCCGGAGTGCGAGAAAACGGCGGACAATACACACATGCTGCCATATGGACAGCCATGGCTTTTGCCAAGCTGGGCGACAGCAGTCGGGCATGGGAAATTTTCAACATTATCAATCCCATAAACCACACAAGCTCAGCAGAAAAAAACGCCATTTACAAAGTGGAGCCGTACGTCATGGCAGCAGATGTCTATGCGGTACCGCCTCATATCGGCCGCGGCGGCTGGACGTGGTACACAGGGTCTGCCGCGTGGATGTATCGATTGATGGTGGAGTCACTTCTCGGGCTCAGGCTTGAAGTGGATAGACTGCGCTTTGTACCCAGACTCCCGCCGGAATGGAAAGATTTCACCATGCACTACCGGTACAGGGAAACAATGTTTCACATCCGGGTTGTTCAGCTCCCCGGAAAAATCGGAGGCGTCAGCGTTGAACTCGACAGTGAGCCACAGCCGGACGGCTGCATCCCCCTGTCGGATGATCACAAAGAGCACTGGGCAGAGGTGCGGGTAACAATCCCCGAAGACAGTGCCCCCCGGCCCTAGACACCTCAATTCTGGAAGGCCCATGCTGCCTGGAGTGCAGAGTCACAGCCTGCGGCAGTATGGGTCTCCTTCCACCGGGTCATCACCGGAGGCCGGTCACCCGCGTCGGCACTGCTCACATCTTTGCCGGCACGTTCTGCAGCTTGCCCGGATCACCATTACCCGTAAACGGAGAATCGCTGTATGAAACCTCTACTTTTCAGATCTCCCGGAAACGGGAAAATCTCCGCCCTCCATGACTCTTTCGGAGCCCCAGTACCTCAGGGTTTTATCCGGAAACTCCGGAAGTTCAATTTTCAAGAGTTCGCTTGGCAGAGACAATTACGGGGGTATTGTGGTAACAATAGTTCAAGTCCGTCAACTGACGGTGATCATCCGAAGAATAATCCTTGGCAACATACTCCTTTGATACTTTTTCAAATATTCTCGGTAAGTTCTAGGCCTGACACGGTGCGCAAACTTCGGAGAAAAGGAGTGAGAAAAAATGGTTGAGACTCGGATGAGACAACGTGCCAAGGAAGTCCTGCATGGGCATGCAAAGGATCTTGAGCAGTTTTCCCGCTATGATCTGGAGGCATTGCTTCAGGAAGTCAGTACGCTTCACACTGAGTTGAAAGCGCAAAATGCCGAGCTTAAGCTGGCAGAACTTCAGACGGAGATGAATCGCAAACGGTTTGAAGATCTCTACGAATTTTCGCCTGTCGGGCATGTAACAAGCGATGCACGAGGGGTAATTTCCGAGGTAAACAATGCGGTTTGCGCCATACTTGGGTGCCAACGCAAGGAGCTTATAGGCAAGGTCCTCAGCAGTTTCATGGACCGGCAGGACGCAGACAAACTGTACTTGATCATCCGGGAGTCTTTGAACGCCGGATACCCTTCCGAAAGCGAGGTGCACCTCCTGTCGAAGCAGGGTACACGGATCGCTGTCCTTCTGAAATGCTTGGTCCGGAAGGGTGAAGACGGTTCAGTCATAGCCGAAATGGCGCTCACTGACGTTTCTCTAATGAAAATGACTACGAAGGCTTTGGCCCGTAGTGAGGAAAACTACCGCACCCTGTTCGAGAAGGCCGATGAGGGCATCATCATTCTCATGGGGACACGCTTGCGCCTGATGAACCCCCGGGCCGAGGAGGTCCTGGGGTATTCACATAACACTCTGGCGATGCAGTCATTCATGAAGATCATTCTTCCCGAGGATCGAAAGCTCGTGGCCGAAGCCTATCGAGCAGGTAAACCCGGAAGCAGGCTGGTTTTCCGTATCATATGCAGAGACCGACGGGTACGGTGGATAGAAGCACACGGAGCATCCTTTACCTGGGAAGACTCTTTAGCCAGCCTGATTTTTCTGACTGACATCAGCGGGCGCAAAGAAATGGAGGATCAGCTGCAGCGGGCTAAAATTGCAGCCGATGCCGCCAATAACGCCAAAAGCCAGTTTCTGGCCAACATGAGCCACGAGATCCGCACCCCCATTGCCACAATCGTCGGGGTGTCCGAGATGCTTTTGGACACCCCTCTCCCCACGGAGGTGCGCGAAAATCTCCTGAGCATTCAAAATGCGGCGGAATCCTTGCTGCGCCTGATCGGGGACATCCTTGATCTTTCAAAAATCGAGGCTCAGAAGCTGGAGCTGCACCCCGAGAATTTCGACCTCCACGCGGCTCTGGAAAAAAACGTCAGTGCCTTCGCTGTAGAGGCCCAACGACGGGGGCTGAAGCTTGCTTTAAGCGTGGCCCCCGACTGCCCCCGTTTTCTGTGCGGGGACCAGGGCCGGTTGGATCAAGTTCTCCAGAATCTGCTGTGGAACGCATTAAAGTTCACACCCAACGGTCATATCGACCTGAAGATTTCCCAACTTCCGCACTCTGGCCCAGAGGTTAAGCTCAGATTTGTGGTCGCAGATACTGGCATTGGCATCGCCTCGGCAGACATTCCGACGCTGTTTCAGGAGTTCAACCAGCTGGACAGCTCTATAGGTAAACAGGTCGGGGGAACCGGCCTGGGGTTGGCCATTTCCAAGCGGCTGGTGGAAATGATGGGGGGAACCATCGGTGTAGAGAGCCGGCTCAGGCACGGGAGCAGATTCCATTTCACGTCATTATTCGGCACCTTCCAACCTGTTGCCCCGGAGCAAGGCAAGGCCTTGGTTGAGTCCCCGATCCGCGCTTTGCGTATACTTGTGGCCGAGGATAGCGAACCGGTCCGCAAAGTTCTGCTCCATTTTCTTACCGAGGCAGGGCACAAGGCAGTCGGCGTGAGAAATGGCCAAGAGGCTCTGGATGCACTGGCCGCCGCCCCCTTTGATTGCGTGCTCATGGACGTGAACATGCCTGGCATGGACGGTGTCGAAGCCACCCGACGTATCCGGTCATCCACTGCCGGCCCTATCGATCCCCGCATACCCATTTGGGCGCTTACGGCCTATGCCATGGAGGGCGACAGAGAGCAATTCCTCAGCGCGGGCATGGATGACTACC
Source organism: Desulfovibrio subterraneus (assembly GCF_013340285.1). Classification (NCBI taxonomy): domain Bacteria; kingdom Pseudomonadati; phylum Thermodesulfobacteriota; class Desulfovibrionia; order Desulfovibrionales; family Desulfovibrionaceae; genus Desulfovibrio; species Desulfovibrio subterraneus. Next base: position 667,283 of record NZ_BLVO01000016.1, on the reverse strand, counting down.
TGACAAAACCGGTCGCCCGGGACAAGCTTTTAATCGCAATCTCCCGGCTGGCAAACCGCATCACCGCCTCCCCCACACATTTCACACACCCCGCAGATGTAATAGCTGCCCCCACGGTACGCACGGAGCAGGCTCTGGACTTAGGGGTGCTTCAGGAATCCTTCCCTGAGCAATTCCTCGAAGAACTATTCCGAGTGACCTTAGACTCCCTTGAAGAGCAGGTGAAGGGCCTCACGCACGCCCTTGCGCAGGGAGAGCTTAATCAGGCGGCCTCCCGCGCCCATTCACTGATAGGATGCTCGGGGCCCGTACAAGCGCACCCCCTTCTGCGCTGCTCACAGGAAATGCAACGGCATTTAGTTGACCAGGATTTAGCTTTAGCCCGGCAGTGTCTGCCCCGCCTTCTGGCCGAGGCCTCACGGTTAACCGGGATCCTGCAATCCTATCTGAAACGCATCGGTCCCTCCCAGAAGGCTCAATCGCCTGCTGAGCCTATACAGTGAATATTCAGGGAGAAGAACGCGCATGATCCGGGTGCTCATTATAGACGACGAACAAGCCATCTGTATGATTCTGACAGAAATGGTGCGTTCAGCAGGGTATGAGGCCTACGCCGTAAACACTCTTGCAAAAGGACTGGAACTGGCCCGCAGAGAGGATTTCGACCTGGTGTATCTGGATGTGGCTTTGCCCGACGGGAACGGACTTAGTGCATTAGCGCACTTTGTGAATCTGGACTCCAACCCCGAAGTGGTCATCATTACCGGAGCTAGCGACCCTAAGGGTGCGGATCTGGCCATCCGCAGTGGTGCATGGGACTACATCGACAAAGGTCAGTCACCTCTGGATATCCGCCTCTCTTTCCGGCAAGCGCTGGAATACCGTAACACCAAAATGAATCTTCTACCGGCCAAGCGAGACCGGATTGTGGGTTCCAGCCCCAAGCTTACTCAATGCATTCAGCATATGGCCAAGGCAGCGCGCAGCAGTGCTAACGTCCTCATTTATGGCGAAACCGGGGTAGGCAAAGACCTGTTCGCCCACGCATTGCACGAAAACAGCGCCCGGGCGGGCAAGCCATTCGTCGTTGTCGACTGCGCTGCGCTTCAGGATAGCCTTGCCGTGAGCGAACTCTACGGGCACCGCAAAGGCTCCTTTTCCGGGGCCACTGAAACAGTGCCGGGGCTTGTTCTACAGGCGCACGGAGGCACGTTGTTCCTTGACGAGATCGGCGAACTCGACTTGAAAACGCAGAAGAAATTCCTTCGCGTTCTGGAGAATCGAACCTTTCGCGCTCTGGGGGGGGCACATGAGCAGCACAGTGACTTTCGCCTGGTCTGTGCAAGCAACCGTGACCTCGTTGCCATGGTTGCCGACAACTTGTTCAGAGAGGATCTTCTGTTTCGCGTCCGCGCCATTACCCTTGAATTGCCGCCATTGCGGGAGCATCTCCAGGACCTGCCGGAGCTCGTGGAATATTTTCTGGTGCGGACCTGCCGCGCCAACAGACTCCCTCTCACGTCTCTATCTGCAGACCTGATGCAGATGTTGGGCGAGCATTTCTGGCCAGGCAATGTGCGTGAATTGTCTCAGGTCATCGAGGCTCTGGTAGCTGCAGGACATACGGCTGATGAGCTGACACCTCGGCATTTGCCCATCGATTTGCGGGCCCTTTTCGCCCGTTCCAAGGCGGCAGGATACGAGAATATCCCGGTTCCTCCCTTCCGCCTTTCCCCGCCAGGCCCGTGGAAGGCGTTCCACGACAAAGCCATAATCACAGCCGAAAAGACGTATTTCCGCGACCTGATGCGGTTCTGCGCCGGTGATTTTCAGCAGGCCAAAGCCATTTCCGGACTTAGCCAGGCCCGCCTCTACAGCCTGCTTAAGAAGCACGGATTGCGCGCCAAAGAATAGCTCCTTTCTCCCTCCAAGTTCCTCACTACCTGTTTTATTACATCCAAGGAATTCTCGCTTTATTGTTCTTATGAAGCGGGAAATTCAACGTGCGTGGTACATTGCAAGACAAAAACCTCCATTATTCCAGTGGATATGGATAATCATTTTGAGGCACGGATATTGTAATTGCCTTTATGAATCAGCGGTACTCCTCCAGCCAGCCCGCTGAGTTAAAAAGACAAGAGCATTAACAACATACGTCGAAATGATTCTCAACGAAGGATCTACAGACTCTTCAAGCGCACTTTACAAAGAATCCATTGTTGCACCTACCCAAAACGTAAAGAAGCAACAGCTCAAACAATAGCGTCAATTGCGAAGGATGCCCATTGGGCCGCTATTACGGGCATCTGAAAATCAGAAGGATGTGAAAGTGACCGGAAGTGATTGGAAATAGAAGAATTGGCAAGGCACGGAATGAAAAGCTTGGCGTTGAAGAGCCAAACTCAACGGGTTCATGATGCCGAATGATCCAAAAGGCACTGGCATAAACCGTTTGACAGTACGCTTTTTCACTGCCTCAAGCCGCCAGGCCGTAATGCCGCGCCGAGCCGTGTAGATATGCGCTTAAGGCAAGCAGGGCATAGCAATGCCCTGCTCCTGTGGATTTGCAATGGATGGAAATGGAAAGGAGAGAGTGATGAACAAAGATCAAGTTAAAGGTCGCGCCAAAGAAGTGAGCGGCAAGATTCAGGAATCCTATGCCAATCTCGTGGATGACGAGAAGATGAAAATCAAAGGCAAGATCAAAAAAAATGCGGGCAAGGTACAGGCTGCCTATGGTGACGCCCAAAGCGACATAAAGGAAAATAGCTAGCCTAACACAGCCGGGGGGCGAACTCCCCGGCTGCCACCGGGGACAGCACGGGAGGAGTCGCCTTAGCCAAAGATACACAGAGTGTTTAACGGATTATTAGAATGTAAGAAATTCTTGCTTCATAATTCTCATAAAGCGGGATATTCGCGGACCCCTCTTGTGCGTCACAACTACATCTTATTTAATATCAGCATGTTGTCTTTCGGGCCGTGTAGGCACGCATATTGATATGTGTCCTCGTGAGCGTCCATGTCTTTTGTGCTTTCAACTGCTGCGGGCACTTGCCCCGCCATACCTTTCAGGAGTTTTGCCATGCCCCTTCGCAATCGAATGCTGATTCTTCTCTGTTCCATGATGCTGGCCGTGTCACTCGGCTGTGCCTCAACGACGAAGCAAGAGGGAACCGGTGAATATGTCGACGACACGGTCATCACCACCAAGGTGAAGACTGCAGTTCTCAGAGAACCTACCCTGAGCTCTTTTGAGATCAATGTGGAAACATACAAAGGGAATGTACAATTGAGTGGTTTTGTAAGTTCTCAAGCCGACATCAACCGGGCCATCAATGTGGCGCGTGGCGTATCGGGTGTAAAATCTGTCAAGAACAGTATGCAACTAAAGTGACGATGGGTTGCTAAGGCATGGCCTGGAACTCGCAACGCTCCGTTCTGTCAACATTCTTCCAGTGAATCCATTTCTTTAACCCGATTCATCAGCTTTTTTGCGTGCCACAAGCCGCGACTGATGAATACTGAATTTTACCGGAAAAAGAGTCCAGTCGGACCAGTTTTCCATCTCAATAGTGTTGAGCCAACGCAGAGCGGATACCTCCGCCTGAAGGAAAAGTAAGGGATATGACAAGAACAATGTTCTACCTGGTGTTGATGGCAGCGACTGCATCCCTGTTCTTTCTGGGTGGTCGCCTCTACGCATCGGAAGCTGATGACAACATCGTTGGAGCCGCCAGACAGTCCTATGTGTTCACACATTATCTCAAGGGCGATGCCGTCAATGTCAAATCCGAGAATGGTGAAGTCACCTTGACCGGAACGGTTTCTGACGACGCATCAAGGTCCTTAGCTCAGGAGACCGTCGCAAATCTGCCGGGGGTCAAGAGCGTCAACAATATGCTGAAGATAGAGGGCGACTCTTCTGAGGTCTACTCGGATGCATGGCTCATCACCAAGGTCAAGGCTACCCTTCTGTTCCATAGGAACGTGAGCGGGGCCAAGACCGAGGTGTTGGCCCAAAATGGGACCATCATCCTGCGCGGCGAAGCCATAAACTCAGCGCAAAAAGATCTGGCCACGGAATATGCAAGAGACGTGGAGGGTGTGAAATACGTCAAGAACGAGATGTCGGTGCATGGCATCCTCGTGAAGTCCAGCGAATCCACCATGGGTGAAAAACTGGAAACCGTGGCCGATTCAATTGATGACGCGTCGATCACAGCATTGGTCAAGATGACCCTGCTGTATCACCACTCGACCAGCGCCCTGAATACCACAGTCTCGACCACGAACGGAGTGGTCACTCTGGGCGGTGATGCCAAAAATGGTGCTGAAAGGGATTTGGCCACCAAGCTCGTTGACGATGTACACGGCGTTAAGCAGGTGATCAACAATATCGCCGTCCCGGCCTCCAACTAATACCGAAACCGCCGGTTGCAGTTTTACTCTCTGACAAAGGAGCACGAAAGTGTCACTAGGAACAATTGTCCTCATCTTTTTGGTTCTGATTTTGTTGGGGGTCATCCCGGTATGGCCGCATAGTCGCGGGTGGGGATATGGTCCCAGCGGCATTGGCGGATTCCTTGTCATAGTCATCGTGATTCTGATTTTGACCGGAAGACTCTAGCGGAACAGAGCACGGCGTTGGGCCTCTTCCGTACTCAGGCTTCAAATACCCGGACCGGACCAACGGGCTCAGAGCAGTGTGAGGTCTTTCCCGGTGAAGCCGATTCAGGCGGACTCCCGGCCCTGTCCCATCTACCTATAAGGAGGAAGAATGAATACTTTCATCAGATCCCATCTCGTGGTTCATGTCGCGTTATTCATGGCTTTGATCATGTCCATGATGGCCTTTGTTCCTGATGTAGATGCCAGCTTCGTACCCACGTCCCAGAGCAGTTCGGTGGAACTGCGCGCTCAGGACATGACCGCTGTGCAAAATACGCTGGAAAACAAGATGGTCACGGAACGGCTGGCTAATCTGGGCTATTCCCCGGATGAGATTAACACCCGCCTTGGGATGCTCTCGGACGGGGAACTGCACAGTCTGGCCTCTCAGCTCGGGTCTCTGGACGCCGGCGGCAGTGCCTTGGGCCTGATAGTTGTCATTCTGGTCATCGTGACTTTGGGTCTCGTCATTTACCAGTTGATCTAAACTGATAATGACAGCCAACAACAGAACTGTGAACCAGTCTCTTTGCCAGAATCGTCCGGAGCTTCGTCTGCGGGCGATTCTGGCCCTTGTTTTAATTTTGTGCCTGACCTCCTGTGCCATGAGGTTGCCCATGGCATTCACACCTCCTGCGGACCGGCAAACCATTGCGAACGTGCCCTTTCATGCACAGGATGATTATCAGTGTGGCCCCGCATCACTAGCGGGAGTGCTCAACTTTCTTGGCGACCCGGTCTCGCCCGACGAGATAGCGCAGGCGGTGTTCAGACCCGAACTGCGTGGCTCTGTGAGTCTGGATCTTGCTCTGTATCCGCGTAAAAGAGGGCATTCTTCCCGCTTCTGGCGCGGGAAAGTGGAGGACATAGTACGGAACGTGGATGCGGGGCGGCCTCTGGTGCTCATGCAGGATCTCGGTATTGGCCCGGTGAGTACATACCATTTTCTGGTGGCTGTTGGGTATTCGCCGCAAGGGCTTATCGCCAATACCGGCCGCAGGGAATATGCGCTCTTGCCATGGGCCGAATTTTTACGAACCTGGGAGCGGGCCGACAACTGGACGCTTCTTGTGGAGGCCAAAATTTTATGAACAAGACCATCCGCATCCTACGCCGAACGTCGGACCTGTCACTGACCTTATGGTTGGCCCTGTGCCTGACTTGGGGGCTGGTTGGCTGCGCTATACCCCGCATGACCATGCAGCAGGACCCTCTGAGTCCGGCCGAACACCTCAATCTCGGGCTGGCCTACGAGTCCGGGGGCGACTTGCCGGGGGCCTTGCGTGAATATCAGGCTGCCATGGATCAGGAACCTTTGGCTTACCTCTATGCTGGCAATGTTCTGTTCAGCCTTGAACGAATGGAGGAGGCCGAGAGGGCCTATGATCAGGCCATTATCGCTTTGCCTCTGAACCCCGAGCCGCGCAATAATCTGGCCTGGTTGCTCTATACCCAGCGACAGCGCCTGGACAAGGCCGAGGCATTGGCCGTTGAGGCCCTGCGGCTGTCGCCTCCCGACCGCAAGGCTGAATTTATGGACACTCTGAAACGCATCCAGCAGGCAAGGATCATGGGCGCTGGCTAGCAAGGCCTCTGCGTTTTGATCAATATTATTCGGTTAGAATGAATTACCTCAGTGCCCCTCGGCATAAAATCCCCGGATTTCGATAACGACTCGAGTCAGGCTTTCCGCGCCGTTCGGCAATCTGTTTCAGGTTTCGATTATACGCGCGTTCCAGTCCGGACATGGCCCGCTTCTTCTCATTGTCTTCGCTGTGATGGTAGCGCAACGCCATGCCTGCGGTCTCCAGGCGACGCTTCTCCAGCTCCACTTGCCTCGCCAGCTCTCGCCTAGGATCCAGCCCCTTCTTGGACCAGGTCGCCCATTTCAACCTCACGAAGCTTGAAGATAATCTGCTCTGCTGTGAATGTTCTTCGACCCATAAACTTCCTCCGTGGTGTCACCCAACACTAACTTTTCAGGTGGACCAGTTTTTTTTTGGGGGGGGGCGGGTCAGTGGGAATGTAGTGGCCTGAATTGTTTTCAAACACAAAGGCTTACGACCAATTTGATCGTAAGCCTTTGTTATTCCTTGGTACCCAGGACGGGATTTGAACCCGTACAGCCCGAAGGCCGAGAGATTTTAAGTCTCTTGTGTCTACCAATTCCACCACCCGGGCGTGGGAAGTGACGCTTCGTAGTATGGAGTGCGCTGGTGCGTCAACCTTTTCAAGCCGGAACGCGTCAATTCGGGCCAACCGACGGCGCCTGTCGCGTAGGTCTGCAATCACCCCGTATAGAGCGACCCGCGCGGCCTGCCAGCACAGACGGGCCAGTGCGTACCCGCCAGACTAATCAATCAGATCTGTCAGTCAGCCAGTTAGCCAGCCAGATTAGCCTGTTAGATTCGTCAGTCAGATTCGTCAGTCAGATCGGCTAGCCTGACCAATCAGGTCAAGCTAGTTACTATTCGCCGTCGGGGGAATCTCCGTCAACGTCGGGACGAAGGAACGCCGGAGCAACATCTTCTACATAACGGCAGGCCTTCATGGAAATATCCACCGCAGCCTCTTTCCAGCCACCGTTGGTGAAGCAATACAGATGCACGATGGACAGGTCCTTGTGCACGAACAAAAGACGCCCATCCACCTTGCGGGGCAGGAACGTGGCTATAGCATCGCACAGGCCATGGAACACCACCTCATCGTAGCCGTGCAGAACACACTGCATTCGCAGCGCATCGCCAAGCCCTGAAAGATCGATATGCTCTGCACCGATCTCTTCAAGCGCGGAGCGCAGCTCGTCAATCAGGTCGGCCTCAATGGCATAGAGTTCGTTGTAGCTGAGCTCCGGACTGTAGAGCATATGCCCGAACACTTCGCAATCATACTTGACCATCAATCGTTCTCCCTGCGTTACGCGAAGGTTTCTGCCGCAACCTGCACTGCCTGCGCAGCGCAGGCTCAAAGACCGTCGCCCCGTTCGCCGGCACGCGGCAAGCGCTTTGCAACAAGATACACCCACCCGCACACCTGCGTCAATTCATCTGCAATCTCAATGGATTGATCGCCTATTATTTTCCCCACAGCCCTCGTATACCCTGTGCTGGCACATCGTTCGGTCATCTGGTACATCCGCAGGCATGACACTGCGCAGCCCCATGCCCGAATCCTCCCCGCCGTCCACACCCCGCCTTGTTGTGCTGGGATTGGACGGCCTGCCCCTCAGCCTGGCCAGACGACTGGCAGCAGACGGCACCTGCCCGAACCTCGGCAGGATCGTTGACCGCGCCTGCTCCATTGAAGCGGAATTGCCTGAGCTCTCGCCCGTCAACTGGACCAGCTTCATGACCGGCACAGGCCCCGGCGAGCACGGCATCTTCGGCTTTACGCGTATCCACGCGCAGACGTACGAAATGGGGCTTACCAACTTCACGCATGTGCAGGTGCCCACCATTTTCGACAGGCTGGGCGATGCGGGCTTCACCTCGCGGAGCATCAACCTGCCGAACACCTACCCTGCGCGCCCCATCAAGGGCATGATGGTTTCCGGCTTTGTTGCGGAAGAGCTGCAACGCGCCGTGTTTCCGCCCATGCTTGCCGCCATGCTCGGCGGTAGGGGCTACCTGCTGGAAGCAGATACCACCCGCGCCGCGCAGGAGCCGCTGCACCTTCTTGCAGAACTGCGCCGCACCATAGAATCGCGCCGCACCGCGCTGAATATGCTGTGGCCGGACCTCGCGTGGAACTGCTTTGTCTTTGTGCTGACGGAAACCGACCGCCTTTTCCATTTTCTCTTTGATGCGGTGGAAGATGCATCCCACCCGCTCCACCGGCCCTGCATGGAGCTTCTTACAGAGTGGGACGTGCTCATAGGCGAGCTGCTGGACAGATACGATGCCCTGCCGGAGCCCAAACGCCTGCTGGCACTTGCCGACCACGGCTTCACCCGCCTTGTCACGGAAGTAGATGTAAACGCCCTGCTCCGTGACATGGGCCTGCTGCACACCGCGCTGCCCCCTGAAGCCTGCGACGATCTGGACGCCACAGGCATAACTCCGGCCACCAAAGCCTTTGCGCTGGACCCCGGCCGCATCTACCTGCACCGCCGCGACCGCTTTGCCCGCGGCTGTGTCGACGCGGCAGAGGCCGCATCCCTCACGCAACGGCTGCGCACCGCACTCATGGAAGTCCGCCATCACGGGCGCCCCGTCTTCAAAGCCATCCATACGGCAGATACGCTCTATTCCGGCCCCATGCGCCCCTACGCGCCGGACCTTGTCTGCGAAACACACCCCGGCTTCGACCTCAAGGCCAAGTTCAACCGGCGGGATGTGTTCGGCACATTCGGCAGAACAGGAACACATACCGTGCACGATGTGTTCTTCTTCGACAGCCTTTCCGCTCCGCTTGATCCGGCCAGCCAGTCCCGGAGCTGTCGCGTCACGCGGGTCAGGGATGCAGGAAAGGAAATCCTGCGCTGGTTCGGCATTGCAGACACGCCGGAATCACAGAATCTCCTGCTGATCTAGGTTCACTGCACGGCATTCGCCGCACGGTTCTGCCTCCACAGCCGGAGCGCACTCAGGCCATTTCTCTCAAGATCGGGTATGCATATACCCGAAAAGTGCCTGATCCTTCCCCTTTTCACTCTCCCCGCATGCGACTATTGATGCAAACTGCATAACAGGTTTTCCATCCCTTCCGGCCGGACATCACACCGGACAATACTCGTATTCCGATTACCACCAGTTCGTACCCATGATGTCCGCCCCACCGCGACTGCCCGCATGTTGCCGGCTCCATCCATTTTCGGGGAGCCACATTACTTCTCACCACGGCTGAAGCGGTGCGCGCCGGAAGGAACTGCCTTTGCAGCGAATTGCCCGTTGCTCACGGCAGACACATTCAACAAAGGAGTTGTTTTGAAGATATTCACAGACCACCAGCGGGAAGTCGCCCGCTCCCTGCAGGACGGCGCCTCCCGCAGCGACTGGACAGACTGGAAGTGGCATGTGCGCAATACGGTCCGGAACGTTGACGAGGTGGAAAAAGTGCTCGGCATCACCTTTTCATCCACGGACAAACGCCTCTTCAACCTCACGCTCCAGAAATTCCCCATGGCGGTAACCCCCTACTATCTTTCGCTGATAGACCCCGATGATTACCGCAACGACCCCGTATTCATGCAGGCGTTCCCTTCTTCCGAAGAGCTCAATATCGAACGCGCGGATATGGTGGACCCCCTGCACGAGGATGAAGACAGCCCCGCCCCCGGCATTACCCATCGCTATCCCGACAGAGTGCTCTTTCATGTGAGCAACCTGTGCTCCATGTACTGCCGCCACTGCACGCGCAAACGCAAAGTGGGCGACAAGGACTCCGTTCCCGACAAGCAGACGCTCGAACAAGGCATCGAATACATCCGCAACACCCCGCAGGTACGGGACGTGCTGCTTTCGGGCGGCGATCCGCTCATGCTTTCCGACGAGCGTCTGGACTGGATTCTGACCAGATTACGCGAGATCGAACATGTGGAAGTGGTGCGCATAGGCACGCGCATGCCCGTGGTGCTGCCCTACCGCATTACGGATTCGCTGGTGAGCATGCTCCGCAAGCACCACCCGCTGTGGATCAACACCCATTTCAATCATCCCCGGGAACTCACCCAGTCATCCCGGCAGGCCCTGCAGCGCCTTGCAGATGCGGGCATTCCGCTCGGCAACCAGAGCGTGCTTCTTGCGGGCGTCAACGATTGCCCCCGCCTGATCAAGAAGCTGAACCAAAAGCTGGTGCAGAACCGTGTGCGCCCCTACTACCTCTATCAGTGCGACCTTTCCGAAGGGCTCACGCACTTCCGCACACCGGTCAGCAAGGGCATTGAAATTCTCGAAAGCCTGCGCGGCCACACCAGCGGCTATGCTGTGCCCACCTATGTTGTGGATGCACCCGGCGGTGGCGGCAAGATACCGGTTTCGCCCAACTACATTGTCTCGTGGGGCACGAACAAGGTCATTCTGCGCAACTATGAAGGCGTCATCACCACCTACAGCGAACCGGCCAGCTACGAGCCAAGCTACTGCGACCGCAACTGTGACAGCTGCAACCTGCAGCTGAAAGAAGATGATGCCGTTGAAAAAGCCATAGGCATTGAGAAACTGCTCTCCGACTGGGACGACACCACCTGCCTGACGCCCGAAAACAACGAGCGGATGGAAAGGAGAGACGATGCAGCCTGATATTGTCACCACCGTGGGGCACAGGGGCAAAACCCACATACAGCACGGCCCGCTTAACGACCGTGTCTATCTCATGAAGCTCGACACAGTGGACCTGCCGGACATTGCGGACCACATGGAAGAGCTCGGCAGGAATGAGGGCTATTCCAAACTCTTTGCCCGCGTACCCGCTTTTGCGGCAGAAGCCTTCACCGAGCGCGGTTTCATACGCGAAGCCCGCGCCCATGGCCTGTATCGGGGAGAACGCTCCGGCATGTTCATGGGAAAATATCTGGATGCCGCCCGCGCGGAACCTGAGGATAGAAAGGCCATCAGCAACGTGCTGGCCATTGCCGGTGACAAAACCGCCATTGACCCTGACGAGGTGGACACGGCCGCAGTGGTCGCACTCGGTACCGGACATGCGCAGGCGCTGGCGCAGCTCTACGGCACCGTCTTCGAGTCCTATCCCTTTCCGGTGCATGATCCGGACTTTCTGATCAGCGCCATGCAGTCCAATGTCCGGTTCTTCGGCATTTTCCGCAAAGATCAGCTTGTTGCGGCCTCTTCCGCCGAGCTGGATGCCGACTGGCGCTGCGCGGAAATGACGGACTTTGCCACCCTGCCGGAATACCGCAACCGCAAGGCGGCCCTGCGCCTGCTCACAGCCATGGAAGCAGCCATAGCGGAACAGGGCTACCTGTCGGCATACACCATCGCCCGTGCCGCGAGCACCGCCATGAACTGCGTCTTTGCCCGCGCAGGGTATACGTTCGGCGGCACGCTCATCAACAACACCAACATCTCCGGAGGGCTGGAAAGCATGAACGTGTGGTCCAAGCCTCTGGCAGCCTGATACACAGAGTACAAGAACAGGGGCGCGCCCGAGCCATACATACCAGAGAGGTCCCGGACGCGCCCCTTATTCTCACCCCAGACCATCCCTCTTCCTCGCCCGCGCCCGCCCCTTATCCCGCATTTGCCGTCACAGCCGATCCGTAGTAGTGCAGACATGCCGCAGAGGCATGACATGAACCAACGCACCGGCAGAGGTTGCAAAGGCCACCATGGCCTTTCCCCGCCGGAGGCATGCTCTACACGGAACCACCATGATCGATTACAAGAAAGAACTGAACCCCGCCCAGTACGAGGCGGCCATGACGCTGGAAGGCCCCCTGCTGTGCATTGCAGGCGCAGGCTCCGGCAAGACGCGCACGGTGGTATACCGCCTCGCCAACATGGTTGAGCAGGGCGTTGCCGCACACGATATTCTGCTGCTCACCTTCACCCGCAAGGCCTCGCAGGAAATGCTGCACCGTGCGGGCGAACTGCTCGGCCACGGCATAGGCGCGGTTTCCGGCGGCACCTTTCACGGTTTTGCCTACTCCGTGCTCCGCCAGCACCCTCCGCAGGGATTCGAGGGCGGCCTTTCCATCATGGATTCCGCAGACGCCACCGAAGCCCTCAAATACTGCAAGGACACGATGGGGCTGGGCAAGGGCGACAAGTCCTTTCCCAAAACCGCCACGGTCATGGGCATGCTCTCCAAGGCACGCAACAAGGAACGCGAGATAGGCGACATTCTGCAGCGCGAGGCATTCCACCTTGCCGCCTACCGCGACGACATTGTCCAGATATCCACCGGCTACAGCAACTACAAGCGCGAGCACGGCCTGCTGGACTACGATGACCTGCTCTTTGAGCTGGAAAACCTGCTGCGTACGCGCCCCGACCTGCTGGACTATTACCGCCACCGTTTCAAATACATCATGGTGGACGAGTATCAGGACACCAACCTCGTGCAGGCGCGGCTTGTACAGTTGCTGGCAGGTGGCCACCGCAACGTCATGGCCGTGGGCGACGATGCCCAGTCCATCTACGCCTTCCGCGGCGCCAACGTGCAGAATATTCTGGAATTTCCGGCCATGTTCCCGGGTACCCGCATCGTGAAGCTGGAAGAGAACTACCGCTCCGTGCAGCCCGTGCTGGACCTGACCAACGCCATTCTTGCCGAAGCGCCCGTGGCCTTTCACAAAACGCTTTTCACCAGCCGCACGGGCGGCAACCTGCCCCAGCTTGTAAAACCCCTTTCGGACCTCACGCAGGCCAACCAGGTGGTGAACAAGATAGCGGAACTGCGCCGCAGCTACGAGCCCAAGGACATTGCCGTGCTCTTCCGCGCGGGCTACCAGTCCTACCATGTGGAAATGCAGCTCTCAAAGGCAGGCATTCCCTTCAGAAAGTACGGCGGCGTGAAGTATTCGGACGCAGCGCACGTGAAGGACGTCATGTGCTATGTGCGCCTGCTCATCAACCCGCTCGACCTGCCCGCCTTCCAGCGCCTTGCCGCCAACGTGAAAGGAGTGGGTCCCAAGACAGCCCTGAAGATTTACGAGGCATCGCGCCTTGCCGATCCTTCCACGCTGGACAGGCTGCTGAAAAAGTATCCCGACTTTGCCAAGGACCTTGAACTGGTGGATTCGCTGCGCAGACAGCGCCTTGAGCCGGTGGAAGTGCTGGAAGAGGTGCTGGAGGTCTACAAACCCAGATTGATGCAGCTGTATCCGGACGACTATCCCCGCCGCGAGCACGGGCTTGAACAGCTGGTGCAGATCGCGGCCACCTACCGCGAGCTGGACCTTTTCGTCTCCGACCTTTCGCTGGAAGACCCCAATCCCGACGCAGCAGCATCGGAGGACCATATCACGCTTTCCACCGTGCATTCTGCCAAGGGGCTGGAGTGGGACGCCGTGCTGGTCATTGATCTTGTGGAAGAGCGTTTCCCATCCAAGCAAGCGCTCCAGAAGGCGGACGATCTGGAAGAAGAACGCAGACTCATGTATGTTGCCTGCACCCGTGCGCGGGAATATCTGGGCCTGTTCGTGCCATCATCCATATACAGCCGCGGGGGCGGCGGCAACGAACCGGCCATGCCCAGCCCCTTTGTGCGCGACCTGCCCGTCTATCTGTATGAAGAGTGGAAGGAAAACTACACCGGCGGCCTGATGCAGCGCGAGTATCAGCAACAGCGCACCATGCGCCTTGGCGACAGCGTACCCGCCGCGCCGGATGCCTTTTCCCGCGCCACCGGCGGCGAAAGCGAACCGGCCTTTGCGCCGCGCACCGCCAGCCGTAAACTGGGCCACTGCACACACAAGATTTTTGGCCGCGGCAAACTTATCAAGCATTTGCCTCCGGACAAATATCAGGTAAATTTCCCCGGATTCGGACTCAAGGTGATCATGGAAGCCTACCTCCAGATGGAGGAGTAGTTAACTGCGGGAGGATCAATGGAATACGGGTGGATAGCACCGGAAAGTGTTCCCTGGCTCAAGGAGAACGAACCGGTACTCCTGTTCGGTGCCGGTCAGGGAACCGTGGAACTGCTTGCCTATCTTGAAGAGCAGCAGCAACACCCCGACCTGATCGGCATAGTGGACAACGACTGCAGCATGTGGGGCAAGAGCCTGCACGGGCTGCCCATTGTCCCGCCCAGTTCCATTCCCGAATCGGAGTGGAGCAAGATCATCATCACCACGGTTTCCGGCAGAGATCAGGTCGCAGCACAGCTGCAGGCAATGGGCTATGCGGAGTTCACGCATTACCACCGCATCGGCACCTACCCTGCCGCCTCCGTCATGAACCTGCTCATCCTGAACGATATGCAGCGGGCCTTCAACTTCATGAAAGAAGGCGATTCCGTACTGCACGTGGGGCCGGGGGGCTTTCTCAGCCTTGAGGTGGCGCTCCACTGCCTCGGGTTCAGGCCCCTTTCCATGGATGCTTACAGCTTCTCCATGCACTACCCCGAGACAACCCACAGGCTGCAGCAATACCGGAGTGTTCTGGATTATGTGCTCCGCATGCCGCAGGCTGCGGCACTGGGTGAAGAAACCATCCGCCGCCGCTTTGACGAGGTGCTGCATATCCGGCAGGACGGCAGGGCGTTCCTCGATACGGAAAAACTGCCCTACATGATGCCCGCCCGCTACAGTGCCATTCCGCTGCCAGACAACGCCCTTGATACCATCTGCTCGTTCGCCGTGCTGGAGCATGTGCGTGACCCGCTGCAGGCAATACGGGAAACATGGCGCGTGCTCAAACCCGGCGGCTTTGCCGCCCACCGCATCACAACCCGCGACCACCGATCTTACAGCGCGGTTTCAGGGTATCACCCGTTCAGCTATCTCAATGAATCCCCTGCCTCATGGGAATCCATAAATGAGAACAAGTTCTATCAGAACCGCGTGCTTCCCGATCAGTGGAAAGAGCTGTTCACCCGAAACGGGTTTGCTCTGCTGCATTACAGAGAACTCCACACCTATGATCTTTCGGCAGACGAAGTGGCAGCGCTGCACGCCGACTTCAAAAATCCGGACGGCACACTGCCCGCGAACTTCTCAAACGCCGTAGACTGCGAACTGCTGGCCCGCAAACTCTGATTCATCCCCTCTTGCGGGAACTTGAAAACAGCCATATTGCTTGAATGCGCCCGTTGTCTCCACGCCCTTTTCACAGGCAGGACAGCGGGCGCATATTCCTTCCCATTTCGAGGTCTGTCATGGTCTCTATTGCATTCCGCACTGTTGGACTCCTGTTCCTTTCCAATGTATTCATGACATTCGCATGGTACGCCCACCTCAAGAACCTGTCCGGCAGGGCATGGTTCGTGGCCGCCTTTGCAAGCTGGGGCATCGCCTTTTTCGAATACATGGTTCAGGTTCCGGCAAACCGTATCGGCTACGGCACCTTCACCCTGCCCCAGCTCAAGATCATGCAGGAAGTCATTGCCCTTGCCGTGTTCGCGCCCTTCTCCGTCTGGTACATGGGGCAGCCGCTCAAGCTGGACTACCTGTGGGCCTGCCTCTGCCTGCTGGGAGCCGTCTATTTCATCTTCCGTTCCTGAAGGCAGAAGGGCACTTTCCTGTTGCACGAGCTATCCTTTATTGGTAGCTGTTACTAGTTGATGAAGGAGTAATACGCATGCTCGGCCTGTGCCCCGCCAAGACGCAAGGAACCATCTTCGCCATCAAGCGTTACGCCATTCACGACGGGCCGGACCTGCGCACCACGGTGTTCTTCAAGGGCTGCCCGCTGTCGTGCTGGTGGTGCCACAATCCGGAAGGATTGAGCCATGACATACGCATGGTGACAGTGCCGGACAAATGCGTGGGCTGCGGTGAATGCATGGAGGTTTGCCCCAACGCCGCCCTCAAGATGTCTCCCACCGGACCGCGCAGAAACGATGCCGCCTGCACCACCTGCGGCATGTGTGAGGAAACCTGCCCCGCACTGGCGCACGAGACGACCGGCTGCACAGTGGATGCAGATGCCGTGCTGGAGATCATTGAAAAGGATCAGGTGTTCTTCAACGGTTCTCAGGGCGGTGTGACCTTTTCCGGCGGTGAACCGCTGGCCCAGCCGGGGTTTCTGCTCGAACTGCTGCGCCGCTGTGGAAAACATGGTCTGCACCGTGTGGTGGATACGAGCGGCTTTGCCGAGAACACCCTGCTGCTGCATGTGGCCAAAGAGACGGACCTCTTTCTCTTCGACCTCAAGCACATGGACACGGCGCAACATGAAAGGGTGACGGGCGTACCCAACAAGCTGATTCTGCAGAACCTGCAGTCGCTGGCCCGTCAGGGGCATCCTGTGCAGATACGGCTGCCTCTCATACCCGGCATCAACGATGATGACAAAAATTTGAAGGCCACAGGGGCCTTTGTCGCCGGACTGCCCGGCGTAAGGAGCATAGACGTGCTGCCTTACCACAGCATTGCAAAAGCCAAATACGCCAAACTGGGCATGGAATACAAAGGGGCAGGCATCCCCAAATCCGACCCCGCCGACGTGCAGCGCGCCGTGCGCATTCTGGAAGGATACGGGCTCAAGGTCCGCATAGGAGGCTAGCGTGAATCAGCGAATCTGGAATCTGCGCAAAGAGAGCTTTGAGGCAAAGCCCGCCATCTCCATAGAACGGGCATTGCTCGAAACCGCATTCTACAAGGCGGAATACGGCAAGCACCCGCTGCCTGTGCTGCGGGCCATGTTCTTCAGGCACCTGTGCGAGCGCAAGACCATCTACATCGGCCCCGGCGAACTCATCGTGGGCGAGCGCGGTCCCGCGCCCAAGGTTGTTCCCACGTTCCCAGAGCTTACCTGCCATTCCGCAGAAGACCTGCGCATTCTCAACAGCCGCGAAATGGCCCACTACACAGTGGCCGAAGAAGATATCGCCACCTATGAGCGCGAGGTCATCCCCTACTGGCAGGGGCGGTCCATGCGCGACCGCGTATTTGCCCATGTGCCGCAGGAATGGCGCGATGCTTACGAATCCGGCCTGTTCACCGAATTCATGGAACAGCGTGCCCCCGGCCACACCGCGCTGGACGGCATGATCTACGAAACCGGACTCAATGAACTCAAGGCCCACATAGCGGACCGCATTGCCCGTCTGGACTACCTGAACGACCCGCACGCCGCAGCCCGCGCCGACCAGCTGAAGGCCATGGATATTGCCTGCGATGCGGTCATCCTGTTTGCCCACCGCCACGCGGACCTTGCCGAACAGATGGCACAGACGGAAGCAGACCCCGCACGCAAGGCCGAGATGCTTCACATGGCCTCGGTCTGCCGCCATGTGCCTGCCAACGCTCCCCGCACCTTCCACGAAGCGTTGCAGATGTACTGGTTCGTGCACCTTGGCACCATCACCGAGCTGAACGGCTGGGACGCCATGAGTCCAGGGCATCTTGACCAGCACCTCGCCCCCTTCTACGAGGCGGGCATTGCAGACGGCACCCTCACCCGCGATGCGGCAAAGGAGCTGCTCAGCTGCTTCTGGATCAAGGTGAACAACCATCCCGCACCGCCCAAGGTGGGCGTAACCGCCAAGGAAAGCGGCACCTACAACGACTTTACCCAGATCAACCTCGGCGGGCTCAAACGCGACGGCACCGATGGCGTGAGCGAAGTCTCCTACCTCATTCTCGAAGTGGTGGATGACCTGCACCTGCTGCAGCCCCAGCCCAGCGTACATGTAAGCAGCCAGACACCGGACCGCTTCCTCAAGGCGGCAGCCAGGGTCATCCGCAAGGGCTACGGCTACCCCAGCGTGTTCAACACGGATACCGTGGTCATGCAGCAGATACGTGTGGGAAAAAGCGTGGAAGATGCCCGCGAAGGCGGCACAAGCGGCTGCATAGAAACAGGCTCATTCGGCAAGGAAGCTTACATCCTCACCGGATACCTGAACGTGCCAAAAGTGCTGGAAGTTGCCCTGAACAACGGGGTGGACCCGCTCACAGGCAAGCGTGTGGGGCCGGAAACCGGCGATGCCCGGGAATTCCGTGATTTCGAGGAACTCTACACCGCCTTCAGCCGCCAGCTTGAATATGTGGTGGACCTGAAGATCCGCGTAAACAATTACATAGAGCGCATGTACGCCGCGCATTCGCCCGCCCCGTTCCTTTCCGTGGTCATTCGCGACTGCATCGAAAATGGCCGCGACTACTATGACGGCGGCCCGCGCTACAACACCAACTACATTCAGTGCTGCGGCATAGGCACGGTCACGGACAGCCTTTCCGCCATAAGAACCCATGTGTTCGAGCAGAAAAAGGTGAGCATGCGCATCCTGCTCGAAGCCCTTGCCGCCAACTTTGAAGGACACGAGGCCCTGCGCCTGCGCCTGTGGAACAAAACGCCCTTCTTCGGCAACGACGACGACCGCGCAGACAACATCATGCGCCGTGTGTACGATTCGCTCTACAACACCATAGACGGCAAGCCCAACACCAAGGGCAGCGTGTACCACCTGAACATGCTCTCCACCACCTGCCATGTCTATTTCGGCAAGATGCTGGGAGCAACGCCCAACGGTCGCTATGCCCAACTGCCCGAATCCGATGGCACCTCGCCCTCGCACGGGGCAGACCGCAACGGCCCCACAGCGGTGGTGAAATCGCTGAGCAAGATGGACCAGATAAAGTCCGGCGGCACCCTGCTGAACCAGCGGTTCCTGCCCAGCGTGCTCGCCGGTGACGCAGATCTCGACAAGCTCGTCAGGCTCATCCGCTCATACTTTGCCATGAACGGCCATCACATCCAGTTCAACGTGGTGGATACGGAGACCCTGCGCAAGGCACAGGCAACTCCGGATGAATACCGCAACCTGCTCGTACGCGTGGCGGGCTACAGCGACTACTTTGTCGATCTGGATGCCGACCATCAGGAAGAAATTATCAGCCGCACCGAGCAGGAACTGGGGTAGCACGGCAGCCATATTTCGAGCCTGCCGCTGGCTGAACTGTTTTGAGTTTTTTGTCTTCGACGAGCAGGGGATGATCCCCCTGCACCCCGCGCAAGCGATGAGATTCTGTTTTTTGGCTTCCGCCCCAGCTTAACGGGGATAAGGTTTTACTGAAAACAACGGTTTGTCATTCCCCTGAAAGGGCCCGAACACATGTTCGGGCCCTTTTTTATGTCTTCGGGTCATTCCGGCGGGCGCTCCCGTTTCTGTCCGGCTTGTCCTGTCTTCCCGCAGCCCTCTCCTTATCCCTGACAAAGCTGGCAACACGCAGCTCTCAGCAACACCCGCTCTTCTCTAATATCGCCTTGGCACATGCTGCCCTCCGCAACATTCCGAGCATTCTGCAGCATTCCCCAACTCCCAACCCCTTCTTCTTTACGCTGCTTTGCATTCCACAAGAAAGCACAACAAAGCATTGCATACATTTGCAATACATTACCATTTCTTAATGGATAAACAGCACTCCCCCACTCGTATCTATAACAAACGAATTCAAACAAACAGGAACGCCTTCATGAAGAACAAGCACTCTCTTTATGATTCCGGAATTGAAATGTGGGGCGGGTCCATGGATGAAGGATTATCCAGAAATTCAACTTTTTGCCCCGGCTACAACGATGTAGCCGGTTACATTGACAAAATGCTCCCTGCAAAACTCAGAAAAAGTTTTGAAAATCACATGGCGGCATGCCGAGACTGCAGAACAGACATTCTCGAACTGCGCATCTGCATTCGGGAAACAATGTAGTTACATCAACGGCCTGAGAGGTAAGACATGTCATACATTGACGCAACAACATACAACAATGCGTCATACGCAGCCACTACGGAAAGCGCTTCTTCAGAGCTTGGGCAGGCAGATTTCCTGACCCTGCTGCTGGCGCAGATGCAGAATCAGGACCCCCTGAACCCCGTAGAGGATGCCGAAATGATTGCGGAGCTCGCCCAGTTCTCCAGCCTTGAAGAGCTGCAGACCATGAACGAGAGCATGACCTCCGCCATCAGCGCCCTGAGCATGCTCACTGTGAACAGTGCAGTGTCTTACATCGGCAAGGAAATCGTTGCCGCGGGCTACTCCATTTCCAAGAGCGACTCGGGCTGCACAGACGTCTACCTCACTCCCGCCAGCGACTGCGAATCGATCAAGGCGCACATCTACAACGAAGACGGCGACGTGGTTGCCACTGTGGACCTCGGCTCCGCTGAAGGCGGCGAAGAAACCACCTTCACGTGGAACGGGCTCAAGACCAACGGCAGCAAGGCCGCCAACGGCACCTACACCGTGGGCTTTGAAGCCTACGACGCCGACGGCGAAAGCGTCTACGTGGCCTCTGAGGTTTCCGGCACCGTAACAGGCATCTCCAGCTCCAACGGCACCACGGTGCTTGAACTGGGCGACGGCCGCACTGTCGAGCTCATGTACGTCAGCAAGATTGTCGGCTCCTCCGGTTCGTCAGATTCCGGCTCAGGCTCCTCAGATTCGGAAGATTCCGAAACCCTTCAGTAACCCGTCACACCGGGAGGCATCATCATGAGCATCAGCGGTTCCATGTACGCGGGCATCTCCGGCCTGACGGTACACAGTCAGGCTATGTCGGTCATAGGCAACAACCTCGCGAACTCCAGCACCATCGGCTACAAATCGGCCACCACACAGTTCGAGGACGTGTTCTACTCCACCGTTTCCACGTCCAACGGACTCAGCCAGGTTGGTCACGGCGCGACTGTGGCGTCCATTTACCAGAGTTTCTCGCAGGGCTCGTATGAGTCCTCTACCAGCGATACGGCTGTGGCCATCGGCGGCAACGGCTTCTTCATGGTCAACAACCCCAACACGGGCGAGCGGTATTACACCCGTGCGGGCAACTTCCAGTTCGACCAGTACGGCTACCTTGTTGATGCACACGGTTATCGTGTGCAGGGCTGGGATGCGGCCTCCACCAAGGCCAACGGCGTGGTGCAGACACAGGGCGCGCTCTCGTCGCTGCAGCTTACCTCATACCAGTCGCCGCCCTCGGCCACGTCTTCGGTCTTCCTGTCCGTCAACCTGAACAAGGCTGCCGAAGACAAGAACAACGATGCCGCCGATCCGTTCTTCTCCGTCTTCAACGACTGGGACGGACAGGCAGAGAGCCCCATGGGCGACAGCCAGTACAGCTACCAGACCACCATGACTGTCTATGACGAAGCCGGAACAGCCCATGAGCTGACTGTATACTTCGACAAGGTCAGCGATGATGCCGTGGCAAGCCAGGCCGGTGGCTCGCAGGTATGGGAATATGTGGTCACCTGCGACCCCGCCGACGACGGCCGTATCATCGACGGCCAGAAGCTCAACACCACGTCTGCAGCAGGCCTGCTCATGACCGGCACGCTCACCTTCAATTCTTCCGGCATCATGCAGGGCATGACGGCGTTCACCCTCGGCTCCACTGCCACGGGCGATCTGCACGACCTTGCCAACTGGACACCGGCAGAGTTCTCGGAAGACGGCTACCCCGTTTTCACGGCCAACTTCTCCGGTTCGCCCAATGCGAGCACCCCGGATGCCACCGCCGCCCACAACATTGAACTCAATCTGGGCCTGCGGAACGAAGGCACCGGCTGGGCCGCCGGCATGGTGTCCAACGCCGCCGCCATAGGCAACAACTTCAGCGCCATCGACACCTTCGACTCGCCGGAACTGATTGCCGGAGCCAGCACCGCATACGCATCCGCCTCTTCCACCTATGACCAGAGTCAGGACGGCTATGCCACCGGCTACCTGCAGGGCATAGAGGTCAGCCGCGACGGCGTTATCAGCGGCCAGTACTCAAACGGGCAGATCGTTGACCTGTTCGTGCTGGGCCTTGCGGACTTCAACAACCCGCAGGGGCTCATCCTGCAAGGCGGCACCCTGTATACGGAAGGCTCCGATTCCGGCTCCGCCCGTATCGGCAGGGCCAACTCGTCCAGCTACGGCACCATTGCCTCCAACACGCTGGAACAATCCAACGTGGACATGTCCACCGAGATGGTCCGCCTCATCACCACGCAGCGCGGGTACTCGGCCAACGCCAAGATCATCACCACGGCCGACTCCATGCTGCAGGAAGCCATCTCCCTCAAACGATAACCCAAAAGGCGTGACAGGTCTGTCCGGAACAGCAGCACAACCGTGTTGCACCGCCCGGAGACGGTACCTGTCACGCTCTTCCGGCACCTGCATTCCCCTGATGCGCGCCGCCCGGTTTCCCCCGTACCCGGCTTACAGGCCACGGGCGGCGCGCTTCTCCTTAACGATTTTCGCACAGGCACCATGACGAGGTGACACCATGACATTGAACGGAATCTACAGTCTGGGAACAAAGGCCCTGATGAACGCGCAGGTGGGCATAAGCGTCACCGGCGAAAACATCGCCAATGCCGATGCGCCGGGCTACAGCCGGAAAACCGTCACCTATGCCACCTCGGACAGCTTCCGCTTCCGCTCTCTCTACATGGGAAACGGGGCCGACGTGCAGGAGATTGCCCGCCACTACAACTATTATGTGGAAAAGCAGTACCTCGCCTCAAACAGCGAAACCAGCTACTGGGGCCAGCAGGCAAGCTCCCTTTCCAGCGTGGAAGAGCTGTTCAACGAAAAAAAAGACTACGGCATTTCCTCCGCCCTTGATCAGTTCTTCACCAGCATGGGTGCCCTGTCGCAGGACGCCTCAAGCGATGCCTACAGAACCGAACTGACCGAATATGCCACCACGCTTTCCGACCAGTTACGATCGCTGAACGATTCGCTCACCGCCGCACGCGAGGCAGCCGATTCGGAACTCAGCGACCAGATAGATACAGCCAACCAGCTCATGGCCACCCTTGCGGAATACAACAAGAGCATCGTGGGCAACTCTACCAACACGGATCTGCAGGACGCCATGGACCTGGCCGTGCGCCAGCTCTCTTCCCTGCTGGACGTGAATGTCATCCATCAGGAAAACGGCCAGTATACCGTGCTCACCCAATCCGGCCAGACACTGGTAGACGGCACGCACGCATACAAGCTGGCCTTTGAGGGGCCGCAATCTTCCAAGCAGCTCACCGCAGGCTCGAACTATGACGGACAGGTGTATTTTGAAGGTACCGGCTCAAACGAACTGACCATAGACTTTGTCAGCTCCGGCCCCACGGACGGCTCCGCAGGCGCAGCCACGTTCAGGGTATCGCTGGATGGCGGCAAGACATGGCTGACGGATGAAAACGGAAACGAGCTCACCTACACGGCAGGCGATTACGACAACCGCGTCTCCATTGAGGGCGTTTCCGTATGGTTCGGTTCCGCAACCGATCCCAACGCCGCAGCCACTAACGATGCTTCCGTGGGCGACGAATTCAATGTCGTGCCCAAGTCCGGGCTGTACTGGTACAAGACCACCTCGGACAAGGTGAACATCAGCCCCAACGCCAATTCCTTTGCATCAGACGACGGCAGGCTCGGCAGCGGCAGCATTGCAGGGCTGTTTCAGGTGCGCGACCAGTCCATCACCGCATACAAGGAAGAGATGGATGCCTTGGCCAAGGAACTGATCTGGCAGGTCAACTACCAGCACAGTCAGGGCGCAGGCACCGAGCATTATGCCAATGTGCAGGCAGGCAACAAGGTCAACGACGCATCAATCCCCCTCGGGGACACGCAGCTCACCTTTGCGGACAGACTTACCGCAGGTGGCATTTCCCTTGCCCTGTACGACAAGACCACGGGCGATCCGCTCGGCACCACCGCCGTGGATTTCAGCTCCATCGTCCCCCCCGGACTCAGCAGCTTTGATCCTTCCCAGCACTCCCTGAACGATGTGGCCGCCGCCATAAACGCCACCTTCCCCGGGCAGATCAACGCCTCCGTCACGGACGGGCGCATCTCTCTAAAGGCAGCAGACGGCGTGCAGTTCGAGTTTGCGGGTGACACAACAGGCATTCTGGCCGCCACGGGCATGAACACCTTTTTCTCCGGCAACGGCATTTCGGATGTGCAGGTCGATGCGCGTGTTCTGGCCAACACGGGGCGTATCAATGCCAGCGTGGTGGACGGCACGGGCCTTGTCGCATCGGGCGACAACACCAACGCCCTTGCCATGACCGATCTTGCGGAGAAAGACGTCACCGTCGACTCCATTCACTCTTCCGCCTCGCAGACCCTGAGCGAGCATCTGCACTCCCTGGTTTCCAAGGTCGGCACGGACATGGACACAGCCTCGCGCAGTTACACCTACTCAAGCTCAATGGCCAAACAGCTGGACTCCATGCAGCAGGAGGTTTCCGGCGTAAACCTCGACGAAGAATACGCCAACCTCACGCGCTACCAGCAGTCTTATCAGGCAGCGGCCCAGCTCATTCAGACAGCGAACGAGATGTTCGACGTTGTCCTTTCCCTGAAGTCTTAGAGGAGCACTCCCATGCGTATAGCCAGAAGCATGCTTTTCGATTCATCGGTCCAGTACATGAACAACTCCCTTGCGGAGATCATCCGGCTGAACGAGCAGAACTCCTCGCAGAAGAAAATCAACCGGCCGTCCGACGACCCCGGCGGCATGTCCCGCTCGCTGGACCTGAAAACCTACCTGACGCGCCTCGGCCAGTACGACGAGAACATGGACACCGCGCTCGGCTGGCTGCAGCTTGCCGACGATGAACTGAATCAGGCCAGTGATGTGCTGACCAGGCTGCAGGAACTTGCAGAACAGGCATCCACAGGCACGCTCACCGACAACCAGCGCGAAATGATCGCCAAGGAAGCCCGCGAACTCATGGGGCAGATGCTGGCCATTTCCAACACCGAATATGCGGGCGATTCCATCTTCGCCGGTTCCATGACCAACACAAACGCCTACGAGATGGGCCTTGGCGCAACCGTGCGCGACGATACCCTTTCCGATGCCTCTTTCGTCTCCTTTTCCGGTTCGTCAGATTCCACAATCTATGTGGAATTTGCAGAATCCGGCACCGTGGGAGTGGACGAGCTGGAATACCGCTACACCTCGGACGGCGGCAACACGTGGCAAACAGCCACCCTTGCGGCAGGCGCAACAGAACTGGATTTCGGCACCGCAAAGGCGACCATGGCCTCAGGTTCCGTGGTAACCGCCACGGAAACAGCGGGCGAAGGTGACGGCACTGCCGTATGGATTCGCCCTGCCGCCTACTATACCGGCGATATGGAAGGCGACGAAACCGTGCAGCACTATGGCAGTTCCACGGTTACCGCCACTGCTGACGGAATCTTTGATTCTTCCGTGGCCATACGCATTGCCTCAAACGCCTCCCTGCCCGGCCCCATAACCTATTCCTACAGTCTCGACAGAGGGGCCACATGGGTAGACGGCAACGTCACCTCCAATGCCTCCTTTGCCGTCCCCGGCGGCTTTGTGCAGCTGGCATCCAACGGCGGTTCGGCAATCACGGCGGGCGACCAGTTCATCGTGGAACCGCACTCCGCAGCCATAAACCTGACCATCGGCAAGTCGAGCACCGTGCAGATAAACAGCATAGGCGCAGACATCTTTGGCGGACGGGTGGAAGAAAACGGCAACAGTTCCATTCTGGACACGCCTGCAAATCTCTTCGAGTCCATCGGAAAATTCATAGGTTTTCTGGAAACGAACGATCAGAAGGGTATCGCGGAGATGATCGACGGATTGAGCGCCGCGCACGAAACCCTTTCCACAGCACAGGGCGCCATCGGCGGCCGGGAGGTGCGCGTGGAATTCGCCAAGGAAGCAGTGTCCATGAGCAAGGAATCGACCAATACCAATATCTCGTCCATCGAGGATGCCGACGTGACACAACTCACCTCGGACCTCGCACGGGCCCAGTATATTTACGAGTCCGTTCTGACCACTTCGTCCAAGCTCATGAAAATGAGCCTGATGGACTACCTCTAGTTTTCAGGAGGCAGCAGACATGACGGAATACTGGTCCGGCTCCATCACATTCACCGGTCTCGGCAGCGGCACCGATTTCGACTCCATTATCGAGGCTACCGTCAACCTCGAAAGCCACCGTCTCAACCGCATGGAGGCGTGGTCCGAGCAATGGACCGAGAAGCAGGCGCTAATTCAGGGTATCAACACCAAGCTGCTGGAATACAAGACCGCGCTGAGCGACCTGAACACCATGGGAAAATTCCTCACCAAATCAGCCACCAGCACCGATTCGTCCACCATCGGGGTCACTGCCGGTGCAGATGCCATAGAATCCACGCATACCATTGTAGTGAACCAGCTCGCCCAGAACGACCTGTGGTCCGGCACACACGGCTGGTCGTCTTCGTCAGACGTCATCACCACCACAGGCGGTACGTTCGCACTGAACTATGCAGGCAAGGACTATTCCATTGATGTACCCGCAGGCACCACCCTGCAGACCTTCGTCAACCTCATCAATGCCGATGCGGCCCTCAACGACGGTGTTCGCGCCAGCCTTGTGAACGACGGCAGCGAATACCATCTGCAGTTGCGGGGCATGGACCTTGGCGCGGACAACGCCATAACCATTACCGGCTCAGGCATCACGGGGCTGAGTTCTACCGACTTCACCCAGACGCAGAAGGCACAGAATGCCCAGATGAAGGTGGACGGCTACCCCAGCGAAGCGGACAAGTGGATAGAGCGCGATTCAAACGTCGTAAGCGACGTGGTGGAAGGGCTCACCTTCACCCTGTATGACGAGACCGACTCCAAGGGTGAAAAAATTACCGTTGTCACCGACTCTGACAGTATCATCAAGAACATAGAAAACTTCATTACGCTGACCAATGAAATACGCACCGCCATTGCCGAGCTGGACGAAACGAGTTCAGACGAGGAATACGACGACGAAAAAACCTCGTTCTATCAGGTTCGCGGCAACTACGGCATGGACATTGTCGAGCAGAACCTGCAGAGCATTCTCGCTGACGTGGGGCTCGGCTTCAAACGCTTTGATGCTTCCAGCAATGAAGGCGACCCGTACAGCAGCCTTGCGCAGATAGGCATATCCACGGAAACGGATCAGAACTCCATCGACTTCGGCATGCTCATTCTGGACTACGACGAGCTGCAAAAGGCTTTGGACAAGGACCCGGACGCCGTAGCCCGCCTCTTTTCCGCCCAGTCCGACGGGGTGAGCTATTCCGGCAAACTCGCCTACGAATCCTCCATTGCGGATCTTACCTCACCCGGTCTGTACGATGTGCAGTATCAGGTCAGCGGCGGCGTCCTTACGGGGGCCACTATCAACGGCAATGCCGCCAAGATAGACCCGGACACGTGGACCATCACAGGTATCTCGGGCAATCCGGAGCAGGGCCTCATCGTGAACGTATCAGACAGGACGGACGGCTCCCATCAGGGCGATGTGGCCATACGTCAGGGCAAGGTCAACGAAACACTCAAGGAACTCGACCGTCTGACGGACACGGAAAGCGGCACACTCAACATCATCATCCAGAACTACCAGACCATCATAGACAACACTGCCAAGGACATAGGCGACGAAGAAGACCGCATAGAGCGCCTGCAACAAAGACTGGTCGAACAATATGCCCGGCTTGAAGCCTCGCTCGGCAACTACGAGAACATCAATTCCTCGCTGGAATCGCTTCTCGCCCAGCTGGAATAATCTGCCGTTTTGGAAACGCTTCTTGAAAACAAAAGGCCCGGCACCATATGGTTCCGGACCTCCAGACTGCTGACAAAGTCATTTCTGATATTTTTTGGCTCCGCCGGGCAGGAACCTAACGTTCCTGCACCTCGTATAAGCGATGAAAATCCGTTTTTGAACCTCGGCTCCGGCTTAACGGGAATACAGTTTTACTGAAAACGAAGGTTTGTCATTAACCTGAAGGCCCGGCACCATATGGTGCCGGGCCTTGCCGTGTATTCTCAGTTCCGCAATTCTCCAATCCCCATGGAATCGGCCATTAGCCGATAAGCTGCAAAGCCATTTGCGGCAGCGAGTTGGCCTGCGAGAGCATGGCCACGGCGGACTGGGTGAGAATCTGCTGGCGGGTGAATTCCGTCATTTCCGTGGAAACGTCCACGTCGGAGATGCGGGATTCTGCAGCCTGCAGGTTCTCTGACTGAATCTGCAGGTTGGAGATGGTGTTTTCCAACCGGTTTTGCAGAGCACCGAGGTTCGCGCGGATCTTGTCCTTGGAGACAATGGCCTGGTCAATGGCGTCCAGAGCTTCCTGCGCTGCCTGCTGGGTAGAGATGGTGTACCCTGCGCCGCCAACAGCGGACTGGTTACCAAGACCGAGGGCAGAAGCAGTGCTGGTACCCACCTGAATGTAGTAATAGTCCTCTGCCGAGTCGTTGGAGGTACCGAAGTGCACCTTCAGCATACCCGTGGCATTGAGCCCGCTGCCGTCGTGGGTGGAGCTGGAAAGGTTGCCGTTGAGCAGATGGATGCCGTTGAAGTCCGTAGCGTTGGCGATACGGGTAATTTCCGAAGCCATGGCCTGATATTCGGAGTCGATTATCATACGCTGGTCGGACGTGTAGGTACCGGTTGCCGCCTGTTCTGCAAGTTCCTTCATGCGGATGAGCTTTTCGTCAATAACGGAGAGAGCACCGTCTGCAGTCTGGATGAGCGAGATGGCATCGTTGGCGTTACGCACGCCCTGGTTCAATGCGGATACGTCGGAACGCATGAGTTCGCGGATGGCGAGACCGGCAGCATCATCTGCCGCGCTGTTTACACGCAGACCGGATGAAAGACGCTGTGTGGACGTAGCAAGCTTGCCGTACGAGGTGCCAAGGTTGCGTGAAACGTTGGCGGCCATGAGGTTGTGGTTGATTACCAGTGACATAATACTTCCTCCATGAAGAGTTTGTCATGTGTTGAGCATCATTCCCTTGATGCTTTGCCGAAGATGTTTCCCTTCTCTTCGGCCTTACATGAAAGAAGCATTAAGTTTTGAACTATCTATAACCCCTCAATATACGTTGCAAATATTGTATTTTACACTTCTTAAGCAGATGCTTTTCGTTTCTTTACACATCTAGCATGCTTAAAATGACGACACGTCTTCTTTCTCATAGTAATAACGCAGCTTCTGCAGTGCGCTGTGGCGAATACTGCGTACAGTCTGCGGATGAATATCCAGAAAAGCGGCAATTTCTTCCGCCGTCATATCTTTTTCAAAGATGAGATGCAGAATGGACTGCTGGCGTGGAGACAGCACCCCCTTCGGCAGGTGCAGTTCACCGGAAGGCAGCACCTTTTCCTGCAACAGCTCGGGGCACTCGTCCAGAGGCGTCTGAAGCGCCCGTTGGGTCGCGCCGCTGCGTTTGTCGCGCAGATAATCAAGGGTGGTGCTGCGGGATACAACCGTCAGCCAGGTGGGAAAGGTACCCCGTTCCGGGTTCCACGTTTCAAGCAGACGGTAGTTGCTCCGCACGAGGCGCACGAACACCTCCTGCACCACGTCTTCCGTGTCTCCGGCAAGGGAATCGCGAACGCCGCTGCGGGAAAGAGTCCATGCAACGGTCTTCACTATACGGGGCTTGTAGGTGCCCACAAATTCCTGCCATGCCCGTGAATCGCCCAGCAGACAAGACGACACCAGCGATACGCAGGTATCATAGATACAGGGTGCATGTTGTTCAACATCATGCTGCGAGATGGAATACGAGTGCATTTCTGCCTCCAATACTGACGTTTTTCGCAAGCGATCGGGAAAAATGCGCCACTATTGGAGTTTCCTTCAAGAACATGGATACACTGGTGTAACCATATCCACTTGTTTCCCGTATTGATTACATATGCATTTCTCGCAGCGGAGTCTCTTAAGCAACGCATAAGAATGCATTTAGCAATGCAAAATACGCCTTAACAATTCTTGATATTGCAAACGGGAAGGATGGTGCCGATTTTGCACGCCTTTCTTACAAGCGATCACAGGGAAAAATGTGCCACATCTCAGGGGAAACGGCATGCATACTATACTTCTTATTGATGACGACATGGAACTTGCCTCCATGCTCGGCGATTATCTGGCACCGGAAGGCTTTACCCTGCGCATTGCGGGCTCGGGTCTGGACGGACTCTCCATGCTCGGCTCCGGTAACAACGACCTTGTCCTGCTTGATGTGGGCCTGCCGGACACCAACGGATTTGATGTGCTGGCGGAAATTCGTTCCTGCTCACAGGTTCCGGTCATCATGCTCACCGGCAGGGCGGAAAATGTTGATCGCATCGTGGGGCTGGAAATGGGGGCGGATGATTACCTGCCCAAACCGTTCGTTCCACGCGAACTGCTGGCAAGAATGCGCTCGGTGCTGCGACGCAGCAGGCTGGCACGGGCCGCTGCCCCCGTTCAGGGAAGACAGATAGCCATAGACGACCTGCTCATGGACAGAGGCGCACGCTCCGTTCACTGCAAAGGCGAGCCCGTCATGCTCACCTTTGCGGAATACACCATTCTGGAAATGCTGCTTGATGCAGGCGGCAACACCGTCTCGCGCGAGGATATTTCGCTCCGCGCCCTCGGGCGGGAGCTGGCCCCGTATGACCGCAGCATAGATGTGCATATGAGCAACATCCGCAGAAAACTCGGCCCCGCCCCCAGCGGCGGCGAGCGCATTATCACCGTGCGGGGCGCAGGGTATTTCTACCACTTCTCGGAACCGGCCCAGAAAACCTCCGGCCCTGCGGCATTCGTGCGCGTGAACGGAGGCATCCAGTGAGAACGTGGCTGCTCAGAATAGTGACGGCAGTGCTTGTTGCCATTGGCATCCTCAGCCTGTCCCTGTTCTTCTGCACCCGCGTGCTCGAACGGGGCCCCATGGCCACCCGCATGCGGCAGAATACCATGCGGGAGCTTATTCTGGCAGGCAACCTGCTGCTCAACCATTCCCGCACACCCCATGATCTGCGGGCACAGCTTCCATCTGCCATCACCAACGGTGCGGCCTACATGCTGTTCGACCGCAACATGCACCTCGTCTATGCCACGGATAACGATCCGGAACTGGTCATGCTGGCCGAAGAAGCATACCGAACCGGCGAACTGACCGGAGACATGCCCCTGCTGCATCACAGCGCAGGGGAACGTGAGGGACGCCTCGACAACGCCATGCCCTTTACGGCGGATGACGGTGAACTCTATTTCATTGCCGAAAGTCTTAGCCGGCACAACGCCATAAGCGAGGTATACACAGTCTCGTGGACAGGCTTCCGCATTCTTGCCCTGGTTCTGGCCGCCGGACTGGTCTTCTTGCTGCTGCGCTTTACCGAGCATCCGGCGCGTGAGATGCGCAAAGCCCTGCGGCGGTTTGCACGCGGCGAATACGACGCACGCGTGAACATGGACAAACGGTTCAAGGGCGACGAGCTTGCCAAGCTGGCATACGAATTCAATTCCATGGCGGAACACATGGGGCGGCTGCATGCGGAACAGCAACGATTGTTCGGTGAAATTTCCCACGAAATGCGCTCACCGCTCTCGCGCATGTCGCTCGCGGTTGAGCTGGCAGGCCGCTCGGTTCCGCCGGAAACCGCTCGCCTTATTACACGCATACGGCGCGATGCAGACAGACTGGGCACACTCTCCAACGAGATGCTCGAGCTTGCCCGCTGCCAGCGCCCCGCGCATAGAGAAGAACAGGTGAGCCTCACCGATCTTGTCCGGCAGGTTGCGGCAGACTCCCGTTTCGAGGCAGAAGCATCCGGCAAGCGTGTGGAATGCGGCCCCCTGCCCGAGCATGTGGAGATAACCGGCAACCGCGAAACACTCTACCGCATGTTAGAGAATGTCATCCGCAACGGCGTCCGCCACACTCCGCAGGATACGGCCGTGAGCGTAAACATGGCATTTGCCGAACATGCCGGACGCGACGAAGCCATTATCCGCATTGCTGACAAAGGCTCAGGCGTACCGCAGGAAGAGTTGCAGAGCATTTTCCGCCCCTTTGTGCGAGGCTCATCATCGCACGGGCTGGAAGGCAAAGGGCTGGGGCTCGCCATTACCCGCCACGTGGCCATGCGGCACGGTGGCTCCGTGATCGGCGAAAACAACCCCGAAGGGGGCTTTGTGGTCTCCATCCGGCTGCCCGTAACCAAAAGAAGAAACGAAGAAACCGCAGTTCGCCGTCTGGCCGTACAATTTTCCTGATCGGACAGCCGATTTGCAGGCATGAAAAAGGGAGGGGCAACCCTCCCTTTCAAACTGCCGACAAAACCATTTCTGATAGTTTTTGGCTCCGCCGGGCAGGAACCTAACGTTCCTGCACCTCGTATAAGCGACGAGAATCCGTTTATTGGACCTCTTCTCCGGCTTAACGGGAATGCGGCGTTACTGAAAATGAGGGTTTGTCATTACCCCGAATACGAGGGACACTCCTCCCTTGCTGTTTGCAGGATACCTACTCAGCCTGCGCCGCAAGCCTGTCCAGACAGTCCTGCACATAGCCATCCAGCTGCGCCGCTTCAGGCAGTCCCAGAACCGATGCGTCCTGCATCTGCCTGTCCATCAGGCCGTCCATCTGCGGAATGGTCACGCAGGATTCCGGCAGGCCGTCCAGAGAAGGTACCTGCCCCCCGCGAAAACGGTTCAGCGCGAGCACCTGACGTTTCAGGCCCAGATCACGGGCCATGCGCCCCACCTCTGCGCCCGTCTGCAGGCTGCGCATGGAAGGTTCGCTCACAACTATCAGCCCGTCCACATGGGCAACGGTGCCGCGCCCCAGATGTTCCACACCGGCCTCAAGATCCACAATGACCCACTCGTCGCGTTCCACGATCAGGTGAGCCAGCACAGCCTTGAGCAGGGCGTTGGCATCACAGGCGCATCCGCCGCCCGCATTGGTAACGGCCCCCATGACCAGCAACCGCTTGCGGCCTGCTGTCACGCCATCAAGGGCGGGGCCTCCCAGAGGCACATCCACGGCAAGGGATTCCGGCAGGTCGCCCACGTCAGGATTCAGTTTGAGAAAGCCGTCCGCGTGGATGCGGTCACGCACCAGATCGGCCCGCCTGATGAGCGGCTCCGGCAACGCCTGCGGTGACAGGCCGGAAGCCTGACCGAGCGAGAGCGCCGTATCCGCGTCCACCATCCACACATTTTTGCCGGACCGTGCCAGCCAGTCTGCCGTCCACGCCGCGAGGGAAGTTTTGCCCACCCCGCCTTTGCCTGCAAACGCTATTTTCATGATTCACCACCGCCTGATTGAACCGCAGGCTGCTTTGCCCGCCTGTATGCGCC
This sequence comes from Desulfovibrio subterraneus, assembly GCF_013340285.1. Taxonomy (NCBI): domain Bacteria; kingdom Pseudomonadati; phylum Thermodesulfobacteriota; class Desulfovibrionia; order Desulfovibrionales; family Desulfovibrionaceae; genus Desulfovibrio; species Desulfovibrio subterraneus. Next base: position 633,871 of record NZ_BLVO01000016.1, on the reverse strand, counting down.
CCGCATTCCGTATCATCCGGCGCCTCCCTACCACAAAGAGTCAGAGAGTTGGCTCCCGGCAGGAACGGCCCCTGCCGTACAACCCGCACGGGGGCGCAAGGTCAACTGCGGGGCGAAGGAGGTTTCGCCCCGCAGTACCCTTCTATTCGCTCAGTCCGAGCGCCTTGCGCTTTGCTCTGATGCGAATATCGAACATCTCGGCCGTCTTCACCGGGTCAGGCTCGATGAAGAAGGAGGCACCCACCAGCCCTTCAAGGCCGGAGACGGCAAGATCCGTCACGACCGTGGAGCCAAGGATGTTGGGAGGATGCCCGAGATGGGTATAGATACCGCTGGCCACGGCATACAGGCCGATGGCAGCAGCCTTTTCCGAATACCATTCCGGCGAAGAGGCACCCACCGGCAAATCAGAGATATCCACGCCAAGCGCGTTGGCCAGCGCGGCGCACAGCTGCATGATGCGCGAGTTATCCACACAGGACCCGTAGTGAAGCACCGGCGGAATGCCCAGAGCACCGCACACCTTTTTCAGCCCCGGACCTGCCATGTCTATGGCCTGCGGAACCAGCAACCCTGCCTTGCCCGCCGCCGTGGTGACACAGCCGGTTGCAAGGACAAGAATGTCGCGCTTGATCAGTTCCTTGGCCAGCCCCACGTTCATGGAGTCCTGCTTGAACTTGGGGTTGTTGCAGCCCACAATGCCCACGGCACCGCGGATTTCGCCGCTGGCAATGGCCTGCACCAGCGGGTCGAGCGAACCGCCCAACGCACCGATTATGGCCTCGTTTGAGAAGCCGGTCATGATTTCCACAGGCTCGCAGGGAATGTCCACGCGGGGAGCATCGCGTTCCGCAAAGGCGTTGACGGCAATTTCCACGATCTTACGGGCCTCTGACAGCGCGTTGTGCGGATGAATGTCGAAGTGGATGCCGCCGGTGAAGCGCGCCTTCTGGGCGGTATCGATGAACTTGGTGTGGTAGCAGCCGGAAATCTGCACAAGACTGGGCATGATGCACTGGTAGTCCACCACAATGGCTTCCACAGCGCCGGTAATAATGGCCAGCTCGGTCATGAGGTGGTTGCCCGCCATGGGAATACCCTGCCGCATGAGCAGCTCGTTGCCGGTGCAGCACAGGCCCGCAACATTAATGCCGGTTGCGCCCAGCGCCTTGGCCTTTGCGACCATTTCCGGCTCGCGTGCGGCAGCCAGAATCATTTCGGAAACCACGGGATTGTGCCCGTGCACCAGAATGTTGACCTGATCCTTCTTGATGACGCCAAGGTTCGCCGTGGACATTCTGGGCGTGGGCGTGCCGAAGATCACGTCAGACAGCTCGGTGCCGATCATGGAACCGGACCAGCCGTCCGCCAGCGCAGTGCGGGCCGCATGAATGAGGGTGTTGGGCGCATCGTTGTCGCAGCCCATGTGCGTGCGGTGCATCATTTCCGCGATTTCGCGGTCAACACCGCGCGGAGTCATGCCCAGCTTGTTCCAGATGTCCTTGCGCTTCTGCGGCACGCGGGAGAGGAAGGCAACTTCCTTCTTGCGGCTGCCGAAGTCGCCGTAAAAAACTTCCATCACATCACGGGCCACATCCATGACGGCGCGGCCTTCGGTCTGCACGCCCACCTCGGCGGCAATGGCACGCAGCTTTGCCTCGTCGGTGATGCGATAATCCCCGGTTTCGCCTTCCACAATGGCTTCCAGCACTTCGATAAGATCGCGTCCGTGGTCCGAATGCCCTGCCGCACCACCGGCGATAAAGCGTCCGAAGTTACGGGCGACCACCACGTGAGCGTCTGCGCCGCACACGCCGCGGGGCATCTTCTCGCTGATGCGGCACGGCCCCATAGTACAGTTGCGGCAGGTCGTTCCCAGCTCGCAGAATTTGCAATGCGGGGTCTGCTGCGCCAGCCGCTCATGCACGGTTTCAATGCCTTCGGCCCGCCCCTTGCGGATCATGGCCTTTGCATCGTCCCATATGGTCAATTCATCAATAGGTTTCGGTTCCCTTGCCATACACGCCTCCTTGTCTCGGCTTCAGGGAGCACCACCCCCCTGTTGTCTAAAAAACGGCACTATCCATATTCCAGCCCCCACTCTATCGTGAAAACAGTTCCGCGTATGTCGGCTAGCCGACATCTCTGGCCGCTTTGTTCTTTTTTGCCTCCGGCAGGCAGGGAGGATAATCCCCCCGCACCCTGTATAAGCGATACATCTCGGACTATTGGCTCAATCATCGGATTAATGATGGTCGTTTTGCAAAAACTTGAATTACCACCAAGCCAGACTTCCGGCAGGCACATCAGCGGCCAATTGCATAAAAAAAGCCTCCCTTGCCGGGAGGCTCCATAATCACATGCTTGAGGCACCCGCCGCTCGCTCAAGAGCGGCCATGCTGGGAATGAAATATCGGCCCCTGCCGCGCTTCTGCATAAGCTCGGCACGCACCATGTCGTTCAGCAGCGTGGAAACCGTCTGGCGGGTCGCCCCCATCAGCTGGGCAAGCTGCTCGATGGTCAGATCAATCGTAAGATCCACGCCGTCCGCCTCCGGCACGCCGTTCCGTTTCGCCTCATCAAGAATGAAACCGATAAGGCGCTTGTAGATATCCTTGAAGGCCAGACCGCCGATTATGGAAAAGGAGTTGTTCAGAATATTGCCGAGCACCCTGACCATGGTGCGGGTGAATAACGGCACCTCGACCATGACCCGCTTCACGGACTGCACGTCCGTTGTCAGCAGCAAGGTATCGTCCATGGCCTGCGCAAAGCACCCGGCGTGAGTGGAATAGATATCGCCCCTCTCAAGAAACCCGAGGGTGAATTCCTTGTCTTCATAAGCCAGATATACCCGCACTCTGCCACGGGCGATGACGAAAACCGTGTTCTCATCCGTCTCAGCCGCATAGATGACCTGCCCTTTGGGAAAAGAGCGCTCGTGGAACACAGCCCGCAGGCCGGAAAGTTCCTCTTTTGCCAGTTCATCCAGCAGGTTGACGCCGGAAAATTTCATGCACGCCTCCAGTGATCATGCATATGCTCAATGGAGCACATGTATTTTGAATAGTTCTACATACGGAGGCAAAAGTACAGCTAAAAAGCACCACGACATGCCGGATACAGCTCCCCTACGACATTATCCGGCGGGTTCGGGCATACGCAAAGGCATTGAGGAGATGAAGAGACGAACGACCGGCGGGCAATACCGGTGGGCAGTATCAGCAGACAGAGCCTGTTGCCTACCCCTATCCCAACCGTTGCCAGAGGGCGGCAAGGCCTTCGCCGGTGGCGGTGCTCACGCGGTACATCTCGCGGGCACCGGCGGAGTGCAGAAAACGCTCTGCGCGTTCAGGGTTGGCGTCAGGGGCATCCGTATTGGTGACCACACCAAGGACAGTGCGGTTGAAAATGGGAGCAAACTGGGGGGGGAAGACGCTCGCTCTGCGGGTGGCATCCTGCACCATGAGCAGGATTTCGCAGTCGGCAGCGGTGGTGATGAGGGCGTGGTAGAAGCGGCGGTTTTCGAGAAACTCGCCGGGAGTGTTGATGAAGGGACCACAGAATTCCAGCGCCATGGGCCTGCGGGAAACAAAATGCTCACCGGAAAGCGCACTGATGAGCGAGCTTTTGCCCGCCCCTGTCTCGCCAATGAGCATGGTTCTCTTCATCGTACGTAGCCTGAGGGGGACTAGGAACGGGTCATGGGGACGGATGCATAGCGCAGCACGCCGTCAAAGTATGCCAGCACAGCGCGCAGGGCGGCTTCCACACTGGCAACGTCGCCGGTGATCATCAGCGAGCCGCCGAAACGGTCCAGAAAACCGATATCCACTCCGGCCGCCTTGGTGGCGATATCCGCAGCGATAATCACGCCTTCGCTGGGCGTGATGGTCAGCAGGCCGATGGCATCGCACGCCTCGTTGTCCAACCCCAGTTTCAGGTAGATGCTCTTCTGGGGGCTGGCGATCACATGTGCCAACGTGATCTGCTTGCCCGGAACATATTCCTGAATGACACGCTGTTTGGGTTCGTCTGAAAGTATGGTCATGTCCGTTCTCCAGTTTGAAGAGCAAGGTACCTGTGCATATGCATATGCCTCCGGCGGGGGGGCTCTGCCCGCACCCGGCAGGGACCTGAGGCCCCTGCACCCCCGATTGGGGATGTCGCCTGAGCGGGTATACCCCAATCCCGGCGTATCATCGCCCCAGCCCGTATTCAGCCCTTATTGAGCCGAAGCCGGAGTGGGGTTCAGTTATCCTCGTACTACTGTCCTCATCCGCCGGGTGCAGGGGGCGCGTGCCCCCTGCCCGCCGGAGGCGAAAACAATACTGAAACCCGTTCCTACAGCAGCTGGGCCTTCAGGCCTTCGCTGGGGGAAGGAATAACCACGTGGCTGAGTACGGGGCCTGCTTCTGCAACGCCTGCCACACCGGCTTCCACGGAAGATTCCACGGAGGCCACATCGCCGGTCATGACCACGAAGGCCTTGCCTGCGAGACCTGCGGCAATGCGGATTTCCAGCAGCCAGACCTGACCGGACTTGGCGGCGGCATCCGCAGCCAGAATGCAGGAGGCGGCGGTGCAGGTTTCGATGATACCCAGTGCGTTGATCTCAGAGGTCTGAGCCGTGCCGCTGAGAGCGGGAATAACGTCGGGGTGCACGCTGGGAATGGTGAACCAGTCCACGAGCATGTCCTTGCTGATGGCGCGGCCTGCTTCCACGGAGCTCTTCACGGCACCGGTATCGCCGGTGACTATAATAAGGTAGCGGCCCGGACAGGTGGGACGCGCCAGAACGATTTCCACTTCCGCAGCCTTGACCATGGCGTCTGCGGCCTGCATGCCCAGAGCCACGCTGTTCAGTTCTACACAGCCGATAGTGCGCAAATTCATAGTATTCACCTGATCCTAAGCCCTGATGGTTACCACGCCATCCGCGATGGCTTCTACGGTGCCGCTGATGCTCGCATGGATGCGGGCGCCCATGGCCTTTTCCGGAATCTCGCCGATGAGGTCGCCCTGCTGCACCTTGTTGCCCACGGCAACGGTACAGGCTGCGGGCGCACCGATGTGCTGACCAAGGCGGATATGCACAACGGAAGGAGTGAACTCTCCGGCATACTCCGTGTGGGAGTAGTACTTTTCAAGATCGAGCCGCTGAATGAGCCGCATGGTGGGTACCTGACGGCTGTTGCGGAAGGGGTTGGCCACCAGCTCCTTGCCGGAGGATTCCCACTTCGCGCCTTCGCGCATGAGCACCTTTTTGATCTGGGCGTTCACTTCGCGGGGCGAAACCATCATGGGGCATGCAAACTTTTCGCAGATGCCGCATTCGGAACACAGCAGCGCTTCACGGGCGATGGGGCTGGATGCCACAAGGCTTTCAGGAATCCGCATGAGCTTGTGCGGGTGCAGGGAGTGTCCGAGCAGATTGCGGGGGCACAGGTCCGTGCAGCGGGTACACTGACAGCATACGGAATTGGTGATGCGGCGGATGCGCGCAGGGTCCATGACCTTGCCCGCAACCACGGTGTGGGTGGGCGGCAGCAGAATGAGTCCGCTGGTGGTCTTGGTCACGGGCTGGTGCACATCGGGCAGCACGCGGCCCATCATGGGGCCGCCGTCCACCACGCGGTAGTCGGCAATGGTGGCACCGCCCGCAAAGGCGATAACGTCGGAAACAAGCGTGCCCACGGGCACCTTGACGACCATGGGGTGCGCAATCTCGCCGGTGATGGTGAGATAACGGTGGGTAACGGGCTTGCCGTCCATGGCCAGCGCAATGTTGTAGAGCGACTCTACGTTGCTCACCACCGCGCCTATCTGCAGCGGAATGCCGCGTTCGGGCACGGTTTTGCCCAGCACTTCATGCACGAGCACATGCTCGTCACCTGCGGGGTAAAAATCTCTGAGTTCAAAGGCTTCCAGCCCTTCTCCGGCGTGGCGGGCAACCGCCTCACGCACAACGGCAAATGCCTTGGCGTGCTTGCCTTTCAGGCAGATGATGCCTCTGGAAGCCTTGGTACAGTCCATAACGGCCTTGAGACCGCGGATGACGTTCTCAATTTCCGCTTCCAGAAGATACGGGTCGCTCATGAGCAACGGCTCACAGGAGGCCCCGTTCACCAACACGGTATCAACCGTGGCGGCGGCCTTCACATGTGTAGGAAGCCCCGCGCCGCCAGCACCGACAACGCCTGCATTCCTGATAATATCTACTATCTGTTCTCCCACGGAACTGCCCTCACCGGTGGCAAACCGGCCCGTTTCGCCGCGCATCCGTCTGTCCGACCCTTGGCTCTGACGGATGCGGCGGCTATTCATGCAATGGGGATGTAATCAAACTCCTACCAGGCCTGCTCAAGGAGCAGCCTGATATTGTCCTGCGACGGTCTTCTGGGATTACCGGCCGTGCAGATGTCTTCGAGCACGTTTCTGGACATGGTATCCAGATGCGCGCGGAAGGCGGATTCATCAATCTTCAGGGCACCGATTCTGGCGGGAATGCCCATGGCCTCGTTGAGGTCGCACACGGCCTTGATAAGGCTGGTGGTACCCTCTTCAACCGAGGAGCTGGGAAGGCCGAGAATTTCGGCAATTTCGCGGTACTTCATGCCCACGTCAAAGCTGTTGAAGCGGATGACGAAGGGAAGCACAACGGAGTTTGCAAGGCCGTGCGGCACGTGGAACAGGCCGCCAAGGCTGTGCGCGATGCTGTGCGTAATGCCCAGACCGCTGTTGTTGAAGGCCATGCCGGCCATGCACGAGGCAAGGAGCATGTTTTCGCGTGCTTCCATGTCGTCGCCGTGGCGGTAGGCCCGCAGCAGATATTTGAAAACGTAACGGATGGCGTGTTCCGCATAGATGGTCGTAAAGGCATTGGCCTTGCGGGAAGTATACGCCTCAATGGCGTGCGTGAGCACGTCCATGCCGGTGGATGCCGTCACGTGCGGAGGCACAGTACGGGTAAAGCGGGCATCCAGAATGGCCATGTCGGGGATGAGGAGCTCGTCGTTGAGGGGAATCTTCACCTCGTTGACCTTGTCCGTCACCACGGAAATGGCGGTTACTTCAGAACCGGTTCCGCTGGTAGTGGGTATGGCGACCAGCAGAGGCTTTTTCACCTCGCCGCCCGCCTTGTAAGCAAAATACATGATGGCCTTGGCAGCATCGATGGCGGAACCGCCACCAAGGGCGATAACCGCGTCGGCCTGATCTTGCATGAAGAGTCTGGTTCCCTTGGTCACCGTTTCCAGCGAAGGATCGGGCTCCACACCGTCAAAGGTGCGGTGGGCTACGCCAACGCGGTCCAGATGGCTCTTGATGCGGTCGATAAAGCCGGTCTTCACCATGAAGGGGTCCGTCACGATGAAGGCCTGCTTTGCAGGCAGATGCTCGAGGGTCTCAAGGGCATCTTCGCCATAGCAGATTTTGGTTTTTCCGTAGAACTGTGTCACCCTCGAAATCTCCAACTTGTAGAAAACATTATGTCAAATGAATAACCGGGAGCAAGGCGGGCCGGAGCAGGCTCCGGCCCGGGCCTCGAAAACTGCTACTTGCCGCACTTGGGCAGAATCAGTTCCACTTCGTTGTGCGGACGGGGAATAACATGCACGCTCACCAGTTCACCTACACGGTCGGCAGCAGCCGCACCTGCGTCGGTAGCAGCCTTCACGGCACCCACGTCGCCGCGGACCATAACGGTCACGAGACCGCCGCCAACCTGTTCCCGGCCCACGAGTTCAACGTTGGCAGCCTTTACCATGGCATCAGCGGCTTCAATGGCGCCGACAAGGCCCTTGGTTTCAATCATACCCAGTGCGTTAAGCATAATTTTCTCCTTCTATCCTTTTTTACTCAGTAAATTCCGAATCAGATGTTTTCACGAATGGTCTTGGCAACCTGCCAGCTGATGGCCTGCAGCTTTTCCAGATCGTCAACCCCGTATTCCGTCTTCAGCATGGCGGCCACGCCGAGCATGAGCCGCTCAAGGTCAGCCGTGCAGGCGGCACAGGTGCATCCGGGCGGGCAGGAATGCGCCTTGGCAGCGCATGCCTCGCAGGTGCAGCCGGGAGGGCACGCAGCAGCCTCAGGCTTGGGACCGTAGACAATGGCGATGCCGCGCTTGCTCAGTTCATCCTTGGCACCGGCCGTGAGGATGATGGAGCCGTCGACATAGACCTTTCCCGTTGCCTTGCAGATGCAGGCATCGATTCCGTCTTTTTCCACCAGTTTCTTTTTCATGGTTACCTCACACCGCTTGTTAAGGCCCTGACGACCGAAGCGGAGGGACGGGGAATCACCACCGCATCGACAAGGTTCTGGCCCAGAGCCGATTTAGCCGCCTCTGCGGCCTCCTCAACGGAGGCAACGTCTCCGCTGAGCACAAAATATGATTTGCCGTTTATGCCCTGCCCCGTGACCAGACGGGCCAGCTGCACGGCGGAGCGCTTTACGGCGCAGTCTGCCGCGTTGATGCCGGACGATACGTTGCGGCATTCGATGACACCGAGCGCATCGTGCTCGTTTGCGGCAGAGCTTTTCTTCAGCGCGTCCAGCACCTGCGGGGACACGTTGGAGATGACAAAGCTGCCGGAAAGGGTGCGGCCGGATTCGCGCGCAGTTTCCACGGCCGTGTGCACGGCCTGCCTGTCGCCCGCGACAAAGATCAGGTACCGGCCGGAGCAGATGGTCGACGCGCGGACGAGTTCCACGTCCGCCGACTTGACCATGCTGTCCGCGATCACTGCTCCGCCTGCTATGCTACGGCTTTCCACCACGCCAAGAGTATCCATGCCTGCCTCGCCCCGGACCTAGTCCTTGTCTTCGTCGATGATGCCGACGATGGATGCATCCACAGGGGATTCGGGATTGCGCAGCGCCTTGCGGGCCGAGCTGCCGGTGGTTATCAGCACCTTGTCGCCGATACCGGAACCCACACAGTCCACAGCCACGAAGTTCTCAAGGCTCTCACCGTTCACGGTATCAAGCCGCTGCACGATCATGAGCTTGAGCCCGTTGAGGGAATCTTCCTTCCGCGTGGCCCAGATATTACCGATAACCCTGCCGATCATCATACGCGTACCACCCTAGAAGCCTTTGACAATGTTGATATTCATGTTCTTAGCCGCTTCCACGGCAAGGGGTGTTACCACCGCCGCCGCAGACACCATGAGGGTGGTGGCCCCTTTTTCTGCAGCCCCGGCAACGTCTTTTTCCGTCACCAGGCTTTCGCGGAACCGGACAGCGTCCGGGCGCTTTCTGCTGAATTCCTTCAGGCCGTATCCCGCCAGCGTCTTCTCGTACGACTCATACAGCTTGTACAGGCTGTCGGGGGCGGTTTCGGCGTATGCCTTGTAGCCGAACTCCAGCGTCTCGATCTTCACGCCGGAGAGCAGCAGGCGCAGCACCTCGGTCATAAGGGAACCGGAAGCGCGGCCCAGAGCAAGGTCGGCCATGGAAGCGCAGCACAGGTGCGGCAGGATGTAGCGCGAGGGGGTGCGGCCGTTGGTGGGCTCCATGAAGTAGACAAAATCCGCCTCTTCATCGAGATGCGCCTGCACCTTGGCGGCAACCTTGGCATCGCGTGCGCCGAGAATCATGACGCAGGGCTTTTCCGGTCTGCCGTTCAGCTGCTTGAGCACTTCGCGCGCTATGGTGCTGACAAGTTCGTTCACATCCATGACTATCTCCTGCGCAGCCCGCTATGCGGGGCTCTGCGCGTAACAGTTCAGGGCAATGCCCAGTGGGGTGACAAGGAACGGGTTGGCAGGCTTGTACACCGGCTTGCCGGTATCCTTAGCAATGACGGCTTCCATGTTCTTCAGGCAGCAAGTGCCGCCCACAAGGTAGATGCCCGCAATGTCGCGCCCCTGAATGTGCCTGTTGATGATGGAGGCCATCTTCTGAATGACGGGACGCACCACAACCAGCACGTCGGTCTGGCGGTCGGCTTCCTTCTTCAGCTTTTCAGCCTCTTCGAAGGGAATGCCCATGTTGCCTGCAAGCACAAGGCTCACATGGGTACCACCGGTGGGCTCGTCGGCCACATAGGTCACCTTGCCGTCTTCGAGAACGGAAAGGCCCGTGGTGCCGCCGCCGATATCCACGATCACGCCGTTGTCCACGCCGAGCACGGCATTGGCTGCGGTGGGTTCGTCCAGAATGGTGGTGACCTCCAGCCCTGCACCTTCCACCACATGGCGGTGGGTGCCGCAGTCCTTTTCACCGGTACCGGGAGGCACGGCGATGGCGGCGTGGGTCAGTTGCCGACCCAGCCGCTCTTCAATTTCGTTCACCAGCTTGCGAACAATGCGGGTAGCACCGATGTAGTCCACCACAAGGCCGTCCTTGATGACCTGCGCGAACTCCATGGCACAGGCCACGGGTTCCTTGGCGCCGTTCAGCACCACGACCACGATGTAGGCCGTGCCAAGGTCAACACCCACGTGCAGCTTTTCATCGGCGCTTACCGGAACGGTATTGGCGATGCACTGCTCAAGGGCGCTGATCTGGCTATCAATGGCTGCAAAGTCCATGTACCGCACCATTCTTCCTGCTGATTATTCTGCCGTTTACCTTGGAGTTCCAACCGGCGCTGTTGCCTTCGTCGGGGTCGATGTGCATGGCCAGCTTGAACTGTTCGTTCACGCGGATCAGAACATCTTCGAGTACCAGAGGACGGTCGCCGTCAATGCGCACGCTCACCAGATCGCCGTCGGCTACGCAGAGTTTCTTCGCGTCTGCGGGGGGCATGTGGATGTGGCGGGAAGCGATGATCACGCCTTCCTCAAGGCCCACAATGCCGGTCTGGGAGGCAAGGATGATGCCGGGGGTAGATTTGGTATCGCCGGACTGGCGCACGGGGGCGTCAATGCCGAGGATACGGGCATCGGTCTTGGAAATTTCCACCTGCGAGCTGCCGCGCGAGGGACCGAGAACCGCCACGTTGTCCATGACGCCCTTGGGTCCGATAAGGCGCACACGTTCCTTTGCGAGGAACTGGCCGGGCTGGGAAAGATCGCGTGCGTGGGTGAGAGGCGCACCGAACAGTGCAATGGCATCCTTTTCGCTCAGGTGCACATGGCGCGCGGAAAGTTCAACCGGAATGGGGGTATCGCCGCCCTCGCAGCAGGGGGCTGCGTGAGGCTGGTATGCGGGCTGGCATCCGGGCTGGCCCGCCGCCTGGCCACCCATCTGGCTCAGCACGTTCTTGAGTACCCCTTCCAAAATATCTTTAATGGCTCTCTCGTCCATGATCGCTCCGCTTGAGAAGTACCGGCTTGGTATTTCACGGGCGTGCTGCCGTTATCGACGCGCCCGTTCATGGTATCGCCCTGCGTTTCAGTTGCCCGCGGGGCTGTTATCGTCATGCCGTCCGCCCCTTTCGGGAGCGGGCAGCGGAGGGGGACGGGGTGCGTCCCCCTCCTCGTGCTGCGAAAACGCCGTTTTCGTGGCTCCTGCCTCCTGCGTGCGGTGCATGGCATCGCTGCACAGGGTCAGGATCTGGTCGCCTGACCGGCTCCCGTTCCGCCGGAATCCGGATTCCGTCGGAACCGGACCAAACCGACAGGATTAGCCGACCTTGGGCAGAATGGTTTCCACTTCGCCGTGAGGACGGGGAATAACGTGCACGCTGACCAGTTCGCCAACATGCTTGGCTGCGGCTGCGCCTGCGTCGGTGGCAGCCTTGACTGCGCCCACGTCGCCGCGAACCATAACGGTTACCAGACCGCCGCCAACCTGGGTGCGGCCGATCAGGGTTACGTTGGCAGCCTTGACCATTGCGTCTGCTGCTTCGATGGCGCCTACGAGACCCTTGGTCTCAATCATGCCGAGTGCGTTGGAAGATGACATGTCTATCTCCTTGTACAGTGTGTTTTGCGTCTATATTAAAAGCCGTTTCCGTAACGGATCAGGCCATTTGCTTGAGCTGCTCGATAATCATCGCGGTAATGGCGTTGATATCGAGATTGTGTGCCTCTGCCTTCTGTTCAGCCTGCGGAGCGCAGCATACGGTACCCAGATCGTAGGCAACGCGGCGGACGTTGAGCAGGTTCATGGGGGTCACGTTATCGGAGGTGGCGCTGCCGCCCACCGTGCCGCAACCAAGGGTGAACGAGGGGAACAGGTTGGTGGTAATGCCCACGGCACCATGGGTGGAGGGGGTGTTTACCAGCAGGCGGGAAACGGGCTTCTTCAGACCGAACTCGCGGATGACTTCTTCGTTCATGGAATGGATGGACAGGGAGTGGCCGATGCCGCCGTTCTTCAGCAGGGCGTGGCACAGCTCGCAGGCTTCCTTCCAATCTTCAACCACGTAGAAGCCCAGCAGAGCGGTGAGCTTTTCCTTGGAGAAGGGATACTTGGGGCCTACACCCTTTTCATCGGAAACCAGCAGGCGGGTGCCGGCGGGCACTTCGATTCCGGCGAGCTTGGCAATGTAGCCAGCGTCGCGGCCTACGATGTCGGGGTTCATGGAACCGTTACCGCGTTCCATGACGCGCTTCACCTTTTCCAGCTTGTCGCCTTCAAGGAAGTATGCGCCGTGGGCGATCAGAGAGGCTCTCACCTTGTCGGCGATGACCGCGTCGGTCACAACAGCCTGCTCGGAGGCACACACGGTACCGTTGTCAAAGGTCTTGCTTGCGAAGATCTTGGTAACGGCGTCTTCAATATTTGCGGAACGCTCGATGTAGGCGGGCACGTTGCCTGCGCCCACGCCGAGGGCGGGGGTGCCGGAGCTGTATGCAGCCTTGACCATGCCGGGACCGCCGGTGGCCAGAATGAGGTCGACGATCTTCATCAGTTCGCCGCTGCCCTCAAGGGTGGGCACGCTGATGCAGCTGACAAGGTCTTCGCTCACGCCGCAGTTGTTCAGTACGCCGCGAATCATTTCCACAGTCTTGGAAATGCACTTCTTGGCGCTGGGGTGCGGGGTGAAGACAATGGCGTTGCCGGACTTCAGGGAGATGATGGACTTGTAGATGGTCGTGGAGGTGGGGTTGGTCGAGGGAACGATACCCGCGATAACCCCGACAGGCACGGCAATCTCGACGATCTTGTGTTCCTTGTCGTCCTTGATCACGCCGATGGTCTTCATGTCCTTGATGGCTTCGATCAGCTTCTCGCTGGCCAGGATGTTCTTGGTCTTCTTATCCTGAACCTTGCCGAAGCCGGTTTCCTCAACAGCCATGGCTGCCAGCGTTTCCGCATGGGCAACGGCTGCGTCGGCGATTGCCTTCACAATGGCGTCAATATGCTCCTGATCCATCAGGGCATATTCCGCCTGTGCCTTACGTGCTGCTCGCACCAGGGCACGGGCTTCCTGAATGGACAATAGGTCCTTGTCTACCATGGGACTACTCCTCTATCTGCCTGTATGCAGAGATGATTGCTTCAATCAGGTCCTTCTTGACCGCCTTGCGTACCTCTTCCGCGCTCAGAGTAAGCCCGGAAAGAGATGCGGCGATCTGGCGCAACCTGTTCACGCTCATTTTCTTCAACTGCGAAACTTCATGACGTACCGTCTCTGATTTCGGGGGCTTGACTGAAGCGGTTGCCTCAGGCCGGGCAGAAGGATGGGCAGGCATGGGAGCCCCTTCCGCTTCAGCCTCTTCTTCAGTCAAGGCCCTCGCAATAGCCGGAGAAACCGCCGCGGGGTCGGGGTTTGCGGTGCTCCCGGCATTATCAGAGTAAATTTGTGCATTGCCGCCTGCGGGCTCTTCTGCAACGGCGGGGGTTGCAGGGGCTGCAGGGGCTGCCGGTGCTGAAGACGCGGCAGGAGCCTGCGGCTCTTCAACAGTCAGCTCGGCAAAGGAAAGAATCCGTGCCAGTTCCTCATCGGGACGGGCAATAACGTGCTCGGAAACCAGCGTGGCACCGTGTATGCGGCCTATGGCCGAAACAGCTGCATCCACAGAGGCGCGCACCGCAGAGACCTCTCCGGCGATGGTAATGGTCACCAGCCCGCCGCCCACGAGGTTCTTTTCAAGCAGGCGTACATCCGCCGTCTTGAGCATGGCGTCCGCGCCTTCAACGGCGGCGAGCAGCCCTTTTGTTTCGATGAGTCCAAGTGCTTTCATGCGTTTTCTCCTCACTCACAACGGTGCGTGCGTTTCCATCAATGCCGGATAACGGCGACCGGGAAGTCATACTTCCGGATTGCCCCTTCAATGCGCGCGAGTTCCTCGTCGCTCAGGTCCGGCTTGCCTTCCATGGGGTATTCCCATCGCAGCTGGGTGTACTTGTTCACGCCCATCTTGTGGTAAGGCAACAGATCTATTCCCTTGAAATTCTTGTAATCCTGATACGGCTTCAAAAACTCGATCATACGGGCGATGTCTTCTTCGCTGTCGTTCACGCCCCGCATCAAAGGCACCCTGATCTTCACGTTGTTCCTGTTTTCGAGCAGACAGATAAGGTTGTTCAGAATCCACTCGTTACGCACACCGGTAAGCTCGTAGTGCTTGTCGGAATCCATGTGCTTGATGTCGAAGAGGAACAGGTCGGTGTATTCGGCCACCTTCATGATCACTTCGGGGCGTGCGTAGCCGCAGGTTTCCATGGCGGTGTTGATGCCGCGCTGCTTGCAGGCCATGAGCAGGCTGGTTGCCGCTTCGGGCTGCATGAGCACTTCGCCGCCGCCAAGGGTGACGCCGCCGCCGGAAACCTCGTAGAAGGGTCGGTCTTCCTCAATGATCTCCACAAGCTCGGAGATGGTCTTGCTTTCTCCTGCAATGGCCAGTGCCGTGGCGGGGCAGACCTGCTCGCACTCGCGGCAGCCAATGCATTCGGCCTTTTCATCAATCTCGTGCTTGTTGCCTGCGGTCATGCAGTGCACGCCTGCAGGGCAGACCTGTGCGCATGCGCCGCAGTTCACGCAGCTGTTCTTCTTGTAGAGCACCTGATACTGCCTGAGCTGCCCTTCAGGATTCGAGCACCACTTGCAACGCAGGGGGCATCCCTTGAAAAACACCAGGGTGCGCACGCCGGGACCGTCATACATGTTGTATTTCTGTATGTTGAAGATAAGAGCTTTTCTTTCGATCACGGTCTTGCCTCTGGTGTTTCCGGTTGCTTGCGGTAGTTCGAATCCCGAAGGGTTTATTCAATCAGTATGCAGTCGACGGGTTAGATCGAATGCAGCATGGTACGGCTGATGATTTCGTCCTGAACGTCCTTGCAGAGTTCGACGAAGAAGGCGCTGTAGCCGGCCACGCGCACAACGAGATCGCGATACTTTTCAGGATGCTTCTGCGCATCGATCAGCGTGTCGTTGTCCAGGTAGTTGAACTGCATTTCGCCGTTGCCGAGCATGCATGCGGTGCGGATCAGGGTGATCAGACCGTTTTCGCCCTCGGGGTTGTCCAGCAGGCCGGACATCAGCTTGAAGTTGTGCACCATGCCGATGTTCATGTTGTCGTTGGCCATCTTGGAAACGGACTTGATAATGGCCGTGGGGCCCTTGTAGTCCGCACCCTGCGTGGGGCTGATGCCGTCGGAAAGCGGCGCCCATGCCTGGCGGCCGTTGGCGGAAGCGCCAAGCAGCTGGCCGAAGGGGGTGTTGTTGGAGATGGACAGCGTGCCATGGCTGAGCACGGAGTACAGGGTCTTGAACTTGCGGTGCTCCACTTCGGTGAAGTGCACGAGATCCGCAGCGATCATGTCGGCATAGTCGTCGTCGTTGCCGTACTTGGGTGCGGCAAGGCAGTCGGCCTTGATCTGGTCGTAGCCCACAAAGTCAACCTTCAGCGCATCATTCAGCTGCTGCAGGGTGTACTTCTTCTCGTCGTAAACCAGCTTCTTGATGGCAGCCATGGAGTCCACGTAGGTGGCCAGACCGCTCCACACAACGCCGGGGCCGAAGTTGTACATGGCGCCGCCGCCGGAAACGTCGCGGCCCTTTTCCATGCAGCCTTCGTACATCAGGGACATGAGCGGCTTGGGTGCCAGATCACGGTGCACACGCTGGGAGATAACAGTAGCGATGCTGGTGTTCTTGGTGATCCACTTGATCTGGTACTTAACGGCTTCTTCAAACTTCTCGTAGGTGTCGAACTGGCTCAGGTCGCCCATATCGGGAGTAACCTGCTTGCCGTACCACAGCGGCACGCCGTGGTTGAGCACCAGCTCGATGCAGATGGGCCACTGGGTGTAGCCGGTGGAGGTCCACTGGTACAGACGGCCGGACTTCTGGGGTTCAACGCAACCCATGAGGCAGTAGTCGCGGGCATCTTCCATGCTTACGCCCTTGGCGAGCATCATCTTGATGTGGGCATCGTCAAAGTGCACGGCAGGGAAGCCCATGCCGGAGCGGATAACGTCCACGATCTTCTTCAGATACTTCTGCGGGGACTTGATGTGCACACGGGTTGCCAGCGTGGGCTGGTAGATACGCACGTGGCGCACTGCGTCCATGAGCAGGTAGGTCAGGTCGTTGGTGGCGTCATGCCCTTCACGGGTAACGCCGCCCACGCACATGTTCACGAAGGGCTGGTAGCCGGCAAAGAACTTGGAAGCGCCTTCGCTGGTGAGCCACATCATTTCGGACATCTTCACGAGCATGCAACCGGCAAGGTCAAAGGCTTCGTAATCGGTCATGCGACCGGAATCGATGTCTGCGCGGTAGAAGGGATACATGTACTGGTCAACGCGGCCGATGGACATGCCGGTCTGGTTTTCTTCAACCACGAGCAGAGACTCGACGGTCCAGACAGCCTGAATGGCTTCCCAGAAGTTGCTGGGAGCATGGGCAGGCACGCGGGCGTTGATTTCGGAAATCTTCAGCAGTTCAGCCTTGCGCTTGGGATCGCTTTCCTTGGATGCCAGTTCGTAGGCATACTGGGACAGGCGCTTGGCATAGATCATCACGCCTTCTGCAGTCTCGATGACGGACTTGTAGAAGTAGATCTTGTCGATGTCGTCGGGGTTTGCGTAATCCAGATGATCAAGGTGCTCCTGCGCTTCATGCTGAATGTCCAGCATGCCCTTCTTCATCAGGATGACGTCGTAACCGGGGTTGGAGTCGCCACCGCCGTT
The DNA here is from genome assembly GCF_013340285.1 of Desulfovibrio subterraneus. Taxonomy (NCBI): domain Bacteria; kingdom Pseudomonadati; phylum Thermodesulfobacteriota; class Desulfovibrionia; order Desulfovibrionales; family Desulfovibrionaceae; genus Desulfovibrio; species Desulfovibrio subterraneus. The sequence goes on along the minus strand of NZ_BLVO01000016.1, from coordinate 616,828 downwards.
CACCGCGTGGTAGGAGCAGTCGGAAACGTAGGATTCTGCGGACATTTCCCACAGGCCCGCTTCGCGGTACTGGCCTTCGCACAGTTCATCAACGGACTTGTTTTCCCAGAAGGGGAAGATTTCGTCGCGCAGGATCTTCTTGTCTTCTTCGGAGATGTAGAAGGGGTCCTGAGCACGGGTGCCGATGCTTTCCATTTCGTCACGCAGCCAGCGCCATGCCACGTCGGGGGCAAAGGCACCGGCGCGGGGTGCGCCGTTGGGCGAACCGACGATGAGTTCGTGGTCCTGAATCACCAGTGGTGCGGTTTCGCAGCAGTAGCGGAAGGTCTTGGCACGCAGCAGCGCAGCAGGGATACCGGGATTCTCCTTGGCAATCTTGGTGATTGCGCGGGCACGGTGAATGGTAACGCTGGGCACATGCGTGAGGAACTTTTCCTTCAGCTTGAGGTGACGCTCGGTGGGACCATCCGGAATGCCGCAGCCTTCATGGTGGTCATCAGCTTTGGCAACAGGAGCCTTGCCCGTCAGTTCTGCGGAAACGCCTTCGAAAATCTTCTTCAGCGAAGCCCGCTCTGTGGGAGTCAGGTTCTTGGTCGCCTCTGCGAGTTTGGTCGAAAAATCGTGAAGATCCACTTATGCTTCCTCCATTTATCTGTCTGCAGAACCGTTCATGACCTTGATCGCCTCTGCCAAGATCTGCTGTATTGTCTGCATCGTGCTTGTATTGCTATGTTCATCGGGCATGCCGTTTTCCTTGCGGGGCTGCTCCGTTTCCGAAGCGGCTGCGGCCATGCCGTCCATGTATTTTTCGCCGTAACCGACCTTGCGCGTGTAGATGAAATTGAGCGGCGACACGTTGTCAGAGGTGATGCCGAATCCGGCAGAGCCGCTGCCCAGAATCATTGAGGGGAAGAGATTGGTCGTTGCTCCCATGCCGCCGAGGGTGCCGGGCGTATTGACCAGCATTCTGCCAACGGGCTTTTTCAGCGCGAACTGGCGGATAACCTCTGCGTCGCCCGAGTGGATGACAAGGGTGTGGGCGTTACGTTCGTGGAGAAGCAGCTCGATGCATTTTTCGCAGGCGTGCATCCAGTCGTCTTCCACGTAGAAGGCAAGAACAGGGGAAAGCAGTTCCCTTGAATAGGGATCTGCTTCAGAAACGTATTTGCGCTCCGCAACCAGAACGGTAACGTCCCTGGGTGCGGTAATGCCCGCCTTGCGGGCGAGGGCTGCGGCAGAAACGCCGACCATGCCCGTTCTGCGGCGGCCGTCAGGACAGAAGAACAGTTCGCCGAGTCGCAGCGATTCTTCTTCCGTCATGAAATAGGCGCCGCACTCCTGCAGAACACGCCGCACTTCCTGTGCGATGCAGGAGTCGACAACAATGGATTGCTCCGCGCCGGGGGCTATCCCGTTATCAAATGTCTTGCTCCGGATGATATCGCGCACGGCCTGACGGATATCTGCAGTGCGTTCGATGAAAGCCGGACCATTGCCCGTGCCGCCAAAGATGACCGGCTTGCCCGCGGCGTGTGCAGCCTTGAGCATGCCCGGAACACCCGAGATCATGATGAGGGAAGTGGCCGCATGGTTCATCAGCTCCTCAGTGCCGGTCTTGGTCACCGTTTCCAGATAGGAAAGGCAGCCTTCCGGCAGTCCGTGCGACTGTGCAGCCTCGATCATGATATCCAGCACTCTGGTCATGGACTTCGAAGCCCGCGGATGGGGCGAGAAGATGACGGCGTTGCCGGACTTGATGGCAATAAGCGTAGTATAAATGGCAGTGGAGACGGGGCTGGTGGAAGGACACAAGGCCACGATCACCCCGACGGGAACACCCACATCCATGAGGTGCCTGTCGCGGTCTTCGCCGATAATGCCGATGCAACGCATGCCGCGAAGCTGCTGACGGATATGGCCGCAGACAAAGCGTATCTTGAGCTGCTTGTCCTGCCATCTGCCGTAGTCAGTTTCTTCGCGGGACATGACGGCGAGCGCGTCCGCGTGGTGTTCCACGGCGTCCGCAATGCTTTCCACAATCCCGTCCAGCTGCTCCTGCGTAAAGGTGGCAAGTGCACGCTGAGCCATCTTGGCGTTTTCCGCCAGAATTCTGGCTTGCTGGATGGAGAGCAGATCGTTGTCGACTATCATTATCGTGTACCCCTTGGCCTTCGGATTCCTCTGTTCCGGCTTTGAAGCGGCAATGCGGGAATGCCTTCTTCAAATCCGGCAGTCCTCACTGCCTCGTTTGTCCGTTAGGGAAGCAGGTTTTCCAGTCTGTAGCGCTTGGTGATGCGTGCCACGTCAGGATGGGGGGTGGGGATGACGAGTGAGCTGTATACGTTGGCACCCATGGCCTCTACAGCCTTCACACCGGCTTCAACGGCAGACTTGCATGCGGCAACGTCGCCCTGAACCATGACGGAGATGTACCCGGAGGCAACGTTTTCGTAGCCGATGAGTTCAACGTCTGCGGTCTTGAGCATTGCGTCCGCAGCTTCAAGCACATATACGATGCCGAAGGTTTCGATCAGGCCCATGGCGCGGGGACGTGCACCGTTGGATTCCAGGGATTCGTCTTCGATACCGTGAACGGATACGATTTCGCCCACGGGACGGATGGGGCGGGGCATGACATTGTATGCGGTGAGCTTGCCGATTTCGGAAGCGGCCACCTTGCCTGCGTCCACTGCAGCCTGAACTGCGGCAACATCGCCCTTCACCATGACGGTGACCAGCGTGGAGCCCACGTTTTCATAAGAAATGAGTTCAACGTTGGCGGCCTTGAGCATCTTGTCCGCGCCGTTGATCGCCGGAACCATTCCGAGGGTCTCAATGAGCCCAAGCGCCTCTTCGCCGTAATATCTTTTGAATTCACCCATCCGCTACCACCTCAGTGCTTAGCTGTTCTTTTGCGCCTCGGGATGAGGCATCTCCTTCGGGCCTACTCCTGCCCATCGTGAGTAAAGCGTAGCCCTTCCCCCATAGGGGAAAGTCAACAGGCTTTTTCAAAAAAACAGCATTCATGCTCTTTGGTGGCGGTATAGCTGGAAATTTTCCCTGAAATTTTTATGGGAAATTATTCGCAAGCGCTGCGGAGGCCAGCTTTTTCGCAAAAAAAAGGGGGCATAACTGCCCCTATACGGAAAGAAAGATGCCTGCAGAGGGCCGTTTTTACGGCTTGTGCGCTCAAACGGTGGCTCTCTCAAAAAATTTTTTTCACAATCTCGAAATTTCGTTGGCAGCCCTCAAGCGAGCGCCGTTGAAGCAAAAATGTAAGGTTACAGGAAACTCCTATCGGTTTTTGAAGCATCACTTTAGCCCTGCCTTACAATTCCCCATTGACCTTCCCCTTAAGGGGAATGCTATCACAATAATTGGAAAACCCTACGTGCACAAGTGGGCTATAACACACATAAATTTGGTAGACCCGAAACTACCTACAGGCGCAAGGAGACGAACATGGGGCAAACTTTAGTGTTACCTAACCCGGCAGCCATTGCTGCCAAGACCAAACTGGCCACCGATTTCAAACGCAAGGGCATAGTCATCGCCCTGCTTTCCGGCCTGCTCTACGGTTTCTATACCGCATTCATGACTCTGGGCATGTCCAAGGGTGTATGGCTGCAGTGGTACGGCGAAAACTCCGGCCTTTCCGCCTTTGCTGTCATGTACCTGCTGAGCGCCCTCGGCGCCGCCACCACCGACAGCTGCAGCGCCGTCTGGGCCATGAGCATTGCCTCGGCACGCGGCCGTTTCGGCGACTTTGTACGCTGCATCAAGACCAAGCCCGGCCTTGTCATGGTTGCCGCTGCCATCATCGGCGGCCCCCTCGCCAGCACCGCATATGTTGTGGGCCTGCAGAAGGCCGGTTCCATTGTTGTGCCGATCAGCGCGCTCTGCCCCGCCATCGGCGCCATTCTCGGCCGCTTCCTTTTCAAGCAGCACCTGAACAGCCGCATGCTGCTCGGTATTGCCATCTGCTTCCTTGCAAGCTTCATGATCGGCAGCACCGGCCTTGGTGACGAAGTACCGGACGGTCTGGTTGTGGGCCTGCTCTTCGGCTTTATTGCCGCCCTGTGCTGGGGTATTGAAGGCTGCGTCTGCGGTTACGGCACCTCCATGATCGACCCCGAAATCGGCATTACCATCCGTCAGGTGACCTCCGGTATTTCCAACCTGATCATTCTGGTACCCCTCTTCAGCATGATCTCCGGCGTTAACGCCTTTGACATGGTCATGACCTCCTTCACCGATGCTGAAGCCATGCCCTGGTTCGTTCTTGCCGGCCTGAGCGCCTACCTTACCTTCATGTTCTGGTACAAGGGCAACGCCATGTGCGGCGCCGCGCTCGGCATGTCCTGCAACGGCACTTTCTCTTTCTGGGGTCCCTTCTGCTGCTGGATAGTGCTCGGCCTCGCCTTCGGTATGGACGGCTGGTCCATGCCCCCCATCGCATGGGCTGCCGCAGTCGTCATGGTAATGGGCATCTTCACTATCGCCATGAACCCCTTTGATCTGCTCAAGAAGAAGTAGGAGAATACAGCATGCAGCCGCTTAACTATGCAATTCTGAAGCACTTCACCAAGGTAGGGGAAGCCTGCGCAGACGACGTGATGGCCGCCCTCAAGGATCAGTACGGTCACTTTCAGGCTTTCAAGAAGCCTTCCATCATCAACGCCCTGATGACCGCAGAAGCCAACGGCCTGCTCGAAGAAGCCCGCTTCGACATGGACCCTGCCGACGAGCTTCGCGTCTATTACAGAGCGCATGAAGAAGGCGCTGCCACAATCAACCGCTACATCAAGGATTGATTGTAAGGCGCGATACCTATATAAGAGGGCTGCCTGCTGCCGGGGGGCCCTCTTTTTTTTAAAAAACGGGCAGTGCAGCAAAGGCATAACGCCTTTCAACATAAAGACATCTTAACTTTTCGAGGGGCGTTCCGGGATTTTGCAGCCGATTGCTGTTCATGACTCCGCGACGGGTTCATCCTGCATTTGAAAGACATGCAGCAGAGAGTCCGGCGAGGGACGCGGGCGGACGGCATCGGGCGAGCGCAACACGAGACGAGGTTCACCATGAAGAGTAAGGCCAAGTACTCTATCGGGGATGTCAGCCATATCTGCAACATTTCCAAAAAGGCACTGCGTTACTACGATAACATCGGAATAATCACTTCCCAGCGGCAGGATTATAACAACTACCGCTACTACACCTACCAGTCTCTGCTGGCAGTGCCTGTTATCAAATATTACAAGCAGATGGGCTTCAAGCTCGAAGAGATGCGCGACTTCATCGAAGGCAAGTCGCCCTCCAATGTTTATAAAGCCATCAAGAATTCCTTCACGTCCAAGATCAGTGAGCTGGAACAGCAGCAGGAAGAAATCCGCAGAAAGTATGAATCCGTGAAGGACTGGTACGATCTTGTTTCCGAAGCGGAGATGGTCATTGAAAACGACATACGCGAAGTTTCCATCAAGTATGTCGAAGCCAGCGACTACATGTATCAGGATCAGACGTTTGAGAACGACATTGAAGGCTCCATCATCAACATTGACTGGACCAACTACGTAGAGAGCTGCCAGAACGAGATCACCGGTCCCGTAATACTGAATTTTTCATCGCTCAAGCTCAGAATGCAGGATAAGCCGCAGGGCATACGCATTCTGCAGAAAACGCTTATGCCTGCGCCGGAAGAAGCCAGAACAAAGCTTGGGGGGTGCCTGATGGCCTCGTGCTACCACATCGGCCCGCACGAAACCATTCACGAAACCTATGCCAAGATGTGCCGCTGGGCTGCCAAATGCGGCTATATTCTCGGCGAAGAGACGTACGAACGTTACGTGACCGACTACTGGACGACCCGAAACTCCAGCCAGTTCGTAACGGAGATACTTATTCGGGCCGCCCGTCAGGGGGCCACGAGCTGACGCGATACAAGCCTGCAGGGGCTTGCACGGCAAATACACAAAGCGGGAGACCGGATCAGTCCGACCTCCCGCTTTTCTTTTGTTATATCTGTCTGCTACGCCTTGCGGCGCACTACCACAGAAACATGCTTGTTTTCTTGCCTAGCAGCTCAAGACTGAAAGGCGTTGCCTTTGCTCCGCCCGCTATGCCGCAGCACACATGCAGGGGCAGCAGATGCTCTTCTCTGGGATGACAATAGCGGGCGTGGGGCGCTTCTTCCCATCCTGCAAGACGCAGCAACCGTTCTTCGGGGGCAAGGTTCCCGCCGGAGCAGGTTTCCGTCAGCCATGCATCAAACCCTTCGTTCATGGCCCGTGTCGCGGGTGTATCCTGCATAAAGAAAGCCCGCATGTTGTGGAACGAAAAACCGGAGCCGACAAACAGCACGCCTTCGTCCGCAAGTCCGGCAAGAGCCTGCCCCATGCGCAGATGCACGCCTGCATCCAACCCCTTGACCAGAGATATCTGAATGCAGGGAATATCCGCCTCCGGATACATGATCTTGAGCGGAACGAACATGCCGTGGTCATACCCGCGCGCAGCGTCCGCCACGGGCGAAAGCCCCTCTGCCGCCAGCAGGGCATGGCAGGCCTTGCCCAGCCCGGGAGCTCCGGGTGCGGGATAGGCAATCTCGTATGATTCTTCGGGGAATCCGTAATAGTCATAGATGAGCGGCAGGCTGGTACCCGTGGTGACCGTGGGAGCCGCCTCTTCCCAGTGGGCGCTCATCAGCACAATGGATTTGGGACGCGGCATGGCGGATGCCACCTGCTGCAGGGTGGCGAGCATCTGAGCATGTCCGGCATCCCCAAGCAAGGGCATGGGGCCTGCACCGTGAGAAAGGTAGAGCACTCTGTTGCCTGTCGCGGCATCTGTCTTTGCCATGATCGTTCTTCCCTGTATGCTGGAGGTTCAAATCTGCCCGATGCACAACCCGGACGGCAGGGGCGGCGCGGACTTGCTCCCCCGCCCTCTTTGCGCTGACAAAGCCGCGAAGCAGCCTCACCTGACAGTCCAAAAGGCCTGACAGACCGATCGGACAGCCTGACCTTGCAGACGGAGCGGACAGACCAAGCTGACACCCTGAACGCCCGCAACACTCTTCCGGCTTTAAGCCACCATACGCTTTGCAATGATCCGGGCAAGCCCTCTGTGCACGCCTGCGTGCCTGTGGCCATACGCCAACCCCACACCGTCCTTCGCAAAACGCATCCCATCCACATAATCAGCGCCATCCGGCTGCTATGCCGGCAGGCTACAATAACGGACACTTCCATGCTCCGGATAAAAGAAAAGCCCCCTGCCGACAAGCAGGGGGCTTTTTTATCTCACCATTGGCTAATAATACTTCGGCATTGCATCAGGATACATGGACATCAGGCTTTCCGCAGATTCATAGACAGAGGTATAGAACTGCACACCGTAGCACTGCTTGTCACGCCATACGGCCTTGGCGGCCAGCTTTTCACCATCGCGCGATGCACCGCTGCGGTATCCGTACAGATACACCTTGTCGCCGTTCTGTACTTCAGCCGGGTAATACTCATTGGAGAATTCAATGCGGGCGCCGTACTGGCTGATATCGTCAACCCGCCCGTAATAGCTTTCTCCCTTGGAATTTATGAGTTCGCAATAGTATTGCTGCCCGACCGAATAACGCGGGTATTCTCTTCTCTCTTCCATGTCGCGACCTCCTGTGGTCCTTCCCTCCCCCTTGGACTCGGGCCCCCTTATGGACCCGATGTCAGCCTGCGCGCGCACATACGCTCGTCAGTATTTCAAGAATACTACAGGACGTGGAGCAAGGATACCGGCACAGCATATTTATAATGTCGTATCCGCTGTCCCGCATGCCCGCCCCCGCAGCGCAAACTGTCCGGTACAGCGTTCGGGGGATCCCCGCTCTCTCCGGCTCTTCCGCAGATCAGCGGCCGGAAGGGCAGCTGCGCCCATCCGGACAATGCCCGGCCACAATGAAAAAAGGCCGGATCACAAGATCCGGCCCTTCGGCGTTCATATATTCCAGCCAGATACCCTGCCTGCCTCCGGATACAACAACCGGCGGCAACCAGATATGCTAGTTGGTGCTCTGGCAGGCGTCGCAGATACCGTCAAATTCGATACGCGCGGAGGTTACGGTAAAACCGTAAACATCCATGCCGTCGAGAGGCACTTCGATACCCACGTTCATCACGTCCCCCACCCTTCCGCAACGCGTGCAGCGGATATGCGCATGCGGCATGGGATTACCGTCAAACCTCTTCTGATTGCCCGCACTTTCAAGCTTGAGAATCTCTCCGCTTTCGGCGAGCACGTCCAGATTGCGATAGATGGTACCCAGACTGATACGAGGCAGGCGCTGACGCACCATATCGTACACTTCGTCTGCTGTGGGGTGTGAAGTCACCTTACGCAGTTCTTCCAAAATAACTTTCCGCTGTTTGGTCATCCGGGTCTGGGGTGCCATGGTTACCTCGTCTATAATCAAAGAGTGTCGTCCTTTGCTGGTATCAGTAATCATTTTTCATTAAGAAGGCAAGTACCGCCCATCAGGAGGGTTCGTCATTTATAATTCTTGCCTTTCCACCAATTCAGGTGCATCGGATTCCGCCTGATGGCATAACTCCAAATGCCGTAACAGCCCCCCCGACCGGCCCCCGCCAGTCGTAACAGATTTCAACGGGTCGCAACTGGTCGTAAATGGGTCGTAAATGGTCGGAACCGACCACAACAGACACAACAGGTCACACAGCGGCAGCATCATGACAACCCGCCCAATCAGCCACGCACAACCGCCAATGTTCACGCTAAAAACATATTCGCCATCAGGAACCGGCCTGTGAGCACAGGCTCGCCCTCTTGACTTTTGTTCAGTTTTTCTTAACAATAAACACTAGAACACTATGCGGGGCAAAAAGATATATGTCTTTGTCATCAAATAACTTTTTCGCAAAAACCATCTCGATTATCCCTCGAGCATGGCGCACACGACTGGCTCTGATAACACTGGGCATCATCCTGTCTTCCATTGTGGAGACCGGTGCAGTCGGAGTCATAGCGCTTTTCATCTCATCCATCAACGATCCCGGGGCAATTCTCAATTCTCCCTATTTTGCCGGGGTCAAAGGCTATCTGCCTGCACAGGTCCTTGCGTCGGACAAAAATTTCATCATCACACTGGGCCTTCTGGCATCCTTTCTCATGCTCGCCAAGAATGGCGTGGCCGGAAGCGTCACCTATGCCTATTCCCGCCTTGCCGCCAAGATAGATGCGCACTTCGGCGGGCTGCTGCTGCAGAACTATCTGCGCCGCGATTATGAATGGCATGTGAGCAAACATTCCGCAGACCTTGTCACGGCCGGATCATGGCGCAAGAACGTGATCATGGTGTGGTACATGGGCATGCTCGCTTTCAACGATATCGTGCTTGTCAGCATGATGGGCCTTGTGCTGCTCATCACCGCCCCCGGCATCTCCATCGGCACGGTCATTCCGCTCGGGGCCATGGGCATGATCATCTACCGCAGCCTGCGCCCGCGCATCGACCGCCACGCCAGAACATGCGCCAGCTACGAGATGAACATCAACAAGCGCATCTCCAACATCACGCAGGGCATCAAGGAGATCATCATCTCCTCCAACCAGCCGTATTTCTTTGACCTGTATCTGAAGGACGTGACCTGTTCATCCAGATCGCAGTCCATGGTGCATCTGCTCTCGCGCATTCCCTCATGGGCGTTCGAAACCGCAGGGTTCATCACCCTGTGCGGTGTCATTCTCGTTTCCATCATCTTCTCCGACGAATCGTCTCCCTCCGCCATATCCGGCCCCGTGGCCCTGCTGGCCGTTGTGGCATGGCGATCCATTCCCGCGTTCAACCGCATCGTGAACAGCCTTTCGTCGGTGCGCGACTACCTGCCCAGAGCCGAGGCCGTTATAGACGCCATCCTCGACATGCCCGAGCAGCCTCAGGCAAAGGCAGATGTCACCCCCATGCCGTTTGAAAAGAACATCGCCATAAATGGAGTATCGTTCACCTACGCCGGAGCTGATTCCAGCGCCCTTGCCGCTGTTTCCCTGAACATAGAAGCGGGCGAAACCGTGGGGCTCGTCGGCCGTTCCGGCTCCGGCAAGAGCACCCTTGCGGACCTCATCATCGGCCTTTTGCACCCGACCAGCGGCCGGATCACCATTGACGGCACCCGGCTTGAATCCGCCCATCTGCAGCAATGGCGGGCCAACGTGGGGTATGTGGGACAGGCCCCCTTCTTCACCGACGGCACCATCACCGAAAACGTGGCTTTCGGCATTCCTGCGGAAGATGTGGACCACGACAAGGTTGCCCACTGCTGCACCATGGCGGCTCTTGAATCATTCATCGCGCAACTGCCCGAAGGCTATGAACAGCCGCTCGGCGAACGCGCAGCCAAACTTTCCGGCGGCCAGCGACAGCGCATAGCCATTGCCCGCGCCCTGTACCGCTCGCCCAGACTGCTGGTGCTGGACGAAGCCACCAGCGCCCTTGACCAGCAGAGCGAAAACGCCATTCAGCACACCGTGCGCAATCTGGCGGGATCGCTCACCATGCTCATCATCGCCCACCGCCTCACCACGGTGGAACACTGCGACCGCATCGTCTGGCTTGAAGCCGGACGCATCGTCATGGACGGCACCCCCGACGAGGTGCTTCCCCACTACCGCGCAAGTCTTGAGGCTGCCGAGGAACAGCAGCCAGCGGACAAACGCCCGTAAACCGCATGCGGATGCCCTTCAGGCAGATCCGCTTCCAGCCGAATTCAGGCAATACGAGACGCATATGTCAGCAAACAGCATCACAGGAACCATTCAGGCTATCCGCACCGCAACAGGTGCCACGTCCGGCATCGTGCTGCACGAGCCCACCTTTGCAGGCAACGAATGGGCATACGTGAAGGACACCATAGACACCGGCTGGGTTTCCAGCGCGGGTAAATACGTCAACCAGTTCGAGGAACAGCTGCAGGAATTCACCGGAGCCAGGCGCGCCATTGCCGTGGCGAACGGCACCGCCGCCCTGCATGTGGCCCTGCTGCTCGCCGGAGTGGAGCGGGATACGGAAGTGGTGATGCCCGCCCTGACCTTTGCTGCCACCGCCGCTGCCGCAGCCTACATCGGCGCTGTTCCCCATTTTGCGGACAGCGAATACACCACGCTGGGCATTGATCCTGACAAGCTTGCCGCGCATCTGGACAGCATTGCCGAACGCCGCAAGGATGGTACCTACAACAAGACCACTGGCAGACGCATAGCCGCCATCGTGCCCATGCACACCTTCGGCCACCCCGTGCGGATGGACGAACTGTGCGCCCTGTGCGAGGCCTGGAACATTCCTCTGGTGGAAGACGCCGCGGAATCGCTCGGCTCCTACTACAAGGGCAAGCATACCGGCCTGTTCGGCACGCTGGGCACCCTGAGCTTCAACGGCAACAAGACCATCACCACGGGCGGCGGCGGAGCCATTCTCACCGATGATGTCGCGCTGGCAGACAAGGCCAAGCACATCACCACCACGGCCAAGCTGCCGCACAAGTGGGAATATTTCCACGACATGGTGGGCTTCAACTACCGCATGCCCAACCTGAACGCGGCCCTCGGCTGCGCCCAGATCGAACAGCTGCCCACCCTGCTGGCCCAGAAGCGTGTGCTGGCAGAGCGCTATATCAAAGCCTTTGCCTGTGTTTCCGGCGTACAGTTCGTCAGAGAACCCGAGCACTGCGTGAGCAACTACTGGCTCAATGCCATCATGCTCGACAAGGCGGACATGACCCTGCGCAACGACATGCTGGAACAGACCAATGCCGCAGGCCTCATGACCCGTCCGGTATGGACACTCATGAGCAGGCTGCCCATGTACGCCGCAGCGCCCCGCATGGACCTTGGCGTGGCACAGGATATTGAAGCACGGCTCATCAACATTCCCAGCGGTGCCGGACTGGCAGCCGGAGCACCCTCCGAAATGGCAGGATAATCCATGCGTAGCATTTGCATAGTCACAGGAACCCGCGCCGAATACGGTCTGCTGCGTCCCGTCATGCGCGCCCTGCAGGCCCGCGACGACTTCACGCTGCAGATCGTGGCAACAGGCATGCACCTGTCACAGGAATTCGGCTATACGGCGCAGTCCATCACCGCCGACGGATTCCGCATAGATGAAAAGGTGGAAATGCTGCTCTCCAGCGACTCGGCCGTGGGCATAACCAAGTCCATCGGTCTCGGGGTCATCGGCTTTGCAGATGCCTTTGCACGCCTTGCGCCCGATCTGGTCATGGTGCTGGGCGACCGCTTTGAAATGCTCGCGGCCGTGCAGGCGGCGCTCATTGCACGCATTCCCGTGGCCCACCTGTGCGGCGGCGACACCACGGAAGGTGCCTTTGACGAATCCATCCGTCACGCCATCACCAAGATGTCGCACCTGCACTTCGTCAGCAACGAGCAGGCCGCCGACCGCGTGCGGCAGATGGGCGAGAATCCCGACAGGGTGTTCAACGTGGGCAGCTCAGGCATAGACGCCATTCTGGAACTGCCGCTGCTGGATCGCCACGAACTGGAACAGCAGCTCGGCATTGCCATCCGCCCCCGCATGCTGCTTACCACCTACCACCCCGAAACGCTGGGCACCTGCTCTTCCGCCGATCAGCTGGGAGAACTCTTTGCCGCGCTCGATACCCTGTGCGCCGAAGATCAGGGCTGCAGCGTGCTCTTCACCATGCCCAACGCCGACACAGGCGGGCGGGAACTGATGCGCCTCATCAGCGACTATGCGGCAGCGCGGGAACATGTTTCCGCCCACACCTCACTCGGCCATCTGCGCTATCTCAGCGCCATGAAACTGGCCGCGGCCGTGGTGGGCAACTCGTCGAGCGGACTGTACGAGGCCCCCAGCCTGCGCGTACCCACAGTCAACATCGGCGACCGGCAGAAGGGCCGCCTGCGTGCGGCATCGGTCATCGACTGCGGCGCAGCCCGCAACGACATTCTTGCCGCGTTGCGCACCGCCCTGTCCATGGACTGCTCGCATACCGTCAATCCTTACGGCAACGGCAACACCGCACAGCGCATCGTGGAAACACTGGCCGCCGTGCCTGATTTTGCCGGACTCATCAGAAAGCCCTTTCACATGGTGGCAGGAGCCTGATCATGAATACTGTCTACATCATTGCCGAAGCAGGCGTGAACCATAACGGCTCGCCGGAACTTGCACTCAAGCTGGTGGAAGCTGCGCATGCAGCCGGTGCCGATGCCGTGAAATTCCAGACCTTCAAGGCGTCCAGCATTGCCAGCGCCAAGGCGGGCAAGGCCGAGTACCAGAAAAAGACCAGCGGCGAAGGCGAATCGCAGCTGGATATGCTGAAAAAGCTGGAACTCGGCGCAGCGGAACACGAAGCGCTGAAGGCCCGTTGCAACGAGCTGGGCATTGAATTCATGTCCACGCCCTTCGACCTTGAGAGCGTGCACCTGCTCATGGAACTGGGCGTGCAGCGTATGAAAATTCCATCCGGCGAACTGACCAACGGCCCGCTGCTACTCGCCATTGCGCGCACCGGCCTGCCGCTCATCCTTTCCACCGGCATGGCCACGCCGGAAGAGATCCGCACGGCCATTGCCGTGCTCGCCCACGGCATGCTGGAGCCTGAGCGCGCCCCGGACGCAAACGACCTTGCCACCGTCTGCCAGCGGGCCGGATCGCTGCTCACCGAGCGACTGACCCTGCTGCACTGCACCACGCAGTACCCCACCCCGTATGAAGATGTGAACCTGCGCGGCATGGACACGCTGCGCGACCTCTTCAACCTGCCCGTGGGCTACTCTGACCACACCCCCGGCATCACCATTCCCGTGGCGGCAGTGGCGCGCGGTGCCGTGCTGATCGAAAAGCATTTCACGCTGGACAAGAACATGCCCGGCCCTGACCACAAGGCTTCGCTGGAACCGCACGAACTGGCAGATATGGTGCGCTCCATCCGCATTGTGGAGGCCTCTCTCGGCACCGGCGAAAAGAAGCCGCAGCCCAGCGAGCTCGGCAACATCGCCATTGCCCGCAAAAGCCTTGTGGCCGCCTGCGACATCAAGAAAGGCGAGCCGCTCACAACGGACAACATGACCGTAAAACGCCCCGGCACCGGCATCTCACCCATGCGTTACTGGGAGCTGCTCGGCACTCCGGCAAGCGCCGACTTTGCCGCAGATTCCCTGATCACCGAATAGCTCCCCAACTGCCGGGTCATTCGAGGTACCGAACATGAAAGACTGGAAAAATACACTTATAAGCCCGAACACCCCCGTGTTCGAGGCACTCAAGGTCATCGCCACCGGCTCTCTGCGCATTGCGCTTGTGGTGGACGAAGATATGAAACTGCTCGGCACCGTGACGGACGGCGACGTGCGCACCCTGCTGCTGCGCAACGGCGCGCTGGATACGCCGGTATCCGAAATCATGTCGCGCAACCCCATGTTCGCCGCAGAAGATGAAGACAGGGAGAGCATCGCCCTGCGCATGACGCAGCGCGACATTCTGCATCTGCCCATCGTCAATGCCCGCGGCCAGCTTGTGGGCATGCACGTGCTCAAAGACCTTGTGGCTCCGCCCAAAAGGGACAACCTGGTGGTGCTCATGGCAGGCGGACTCGGCACACGCCTGCGCCCCCTCACGGATTCCTGCCCCAAGCCCATGCTCTGCGTGGGCGGGCGGCCCATTCTGGAAACCATCATCCGCACCTTCCAGAAGCACGGCTACAACAACTTCGTCATCTCCTTGAACTACATGCCTGAAAAAATTCAGGAATACTTCAAGGACGGCTCGCAGCTGAACGCCAGCATCACCTATGTGCACGAGCACACCCGCCTCGGCACGGCAGGGGCGCTTTCCCTGCTGCCGCAGCGCCCCGAGCTGCCGTTCTTTGTCATGAACGGCGACCTGCTCACCAAGGTGAACTTCAACCAGCTCATGGAATTCCATATGGAAAAGGCGGCCCCCGCCACCATGTGCGTGCGCGAATATGACATGCAGGTACCCTTCGGCGTGGTAAGCACCAGCGGCAACGACCTGCTTTCCATTGACGAGAAGCCGCTGCACAAGTTCTTCGTGAATGCCGGTATCTACGTGCTTTCACCGGTGGCGCTGGACTACATCCCCCAGAACACCATGTTCGACATGCCGGACCTCTACAAGGTGCTGCTGGCGGACAACCTTGTACCCACCTGCTTCCCCATCCGCGAATACTGGATGGACATCGGCAGGATGGAAGACTTCGCACGGGCGGAGATGGAATACCATGTCCAGTTCAGCGCGGGGAACGACTAGAAACCACAACGGACGCCATATCCGGCGACAGTCGGCATAGACTGGCAGCGTAAGCTGGCAGCATGCACGGCAGAATGGGTTGGCGGGATGAAGTGGCAACGGAAACAGACAGCAGTAACAGGCTACAGTTTCAGGTAACAGTTTCAGGTGGCATGGTCAGGCGTTATCAACAGACGCCGGTACCCGTAACAGCCAACGGCAGCGCATGAACATATATTATCTCTTTCCCTTCAACATCTCGCAGCGTGATTGCGAACGCTTCGGCGTGCATGAGCTTATCCGCCGGGGCTTCAATGTGCACCTGCTGATAATGCCGCGCCTGTTCTACAGCCGCAGCGTGGCGCACACCGACTACCTGCCGGAAGGGGCAGCCTCCGTCATGAAGGCGCAGACCATGCAGGATGTTCGGGCCTTCATCGCCGCAGCGCCTGCGGATTCCGTTGCCATGAGCTACCTTGGTGCAACGCCGACCGACCGCAAGGTGCTCGGCATTCTCAAGCAGTACCGCCTGCCCTACATAACGGCAGGGCTCATGGCCATTCCCATTCCGCAGTTCACGCGCCGCGAAAAGGCAATGCGCCTGCTCCGCTCCCTGACATGGAAAAAGGCAATGCAGGCCGTGCAGCGCCTGCCCTTCTTCCCCAAGCCGGAGATAGACAGGCCCCTGCTCATTCTCGGCGCAGGCAGCTTCACGCAGAAATGGTTCGGCCCTTCGGCAAACATCGCCTACATTCATGCGCTGGACTACGACCTGTACCTGCAATGCAAGGCAGATCCGCAACCGGAAACGGAAACCGCCGTATTCCTCGACCAGTATTTCCCCCACCATCCCGAAGCCATGACGCACGGCTCGAAAATGGGAGCAACGCCCGAGGTCTATTATCCCGGAATGCGCCGCATCTTCGATGCCGTGGAACAGCAGACAGGGCTCAGGGTGGTCATTGCCGCGCATCCGCGCTCGGAATACGAAAAGCACCCCGGTGTGTTCGGCGACCGCAAGATCATCAAGGGCAACAGCGCAGAGCTCATCAGCCGGTGCAAGCTGGTCATTCTGCACAACTCCACCTCGGTTTCCTTCGGGGCGCTGTTTGGCAAGCCCATGCTCTTCACCACCACGGACCAGCTGGAACACGGCTACGCGGGCATCAAATACTTCCACAAGCTGCTTGCCACCTTCGGTGCGCGGGCGCTGAATCCTGACGTGCATTCTCCCGACAGTTTCAGGGAATTCATCGTCACCCCGAACGAGCGTTACCGCGAGTTCGTCGAACAATACATCAAGGTACCCGGCACTCCGGAAAAACCCTTCTGGGAAGCCGTGGCAGACATGCTGACAACCCATCCCGCCATACGGGAAGCCATGGCCCGCCGCTAAGACACCCTTGCGGGCCCGGAAACGACAACCAGACGTACAAGAGGTTTTTTCATGAGCGGCATTGCAAACAAAAGAGTTCTCGTCACCGGAGCAGACGGCTTTATCGGTTCCCACCTTGCGGAAATGCTGGTGGAACGCGGCGCAAAGGTGCGCGCGCTCTGTCTGTACAACTCCTTCAACAACTGGGGCTGGCTCGAAAAGTCGGACAAGCTTGCGCACATGGAAATCGTTACCGGCGACGTGCGCGACCCGCACTTCTGCCGCAAGCTCTGCGCAGATATCGACGTGGTTTTCCATCTGGCCGCGCTCATCGCCATTCCCTATTCCTACGTTGCGCCCGATGCCTATGTGGATACCAACGTGCGCGGCACCCTGAACATCTGTCAGGCCGCCCTTGATGCTGGCTGCTCCCGCGTGCTGCAAACCTCCACCAGCGAGGTATACGGTACGGCCCTGACCGTGCCCATTGCGGAAACCCACCCTCTGCAGCCGCAGTCTCCCTACAGCGCCAGCAAGATAGGGGCAGACGCCATTGCCAAAAGCTTCTTCAACACCTTCAATCTGCCTCTGGTCACGGCGCGCCCGTTCAACACCTTCGGCCCCCGCCAGTCCGCCCGCGCGGTCATTCCCAACATCATTTCCCAGATTGCGGCAGGCAAGAAGGACATCGCCCTCGGCGACCTGCGCCCCACCCGTGACTTCAACTACGTGCTGGATACCTGCGCAGCCATGATAGCACTGGCAGAATGCGATGCCGCCATCGGTGAAGAAGTGAACATCGGCACCAATGTGGAAATCTCCATCGGTGAACTGTTCGAGACCATCCGCTCCATCATGAACAGCGATGCCGCCATCGTGACGGAAGAACAGCGCAAGCGTCCGGAAAAGTCCGAGGTCATGCGCCTGCTGTGCGACAGCACCAAGCTGCGCACCCTCTGCGGCTACAAGCACCAGTATTCGCTGCGCGACGGCCTTGAGCAGACCGTCAAATGGTTCACCAATCCCGCGAATCTGGCGAACTACAAGACCTCCATCTACAATATCTAGAAGAAATGGGCCTCCGCCATGAAGACGGAGGCCCCGCAGCAAAGGCACAGACATGAAAGCCATAGGGTTCATCTTCGCCAGAGGCGGCTCCAAGGGGCTGCCCCGCAAGAACGTCAAACTGCTGGGCGGCAAGCCGCTCATTGCCCACGCCGTGGAACAGGCGCTTGCAAGCACGCACATCAACAGGGTCATCGTTTCCACGGAAGATGAAGAAATAGCCCGTGTCGCCCGCGAATACGGTGCGGAAACGCCCTTCATGCGCCCAGCGGAACTGGCAACGGACGCAGCCCCCGAGCGGCTGGCATGGCGTCATGCCGTGGAATACCTGCGTGCCAACGACCCGGACGGCGACTTTGACGTGTTCGTCTCCGTGCCTGCGGTGGCTCCCCTGCGTTCCCCCGAAGACATAGACGCCTGCGTGAACAAGCTCGTCAGCACCGATGCGGACACCGTTTTCACCGTGGTCAAGACCACCAGAAGCCCCTTCTTCAACATGGTGACGCTGGATGCGCAGGCCAACGTGCGTATTGCCGTGCCGCTCGATTCCACCATCACCAGACGGCAGGACGCTCCCTCGTGCTGGGACATCACCCCGCTGTGCTACGCATCGCGCCCTGATTCCATCCTCAAATACGACACCCTGTTCGGCGGCGTGGTCAAGGCGGTGGAAGTTCCTGTGGAGCGCGCCTTCGACATCGACACCCCGTGGGACTTCCGTCTCACCGAACTCATTTACAACGATCTGCACAAGCGGCAGGCAATGGAAAAGCCCTGATCCTTCGGGACTCAGGCAACGGGAGACTCCAATGATTTTCTTTCTCCGGAGAAGAAAAGCGGCATTTCCGCCCTTTGACATTTTGTACAGTTTTCCTTAACGTAAAGCCATGCTCGACAAACTCTTCACATCCAAGACGCGCATTAAACTGCTGCTGAAACTTTTTCTTAATCCCGAGGTATCTTCGTATCTTAGGGAGCTCTCTGCCGAATTCGAACTTTCACCCAACGCGCTGAAGGAAGAGCTCGACGGCCTGAGTCAGGCCGGCTACCTGGACAAGGAGAAGAAAGGAAGAAACATCTTCTACAAGGCCAACGCCAACCACCCATTCTTCCCTGAAATAAGCTCCATTGTCCGCAAACATTTCGGCATAGACAGAGTCATAGACCAGATTCTCACGCATCTTGGCGATGTACAGCAGGTTTACATTCTCGATGATTATGCAAAGGGCATAGATTCCGGCCTCATAGACGTTCTTGTCATAGGCGATGTGGACCCCGTGAAACTGCAGAACGTTGCCCTGCCCATTGAAAAGAAACTCGAACGAAAAATACGCACCATGGTCATGTCGGCCCCGGAGTTCGAAAAAAGCGACCTGCTGGATAAGCGCCCCCACTGGAAAGTACACTGATCTGCCTGATAACCATATGAAGATATCCCATTGCGGAACGAGGTTCCCATGAATCTGAACAAGCCCTTTGAAATTCTTGACTGTTCCATCCGCGACGGCGGCTACGTCAACAACTGGGACTTCTCGCAGGAACTTGTCCGCGAGTCCTACAAGGCCCTGTCCAAAACCGGCGTGGATTTCGTCGAGCTCGGCTTCCGCAGCTCGGAAAAATATTTCCCCAAAAACAGCACAGGCATCTGGCGGTTAACGCCCGAAGACCTGCTCCGCGAAACCGTGGGCAACATTCAGGGTCCGGCTATCGCCCTTATGGGCGACTACGGCAAAATTGACCTTGAAGACCTGCCCCCGGCAGAAGAGTCCGTGGCCCGCATGATCCGCATTGCAGCAGGCAAAAACGATCTTGCCGGTGCTCTGGACCTGTGCGAAAAAATCAAGCAGAAGGGCTATATCTCCTCCCTGCAGTGCATGGGCTACATCTGCTTCACGGAAAACGAGCGCAAGGAACTTATCAAGCGCCTTGCCGATACGGACATAGACTACGCCTATGTGGGCGACAGCTATGGTTCCATCTTCCCCTTCCACGTGCGGCCCATATTTGAACCGCTGCTGGAACTGAAGCATCTGAAGATCGGCTTCCACCCCCACAACAACACGCAGATGGCCTTTGCAAGCACCATCGAGGCGCTGGCCGTAGGCATAGATATTGTGGATTCCACCATCTTCGGCATCGGCCGCGGCGCGGGCAACCTGCCCACGGAAATACTGCTCGGCTACCTCAGGGTGCAGGGCATGGAACGCTACAATCCCTCGCCCGTGCTGAACGTGATTGAGCGCTATTTCCTTGACATCATGCGCAAGACGCCGTGGGGCTACCAACTGCCGTACATGATTTCCGGCATCTTCAACGTACATCCCAACTACCCCAAGGAACTGATGAAGCGGCAGGAATACCGCATGGACGAAATCTGGAACGCCATGTCGTACATCCGCAAGCTCAACCCCACGGGATTCAACCCCAGACTGGTGGACGAACTCATCGGTCAGGGCGTTGTGGGCTACATGGGTGCCAAGCACTTCTGCGTACCCGGTGAAGAACGCGAAAACTGCATCCCCGCACCGCATCCGCCCTATCAGGACCGCCATGCGGGCAAGGATATTCTCATTCTCGCCAACGGCCCCAGCCTGAAGGAAAAGCAGGAAGAAATCCGCCAGTTCATCAAGCTGCACAAGCCCATTGTGCTCGGTGCCAACAACCTCGGCGGCCTGTTTGTGCCGGACTACCATGCGTTCAACAACGCCAAGCGTTTTGTCTCGCACATTGAAACCGTGCATCCGGATTCCAGCCTGCTGCTCGGCATCAACCTGCCCGGCGACCTGATAGACGACTATCTCGACCGCCCGTACGAACCGCTGGTGTTCAACGATATTCTCGATGCCGACTTCGACATCGCCAATGGCATGATCTCCTCCAACTGCCGCACCATCTCGGTGCTGCTGGCAGGTGTGGCCGTTGTCATGGGTGCCCGCAGAATCTTCATTGCAGGCATGGACGGCTACCTGAACAGTGACACCACGCTGCACTATGACGAAAGATTTGATACGCACGAACATGCGCTCAACATAGAAAGGCACCGCTGGAACGAACGGTTCCTGCACCAGATAGACGCATGGCTCACCAGAAGACAGCATGAGGGGCTGCATATCATCACCCCCACAGGCCATTCTTCTTTCTACACCCCCATAACCGAATACCTGTAAGAGACCATGAGCAGATACGCAGAACTCAAATCCATCCTTGATAGCGGCCGGTACTTCAAGGTCGTGTGCGGCGCAGGCAACGAAGACCCCGTAGAGGTCTACAAGCTGTGCATCATCTACACCCTTGCAGGTGCCCACGGCATTGACCTTTCCGCCAACGAAGAAGTGGTCCGCGCAGGCATGCGCGGCATAGACCGCGCCTTCGAACTTGCACCGGAACTGGGCATAGAACTGACCGTGCGCCCCTTCATCAACGTGAGCGTCGGCCTCAAGGGCGACCCGCACGTGCGCAAGGCGCTCATCCGCGCAGACGACTGCATCGCCTGCGGCAGTTGCCTGCCCGTGTGCGACCAGCTTGCCATTCAGGAAGGCGAACCCTACGTCGTCACCACCGCCCGCTGCATCGGCTGCGGCAACTGTGCCGAGGTCTGCCCCAACGATGCCATTGAATTCTTCACCCGCAAGGTGGATTTCAACGACATCATCCCCCGCTGCCTTGCCGCCGGTGCGGAAAACGTGGAACTGCACGCCATCATTCCCGATGACGAAGCCGTGATGCAGGACTGGAAGACCATCGCCGCGCTTGTGCCGGACCAGTTCATCAGCATGTGCATCGACAGGTCCGAACTTTCCAACAAGCACTTCGCCAGCCGCATGCGTCAGGCGAAGGAAGTGGCAGGCGACCGCCTGATGATTCAGGCAGACGGCGCGCCCATGAGCGGCGGTCCAGATACCTTCCGCACCACGCTGCAGGCCGTGGCCTGTGCCGAGCTGACCGAGAAGACCGGTATTCCCTGCAAGATTCTGCTTTCCGGCGGCACCAACAGCAAGACCGGTGAGCTGGCAGGCATGTGCGGGCTGACCGTGCACGGCGTTTCCATCGGCACCTTTGCCCGCAACCTTGTGCGCGAAGAACTGGCGCTGGACGACTTCGACACCAATCTCGAAGCCATCCGCTCCAGCGTGGCCAAGGGCGTCAAGCTGGTGCAGGACAACCTCAAGTATATCGCAAGGTAACCATGGCCGCGTCCATCATTCTGCCACAGGGCGAAATCAGTAATGTCGGGCTTGCCGTCTTTGATAAAGACGGCACGCTCATTGACATTCACACTTACTGGGCCAACATGGTCAAACTGCGTGCCGAGCACGTGGGGGCGGCCCTCGGCCTTGCCTCCGCTCACGTGACCGGCATCATGGAAGCCATGGGCGTGGACGCCCGCGCCATGCGCATAAAGCCCGAAGGACCGGTGGGTCTGAAGAAGCGCGAGATCGTGCTGCAGGCAGGCGTTGACTACCTTGCGCAAAACGGCATCACGGACACGCACCAGCTGTTCGTGGACGTGTTTGCAGAGGTGGACACCAAGTCGCTGGACCTGCTCGATACCTTTATCCGTCCGCTGCCGGGTCTCAGGCAATTGTTCGACGCCCTGCGCGGCAACGGAGTGGCCATTGCGCTTGCCACCACGGACAAGACGGAACGCGCGTGGCTGTGCATGCGCCACCTCGGCCTCGGCGACCATGTGAACTACATCGCAGGGGCCGACATAGTGGCAGAAGCCAAGCCCGCACCGGACTGCATTCACCTGTGCTGCAACGAGCTGGGCATTCCCGCCTCGCGCAGCGTCATGGTGGGCGATGCCCGTTCCGACGTGCAGGCAGGGCTTGCGGCCGGCTGCGCCGCCTCCATAGGCGTCGGCAGCGGCCTTACCGCAACGGCAACGCTGGCAGGATTGACCCCCTACGTCATTGAAGACATTTCACATATGCATGTGAGGTAAGAACCATGCTCAACGGTACCCTCAAGGAAAAACTCCGCGCCGGTAAAGTGGTCTTCGGCCCCTGGTGCGTCATCCCCTCCGCAGCGGTCATGAACGTCACGGCCGCCGCCGGTTTCGACTTTGCCATCATCGATCTGGAGCACGGCCCCACGAGCTTTCAGACCGCGGAAGACATGGCCCGTGCCGCAGCCTCCGCAGGCTGCCACCCCATCATCCGCCTTGGCAGCGTGCATGAAGAGAGCATTCTCAAGTCGCTGGATATCGGCGTGGAAGGCGTGATTACCGCCCACGTGGAATCCGGCGAAGATGCCCGCACCGCCGTGCGCTGCTGCAAGTACCACCCCCTCGGCACCCGCGGGTTCTCGCCCTTCACGCGGGCAGGCAACTATTCCGGCGGCGACATTGCCCGCCATGCCGACATCCAGAACAAAAAGACCCTCGTGGGTGTCATTCTGGAAGGCAAAAAAGGCATAGACGCCCTTGATGACGTGCTGCAGACCGAGCATCTGGACCTCATCTACATCGGTGCATACGATCTTTCGCAGGCGCTCGGCATGCCCGGACAGGTGAACCACCCCGAAGTGCGCGCCTACATGGAATCCTGCATCCGCAAGATACGCGATGCTGGCGTTGCCGCAGGCGGCTACGTGGCAAGAACCGAAGCCGACATGCGCTGGATGGTGGATATCGGCATGCAGTTCATCACCTACCTGCCGGACTGCGCTGCCATCCATCAGGCTTTCAGCGGCGCGGTGGGTACCTTCAAAGGCGTTATCGGCGAATAGCACCGGAATATACGAGGAACATCTCATGAAAGTCATAGCCATGATCCCCGCGCGCCTCGAATCCAGCCGTCTTCCCGGCAAGGCGCTCATTGATATCGAAGGCCTGCCCATGGTCATTCACACCTGCAAACGCGCCATGCTCGCCCGCAACATCGACGCGGTCTATCTTGCCACCGACAGCGAGAAGATCAGGGAAGAAGCGGAAAAGCACGGCATTCAGGTCATCATGACCAGCAGCGCGCACCAGACCGGTTCCGACCGCATTGCCGAAGCCATAGGCAAGGTGGAATCCGACATCGTGGTGAACGTGCAGGGCGACGAGCCGCTGCTGAACCCCGAGCACCTTGAGCGCATCGTGGACGAAATCAAGAACGACTCCTCGGTCAAGTGCGCCCTCGGCGTTACGCCCTACAAAGAAAAGAACCGTGGTTCAGACATCAAGGCCGTGCTCGACCTGAACAACAACGTCATGTACTGCTCGCGCACCGACCTGCCCAGCGAAGCCCGCACCCCCGTGGAAACCATGCTCAAGATGGTGTTCCTCGTGGCCTTCCGCACGGAGTTTCTGCGCCAGTATGCAGCATGGAAGCCCACCCCGCTGGAAACCCTCGAATACAACGAATATCTCAGAATTCTCGAACACGGCGAGCGCATACGCGCCGTGCACCTGTCCTCCGCCAAAATCAGCGTGGACACGCCTGAGGACCTTGATATCATCCGCCAGTACATGAAGGCAGACACCATCAGACAGCGTTACATGTAGCCATGACAAAACCCGCTCTGGTCATATTCGACAGCAGGCTGCCTCTGGTTCTGCTCCCCGTGTTCAGCGGTGCCGCGCACGGATTCTGCCTGTCGGGCGACCCCGCCACCGCAGAAATCTGCAACGGCGTTTTTGAGCGCAAGTGCGACAGCGCCACCCTGCTGCCTTCTGCCCGTCTGGTGAATGAAGAAGTAGAGGCGATGCGCCCGCTGCTGGCGCAATGGTGCCACGATCTCGGCGAGGCCCGTCTGGGTTCCCGCTCTGCCCGCGCGTGGCTGCGCATCGGCGAAACGGACGCAAGCGCATGGTGGTTCTCTCTGCTGGCGGAACGCAACCCCTTCAAGAGCGACCTCATGCTGCGGGCGGCACAGCTTGGTGCCATCCGCACGCTGCTTGCCTCGGGTGAATATGGCTCGTGCCACGCCTGCTGTGCAGACCATGCACTGAACGCCGCCATCCGGCGCGTGGCAGCGGAATGCGGCGTGTTCGCCCATGTCCGCAGGCGCACGCTGCTGGGCAGGGTGCGCAATCTGCCCGCGCTGCTCAAGGGCAGCGTTGCATGGCAGATGCTCATGGCGCTGGCCGTGATTGTGCGCTTTTTCGTGCAGGGGCTTTGCGCCCGTCGCAAGCTGCCTGCACTGGCCAAACGGCTGCCGCGCAAGGGTGACACGCTCATGGTGAGCTATTCGCCCGCCCATGCAGGCACCCCCGAAGCCTACAGAAACCGCTTCTACGGCCCCCTGCAGGACCGCTTTGCCGCAAAGGCTGCGCAAATGGCTTGGCTGTATATGCACGTAAACCTTGGGGGCAAGCGTTTCAGCCAGTCTGTGGACGAAGCCGCAACGCACTTTGCCAGCGGCACACGCATATCGCTTTTGCAGGAGCACCTGCCGCCCCTTGCCCTGTTTACCGTACTCGGGCGCTGGTGCCTGCTGGCCGGCAAGGGACTTATGCTCTCACGCCAACTGTGCGATGCCGCAGTTGCCGCCCCGTTCAGCCCGGCATGCAGGGCCTATCTGCGCCGTGACTGGCTTGCCTCCACCGCCGGAAAAACCGGTGCAGAGGGCATTCTCTTTCATGCCGCCTACGAGGCCCTGTTCAGGAGCATTCCGGCACCGGAGCGCACCGTCTACTGCCTTGAAATGCACGCATGGGAAAAGGCTCTCTGCCGTGCCGCGCAGGACAACGGCGTTGCCAATGTCATCGGCTTTCAGCATGCGGCCTTTTCCCGCAACTACTTCCACTTCTATCATGCGCCGGAATCCACCCACTCGGCCCGCCTGCCGCTGCAACTGCCCCTGCCGGACATCATTGCCGCGTCGGGTGCACACAGTGCCGCAGAGTTCCGCAGCTGCGGGTATCCGCGCGTGGAAGAGGTGGAATCCATCCGCACGCTCTACGTGAACGGTCTGTTCGCCAAGGCGGCGGAACTGGGTGCAGGAGAGGCACGCGCCATCCTGCTCGCAGGCTCCATAGACAGGAAGGAAAACACAACCATGCTCGGCATAGCCCTTGAGGCTGCGCGGGCATCACAAGGCATGAAGCTGCTGCTCAAAGGACATCCGCTCTGTCCGTTCAAGGACATACTGGAACGCTTTGCTGCCGCCGGCTCCGCCATGCCGGAAACAGAAGAATGCACCGGCACCCTGCCGGATGCCCTGCAACGGGCCGTATTCGTGTTCGTTCCCACCAGCACGGCATCCATCGAGGCACTTGCCTTCGGTTGCAAGGTTGTGCTGCCGCTCGTTCCCGATGGCATTCTCATGAATCCGGTGATAGATTTCCCTGAAAAATACACAACGGCGTCATGCGGGCAGGAACTGCTCGCCATCATGCAGACGGAAATGACGCCGGAACAAAGGCAGGATGCCGCACGCGCCAGCGAGGCGTTCATCCGCTCATACTGGAATCTGGAAGCAGAACTCCCCAAGTGGGGAGCCGTATTGAACATGTAGCTTCACCTGTTGCGCCGAGAATACGCATATGAAGACATTAATCCTCTGCGGGGGCAAAGGCACCCGCATGCGCGAAGAGACCGAATACAAGCCGAAGCCCATGGTGGAAATCGGCGGCCGCCCCGTCATGTGGCACATCATGAACCGCTACGCCCGCTACGGCCACAAGGACTTTGTCCTGCCGCTGGGCTACCGCGGCGAATACATCAAGCAGTATTTCTGGGAATACAAGATCCGCAACACGGACTTTACCGTGGATCTTGCCTCCGGCGAAGTGCAGGCGCACAACTCGCCGCGCACCGACTGGAAGGTAACCCTGTGCGATACCGGTGAAGACACCCTCAAGGGTGCGCGCATCAAGCAGGTGGCCAAGTACATCGATACCGACCGGTTCATGGTGACCTACGGCGACGGCGTGTCGGATATCGACATCAACGCGCTTGTGGAATTTCACAAGAAATCCGGCAAGATCGGCACCTTCACCGGCGTGCGCATGCCCTCCCGCTTCGGTACCGTAAAAACCGACGACGAAGGCAACATCACCTCGTGGCAGGAAAAGCCCGTGCTGGACGAGTTCATCAACTGCGGCTTCTTCGTGTTCAAACGCGAGTTCCTCGACTACCTCACCGAAGACCCCTACTGCGATCTGGAAAAAGAACCGCTCATGCGCCTCGCCGCAGAAGGGCAGCTTTCCATGTATCCGCATCAGGGGTTCTGGCAGTGCATGGATACCCTGCGCGACTACCAGAACCTGAACGCCCTCTGGAACAACGGCGACGCGCCGTGGACCAAGTAGCATTCAGGTAATAAGAATTTATTCAAGAGAGTTTGCGTTGTTGGCCTCCGGCCAGGAGGGCGCTGCCCTCCACCCGACTGGGGGAGAATCCCCCTGTACCCCGTAACAGCGAGGCATCTGGTACCCAGATCTTCATGGTACGGCTTACCGCAGGTCAGCTTGCATGCAAGCAGGGGCTCCCCGTGTTCTCAAAGCCATGGGACACCCCGCATATACGAGACTCCCGAACGACTTTGATACCAGCCTCCAAGGGTGCAGGGGGATTATCCCCCTGCCCGCCGGAGGCAAAAACTTCAAAACAAAAAACAATAATCTTTCCTCTTCAGGAGTTCCCATTATGGTTTTCGGCAATATCTATGCTGGCAAAAAGGTCTTCGTCACCGGCCACACGGGCTTCAAGGGCTCGTGGCTCACGGCGTGGCTCCTCTCCCTCGGTGCCGAGGTAGCTGGCTACTCGGTTGATGTTCCTTCCTCCCCCGCCAATTTCGAGGTGCTGGGACTGGAAAAGCGCATCACCCACATCTGCGGCGACATCCGCGACCGTGCCACGCTGACCAAGGCTGTGCAGGATTTCGCGCCGGACGCGATCTTCCACCTTGCCGCGCAGGCACTGGTGCGCGAGTCCTACCGCGAGCCTGCCTACACCATAGAGGCGAACGCCATGGGCACCCTGAACGTGATGGAAGCCGTGCGCGTCACGCCTTCCGTGCAGGCGGTTGTGCTCATTACGTCCGACAAGGCCTACCGCAACGATGAATGGGTATGGGGCTACCGCGAAACCGACCATCTGGGCGGCGAGGACCCGTATTCCGCCTCCAAGGGCTGCGCCGAGATCATTGCGCACTCCTACATGCATTCGTTTTTCAAAAACGGACCACGTGCGGCAACCACCCGTGCAGGCAACGTGATCGGCGGCGGCGACTGGGCCACGGACCGCATTGTGCCGGACTGCGCCCGCGCATGGGCCAAGGGCGAGCCTGTTTCCATCCGCAGCCCGTGGGCCACCCGCCCGTGGCAGCACGTTCTGGAGCCTCTTTCCGGCTACCTGTGGCTGGGTGCCAAGCTGCTTGAAGGCAAGGAAGGTCCCTTCCCGCTGGACAAGCAGGCCTTCAACTTCGGCCCTGCCGCAGACGTGAACAATCCCGTGGCCGAGGTGGTGGATGCTCTTGCACTGCACTGGCAGGGCTTTACCAGCGAAATGGACCGCGAAGGCTGCGCGGGCATGAAGGAATGCACCCTGCTCAAGCTTTGCTGCGACAAGGCGCTTGCCCACCTGCAGTGGCATGCGGCCATGCCGTTCCCGGAAACCATCCGCTTTACCGCCGAATGGTACCGCGCCTTCTACAAGGAAGGTAAAGACATGTTCGATTTCACCATGGGCCAGATTGCGGAATACACCGAAAAAGCGCGTGCACAGGGCATTGCATGGACGAAATAGGCAATACCGGAGCCAGTATTCACGGGGTGGAATATCTGCCGCTGCGCGAGATTCCCACAGAGGGCGGTTCCGTGCTGCACATGCTGCGGGCTGATTCTCCGCACTTCACACGGTTCGGCGAGGTCTATTTTTCCGAATGCCTGCCCGGTTCCGTCAAGGCGTGGAAGCGGCACAGGGAAATGACCCAGAACTTTGCCGTACCCGCGGGCCGCATTCGCGTGGTGATTTACGACGACCGCGAAGATTCACCCACGCGCGGCACTGTGGCCGAATACCTGCTGGGCAGGCCGGACAACTATGCGCTGCTTCGCATTCCTCCCATGCTGTGGTACGGCTTTACTGCAGCAGACGATGCTGTCGGCATTATCTGCAATTGCGCAGACATGACGCACAGGCCCGACGAATCGGAACGCATGGCGGCAGACAGCCATACCATTCCCTACCACTGGCCCGAGCTGAACCACCCCTAGGACAGAAGGAGCCACCATGCAGGAAAAATCGCTGCTCATCACAGGCGGCAACGGCATGCTTGCGGGCAGGCTGGCCATCAATTTTGCCGAAGCCGGATGGGGCGTGCACCCCGTCGGCCACAGCGAGATGGACATCACCAACGAGCAGGAAGTATTCGAGTGCGTCCGCGCCATTCGCCCCACTGCCGTCATAAACACGGCGGCACTGCTTGTGGAAGCCTGCGAGGCAGACCCCAAGGAAGCTTTTCGCGTCAACGCATGGGGCGTGCGCAACCTTGCCCGCGCCTGCGACCGGCTGGGCACGCAACTGGTGCAGATATCCACCAGCGGCCTGTTCGGTGACGAGGTTCGCCCCTATGACGAATTCGCTCCGGTGGTGAACAAAACCCGTTACGCCGCTTCGAAACATGCCGGTGAGAACTACGCACGAGAGCTGTGCGAAAAGCACATCATTCTGCGTCTCGGCTGGCTTTACGGCGGAGGTCTCGACGGCAGAAAAGACTTTGTAACAGCCCGCCTTGCCGAAGCGCAAAGCGCTGCCGTGCTGGCATCCGCCGCAGACAAGTTCGGCTGCCCCACCAATGCCGACGATGTTGCCCGCACCATGCTCGCACTGCTCAATGAGCAGATATACGGGCTGTTCCACTGCGCCAACACGGCCGACGAGCCGTGCTCACGGGCAGATTATGTCGCCGCCATCTGCGAATTTGCAGGGTTGCAGACAACCGTGGAACGCACGGATTCTTCCGGTTTTCCCCGCGCTGCCAACGTGCCGGACTGCGAGTGGCTTGTCAGCTACACACTGGAATACGGTGGTTTTACCCCCATGCCGCACTGGCGTGAGAGCCTGCAACGGTACATGGGCCAGCTGGACAGATAGGCCGGAGTCATCCATTCGCATGAACACGCAGTACCTCATCATCGGTTCCGGCGGACACGCCCGCGTATTGCTGGACACCCTGCGCTGTCTGGGGCTGCCTGTTGCCGCCTGCTCGGACAATAATCCCGACAGGGTGGGGCAGACGGTCGGCGGTGTGCCCATCATTGCCGAAACCGGTCTGGCTTCCGGTTTTCCCGCCCAGACCACCATGCTGGTGAACAGCGTGGGCGGAGTGAAGGACATGACACCCCGCCGCAGGGTCTTTGAGCACTTCAAATCCCTCGGTTACCGGTTTGCCACGCTGGTGCATCCCACGGCTTTCGTGGCGGCGGACGTGCTGCTTGAAGAAGGTGTGCAGGTCATGGCAGGGGCCATGGTCATCACGGGCGCACGCATCGGTGCAAACACCATCATCAACACCCGATCGTCGGTGGATCACGACTGCGTCATCGGCGCGCACTGCCACCTTGCACCGGGCACAACGCTTTCCGGCACGGTAACAGTGGGAGACGGTTGCCTTCTCGGCACAGGTGCATCGATCATTCAGGGTATCCGCATCGGCGAACGATGTGTCGTCGGTGCCGGTGCCGCTGTGGTCCGCGACATTCCCGCCGGAGTCACGGCAACGGGTGTGCCTGCCCGCATCCGCTGATACGGCTGGAATCGTGAAGAAGCAATAACACTCTTTATTATAAGTATAATTTTAGAAGGCTCCGGACTATCCCGGAGCCTTTTTTCATGCCCGAAGCGGCCCTTTGAGACAGGGTGTAAAAAATTTGCACACACCACCCCTTCCTATCCTATTTAATAAGGCTGGCGTTCTCCGATTTTCTTTGGCCGGTCGTTGTATTTGTGGTATGGTTGTCTTTGAACCCATGACCACCGGTCCCCTGCCGGAGCAATTTTCCAGCCCCCCTGATGCGGATACCTCCGCAGTGCCGGACAGTTGCATGTACTAACGACCCTCTCATGACCCTAGGAGACAATAGGAATGAGCACGAAAACGGACAACAAGCTGCCCATCCACTACCTGCTGGACTCGTTCAACGCGTTCTTCAGAATGGAAGCTGCAGGCGGCATTGCCCTTATGCTCTGTACCGTCATTGCCATGCTTTGGGCCAACTCCCCCTGGGCCGCAACCTATCACGCTGTCTGGCAGACAAAGCTCACCATCGGTGCCGGCGAATGGATGCTCTCCAAACCCGCCCTGCTTTGGATCAACGACGGACTCATGGCAATCTTCTTCTTCGTGGTTGGCCTCGAAATCAAACGCGAAATTCTGGTGGGCGACCTTTCCACCCCCCGCCAGGCCCTTATTCCCATTGCCGCTGCCGTAGGCGGCATGGTCGTACCGGCACTCATCTTTACCGCCTTCAACATGGGCATGCCTTCCATTTCGGGCTGGGGCATTCCCATGGCCACGGACATCGCCTTTGCACTCGGCATCCTTTCCCTGCTGGGCCGCAGAGTACCCGTCGGTCTGAAGATATTCCTCACCGCACTTGCCATTGTGGACGACATGGGCGCGATTCTCGTTATCGCCATCTTCTACACCTCGTCCCTCAACCTCGTGGCGCTGGGCATCGGCATTGCCGGTCTCGCCGTCATGGCGATCATGAACGTGCGCTGGGGCTTCCGCCACACCATTCCCTACCTGATTCTGGGCGTGATCGTGTGGTTTGCCTTCCTCAAGTCCGGCATTCACGCCACCATCGCAGGCGTGCTCGCCGCCATGACCATTCCTGCCAGCACCCGCGTGGACGGCGCTCTGTTCGTCAAGGAACTGCGCCATGCAGTGAGCCTTTTCGAAAACGCCGTGCGCCCCGACAAGACCGTGCTCACCTGTCAGGAACAGCAGATGGCCATGCATTCCATCTCGCATGCCTACGGGCAGGCAACCACCCCCTTGCAGAACATTGAACATGCCCTGCACCCGTGGGTGGCCTTCTTCATCATGCCCGTCTTCGCCCTTGCCAACGCCGGGGTTACCTTCCAGCCTGAACTGATGCAGAACCTGTTCACCCCCGTTTCCATCGGCGTGTTCCTCGGTCTGGTCGTGGGTAAGCAGATAGGTGTTACCGGTGCCTGCCTGCTGCTGCACAAGCTGGGCATAGCCAACTACCCCGACAGAACAACGCTGGCGCACATTTACGGCGCAAGCTGTCTCGCGGGTGTGGGCTTCACCATGTCCATATTCATTGCCACCCTTGCATACCCCGACCAGCAGCAGCTGGTGGAACTCTCCAAGATCGCCATTCTGTTCGCCTCCACGGTGGCAGGCATCTGGGGCTATGTGGCCCTGCGGTTCTTCACCCCTGCCAACGGCAGAGATTAGCTCGCAAAGCACCCCATACAATAACAAAAAGGCCGGAAGCAGAGCGCTTCCGGCCTTTGTACTGCCGACAAAGTCAGTTTTTTTGGAGGGGAGGTGGCTCCGCCGGGCAGGAACCTAACGTTCCTGCACCTCGTATAAGCGATGACAATCCGTTTTAGGACTGCAATTCCGGCTTAACGGGAATGTAGTTTTACTGAGAACGACAGTTTGTCATGAACTTGGAGGCTGGAAGCTGGGTGTTTCCGGCCTGTTTTTTGTTCTTCGGACGGCTAACCGATCAGGCAAAATATTCTTCGAATTACCCGTCTACGATATCGCCGGAAAAAAGCTGTTCTTCGCGCCCGTCGGCAGTGCGCAGCACGAGCATGCCGTCGGCGGTCACATCGGTTACAACGCCTTCCACCACCCCAAGCCGCGCTTCCACCCGCAGAGTTCTGCCAACCACGTCAGTCAGCTCCTTCCAGCGGGCAATGACGGGCGCAATGCCCTCTGCCTGCATGCGACGGTACCAGTGCTCATACTGCGCAAGAAAGGCCCGGAGCAAGGATAGACGGGATATGGCACAGGTGGCTGGCGCTTCTTCGCCACCGGACTCGGGTAACGGCTTTTCGCCTTCACCTGTCACACGCACCGCTTCCGCTATGGATATGGGCGGGGTGCGCAGGCCGCTGCGCGCGGTTTCCGGCAGGGGGTGCACGTTAATGCCCGCGCCGGTCACAATATGTGCCACGCTGTCCGCAACCATGAAGACTTCGGTCAGATTGCCCGCCACCTTGCGGCCATGCAGAAGCACATCGTTGGGCCACTTGCATACGGGCGTTATGCCGGTCAGTTCGGCCAGCGTTTCGGCAATGACCACATTGGTCAGCAGCGTGACAACGGGGGCAGCCTCAGGTGTGAGCTCCGGCCGCAGCACCAGCGAAACATACAGGCCGTAACCGGCGGGCGAGCGCCACTCGCGCCCCTTTCTGCCGCGCCCCTGCGTCTGCTCGTCCGCCACCACCACCGTGCCTTCCGGCGCACCGCGCAGGGCAAGAGCCATGGCCTCCATGTTCGTGGAAGCCGTAGTGGGCAGATGCAGAAATTCCCCGCGCCCGAACGACTGCGTCCGCAGACCCGCGCGCACCACCTCCGGCTGCAGCGAATCCGCCTCGCAGATAAGGCGGTAGCCTTTGCGGGTGACGGATTCAATGCCGTGGCCCTCTTCACGCAGCACGCGCATGTGCTTGGAAACAGCGGCACGCGAAACGCCCAGCCTGCGGCTCAGTTCCTCACCGGAAACCCAGTCACCGCCTGCATCGCGCAGCACCTCGCGGAGAATGCCGCGAATATCGTGTGAGCTGTTCTGCCCGTTATTCGGCATGCTTGAACACCAATTGCAACTTCGATTGTAAACCATAAAGAGAAGTTTGGTTGACAATACGTCATCCCTTGGCTAGCCCTATCGCATTCCACAACGAGGAACCAACCAGATCATGACGCATACAACCACCCGCGCGGCATCCGGAACCACCTCCGAAGCCGCCGCCCTTATTGAAGTCTGTGCGCAACAGGCGCTCAGCGGCAACGGGATATCAGAAGAACAGGCACTGGCGCTCTGTGCGCTGCCAGCAACCGCCACCATGGACATGCTTGCCGCCGCCCGCCGCGTAACCACGGCCTTCAAGGCGGAAGACACTTTTACATGCGGCATCGTAAACGGCAAGTCCGGACGCTGTTCCGAAGACTGTGCCTTCTGCGCGCAGTCGCGTTATCACGACACCGGCGTGGCCGTGTATCCCCTGCTGGAAACTGGCGCGCTCGTCAATCGTGCACGGGAACTGGCCGATGCCGGGGCAGACCGCTACGGCATTGTCACCAGCGGCAATACCGTGAATGAACGGGAGCTGGACCGCCTGTGCGAAGCAGCGCAGCAGATCGCCGCCCGCACCGGCCTCAAGCTCTGCGCCTCGCTGGGCCAGCTGACGCCTGAGCGCGCCACGCGCCTGCGGCAGGCGGGCTTTTCCAGCTACCATCACAATCTGGAAACAGCCGAGAGCTACTTCCCGCAGATCTGCACCACGCATGCCTATGCGGACGACATTGCCACGGTCAGGCACGCGCTGGATGCCGGATTCCGCGTCTGTTCCGGCGGCATTCTCGGCCTTGGCGAAAGCCCTGCTCAGCGCGTTGAGCTTGCCATGACCCTGCGCGCGCTGGATGTACATTCCGTTCCCGTGAACTTTCTCAACCCCATCGCAGGCACCCGCCTTGCGGACCGCGCGTCCCTGCGCCCCCTGCTCCCAATGGAAGCCTTGCGCGCGCTGGCGCTCTTTCGCCTTATCATGCCGCGCAAAGACATTCTCGTGGCAGGCGGACGTGAGCGCACGCTGGGGCAATACCAGTCATGGATATTCATGGCCGGTGCCAACGGCATGATGATCGGCAACTACCTCACCACCACGGGCCGCAACACGGACGACGACATGACCATGCTGCGCGATCTCGGCCTTGTTCCCTCATCCGCCGCAGCGCAGGGAGACGCATGATGCCCACGCAGGCACGCACAGCCACGCTCCGCGAGCAGGACAAGCGCCACCTCTGGCACCCCTTCACCCAGCAGGCCGACTGGGTGCAGACCGACCCGCTCGTCATAGAACGCGGCGAAGGCAACTGGCTTATCGACACAGACGGCAACCGGTATCTGGACGGTGTTTCCTCGCTCTGGACCAACGTGCACGGGCACCGCAGGCCCGAACTGGACGCCGCACTCACGGAACAGCTCGGCAAGATCGCCCATTCCACCCTGCTGGGGCTGGGCAGCGTGCCATCCATCGAACTGGCGGCGCGACTTACCGACATCGCCCCCCAAGGGCTGACCCGCGTGTTCTATTCCGATTCCGGCTCCACGGCCGTGGAAATCGCGCTCAAACTGGCCTTTCAGTTCTGCCTGCAAAACGGCGCTCCCGAGCGCAGCAAGTTCGCCTCCATGCACAACGCCTATCACGGCGACACCATCGGCAGCGTTTCCGTGGGCGGCATGGACCTCTTCCACGCCACCTACCGCGCCATGCTCTTTGACAGCGTGAAAGTGGAATCGCCCTACTGCTACCGCTGCCCCTTCGGGCAGGAGCCAACACAGTGCGATCATCAATGCGATAAGCAGTGCTTTGGCCATGTGGCAGACGTGATGGAACGCCACGGCCATGAGCTGGCCGCCTTTGTCATTGAACCACTGGTGCAGGGGGCCGCAGGGCAGATCACGCATCCGCACGGCTATCTGCGCCACGTGCGCGAGCTGTGCGACCGCCATGGGGTGCTGCTCATTGCAGACGAAGTTGCCGTGGGTTTCGGCAAAACCGGCACCATGTTCGCCTGCGAGCAGGAAGAGGTTTCGCCCGATCTGCTCTGTCTCGCCAAGGGCATAAGCGCAGGCTATCTGCCCCTTGCCGCCACCCTGACCACCGAGCGCCTGTATGAAGGCTTTCTCGGCAGGCACGAGGATTTTCGCACCTTCTTCCACGGGCACACCTTCACGGGCAACCCGCTGGCCTGTGCCGTGGCCATCCGCAGCCTCGACCTGTTCGCATCCGACTGCCTGCTGGAGCATGTACGCGACATTGCCACGCATCTTGCGGACGGCCTCAAGCCCCTCGCCGCCCTGCCACATGTGGGCGATATCCGCCAGCGCGGTATAATGACCGGCATTGAGCTTGTGGCGGACCGCAGCACCAAGGCCGCATACGATGTGGCCGAGCGGGCAGGGCACCGCGTGTGCATGCTGGCGCGGGAGCACGGCGTGATCGTCCGCAATCTCGGCGATGTAATCGTGCTCATGCCGCCTTTATCCGTCACGCATGAGGAGATCGGCTTGCTCTGCACGGCAGTGGGCAAGGCCATTGCCGAAGTAACGGGGTAATTTTGTAGAACCACATTGCCAAACCACGAACATGATGCGCGCCCCCAACCCCTACAGCCCCGACCAGCCTGCATGGCACGGAAGATTCACCTTTCCCGCATATGATCCCATCTATGCGGACCACTTTCCGCATGCCCCCGTGGTGCCGGGAACGCTGATCATCCATGCCTTCCGGCAGGAGGCAACGCGCAGAGGCTGGCAGGTCAGCGGCATCCGCGCATTCCGCTTCCGGCACTTTGTCACCCCCGGCACGTATGCCTTCACCCTAACGCCGACCGAATACGGCCTGGGCTGCACGCTGACGCGCACTGATGAAATCGGGAACGCAGGCAAACCGCTGGCAACGGGCGAACTGGCGGCAAGCCCTGCCCGCCAGAGCGAACGATGTTCACGGCAGAACGACATGCCTGCGCACAATGTCAGGAAGAACAGAGAGGAGGCACACGCCCATGACTGATCATGCCTGCATTCTGGGCGGCGGCTGCGCCATAGGGCAGCACCTCGCGCGTCTTCTATTGGATGAAGGGCAGAGCGTGACCATTACCGTCAGCGCGGAGCACCGCGTGCCTGCGCTGCGAAACACCCTCGGCCTGTCGCAGGAACAGGATGACAGGCTGCGCATCCTTCCGCTTACACTCGAAAATCAGGCATCTGTCGAAAACGGCCTGATGCGGATTATGGAAGGAGGAACGCCGACCCGCGTTGCGGACTGCATGCACCCGCATCTGGAAGGACTCATTGCCGCCACGGAGCCGGATGAGGCTGCCGCCTACTTTGCCGCCGCCATCAGCGCCCGCAATCATATTCTGCACAGCCTGACCCGCGCCATGCTGGCTGCACGCCCTGCACTCCGTGGACAGCCTGGACGCCACGCCCACCATCCCGAAAAGCACACGTCCGCGAACGGCGGCAGCAAACCCGCCGTTGCGGGGCGTCTTGTCTATCTTTCTTCCACCGCAGCGGGCATGCCCAATGCGGGGCAGGGCTTCTATGCCGCCGCCAAAAGCGCGGCAGAAGCGCTGTATCGCAGCATCGGCGTGGAGCTGGCCCCACGCGGCATAACCACTGCCATGCTCAGGGCTGGCTATGTGGATGCGGGACGCGGCGCGCAGTATCTGGCCGCGCATCCGGAAGCCCTGCACAACATCCCCCTCCGGCGCGCCCTGACAGCGCAGGAAGTGGCCGCCACCCTGCACTGGCTGCTCAGCGATGCCGCCACGGGCATAAACGCCACCACCATCACCATGGACGGCGGCCTGACAGCCTGCAAATAACGCAAAGGATCCCCATGACTCACGACCCTATACTGCACGGTGTCTGCACCGTCATCGCCGAAGTGCTCGATCTGGACGCCGCCACCCTCACGGCGGAAACCTACGTGTTCCGCGATCTGGATACCGAATCCATAGACCTGCTGGAATACAGCATAGGCATGGGCAGGCACTTCGGCATCCGCATGCAGGACAGCGTGGCCTTTCTGAAAGACCTGCGCGTGCATATTGCGCACGCCGACAGTCAGGCCGAAGACACGAACGAAGAACAGTTGGGCGGAGAACAGTTCACGGGCAATCAATCAAATCTGCCGCATGCCCGCCGCGACCAGCGCATAACCCATTTGCGCACAGTCTACCCGCACCTGACCGAAGAACGGCTAGCAGCCATGCTGGACGACCTTGCCGCCAGCACCAACGCCCGCCCCGTGCTGCGCATCGGCGATATTGCGGCCTATGTGCGGCATGCGCTGAAGAAATAAATAGTCCGGCATACCCTGCGCCCCCTTGAAACGGTCGCCCGCCATGCAGCATCACATCGCCAAACAATGAGACTCCACTCCGTTACTCCATGAAACACCGCGTTGTCATAACCGGCATGGGCTGCGTCACGCCGCTGGGTGATTCGGCAAGCGCCATCCGCCACAGCGTGCTGACCCAGCGCACTGCGTTCCGCCGTTCCGCCATCATGCCCGAGGTGGCGGAATCTCCCGTGCCGGACTTCAACTGTGCGGACTACGCAGGCCGATGGAAGCACACCAAGTACCTTTCCCGCGGGGCGCAGTTTGCCCTTGCCGCCGCAGTGCGTGCGCTGGAAGACGCCATGGGACACACCACCCCGCATGGCCTGCCCGCCGAGACAGGCCTCTATCTCGGCACAGGTCCCAATCTGGATATTGCCGCTGATTTTCCGCGTGCGGCGGGCGCATCTGAATACGGGGCCTCAAGCCTCGCGGCTTCCGAAGGAGCCCCGCCAACCGCTCATGCTCCCGGCGATCTGGATCATGCGGACCTTTCCGCCCTGTGGCTGCTGCGCTACCTGCCCAACACTGCCGCCTCCGCCATTGCCCAGCGGCTCGGGCTGCATGGCGAAAATGCCACATTTGGCACGGCCTGCGCCGCCTCGCTCATGGCACTGGGCACGGCCTTTCGCGCCATACGCGACGGCTATCAGGACATGGCGCTGGCAGGCGGAGGAGATTCGCGCCTCAGCTCCGGTGGCCTGCTGGGCTACCGCAAGGCATCCGCCCTGTGCGACAATCCGGACCTGCCTGCCGAAGCCGCAAGCCGCCCCTTTGATGCGCAGCGCTGCGGCTTTGTGCCTGCGGAAGGCGGAGCCATGTTCCTGTTGGAAGAACGCGACCACGCGCTGCAACGCGGGGCGCGCATCCTTGCCGAAGTGCTCGGCTACGGCAACTCGCTGGACGGCCACGCCATGACCGCACCGGAACCGGACGGCCACTTTGCCGAACTGGCGGTTCGCACTGCCCTGCGGGAAGCAGGCCTGACGCCGCAGGCTGTGGATATGATATCAGCCCACGGCACATCCACCCCGCTTAATGACACAGCGGAGGGGCGATTACTGGAACGGGTGTTTGGCACCTACCCTCCTGACCTTCCAGAAGAACAATCCCTGCAATCTGCCGGACATGAACCGCCCGCCCCGCTTCCGAACGGCCCGCTCATTCTGGCTCCCAAATCATGGATTGGACACGGGGCAGTTGCCTGCGGCGCGTTGGAACTGGCCTTCTGTCTTGCCACACTGCCCCATGGCGTGGTGCCGCCTGTACGCAACCTTGTTTCGCCTGAGGCGCGCCTGCGGTTTGCCGGACAGACAAACCTCGTCAGGCATCCAGAGCACATCAGGCAGACCGAGCACGTCGGGCAGTCCGCACAGACAAAGCATCCCGAAACCCTGCTGTTGCAGAACTTCGGATTCGGCGGACAGAACGCGGCCCTGCTGGTCAGGTTGCATTCGGGCGTTCAGTCAGACTCCGTGAACAACCATGATGAACCGGCACGCCACCCGAACGGCAGGAGGCAATAGATGACGACTCCGGCATTGAACACGGCACATTGCCATGCAGAAACGCAAGCCGAACACGTGGTTCAAGGCGGCGTTTCGCGCTTTGTGCTGCTGGACGGCATTACCGGATACAGCGGCGTAACCGGCGACAGCATGACCACGCATACCACTATGCAATCTGCGCCTGCTTATCTTGCGCTGGAATGCATGGCCCAGTGCGCGGCCATGCATCTGCGGGTTACGCTCCGCTTTGAGCGTCATGTCTTTCTGCTGGGCATGCGGGATGTGCAGCTTTCCGAATCAAGCAGCACACATCAACCCATTGAAACAGAAGAGCAAAATGGAGAATTCCGCATACTGCTCACCGGCACCATTGTCTGCACAGCCACCCGCACAGGCGAAACGGATTCCGGCGCATCATACACCGTGGTTTGCCGCCTGCTCACGGGGGAAGGTGACCCCGCTGCTGTCATAGCACAGGGCGAAGTGCTGCTTTCCAGCCTCCCCTATTCCGAACGCTTTCCCGAACAGGTGCTGCGCCCGCACTACAAGGCCCTGTTTCACACACTGGCAGGCCGAACACCGCCCATATCCATCTTTGCCGGAGCACGCCCATGACCAATTCCGCTCTCTCCCGCAAGCTGGCCCTGCGGCTGGAATCCATGCGCACTGCGGGGCTGCACCGCAACCCGCCGCGCATAGATGCCCGCCATGGCGCACATATCGTTATCAACGGAATTTCCCATGTGAACTTCGGCTCCAACGACTACCTCGGCCTCGGCACCTGTGCACAATGGCAACGCACCGTGCAGGACTGCTTTGCGGCCCATGCTCCTTCCGCCTCGTCATCACGGCTGGTCACAGGACATCTTGCGGAAACCGAATTGCTGGAATCGTCCTTTGCCGCCCGCTTCGGCTACGACGAATGCCTGTTCTTCCCCAGCGGCTATCAGGCAAACATGGCCGTCATTACCGGCCTGCTGACCGATGCGGATGCCATATTCTTTGACAAACGCATTCACGCCAGCATGGCACATGCCCTCTCTGCACTCGGCACGGCTGAGGGCGGACCGAATCTATGCGGCTACGCCCACGGTGATCTTGCACAGCTGCAACGCAAACTGCGGCGTCATCTCGACGGGGAGAATGCCCAGCTCCTCCGTGATACTGCGCTGCGTGCACACAATACGACAGGCTCCCCCACGAATACCGAAGCATCTGACAGACAGAACGCCCCTGCCTACCATGCCGCCGTGGCCGTGCTCACGGAATCCCTGTTCAGCATGGATGGGGACGCCCTGAATCTGCCTGCACTGCACGCCGCTGCACCGGATGCCTTTACCATAGTGGATGAGGCCCATGCCGTGGGCGCGTTAGGCCCCGGCGGGCTCGGGCTGGCCAGCCACAGAGCCGTACAGTTCAACGAATTGGCCAACGGACTGGGTAAAGGTCAGCATAAAGGCCAACACAAGTGGCCGAGCAAGGGACAGGGCAAGGAGCTTGGCAAGGGGTCACGCAAAGGGGCGGACATCGTGGTCGGCACGCTGGGCAAGGCGCTGGGGCTGTTCGGGGCATTCGTGCTCATGCCGCGAGGCTTCAAGGAATTTCTCACCAACTTTGCCGCGCCGGTCATCTATTCCACGGCCATGCCTCCGGCCTTTGCCGCCTGTGCGCTTGCAGCAGTGGACCGCATTGCCACCATGGACGCAGAACGCGCCCACCTTGCCCGCCTTGGCGCACTGCTGCACACTCTGCTGGCAGACTACCCCTGCCCCGTGCACGGCAATGCGCACATCATTGCTGTAGAGGTGGGGGAAGAAAACCGCGCCACGCGCATGGCAGCCGCCCTGCGCCGGCAAGGCATGCTGGTCTTCGCGGCGCGCCACCCCACCGTTCCCGCAGGGCAGGCCATTCTGCGCATCAGCCTTACGGCCGCGCATACGGAAGACGACATCATGCGCCTTGCAACGGCGCTGCATACTCTGACAGGGGAGCTTTCTGCCTCATGATTCCGCAACATTTCTTCGTCACCGGCACGGATACCGGCATGGGCAAGACCGTGGTCTCCCTGCTGCTCATGCGCGCCCTGTTCGCAGCCGGAAAGCGGCCTTTCTACTACAAGCCCGTGCAGACCGGCTGCCACACCGTGCTTGATGCCGACAGCGACGCGCTCTTTGTGCACCGCCACTGCCCAGACCTTGCAGGCTGTGACCCTGTGCACTCCGTGGGTCTGCTGTATCCTGCGCCCAAGGCCCCGCTCTTTGCGGCACGCGATGCTGGCACGGTGGTGGATACCACCCTGCTTTTCAGCACCTTACAGGCATTGGCCGCAGCGCGGGAGTGCATCGTCTTTGAAGGGGCAGGCGGCGCACTTGTGCCGGTAACACCCACCGTAACCATGGCAGACCTGATTCCCGTGGCGGGTGCACGCGCCATAGTGGCCGCACGGGCAGGGCTTGGCACAATCAATCACACCCTGCTTACACTGGAGGCGCTTACCCGTCGCAACGTGGACATAGCGGGCGTGGTGATGGTGCAGACGCGGCAGGCAGAAACGCCTTGGGCCATGGTGGCTGAGAATATCGAAGCCGTGGAGCAGCAGTCCGGCATTCCGGTGCTCTGCACGGTTCCCGTGCTTGAGGATTTTGCGCATGACGGCGATGCCGCAGTGCAGACGCTGCGAGAGCGGCTGCACCTATCCCCCCATGCCGCGCACTCCCGCCAGACAATGAACATGAAAAAGCCGCCTTGCGGCGGCTGTAGTTCATGACAAGCCCTCGTTTTGCATCAAACCGCATTCCCGTTAAGCCGGAACTGAGATCCAACAGACAGATTTTCATCGCTTATACGAGGTGCAGGAACGTTAGGTTCCTGCCCGGCGGAGCCAAAAAATACTCATAATGCCTTCGTCAGCAGCCTGAACCGCCTTGCGGCAGTTTCAGGGGGTGCCTCACTGTAAACTAGCGGGCGACCAGCACCCGACAGGGCGCAGTCTTAAGCACCCGTTCGGTCACGCTGCCAAGCAGCAGCCCCTGCAGCGGGTTCACGCCACGCGGCGCCATGACTATCATGTCCACCTTTTCACGCTCGGCAATGCCAACAATCTCTTCACTCGGCGAACCGTCCACAACACGTTCCATATAGCGTATGCCGTTGTCCTGCAGCACATCACGGGCAGGCCCGAGCGCCTTGTTTGCGCTTTCTGCCACCTCACGGGCGTAATCGCCCTTGAGCTTCAGATTGGGGAATACCGTGCTGCAGTGCAGAAGAATGATATCCGACTTGAAAATCTTGGCCCACTCAGCCGCTTCGCGTGCGGCGCGTACGGATGATTCGGAACCGTCCACGGGAAGAAGAATCTTGGCGATATCCATATGGAACCCCCTCATTGTTGAAAATACGAGTCGCTGGAAATTCTACCTGTATGGGATACTACTGTAGCCTGTCTGCAGTATTACGGCAATGTGTTTGCCATTTTTTCTCACTCCTCCCGCTGCGTTGACGGAAGACGCTTCTACAGAGTACCACAGGCGGGAGTTCAACCTGCAAGGAGTCCCATGCTCACCTATCCACATTTCGATCCGATTGCCTTTTCCGTCGGCCCGCTTTCCGTGCACTGGTACGGGCTGATGTATCTTCTCGGCTTTCTGGCCGCATGGCTGCTCGGCAGACACCGTGCAAAACAGCCCGGTTCCGGCTGGACGGTAGAAATGGTGGACGACATGCTCACCACCTGCATTCTCGGCGTGGTGCTGGGCGGCAGGCTGGGCTACATCCTCTTTTACGACCTTGCCTACTATATGGAAAACCCGGCTCAGGTGCTGCAGGTATGGAACGGCGGCATGTCCTTCC
Source organism: Desulfovibrio subterraneus (assembly GCF_013340285.1). NCBI lineage: Bacteria > Pseudomonadati > Thermodesulfobacteriota > Desulfovibrionia > Desulfovibrionales > Desulfovibrionaceae > Desulfovibrio > Desulfovibrio subterraneus. Next base: position 573,682 of record NZ_BLVO01000016.1, on the reverse strand, counting down.
ATGGCGGGCTCGTGGGCGTTATCGCCTGTTTCTGGATTTTTGCCCGCAAGCATGGGCTGAGCATATTCGACATCGGCGACTTTGCATCCCCGCTGGTTCCTCCGGGCCTGTTCTTCGGGCGGCTCGGCAACTTCATAAACGGCGAACTGTGGGGACGCCACACCACGGCCGAAGTGGGCATGATCTTCCCCAGCGGCGGTCCTTTCCCCAGACACCCCTCGCAGCTCTACGAAGCCGCGCTTGAGGGCGTGGTCATGTTCGCCATGCTCTGGGTCTATTCCGGCAAGCGCCCGCCAAGGCGCTGTGTCTCCGGCCTTTTTCTCATCCTGTACGGCTCGTTCCGGTTCATTGTTGAGTTTTTCCGCGAGCCGGATGCGCAGCTCGGCTTCATCGCATTCAACTGGCTCACCATGGGCATGCTGCTCTGTTTACCCATGATCGCCCTGGGCATGTACCTTTTCCACTCAGGCCGAAGATTGAACCAGCACCTATAGGGTAATCATGCACAAACCGCGCAGTTTGCAGTCATGTTGTATTGACAGGGTGTGCATTTTGTGGAAATGCGATTGCGTTGGACAACCAGCTGAGTACCGGCGCACTGATTGCTTATAAGCCTCACGTTGACCGGTGTATTGCTATCGTCCCCCAATTTGATTGTCGAATGGAGGAAGCATGGCCAAGGAAGATGCCATTGAGGTGGCAGGTGTAGTGCAGGAAGCCCTGCCCAACGCGATGTTTCGGGTAACCCTCGAAAACGGGTTGGATGTGCTTGCCCACATTTCCGGAAAGATGCGCAAGTTCTACATCCGCATTCTGCCCGGCGATTCTGTGAAGGTGGAACTCTCACCGTACGACCTTACGCGCGGACGCATCACCTATCGCATGAAATAACTGGCTTTTTGGCCTTGCAGCTCAAAGGCAGACGCAAAGCCGCCTTGCCTGACGCAGCGCTTGTGCGGGTATAACCGCATTTCGTACAGCGTTGCCGTTCAGACCGGTGGCTTTTCGTGTTTTCTCCTGCCACGCCTTCCCCCCTGCTCTTATTCTGTTCTCTCTCTGATCTCCCCCCATCCCGCACCATTCACGCCCTCTGCAGTGTGCCGTGCAAAACAGCACTCCAGCCACCTGAAGCGGCACTTTTTCACACATCACATCCATCACAAATCATTGGTATTTTCTATTTCATTTAGAAAATGTCGACAGTCGGCATTTTCTACGCTACAGAAAATGTCGACAGTCGGCATTTTTATGCCCGCTGGCCTGAATTGTTGTCTGCCGCACGAAAACACCTGTTCAAAGCGTGTTGCCGCATCGACATCACGCTTCTCTTCAAGGACTTCCCGCGGCCATGGCGTCAGGACGCAATATCTGGCATTGTCGGCAGGAACCGGTTTTCCCTACGCGAACAGATTGCTCGGCGGGAGCACCAACGCCCCGCAAGAGATAACGAAGGAGGAGACGTGATGGATTCAGGTCTTGATACGCGCATCGTCGGGCGCGGCAAAGAGTTCTTCAAAAGCATCAGCGGTGAAGCACCGTCCATATTCAACAAGGGTTGGTGGACCGGCAAGGTAATGGACTGGGCCATGAAGAATGAAGACTTCAAGGTTCAGCTCTTCCGCTTCGTGGACGTGTTCCCCTACCTTAATACGTCCGAATCCCTTTCCCGCCACATTCGCGAATATTTCTCCGGTGAGGATCAGGACGTACCTGCCGTGCTCAAATGGGGCGCAGGCAAGGCCGACGGCCTGCTCGGCAAGCTCACTTCCGGTCTTGTCGAAAAGACCATCCGCACCAACATCGAAGGCATGGGCCGCCAGTTCATCGTCGGGCAGGAAACCAAGGAAGCGGTAAAGGGCCTTGCCAAACTGCGCAAGGACGGCTTTGCCTTTACCGTTGACCTGCTGGGCGAAGCCACCGTGAGCGAAGAAGAAGCAGACGCCTACCGCGACGGCTACCTTGAAGTGCTCGACGCCATTGCCAAGGAACAGGACAAGTGGAAGGCACTGCCCGGCAAGGGCGGCGACAGCGCGCTTGACTGGGGCTACACCCCCAAGGTGAACGTCTCCATCAAGCCCTCCGCCCTGTTCTCGCAGGCCAAGGCTGTGGATGTGGAAGGCTCCGTGCAGGGCATCATAGACCGCCTCATCCCCGTATACCGCAAGGTTATCGCGATGAAGGGCTTTCTGTGCATCGACATGGAAGCGCTCAAGTACCGCGAAATCACGCTGGAACTGTACCGCCGCCTGCGCACCATGCCGGAATTCCGCGATTACCCCCACCTTTCCATCGTGCTGCAGGCATACCTGCGCTGCACCGATCAGGACCTTGCGGACCTCATCAAGTGGGCGCGCACCGAGCGCCTGCCCATCGCCATCCGTCTGGTCAAGGGTGCATACTGGGATATGGAAACCGTTCTTGCCAAGCAGAACGGCTGGGAAGTGCCGGTGTGGATTCACAAGCCTGAATCCGACATTGCCTACGAGCGCCTTGCCCGCGTGATTCTTGAAAACAGCGACATCTGCTACTTTGCCTGCGCCTCGCACAACATCCGCACCATATCCGCCATCATGGAAATGGCCCGCGAACTGAACGTGGCCGAAAGCCGCTATGAATTCCAGGTGCTCTACGGCATGGCAGAACCCGTGCGCAAGGGGCTGCTGAACGTTGCCGGCCGCGTGCGCCTTTACTGCCCCTACGGCGACCTTATTCCCGGCATGGCCTACCTTGTGCGCCGCCTGCTGGAAAACACGGCCAACGAATCCTTCCTGCGCCAGAGCTTTGCAGACGGCGCGGAACTGGAACGCCTGCTGGAGAACCCGCAGAAGACGCTGGATCGTGAGCTGGCCGCCAAGCCCGCGCCCAAGCCTGCCGGTTTCCACGAAGGGGTGGAAGGCATTCCGCTCTTCGTGAACGATGCCATGATCGACTTCACCATTCCGGAAGCCCGCGCAGCCTTCCCCGCAGCCATCAAGGACATCCGCTCCCGCATGGGCGGCAAGATTCCGCTGTATATCGACGGCAAGGACGTGATGACCAATGATGTCATCCCCACCACCAACCCCGCCAACTACTCGGAAAAGCTTGCAGACATCTGTCAGGCTGGCGTAGCCGAGATTGACCTTGCCCTTGATGCCGCCGAACGTGCCTTCTATGTGTGGCGCGACGTATCGCCCGAAGACCGCGCCAACTATCTGATGAAGGCGGCCGAAGTGGCTCGCAAGAAGGCGTATGAGCTTTCCGCATGGCAGATTCTGGAAGTGGGCAAGCAGTGGGATCAGGCATTCCACGACGTGGGCGAGGGCATCGACTTCCTCGAATACTACGCCCGCGAAATGCTGCGCCTCGGCCGCCCGCGCCGCATGGGCCGCGCCCCCGGCGAACACAACCAGCTGTTCTATCAGCCCAAGGGCATTGCAGCGGTCATTTCACCGTGGAACTTCCCCTTCGCCATCTCCATCGGCATGGCCTCTGCCGCCATCGTCACGGGCAACCCCGTGGTGTTCAAGCCTTCCTCCATCAGCGCCCGCGTGGGATACAACCTGACCGAGGTCTTCCGAGAAGCAGGGCTGCCCGCAGGCGTGTTCAACTTCTGCCCCGGCCGCAGTTCCGTTATGGGCGACTACCTCATCGAGCACCCCAAGGTAAGCATGATCTGCTTCACCGGCTCCATGGAAGTGGGCCTGCGCATCCAGAACAAGGCCAGCGTGGTCAAGCCCGGACAGATGCAGTGCAAGCGCGTTATCGCTGAAATGGGCGGCAAGAACGCCATCATCATCGATGACGATGCCGACCTTGATGAAGCAGTGTTGCACGTGCTCTATTCCGCCTTCGGCTTCCAGGGCCAGAAGTGCTCCGCCTGCTCGCGCGTTATCGTTGTGGAGCCCATTTACGACCGCTTCGTGAAGCGCCTTGTGCAGGCTGCGGGCGACGTGAAGATCGGCCCCTCTGAAGATCCCGCAAACTACATGGGCCCCGTGGCCGATGTGACCCTGCAGAAAAATGTGAACGATTACATCAAGATCGCCGAGCAGGAAGGCACCATCCTGCTCAAGCGCACCGACATTCCTTCCGAAGGCGCATACGTGCCCATGACCATTGTGGGTGACATACAGCCGCATCACCGCATTGCACAGGAAGAAATATTCGGCCCCGTGCTGGCCGTGATCAAGGCCAGGAACTTCGATGAAGCCATAGACATTGCCAACGGCACCCGCTTTGCGCTGACCGGCGGCGTATTCTCCAGAAGCCCCGAGCATCTGGAAAAGGCCCGCAAGGACTTCCGCGTGGGCAACCTGTACCTGAACCGCAACAACACCGGTGCGCTTGTGGAACGCCAGCCCTTCGGCGGCTTCAAGATGTCCGGCGTGGGCTCCAAGACCGGCGGCCCCGATTACCTGCTGCAGTTCATGGACCCCCGCTGCGTGACGGAAAACACCATGCGCCGTGGCTTTGCTCCCATCGAGGAAGACGACGACTGGATTGCCTAAGCCTCACCCTCACGAGGCATGGATAGAAAAGGGCCGGACGGTAACACCGTCCGGCCCTTCAGATTGATGACAAAGTCATTTCTGGTATTTTTTGGCTCCGCCGGGCAGGAACCTAATGTTCCTGCACCTCGTATAAGCGATGAGAATCCGTTTTTGGACCTAAGTTCCGGCTTAACAGGAATATAAGTTTTACTGAAAACGAAGGTTTATCATTACCCTGAAGGACCGGGCGGCAACACTGCCCGGCCTTTGTATTGTACCTGATATCACTGTTGTTCTCCGGCCTTACGATGCAGAGCCTCCATGGTGCCGTCCTGTTTCATTTCCTCCAAGGCCTTGGCAAGCTGAGGAATGATATCCGCGTGCCTGCGGTGTACATAATGATACATTACCAGCGTGGTCAGCGGCTTTTCCTGTGCATGCACGTCCTTCAGTCCAAGTGCCCGCAGCTCCGCCTCACCTGTTTCACGCAGATGCACAACCACGTCGATACGGCCCAGCTCCAGCATCTCGAACATCTTTCTGCGATCGCCAAAGAGAACAACATCCATGCCCTTTGTGCCTGTTTCAGCAAATTTTACGCCTATCTCCACACCAATTCTGTACTTCCGCAGATCTTCCCAGCTCTGCACAGGCGGAACAAAGTCGTGTGCAAACACCACCCCATCATAGCTGCCGAGAGGAACAGGAACAGGCAACAGATTGGGATACAGCTCTCCAATCAGAGGCACTCTGGCAAGTTCGCCGTCCACATCACCACGGTTTGCCATGACCAGAGCCCTTTCTCCGGGCAATGTCACAAGTTCGATATCTGCCCCAATTCGCCTGTAAGCTTCCTTCACGATGGGGCCGAGAGCCTGCGCTGTCTCCATATCAAAGGCGGAAATACGATGCGATCCTGCCATGGCAGGCACACATGTCAGCAGGACTATGATGATCGCGGCTCGCAGCATGAATCTCCCTCCTGTAACCGTATGACAACCAGATTTTCTGGTGTCCGGTATAACATATTTTCTATGGTATCATACTTTTACCGATTGAAGCAAAGGGGAGGTGTATGCCGGATCGGAGCATGGCTTCCGGCTTACCGCCGATGGAGCTCTTTCCGGTACAATATTTTTGTCTGTGTGGCCTCTCGCAGGCAATCCGCCCTTCCGTGCATGCCCTTCACCGTGCCCACCACGCACACAAACCAGAAAAGCAGTGTAATAACAGATTATTACACTGATCGACTTTCGTATAATTACTTGAACGCCTTACAGGAGCCCCCCCTTATGCACATTATGCGGTCTAATAATTTATACGAACCGGAAGACTGCTGACCCGAGCAGGCACCACATCAACATACTGTATTTGCGACATATTATTTCCAACACTCCTTGCGATCGATTTGGCACACCGATTGCTAAAGAATACATATCTTCTTTCTTTTGCGATCAGAATTTCAGCGGTTCAGGGGTGGCACCTTGGACCGTTTGGTCGTTTAGAGGGGCTGCGATAGTTTCAGCGAACTCAAACAAACCGGAATGAGCACATTGCTCAACAGTAACCAATCGCGATATTGCAGCAACACAGCAGCACAATCCACCAGACAATCATTTTTTAAAAATTTCGCTTGACTTATTTGCTTCAACAGGAGAATGTCTCGACTCACACACCAGCGGCACCCGTGGAGGCGCGGCACTATGTTTGCCAGCGCTGGTTTGAATTAACAGGAATATCAAGGAGCAGCCTACGCACTGATAGAGCTGCTCCTTTTTTATTATGGCGCACGGGCACCATACCAATATACTTTTTTCTCTCTAAGGAACACATCATGTCTAAGAAGCTCTATGTCGGCAATCTTTCCTGGTCCGCTACCGAAAGCGAAGTTCGCGCTGCCTTTGAAGCATACGGCACCGTAACTTCCGTTAATCTGGTTGAAGACCGTGAAACCGGCCGCGCTCGTGGTTTCGGTTTCGTAGAAATGGACGACGCCGGCGCTGAAGAAGCCATCCGCAACCTCGATGGCCGCGATTTCGGCGGACGTAACCTCAAGGTTAACGAAGCCAAGCCCCGCGAACAGCGTAGCCGCTGGTAGTTCCGTTCGCGGTTTCCGCATCGGTAACGGGCGCCCGTCTCTTTTGCGAGGCGGGCGCTTTTCTTTTCCCCTCTCCATACACAACTAAGGAGTCCCCCAGTGCCACCACGCAATTACAAGTTTGAAAAGCGTCAGAAGGATCTGGCAAAAAACAAAAAGAAAGAAGAGAAGCTTCAGAAAAAGCTGATGAAAAAAGCCTCTGACGACACTTCGGACGAATTCGGCAACACGCCGGAAGACTCTGAGACGAATGACTCTGAGCAGGACGATTCTGTACAGAATGACTCCATACAGGAAGACAACTCTTCCAACCTCACTGATTCTGCCCAGGCTCAGCCTGAGACGAATCACTAGAAAATCAATTTGGTCAGGTAAGCATGCTCAAATTGCGCACCTCCAAATCCGGCAGTTCTGCCAACGGCAACGAGCCGGACAATAGATAGCATTGTCCGGCTCGTTGCCGTTGATACAAGAAAGATTACCCGCCCTCCTTCCCGCGTCTGGCCGTATCTACGTTGCCCGATACATGGCCGCCCCGCCGCACGAGTTCAAGATATTGTATCCCCCTGCTGTAAACCATGCCGGACATCGCTACCGGCCGCCCGCCTGCCGCCCTGCAAAGCAGAATGTAACGCAATACTCTGCATAATCAGCATGTTGCGCAAAGCGCACAGGGATACAAAAAGCTGAACACCACCTCCCGATACAGCTCTTGCCGCCAAGCCTGAACAAATTTTTTGTACTCGCCACACCTTCCGCATTCATTTTGCAAGAACCTGCAACACATTGATTTAACGTGATATACAGCAACATCCTTTCAAGCCACAGCATTTGGCACGCATTCTGCTATAGACTAATTACCTTCTTTCTTTTCGACGTAAAATTTCAGCGGTTCAAAGGTGGCACTTTGAACCGCTTCGTCGTTTCTGAGAGAAAGATCCAGCCCTCCTTCGGAAGAGCGCTTCAGCAGAGCACGTTGCAGTGCACAGGTCTTCAGCACAACTGCTGCCACCACATGCCTATCATCCCCACCTGTTTGCCCCCGGAACCATCACGAGTCGAAGTATAATTTTTTGGTCACTTCGTGCCGTATCCGCCCTCGAACGAAAAGCACAGCGGGCTCTTGAACCGCACACGCGACAATCTGACATTTTTTCCTTTCATTTCAGGGACAAATACATATTCACTGTTGTACAAATTATTTAACACGGCCGACGTGGACTGGTGATTCCGGCGCGTTCAGTTAAAAATCTTGTACATACCACACATATTATCGCCACCTCTCCATATCGCCACAAACTATTGTTTTTACATAGTAAAAATATAAAATACAACATCGCCTAAACTTTGGCACGCATTCTGCTATAGACTAATTACCTTCTTTCTTTGCGACGTAAAATTTCAGCGGTTCAAAGGTGGCACTTTGAGCCGCTTCGTCGTTTCCGGGGGGCGGAGTTTTTCCGCCTCCCTTTTTTTATTCTATGAAACAGCTAAGGCCGCCCTTTCGGGCGGCCTTCATGCGTAATGACAAACCCTCGTCTTCAAGAACACCATACTCCCGTTAAGCCGGAGCTGAGGTCTAAAAACCGATTCGCATCGCTTGTGCGAGGTGCAGGAACGTCAGGTTCCTGCCCGGCGGAGCCAAAAAACATCAGAAATGTCTTTACCACCAATCAGAAAGGCCACCCTTTCGGGCGGCCTTGATGATTCATATCGGAATAGACGGGTTATTGCGGCTTCTTGTAATACTGCATGGCTTCGGGAATCAGCTCATTAATGGCCTGTATGCGATTTTCCGATGCAGGGTGGGTGGAAAGAAACTCCGGCGGTTTCTTCCCCGGCTGCTGGGCAAAAGCCTTCCAGAAATTCAGTGCCGCGTGCGGATCGTATCCCGCCTTGGCCATGAGGATGAGCCCCACACGGTCCGCCTCATATTCCTGAATACGCGAAAACGGCAGAATAACACCCACGTTCACGCCCACGCCGAAGGCAGCGCCCATGGCAGCCTTGGTAGCAGGCGACATATCCTGACCGGAAAGGGCGATCATGCCCACCACAGCGCCGGTCTGTGCCGCCATTGCCGTGGAGACGCGCTCCGCGCCGTGGCGGGCAATGGCATGGCCTATTTCATGCCCCATAACGGCAGCCAGCTCGGCATCATCCTTTATATACTTGAATATGCCGGTATACACGAAGACCTTACCGCCGGGCAGACAGAAGGCGTTCGGCGTATCATCCTTCTGTATGGTATTAAACTCCCACTGAAAATCATCACGCCCCGCCACGGCCGCAATATTCCGTCCCACACGGACAACAGCCTTGGAATTCTCGCTCGTGGTGTCGCGCTTTTCCTTTTTCAGCACGTCACTGGCAGTGCGCTTGCCCAGCGCAAGTTCCTCTTCCTGCGAAATAATCATAAGTTGATTACGCCCCGTATAGGGCGCTTTGGCGCAGGCGGAAAGAAAGACCGCACTGGCAAGGCAAGCACAGAGAATTATTGCTTTTCTCATTGCATATTTTCCTGTTATATCTAGCGACCACATAGAGGAACACCGTTTCGGAACGGGGAAAACGTGACTTGACGAGGTTGGCATTTGTCGTATTTTCCCCTAGCTGAAGCAAAGCAGCACAACATGCAGCACACATGCAGCACAACATGCAGCTCGCTTGCGACTCTCTATATCATGAACACCTCCGGCCCGGAAAGCAACTCCAGCAGCCGGAACGACACACCGTCATTCCGGCGCGACTCTAAGCAAGCCTCCGGGAAACATCAACGGACGACAGGACATTCCATGGGCAAAGACCTGATTATCGTGGAATCACCAGCCAAGGTGAAAACCATCAAGAAATTCCTCGGGCGCAACTATATGGTGCACGCAAGCGTGGGCCATGTACGTGATCTGCCCACCAAGGACCTTGGCGTGGACGAAGCAAAGGACTTCAAGCCCAAGTATCAGGTCATACAGGGAAAGCAGAAAGTTGTTAACGCACTGCGCGATGCCGCAGCCAGCGCGGACAACGTCTATCTCGCACCCGACCCCGACCGCGAGGGCGAGGCCATTGCATGGCACGTGGCAGAGCTGATCAGAAAGGAAAACCAGAACATCAGCCGCATCCAGTTCAACGAAATCACCGCCCGCGCAGTGCGTGAAGCACTGGAGAACCCCCGCCCGCTCAACGAGAACCTTTTCGACGCACAGCAGGCCCGCCGCGTTCTGGACCGCCTTGTGGGGTATAAACTCTCCCCCCTGCTCTGGAAAAAGGTGAAGCGAGGCATCTCCGCAGGGCGTGTGCAATCCGTTGCGCTGCGCCTTATCGTGGACCGCGAGGCAGAACGCCACGCCTTTACCGCGGAAGAATACTGGACACTGCGCGTGGAACTTTCCGGTGCCACGCCGCCGCCCTTCCGTGCTGAACTGCACAAGGTGGACGGCAAAAAGCCCGTGGTGGGCGACGCTGAAACCGCATCCGCCATCGAAGCAACCGTAAAGGACAGCAACACGCAGTTCACGGTTGAAAAGGTGGAAGAGAAAAAGCGCCTGCGCCATCCCCAGCCGCCGTTCATCACATCCACCCTGCAGCAGCTTGCCAGCCAGCGGCTCGGCTATTCCGCCAAGCGCACCATGTCCATTGCCCAGCGCCTGTACGAAGGTGTGGAACTGGGCGAGCAGGGCACCGTGGCGCTCATCACCTATATGCGTACCGACTCCGTGCGCATTGCGGACGAGGCGCAGCAGGCCGCGCTTGCCCTCATCGGCGACATGTACGGCAAGGAATATCTGCCTGAGAAGCCCCGCTTCTACAAAACCAAGTCTGCGGCTCAGGACGCGCATGAAGCCATCCGCCCCGTTGATGTGAGCCTGACGCCTGACATGGTCCACAACCTGCTCCCCCGTGAGCAGCACAGCCTGTACAAGCTCATCTGGCAGCGCTTTGTGGCCTCGCAGATGGCATCGGCCGAATTCCACGACACCGCCGTTACCGTGGCCGCAGCCAACACCCAATGGCGCGCCAAGGGCGAACGCATGCTCTTTCCCGGTTTTCTTGCTGTTTCCCCGCAGAAGGGAACCGAGACCGAAGAGCTGCCCAAGCTGGAAGAGGGCCAGCTCGTCTCGCTGACCAATTTTGAAAAGGAACAGAAGTTCACCCAGCCGCCCCCGCGCTATACGGAAGCATCGCTGGTGCGTGAGCTGGAAGAAAAGGGCATCGGCCGTCCTTCCACCTACGCCTCCATCATCTCCACCCTCATCGACCGCGACTACACCTCGCTGGAAGACAAGCACTTCATACCCACAGACCTTGGGCGCGTTGTATGCGAAAAACTCAGCATGCACTTTGTCACCCTCATGGACGTGGGCTTTACCGCACAGATGGAAGACGCGCTCGACAAGGTTGCAGAAGGCGAACAGAACTGGGTGGACCTGCTCAAGGACTTCGTGAAGGACTTTGACCCCACGCTGGAAAAAGCCTCGTCGGAAATGGAAGCCGTAAAACAGGGCCTGACCACGGAAGTGATCTGCTCCGAATGCGGCAAACCCATGATCATCAAGTTCGGCAAGGCAGGCACCTTCCTTGCCTGCTCCGGCTACCCGGACTGCAAGAACACCACGAACTTCACCCGCGATGAAGACGGAAACATCCAGATAGTGGAACGCCCGCAGGAAGAGCCCGAAAAGGCAGGCACCTGCCCTGAGTGCGGCAAAGACCTCATAGTTAAGAAGGCGCGCACCGGCAGCCGCTTCATTGCCTGCTCCGGCTATCCCGACTGCAAGCATACCGAGCCGTTCTCAACGGGCGTGAAATGCCCCCGCTGCGAAACCGGCATGCTGGTGGAAAAAAGCTCCAAGCGTGGCAAGATATTCTACTCCTGCAACCAGTACCCCAAGTGCGATTTCGCCCTCTGGGACTGGCCCGTGGACGAACCCTGCCCGCAGTGCGATTCCAAGGTGCTGACCATCAAGACCACCAAAGCCCGCGGCAAGCATATTGCCTGTCCGGAAAAGAGCTGCCGCTACACCCGCTCTCTCGGCGGGGACAACGAATCCTCCGACGATTCGGAAGAATAGCCCCGCGCCGGGAAATCCGGCCATACCACGCAATTCACCGCCGTGATGCCCAGCATCACGGCGGTTTTGCTTTGCCGCCCCAACGTTTACACACGGCCCGCACATCGGGCGCACGTTTCAATGAAAGACCCGCCCGCGTACGCCATGCATACCCGGGCATAGTATCTTGCCAGCCTAATCCCGACCTCCGACAACAGGCTGCGGGCAGCAGGCAGCGGGCCGGCAACACAAAACAGCTTCCGCAGTGGGAAAAACACATACCCCCTGTTTTTTCCGGAAATAATCATGGAGCAGAGGAGCACTCCCCGCGTTCGTGACCGGAACATAACACCCTGAATTTCCACCATCCCAGCCTGCACAGGAGCTCCCCCTCAACCCGACCGGACAGGTAGATAACTTTCAGGGGTATTGCACATTTTTTCTTCTTCCGGGTATAGTGATTCTGACCATCCATCTGACAGGAGTGAATACTTACTTATGTTCCAACTGTAGATTGCGGAGGCAATTCATGAGTACCTGCCACAGAAAACGCTCCCTTCTTCACGCCGCAGGCGGCCTTATGGTCTGTCTTGTTGCAGGCATTATCTGGCAATCTTCTTCGCAGGCTGCGCAATACGACTACCGTACTTACGGCGCAGCAGAAGCGCGCAAGGTCGTGCAGCAGCCCAAACGCTGGATAACGGCAGACCACAGCAAGCATCAGGCCCTGCAACGCGACTTTACCTCGCCGGAAGAAGTGACCGCAGCCTGCCTCACCTGCCATAACGAAGCGGCCATGCAGGTACACAAAACCATCCACTGGATGTGGATTGACCCCGCAGACACGGAACGCAAAATGGGCAAGAACGGTCTTACCCTGAACAATTTCTGCATATCCGTGCATTCCAACCAGCCACGCTGCACATCATGCCACGCCGGATACGGATGGAAGGATGCCAGCTTTGATTTTTCCAGCGCCGAACGGGTAGACTGTCTCGTCTGCCACGATTCCACAGGCACCTACAAGAAATTCCCCACCATGGCCGGTTATCCGGTGAAGGAACCCACCCCCTTCGGCAAGGAGACCTTTGTGCCGCCGGACTACCGTGTCGTTGCAGCCTCGGTGGCGCGGCCTGCCCGTGACAACTGCGGCAACTGCCATTTCTACGGGGGTGGCGGTGACGGTGTGAAGCACGGCGACCTTGATTCGTCCATGCTCAAACCCAGCCGCGATCTGGACGTGCACATGAATGCGGAAGGTGCAAACTTCACCTGCCAGCGATGTCATACGACCGAAGCTCACTTCATCGCAGGGCGCAGTTACAAGAAGCCCGCATATACCGAGCGCACAAGCCTTATCGAAAACGACCTTGTCAAACGCATCTCGTGCGAATCGTGCCACACGGACAAGCCGCACAAGGCAGGGCACAAGGCCAACGACCATACGGACAGAGTAGCCTGCCAGACCTGTCACATTCCCGCCTACGCCCGCGTGCTGCCCACCAAGATTTCGTGGGACTGGTCGCAGGCCGGACGCATGAAGGAAGGCAAGCCCTACAAGATAATGGGTGCCTATGACAGGCCCGTATACGATTCCATGAAGGGCGCATTTGTCTGGGCTACCAACGTTGATCCGGAATACATGTGGTATAACGGGCGCATGGATTACGTGCTTGCCACAGACTCCATCAACCCGACGCAGGTGGTCAAGGTGAACAGGGTGCTCGGTGACAGGAGCGATCCCAATGCCCGCATCTTCCCCATCCGCGTCCACCGCGGCAAGCAGCCCTATGACAAAGTGCACAACACCCTTGCCATTCCGCATCTCTTCGGCAAGGACGACACGGCCTACTGGAAGAATTTCGACTGGAACAAGGCCATTGCCACGGGCATGGCTGCTGCGGGCATTCCCTACAGCGGGGAATACGGCTTCGTCTCCACCGAATACCATTACCCCGTCACCCACATGGTGACCCCCAAGGAAAAATCCCTGCACTGCGGCGACTGCCATGCAAGAGAAGGCAGGCTGGCTACGCTGGAAGGCTTCTACATGCCCGGCAGAGATCATAACGGCATGCTGGACAAAATAGGCTGGATCGGCACCCTTGCCGCCCTCATAGGCGTTCTGGGACACGGGCTGCTGCGCACACTCTCACGCGGCAAGCAGGAATAGGAGAACTACCATGGCCGAAAGAAAACTGTATCTCTACACCCGGTTTGAACGGTTCTGGCATTGGGCGCAGGGGCTGCTCATCCTCACCCTGCTCGTCACGGGATTCGAAATACACGGCACATACTCCCTGTTCGGATTCGAAGACGCCTTCACCGTACACAACTTCTGCGCGTGGACCTGGTTCGTTCTCTACGCCTTCATCGTCTTCTGGATCTTCACAACGGGCGAGTGGAAGCACTATGTCCCCACCTTCGTGAAGATGTTCGAAGTCATCCGCTATTACAGCGTGGGCATATTCAAGGGTGAACCGCACCCCGTGCCCAAGTCCGAACGCGTAAAACACAACCCGCTGCAGCGCATTACCTACCTCGGGCTGGTTTCTCTGCTCGTTCCCTACCAGATGCTCACAGGCTACCTGTATTACTTCTACAACCAGTGGCCGCAGATGGGCTGGGGATGGGAACTGCAGACCGTTGCCCTGCTGCATACCGCTGGGGCTTTCGCCTTTCTCGTCTTCGTCATCGTGCATGTGTACATGACCACCACCGGCCACACTGTCGGAGCGCATATCAAGGCCATGTTCACCGGCTACGAGGTGCTGGAGCACGATGCTCCGGCGCATGATTCCAGGCCATAACCCTCCGCTCTCTTCAGCGGCGCCACAGACGTCCGGCAGGTGATGACATCTGCCGGACGTCGCATTTCCGGCCATCTCTCAGGCACCGCCTTGCCAAAAACCTGCCATATAGACTAAAGGATACAGCAACAATCCATCCCGCAAGGAGAGAGACATGCCGTTCAGACAACAGGTTAGGCGTTTATCAACCGTTATGGCCTCCGCCCTGTGCCTTGTCATGCTTGCCGCATGTGCCGTGGCAGGTCCGCAACGCACGGTGCTGAAAGTGGTTCCCTATCCCGACATTCCGGGCAGCTTCGACACCATGCTCTCCATTGTGGAGCAGGGGTTTGAAAAGGAAAATCCCGATATCGACCTTGTGCTTGTCACGGCGTCCGTCGGCGACATGTATGAACTCCCCTTCCTGCGGGGCCTGCTCACCAACCCCACGGACCGCGGCGGTGCGCATATCGTGGAGACGGATACCATCATGATGGGCGACCTTGCCCTTGAGGGTGTGATTCGCCCCCAGACCTTCACCCGCGACGACTGGCATCCGCTCATCGTACAGGGCACCACGGTCAAGGGTGTGCGCTACGGTGTGCCCCACTGGCTGTGCGGCAACTTTCTCATCTCCCGCGACAAGAACATCACCGAGGCGCAGGGCGTGAAGGACATGTACCGCCGCATCCGCGCCGCCAAGCCGCAAGGCCCGGGGCTTGCCGGAAACTATGCGGGCAATTCCTATCTCGTGCTCTACTACACGCAGTCATGGGGGCAATTCCGCCCGCAGGTCAGTGACCTGCTGCCCGCCATTGTGGGACCTGTTGAACCTGTCAATGCCCGCAGTGTTGCCGTGGCCTCCGACCTGTGCATAGAAAACGGCAAAAACCCCTGCGTGGACGGCACCTATTACAACGACTTCACCCCCATTTTCGAGCGCACGGTCAAGGGTGACTATGCGGCCATGCAGGGCTTTTCCGAAAGCATGTGGTACCTGATGCAGTATGGTGCCAGCCCTGCAGAGTGGTATATTTCTCCGCTGCCCGTGGGGGCCGTGACCCGCAATGTCATTCTGGGTGACGCCTATATCGCCCGCAAGGACATGGCCCCCGCCACCGCAGCTGCTGCCGAGAAGTTCTACAACTACATGATGAAAGACGGCACGTACCAGTCCATCATCTTCTCCGGCGGCCAGCCCGGGCAGAAGGTGCCGCGCTACCTTGCTCCGGCACGTCTGGGCATATTCGCCCTGCCCGACCTGAAGAACGACATCTACTACCAGCGTGTGTTCGCTGCCATGACATCGCAGGGCGGCACCAACTACCCCAACCTGTTTGTACCGGATAATCGTGACCGCATTTATGATCAGGTTATGCCCTATCTGAACGGTACCAGACAGGTCGGCCCGCGCAAGGGTCTTATGCAGCAGCACATGAAACGCATGAAAGACATGAAGAAATAGAAGCGCATCCGGTTCCGGACACGTTGCGGCAGTATCGGCGGCACGGTGAAAGAACGTGAAAGGGCATCCCGCATTCCGTCACCAGCCGAATTCCTGTCTCCGGGGTATGAGTTGCAGCTTTTTTCAAAAAGTTGCACTGTGTCCCGTTCGCTCTCCCCTCTACAGGAAATCGAGAGCGACCACCTGCAAGGAGTGTCCATGAACGAAGTCGAAATGAACAAGGAACAGGAAGCCGTCAAACAGAACGTTCAGAAACGGCTTAAACGCATAGAAGGCCAGATTCGCGGCATCCAGCGCATGATCGAGGACGGCAAGGAATGCGAGGACATCCTCGTGCAGGTCCGCGCCGCCCGCTCTGCCCTGCAGTCTGCCAGCAAGCTCATTCTGCGCCGCTACATTCTGCGCTGTCATATAGATGCGCTGCGCGATGCCCCCGAAGGCCGCAAGGACCCCATCGAGAAGGTCATCGACGTGCTGGCGCAGTATGTGGATGATTAACGGGGAAGAGCTGCCTGAGCCATGATAGCAGCCCGGAGGGCTAACTCCCGCTGTCCGGCTCCCGCCTCCTGATTCCTTCCGGAATAGTAAAAAACCGGCCCTGCGGAACATTTCCGCAGGGCCGGTTCGATTTTCAAACAGCGGCAATATCAGGCCGGAGCGATGAAAAGCGTACTACTTCTCCGACCACAAGGCCCGCTTCCCCTTCACGCGCAGTCTGCCCAGCGGCAGGCCGCGGAAGTAGAGGCCAAGCTCTTTTTCCGTAGTATCCACGGTAAGGCTCTGACCGGTGAGCAGGGCCTGAATGGGGGCGGGCTCGTCCATGTTTATGCCGTTGCCCTCGGCGTAGTCCGGCATGAGGGTGCGCAGGCGGGGGGAAGGACGCACTTCTCCGGCCGCTGCCTTGCCGAGGGAAAACCCGCGCCAGCGGAACTGTCTGGGGAAATGGTCCAGCGCGAACTGCTGCAGAAAAATAGCCTGCTCATTCACCACGGCGATTTCGCCTTCCGGCAGCAGATCGGGGTCCACACCGGGCATGGTGAGATGGTGGCGGGGCAGAATATCGGCCGCGAGCCCCGTTTCATACACCTGCTCATCGTCACGCACGGGAGCCGTTGCCGGCTTGCGGAAGGCCGCGATATAGAAACCCTGCGCGCCCGAGGCTTCAGAATCCACCCGCAAGGTGCCTTCGCAGCCTGCAAGATAGGGCGCCTCAAAGGTGAATCCGGCAAAGGGCGTAATGGGGTCCACTTCCAACCCCAGCGTTTCCTTTGCCCACAGCACCTGCTCCTCATTTTCCTGCACGTTGGTGGTGCAGGTGGAAAAGACCACCCGCCCGCCCGGTGCGAGCAGGCGTTCTGCCTCTTCCAGAAGCTTACGTTGAATGCCCACAAGGGGCTTAACCTTGTCCCCCTGCCACAGCTTGAGCACGTCGGGGTGCCGCTCAACCGTCCCCCAGCCGCTGCACGGCGGGTCCAGCTGAATCTGCTGCCACATGCCGGAAGGCAGGGGCAGCGCCTCGCCACCGTACGAGCAGGTGGCAGAGTGCAGCAGGTTCAGGGTGAACAGATTCTGGCGCAGGGTGGCAAGGCGGGCGTGGTTGGGCTCGTTGCCCATGACAAAGCCATCCGGCCCCACAAGCTGGCCGAGAAAACCCGTCTTGCTGCCGGGGCTTGCGCACATGTCCAGCACGGCACTACCCGCAACAGGATTAAGGGCCAGCGGCGGCAGCATGGAAGAACGGTCCTGAATGTAGATAAGCCCGAAAAAAGCGGCAAGGCTGGAACCGAGCGGGCGTGGCTCTACAGTGAGCCTGCGGCACCATTCCGAAAAAGGTTCCGGTTCAAAGTCATAGCCCTGCGCCCTGAGCAGATCTTCAACAAGCGGGCGCTGGTCCGGCTTGCACACAAGCCTGAACGAACGGGCGGAAGATTGCGGGGCAGATTCGGCAGTGCCGGTCCGCTTGGGGCTCCGGACGGGTTTTGCGGCATACTTTCTGGTCACGAAGCGGACTCCGGTACATTAAAACGAATAAAAAAATGACCTCTACGGCCTCGCGCCTCTACCTCATGGTTGCCTGAACGGGCAAGAGGTATTATGGATGGTCGACTGTTACGCGATCGTCCCGGCTATCAAAGCCGTTTTATGAAATTTTTTCAAGGAGACAGTATGCGTCTTACCGTGCGTACGGCATTCCTGACCTGCCTGTTTATGGCGGCAGGCGTCCTTTCCGCCTATGCGGAAGGCATGAAGACCTTTGCGGTTCTTCCGTTTCAGGTTAACGGCCCCGCCTCTTACAAGCATCTCGAAAAAGCCATTCCCCAGATGCTGACTTCCCGTCTGTACTGGAAGGATAATTTTGTGGCCGTCGACAAGTCCGCCTACAGCGGCATTGCCACTCCCTCCTCGCAGGCTCAGGCACAGGCCGCCCTGCAGAAGATAGGTGTGGACTATCTCATTTACGGCTCCACCACCATCATCGGTGACGAAAGCTCCATCGACCTGCAGGTTGCAGGCAAGGACGGTTCCAACTGGCCCCGTTCCGCCTCCAGCAAGGTCAGCGAGATGATCCCCACGCTGAAGAACATTGCCGAGTCCATCAACAGCGAAGTGTTCAAGCGCGAGGAAGCTCCCGCCGCTGATGCCGCTCAGACCAACATGGTCAACCAGATGAACCCGTCCATCCAGCAGAACCAGCTTACCGCCAACCAGCAGGTATACCTGAACCCGCAGTTCCGTTATGCCGGTGACACGGACGAAGGCAACCGCCTGCGCTCCAACTCGCTCAAGATTGCTGCGCACGGCATGGTTGTTGACGATATCGACGGCGACGGCAAGAACGAAGTGCTTCTGCTTTCCGAGCATGCGCTGGGCGCATACTCCTTTGACGGCACCCGCCTTACCCCCCTCGGCAACTATGAAGCCGCTCTGCGCTTCTCCCTGATTTCCGTACGTGCAGCCGACCTCAACCGTGACGGCGTCATGGAAATCGTGGTCTGCGCCGTGGACTCCGAGCAGGCTCCCTACTCCTTCATCCTGAACTTCCAGAACGGCAAGTTCACCGTGCAGGACGAAAAAATTCCCTACCTGCTCAACATTGCCAAGTTCCCTCCGGACTACATGCCCGTGATTATCGGCCAGCGCCTTTCCAAGGGCAACAACATGTGGCGCGAGCCTGTGTACGAGATGGTCAAGGCCAGCAGCGGATGGGAGAGAGGTCGCAAGATCGACCTGCCCACCGGCACCAACCTGTTCAACTTCGTATGGCTGCCTGCCAGCACCACTGAAGATCCCAAGCTCATCGTGCTGGAAGCGGACAGCGAACACCTGCGCGTATACTCCCAGAAGTACGCCCGCCTTGCGGAAACCGACGATGGCTACTCCGGTGCCTCCATCGGCCTGCTGCAGGACCAGTCTCTGAACAATATGGGCAAGGATACGCTGCTCATTTCCTCCAAGTACTTCATTCCGCTGTCCATGATCCCCACGGACTTCGATAACGACGGCCGTTACGAACTGCTGGTGAACAAGCCCATTTCCGTGGCTGCACAGTTCTTCGACCGCTACCGCTTCTTCCCGCAGGGTGAAATCCACTCCCTTTTCTGGGATGGTGTGGGCCTCGGCCTGCAGTGGAAGACCCGCCGCATCAAGGGCAGCGTTGTCGCCTTTGACGTGAAGGACGTAAACAACGACGGTATCCGCGATCTCGTGGTCTGCATTAACACCCACCCCGGCAATACCGGCATGGGTGACCGCAAGACCATGCTGCTCGCCTTCCCGCTCGACCTGGAAAAGACCAGTCCTACTACTGAAGTCCACAAGGACTACAAGTCGGAATAACCGGCTGCATACATGTCCCGCAAAGCCCGGTGGACACCGTTCACCGGGCTTTTTTTCATTATGGAACTGCAACAGGTAGCACGCATGGCCACGGTACTGCACATCACTGTCACTCCGGAGGAATCCGGCCAGAAACTGCTGCAATTCCTGCAACGCAGACTGGGCAAGGATGTCCCCAAGGCCGCCATCATGCGCTGGATACGCACCGGCCAGGTGCGCCTGAACAAGGGGCGGGTAAAGCCCTTTGACAGGCTTGATGCGGGTGACATCGTCCGCGTTCCCCCCTTTCATTCCGACACCGCCTCCGTGCACTGCGACTCTCACAACGATAACGGAGCCACAGCAGCAGACGGCATATCCCCCAATCCTATCGTTCCCTCTGCAACGCAGGACGGCGTCGGACGGCTTGCCAAGGCCGGACTCCCCGTTGCCGCAACGGCTGAAGGCCTGCTGATACTCCGCAAACCGGCCGGACTGCCCGTCCAGCCCGGAACGGGCCATACAGATGCCGTAACCACCAGACTTGCCGCCTGTTTCGCAAACGCTCCCTTCATGCCCACTCCGGCTCACAGGCTGGACAGGGATACATCCGGCCTTCTGCT
The DNA here is from genome assembly GCF_013340285.1 of Desulfovibrio subterraneus. NCBI lineage: Bacteria > Pseudomonadati > Thermodesulfobacteriota > Desulfovibrionia > Desulfovibrionales > Desulfovibrionaceae > Desulfovibrio > Desulfovibrio subterraneus. Next base: position 553,371 of record NZ_BLVO01000016.1, on the reverse strand, counting down.
GGTAGCCACCAGCTATGCACGCCTGCAGTCGCTGCACACCCTGTTCCGCAATGAACACGCCATAGGGAAGTACTATCTCGCGTGGGTGCAGAGCGACTGGCCGGATAGCGGCCCGCGTACTCTGCATGACACTCTGGCCAAGCGCGCCACTTCTCAAGAGCCGGAAGGGACCGGAACGGGTGGGCGAGGACGGGAAAAAGTGCTGCGCCTGAACACCGCAGAAAACCATTCCGCCGCCCAAGACTGCCGCAATGGAGCGGGAACAGCCAAAGAGGCATCCTGCACGGTGGTTCCGGTGTTGCGTACCGGCAAGACCACACTGCTTGCCATTCGTCTGCATACGGGCAGGACCCATCAGATACGCGTGCAGCTTTCAGGACGCGGTTTCCCTATTCTCGGCGACCGCAAATATGGCGGCCCCGCCTGTCCGCAGGGCATGCTGCTGCACGCATGGAAGCTTGTATTGCCCGGCCTTGCTCCCGAATCCGACCGGCCGGAAGACTTCGCCACGGATCAGGCATTCACCTGCCTGCCGGAATGGACAGCGCCGTTTGCCATCACTGATGATGACCTTGCCGGCTGTTCCTTCTAGCCTCTCCTTCTGGCCTCTCCTTCTGGCCTCTCCTTCCGGGCTCTCATTTTGGCCTTTCATTCTGACCTTTCATTCGGATTCTGCCCCTGCGGCTCTTCCGGCCATGCCGCGCTTCTGCACACCTGCGCATAGTTTTGTTGACCTGCTTGGCAGGTGTTGCTACCTTCCGCTACAGTAAGACATGTGCTGTTGCCTTTTTTCCGACAAGGACTCCCGAATCCCGATGCGCCACTTCCGTATTTGCCTGACCATTCTCGCCCTGTGCCTGCTCCTGTTGCAGACAGGATGCGTTGTCACGGCTGTCGGCCTTGCCGCGGCAGGCGTTGCCACGGCCAAGCAGACCATGGAAGACGTCGTGGAACGCTCCTACCCGCAGCCATACTGGTGCGTATACAGGGCAACCCATGCCGCGCTGCGGGAAATGGCCATAAATGTGGACAACATCGCCCCCGAAGAAAAAGGCGACATATTCACGGCCAAAACCACCGACTATCCTGTGATCATCGAGCTTACCCGCATCACGGACAACGTGACCAAGGTGCGCGTGGACGCAGGCAAGAATATCTTCCAGCAGGATCAGGCCACTGCTACCGCCGTTGCCGATGCCATTCACGACATCATCGAGCGCAACCTGCAGGCGGGCATGGTCATGCCACCCCCGCCGCCCTGCACCACCGTGAGCAGCACCCAGCAGCCGGGCACCTGCCCCCCGGCAAATTCCGAGCAGACTAATACCGAGTCCAAACAATCTCATTCTGACAAGCAGCACCATCTGATCTCCAATGACTGACACCGGCTGATAGCCCATCTGTCCGCATTCACTCCCCCTCCCCACTGTTTTCAGACAATCCGGCACCACCAGCCGAATCTGTACTACCGTCCTCACACTGCTGCCGTATTGCATAGCTCTCCTGCGCTATCGGGAAATCACGCCTTTTTTCCACCCCACGTGCACAATTGCCCATTCATGTCGGCCGCGCTTTATGGTACGGTGAACCGCTCCTGCACGGCACACGCCCCCTGCGGGAAACGGAACCCTGCCGACGTATCGCCAACCCTGTAGCCGCCACACGAGACCCACACGAGACATGCCATCAACGTCCCCTGACCGCCCGCTACGCTTCATCCATGCGGCAGACCTGCACCTCGATGCCGCCTTCAAAGGCATTGCCTCAGACGCCCCGGCCTCCGTCCGGACTACCCTGCAACGCGCCACGTTCACGGCCTTTCACCGTCTGGTGGAACTCGGCTGCAGGCTCAGGCCCGATTTTCTCGTACTGGCGGGCGACATCTACAATCAGGAAGACGGCAGCCTCAAAGCCCAGCTGACGCTCAGAGACGGCTGCATGCGCCTGCGTGAGGCAGGAGTCCGTGTCTTCATCGCCCACGGCAACCATGATCCTTACTCAAGCCGTGCCGCGTCCATCACCCTGCCGGACAACGTCACCGTCTTCGGCACGGACGCCGTGGATGTGGTGGAAGTGCCCCGCAACAATGACCTCGTGGCAGTGGTACACGGCATCAGCCACGCAACGGCGCGTGAACGCAAATCCCTTGCCCGCAAGTTCAGCCGCACCCTGCATGACACCGTGCAGGTCGGCGTGCTTCACTGCACCCTTGATGCGGTGGCCTCGGCAGACATATACGCCCCCGCAACCCTCAAGGAACTTTCCGCCACGGGGCTGGACTACTGGGCCCTTGGCCATATCCACGAACCGCAGCAGGTCAGCCGCACCCCGCTCGTCGTCTACCCCGGCAGCACGCAGGGTCTGCATATCAACGAACAGGGCCTGCACGGATGCATGATTCTTGAAGGTGACAGGCACACCCTGCAGGCAGAGCTGTTCCCGCTGGCATCCGTTGTGTGGAAAAAGGTCGAAGTGGATATTACCGGCCACGAAACGGCAGAGCGGCTGGACGACGCCCTCTTTGCCGCGGCAGACAACGCCCTTACCGAATCGCTTGAAGCCTGCGACGCCGCAGGCAAGCCGTGGGGCATAACGCCTGCCGCACCGGAAGGTATGGTGCTGCGCATCACGCTCACAGGGCGCGGGCCGCTGGACACACTTCTGCGCGCCCCCGGCACACTGACCGACCTGCTGGAGCGGCTGCGCGAGTCTCTTGCCGTGCAAAGCCCCTTCATCTGGATCAAGGATATCGAGCTTGCCTGCCGCCCCGATGCGGATATGGACGCCCAGCGCAGGCGCCCCGACCTGCTGGGCGAAACCCTGCGCATGGCCCTTGCGCTGCAGGATGACAAGGACGCCGTAGCCACACATTTTTCCGAGGCACTGGCCCCCATGTTCGACAAGCCCAAACTCCGCAAGGCCATTGACCCGCCGGATGCGGCTGAACTGCTGCACCTGCTGGAAGAAGCCGAACTGCTGTGCATGGACATGCTGGAGGCCGACCAATGATCATCCGCGATTTCACCATGGACGGCTTCGGCATCTTTGCCGGACAGAACGTCAACGGCCTGCCGGACGGCATATCCATCTTTCTCGGTAACAACGAGGCGGGCAAGACCACCTGCCTGCGTTTTTTCCGCCACATCCTCTTCGGCTATCCCACGCCCAGCCACAGGGAGTTCACCCCCGCGTTGCGCGGCGGCACGCCCGGTGGCAGTCTGCTGCTGCACACGGGAACGCACGGCCTGCTGCGTATGGAGCGCAGGCCCGGTGTTCGCGGCGGTCCGGTTTCCCTGCACAGAAATTCGGGCGAACCGCTTGATACCGAGTTACTGAATACGCTCCTCGGCGGCGTCACCAAGGAAGTATACGAATCCGTCTACGGCTTTTCCCTCACCGAATTGCAGGAGCTTGCCTCGCTGAACGGCGACAAGGTGCGGCACGCATTGTACGGAGCCAGCTTCGGCGCTGCCACCAAACCGGTGGGGCAGGTGCTCAAGTCGCTCGATGCCGCCATGGAGAACCTCTACAAGTTCAGCGGACAAAAACCCCTGATGAACCGCAAACTTGCGGAACTGGAAGATACCCTGCGCCAGATACGGGAATGCGACAACGCCGTGCAGGCATATGAAGCAACCGTGGCCCTGCGGGATGCCATGACCAGTGAACTGACATCGCTGCAGCACAGGCAGGCAGGCCAGCTTGCCGAGCGCAATGCCATAGAACGCAGGCTTTCCCTCTGGGAACAGGGGGAGCGGCTTCAGCAGCTCAGGGCACAGCTTGCCTCCATTGCGCCGGTTATCGACAACTTTCCGGATGAAGGCGTTCTCCGGCTGGAGCGTCTGCGCGAAGCCATTGCCGAACGCCGCGCGGAACAGCAGGGCATTGCCCTCAAGATTTCCCGCCTTGAAGAGCGCCGGCAGCAGCTTGCCATACCCGCTCACCAGACCGTCATCAGCCATCAGTCGGCAATCACGGCACTGGCCGAGGAAAAGGGCCGTTACCGGTCGCTTGCCGAGCAGATAGCCACTGCCGCACGGGATATTTCCGGCACACAGGCTGCACTGCACCGCACGCTGGAAGCCCTTGGCAACGAATGGGATGCCGACCGCCTGCGCACGTTCGACCGCTCCCTGTTCACGCAGGAGCGCATTGAACAGTTTGCCGATGCCATGCAGCAGGCAGATACAGGGCTTGCCCACGCCCGCGAACAGCATGAAGTGCGCAAGCGGGAGCTGGAAAAAGCGGAAACTGAACGCGACAATGCCAAGGCCAACCTTGCACGCCTCTGCGGGCAGGAAACCATGGCAGACCCCGCGCTGGTGGAAGAACTGGGCGCACGCCGCGAGCATGTGCGGCGCATTCTCAGCGATCTGCCCCGCAGGCGACAGACCCATTCCCAGACCGAACAGGAACTGGATTCGGATATTGTCCGGCTGGTTCCCCACTGGCACCGCGAGCACATTCTCGCACTCGACACCTCGTTCACGGCCCGCGAAGCCGTGGCAGGGGCAGCCCGCACCCTTGCCGACTCAGAACGCGCCCTGCACGACGCAACGGTGCTGCACCAGTCCGCCGCAACTCAACTGGAACAGCATGATGAGCGCCTTGCCGGTCGGCAGGCCGAAATACGCCAACATGTTGCCCCTACACGCGAAGAGGCCGAGGCCCGCAAAGCCGCCCTGCGCTCGCTGCGCAGCCTGCTGCGCGATGTTGTAGAAGCGCGCCACCGACTCGAAAGCCTGTGCACGCAACAGTCCGTCAGACAGGCATCCCGCCCTGCACCGGCCCTGCTTGCTGCGGGGTACTCCATCATGGCCCTTGTCTTTGCCGCAGGCTGTGTCCTGAGTGTCGTCTCCGCGAACCTTGCGCAACTGCCGCAGGCTGTCGCCATGCACATTCCGCAAGTCCCCCTATACGCCGCCGCGGGGCTTGTTCTTGTGTCTCTGTGCGGCGCGGCCCTGCTGTATCTGCGCGCCCGCTCCGGCGCTCCGGATGCTGAACTGCAGGCGCAGATCGAGCAGGAAGAAGCCAAGCTGCACGGCCTCACGGAACAGATGCAGTCTCTGTGCGTGGCAGCCGGAGCGGCTTCGCCTGAACAGGCAGATCTCGACAGAGCGGAACTTGCCGCAGACGCCATGCGCGATGCGGCGGAAAATCATCACCGCCTGCTCCGTTCGCTTGAAGAACTGCGGCAGGAACGGGAACGGCTGGCCAGACAACTGGCCGAAACAGTCCGCAGCATGGACAGCGCGCGGAATGAACGCGATCTCGCCAGACAGAACTGGTCCGTGCGGCTGCGCGACCTGCAGCTGCCTGCCACGGCAACACCCGAGGTGGCTCTCTCCATTTTCGACAGGGTGGAAGGCATACGTGCCAGACTACAGGGGCTGGAAACAGCGATGCAGGAAACCGCCGCCATGCGTTCCGCCGTGGACAGCTACCTTGAACTGGCAAAGCAATTGTCCCCCGAGGCCGCTTCGCCCTCGGAAGACGAACTGCTCTCCCTTGCCGACCACGCCGTGGACAATGCCCGCAGGCAGCGGGAAACCGCCACGGAACAGGCCCGCGCAGCTCAGATGCTCGCAGAAAGAGACGCGCAGGCAAAGCAATGCCTTGCGGCAGTCGAAGCCGCACGGCAGCGGGAAGAGGCCGCTGCCAACACAAGGAACACCCTTGCCGCAGAGTGGCGCGAGTGGCTCACCGTCCGTGGCCTTGTCTCCACCCTCAGCCCTGCTACAGCCCTTGTTGCCCTGCGTCATGTGGGCGAGGGCGTGCAGCTTCTCGATACCCTTGAACAGCAGATGCGGCATCATACCGCTCTGCAGCGAGAAGCCGATGCCTATGCCGAACGGCAGGATGCTCTGTTAGCAGCGGCACAGGCGGCTCTGCACCTGTCCGGTTCACATGACGGGTCAGAATCGCCGATGGCAGCACAAAGCGAAGAGCAGGGAAGAACCGGAAAAACATTGGCAGACCGGCTGGCTGCAACCGACAGGCTTTCGCAGGCCCTTGCCGCCGCACGCGAAGCGCTTGCGGAACACACCGCACTGGAACGGGAACTACCCGAACTGCGCGGCGCCCTGCAGACATGTCAGAACCGTCTGCGCACCTTCGAGGCTGAACACCTTGAGCTGCTGCGGCACGGTGGTGCACAGCCCGCTCATGATGCACCGGAGGCATTATCCGAAGCTGAAGAACGCTTCCGCCAGCGCGGAGCTGCCTATGCGGCACGCGTGACCGTACTGAACGAAATGACACCCCTGCAGGCATCGCTTGAAGCGGCGCTGGCGGCAGGGACTGCCCGAGCCGAAACAGGCAGTTCCCCTGATTCCGCAGAAGGGCAGGCATCTCCCGCTCTGCTGCTGGAAACCTTTCTTGCCGAACCGCTCTCCGGCGATGCCAAGGCCGAACTGGCCGCCCGGCTGCAAACGCTCGACAGCGCCCTTGCCGACGACAGGAAGCAGGAAAATGAACTGCGGCAGCAGATAAGTGACAGCAGCACGGCTCTCAAAAATCTGGCCAATGCAGAGCAGATGTCGGAATTGCGCAGCCGCGAAGCCGCCATACGCGAAGACCTGCACCAGCTCAGCCGCCAGTGGGCGCGCCATGCCATGGCACGACAGCTGGTGCTCTCCGCCAAGCGCACTTTTGAACAACAGCGCCAGCCTGCGGTCATCCGCCATGCCAGCGGCTTTTTCCGCACCATTACGGGCGGGGCATACTCCGGCCTGCACACCAGTCTGGAAGATGATTCCATCCGCGCCCTGCTGCCGGGGGGCAAAAGCCGCCTGCCGGACCAGCTCAGCCGCGGCACCCGCGAGCAACTCTTTCTTGCGCTGCGGCTCGGCTTCATCCTCAGCCATTCCGCAGGGGCGGAAGCGCTGCCCGTGATCATGGACGATATTCTCGTCAACTTCGATCCCGGCAGAGCCTCGCTCACGGCACAGGCCCTTGCCGAACTGGCGGAACACAACCAGATTCTCTTTTTCACCTGCCATCCGCAGACAGCGGATACCCTGCTTGCAACGGCCCCTTCCGCAGCGCTCTACAAAGTTGCGGACGGCACCATTACCGCAGAAAGGACCGACACCCGCAGAGGTGCCGCAGTGGCTGCCTCTACGGCATAATTTCGCACACGGTTTTCCATCCGAGGAGGCTGCCATGCGCACGATCATCATAATGGGCGCTGCCGGACGCGACTTTCACAACTTCAATGTCCTGTTCCGCGACAATCCGGAATACCGGGTTGTCGCCTTCACGGCCACGCAGATACCGGACATAGACGGCCGCTGTTACCCCCCCTCGCTGGCGGGCGGACGGTATCCCGAAGGCATCCCCGTGGTATCGGAAGACAGGCTGCAGGAACTGATACAGCTGCACCGCGTGGACACGGCAGTCTTTTCGTACAGCGACATCTCGCACGAAACCGTCATGCACCGCGCCTCGCTGGTCAACGCCCTCGGAGCCAACTTCATGCTGGCAGCCCCCGCGCAGACCATGCTGGACTCCGCCAAGCCGGTCATCGCCGTCTGCGCTGTGCGCACGGGCTGCGGCAAGTCGCCTGTCACCCGCCACATATGCTCCATGCTCCGCGACAGGGGAATCAGAACAGCCATCATCCGCCACCCCATGCCGTACGGAGACCTTGAAAAGCAGGCCGTGCAACGCTTTGCCTCCCTTGAAGACATGGACGCCGCAAACTGCACCATTGAAGAACGCGAGGAATACGAACACCATGTGGAGCAGGGGTTCACCGTGTTCGCGGGGGTGGACTACGCCCGCATCCTTGCCGCGGCCGAAGCGGAAGCCGATGTCATTGTCTGGGACGGCGGCAACAACGACACCCCGTTCATACGCCCCACCATACACATTACCGTGCTCGACCCGCTGCGCCCAGGACACGAACGCACCTATCATCCCGGCGAAACCAACCTGCGCCTTGCGGACATAGCCATCATCAACAAAGTAAACTCGGCTCCGCTGCCCGCCATAGCACAGGTTACGGAATCCGTGCGCACCCATGCTCCGCTTGCGGAGCTGCTGCTGGCCAAGTCCACCGTCACGGTGGATACGCCGCAGATGGTACAGGGCAAGCGCGTTCTGCTGGTTGAAGACGGCCCCACGCTGACGCACGGCGAAATGGGCTATGGGGCCGCGCAGATAGCTGCGGACATCTACGGCGCTGCATCGGTTGTCGATCCCAGACCCGCCGCCGCAGGCTCCATTGCCGAAACCTTTGCCCGCTATCCCCACATCGGCAGGGCGCTGCCCGCCATGGGGTATTCCGGCAAGCAACTGGCCGATCTTGAAGCCAGCATCAACAATGCGGACTGCGACACCGTGCTGCTCGGCACTCCCATCCGCCTTGAGCGTCTTATCCGCATAACAAAACCCTATGTACGAGTGCACTATACGCATGAGGATCATGGCGCACGCACGCTGGAGCAGGCCATCTTCGACAGGCTGCCCTAGACCGTAGCGGCTCATCGCGCCCTGGCCCGGCCCAAACGACACGTGATCAGACGCGGTTTGCACGATCGGGCGCGACCGGCCCAGACTCAACAATACCAGCCATAGCCAACACGGTTCAGCCTCTTTCCCAAACAAGAATCCCCTGCCCCGTAACAATGCGGCAGGGGATTCTTGCATTCCTGTGAGACTGGGAGTAACCACCACTCTTCCGGCACCCGACAGCCGCAGGACTGCACCTACTCCTGCCTGCCCCGTCCGACGCATTTTTCCGGCTCCTCAATTCCGGACGCGCGATTCTGAACACACAGTTCCGCACATACAGTTTCGAGCGAACGTTTTCGGAAGCACGGTTACATGAGCACCCCCAAGTACCTTTTTTGTGCCTTCTTTCCATACCGGCGGTACGTGCTATATTTGCCGTTCCTGCCTGATAGCAATACAGGGAGCCCGCTCCCCGAAAATGAAGACGAGGAATCATGTTACAGTTCACCATCAACGAAGAAGCGTGCGTACGCTGCGGAGAATGTGTCAAAGACTGCCCCATGGGCATAATCGGCATGCGCGACGACGTTCCCTTCATCCTTCCCGAAAAGGAAGAGGCATGTCTGCGGTGCCAGCACTGCCTGACAGTCTGTCCCACTGCTGCGCTGTCTATCCTCGGCAAGAACCCTGCCGACAGCCTGCCGCTCAGAGGCAACATGCCCACCCCCGATCAGATGGAAACCCTGCTCAGAGGGCGGCGTTCCGTTCGTCGGTACAAGCAGAAAAACGTGGACAGGGACGTGCTCACACGCCTCATGGATATCACCAGAAGCGCTCCCACCGGCAAGAACAACCTTCGCCTGCACTTTCTGCTGATCGACGACATGGCAGTCATGGACAGCATCAGAAGTGAGGTTTACGAAGGTATTCTTCAGCGCATGGCGGCCGAAGGCCTTCCTGAAGGCATGGAGTTTTTCGGCACCCTGGCAAAGCTCTGGGGCAGAGGCATGGATATCGTCTTCCGGGGCGCACCGCATCTGCTCTGGGTAACCGCGCCTGAAGATTCTCCCTGCCCTGAATCCGACCCCTACATCGCACTCAGCTATTTTGAACTCATGGCAGCCTCGTTCGGGCTGGGAACAGTCTGGTGCGGCTTTGCCAAATGGGCCTTCTCTTCCGTTCTTCCCCACATGAAAGCCAGACTGGGCGTACCCGAGAACCATACGAACGGATATGTCATGATGTTCGGTCATCCCGACGTCAGATATCACCGCACTGTTCAGCGGACCGAGCAGACGCTGCACGTCGTAACGCTGTAATTCCGCTCTCACTGCCTACAATTTGGTACCGCACCGTAACGGGCCGACACTTTTTGTGCCGGCCCGTTTTCGTTATTATTATTTTCTATTAGGTGTTTATTTTTTATATGAATGTATGCATTATATTAAACATAAGCCCCATAATCTCTGCCGGATTCACAGGGGGGGTATCCAAGACGACACAGGATATGAACAAATAACGTATCCGGCAGACATAACGGGCATGGGACCGCATTTGGCCGTTATGCCGATTGCAGTTTGCGGCGGGAGAGAGGAACACATACAAGAGGCCCCGTACAACGTTCCAGCTCTGCTGGTGCAGGGACTCCGGCTGCCTGTGTTCCGATTGCGTGAAAACACGCAAGGTAGATTACGGCCCACATAAAGCGAGGAGTATGTATGAACCGGTCGTTGAAATTCAAGATCATAGCAGGCCTGCTGACGGTGGTGGTGCTGATTCTGGCAGGAATCTTCATCACGGTAGGCATCACTGTCAGCAACCAGTCCAACCGGGCAAGCCATGAGTCTGTCAAGGGCGAGCTGGGACAGGTTGATACTGCCATCAGCCTCTTCATGGATGAGAGCAAGCGAAACGCCAACATGCTTGCGTCTTTCCCCATTGCCATGCGCATAGACGAGGTGACCACCTCGCATGTGAACACCACGGCATCGCGCGCCGCCAAGCCTGACCAGGACGACACTGTGGGGCAGGAAATTGTCAAACTTTTCTCTGCGGTTCAACGCTCGCACCCCGCCTATGTAGAAGTGTTTCTGGGTACTGAAAACGGCGCCTTCGTAAGTGCTCTTGTCGACAGTGCAATGCCCGCAGGCTACGACCCGCGCAAGCGCCCGTGGTACAAAGAAGCCTTGCAGACGCCCGACAGCGCAGCCGCATCCAAGGCATACAAGTCCACCACCGGAGAGGCTGTCACCAGCGTCATGCGTGTGGTAAAGCGCAATGGTGAAATCATAGGCTGTGTAGGGGTGGATATATCCCTGAAGCAGCTGACCGACCTCGTGAACTCCATCCGTCTGGGTGAAACGGGCTACATGGTGCTCATTCAGGATGACGGTGTCATTCTGGCCGATCCCAAACACTCCGATTACAACTTCAAGCAGGTTGGCGAGATTTCCAGCCCCCACCTTGATGAGCTCTTCAAAAAAGGCAGCGGCTATGCGGATGTGACGGTCGACGGCAAGGAATACCTCGGCGTCATCGTCACCTCTCCCCACACCAAGTGGAAGCTGGTAGGCCTGAAGGAAAAGGCCGAGATCATGGTGCCCGTGTACGACACCCTGACCAAGCTCGTCTACATCGGGTGTGCCAGCCTGCTGCTCATTACTCTTTTCATCTGGTTCTTCATTGAGTTCACCACGCTGCGCCCGCTCGGTGCTGTTGTGGGCTTCCTCAACGACATCTCCGCCGGACGCTACGACAAACAGCTTGCCCCGCGCAGTATGGATGAGATGGGGCAGATTTACGCCTCGCTGAACAGCATGGCCCTGAAGTTGTCTGAAAATATGCGGGAAATCACCCGGAAGACCGATGAGGCCGAAGACAAGGCAAGAACTGCGGAATCTGCCACACAGCAGGCGAAGGAAGCGCTTGAAAAGGCCCAGAAGGCCCGCGCGGAAGGCATGTTGCATGCGGCAGGCCAGCTGGAAGCCGTTGTCGCCGCCATTTCACACGCAACATCGGAAATTTCCAACAAAACTTCCGGCATACGTCAGGGAACGGAAACCCAGCGCGACCGCATCCAGACCACGGCAACCGCCATGGAAGAAATGAACGCCACCGTGCTGGAAGTTGCCCAGAACGCGAGCAACGCGGCCGACAAGGGTTCCACTGTACGCGACAGGGCGCAGGAAGGTGCCAAGATCGTGGATCAGTCCATCAAGGCCATGAACTCGACCCAGCAGCAGGCCGAGGCGCTGAACGCCGACATGGCGCAGCTGGATGAGCAGGCCAAGGCCATCGGCAATATCATGACCGTGATTTCCGACATCGCCGACCAGACCAACCTGCTTGCCCTGAACGCCGCCATTGAAGCTGCCCGTGCGGGCGAAGCCGGGCGAGGCTTTGCGGTCGTTGCAGACGAAGTGCGCAAGCTGGCTGAAAAGACCATGCACGCCACGCAGGAAGTGGGCTCTTCCATCCAGTCCATCCAGCGTGTGGCCGCCAACAACGTCTCTGCCATGAAGGCTGCGGTGAAGGACCTTGAGCACGCGACCTCGCTTGCCAATACCTCCGGCACCACCCTTTCGCAGATCGTGAGCGGAACCGAGGAATCGGCCGGACAGATTCAGTCCATCGCCACCGCGGCGGAAGAACAGTCCGCAGCTTCCGAGGAAATCACCCACGCCATTGAAGAGATCAACAGTATTGCCATGGACACCGCCGCAAGTGTTGAAGAAGCAACCGACGCCCTTCAGGAGCTTTCCGGCCAAACCGAGCAACTTGTGAAACTCATCAGGGACCTCAAGAAGGAAGGCGGCATGTAGCCGTATTCCTCTCTCTCACCACAAGCACCACACGGGGCGCGCTGCAAGAGCGCGCCCCGCTTCTTTTGTGTGGCAGATTGAGCAGGGAATACGCCGTGCAACGCTTCCCTTACCGGAAATTTTGCAGCATACTCCCGAAATCCGACAAACCGAGACGCTCGAGGAGAGAAGACATGCCCGATCAGAACAGGTGCCCGTGGGCCGAAGCCAGCCCGCTGGAAACTCGATACCATGACGAGGAGTGGGGCGTTCCCGTACGTGACGACAATACCCATTTCGAGTTCCTCATTCTGGAAGGGGCACAGGCAGGGCTGAGCTGGCACACCATTCTGCAGCGCCGCGAAGGGTACCGTGAGGCCTTCCTGCACTTTGACCCTGTCGCCGTGGGCAAGCTCACCGAGGCCGATGCGGAACGGCTGATGCAGGATACGCGCATTATCCGTAATCGCCTCAAAATCGCCGCAACCATCAACAATGCACTGCGGTTTCAGGAAGTTCAGGCCGCCTTTGGCTCCTTCACCGACTACTTCTGGGGATTCGTGGACGGCCGGTCGGTGCAGAATGAATGGCAGCGTCTGGAGCAGGTGCCCGCCTCCACCCCGCTGTCGGATACCATTGCCAAAGATCTGAAGAAACGCGGCTTCAAGTTCGTGGGAACAACCACCATGTATGCGCACCTGCAGGCGACAGGCCTCGTCAACGACCACCTGACAAGCTGCTTCCGGTACGACTACATACGCAGCCTCGGATAGCAGGAACCGGCATACCACCGTCCGGTTTACAGATGCCCTGTTCCCTGCTATGTCTCGTGACGATTTCTGCCCTGCAACTTGCTTGCGAACGGCTGAAATCATGAATTATTTCAGGGTATCCACATACCACCAGCTGCTGATTGCCACACTTTCGCCATCCCCGGGCCGCAGGCAGAACGCACGGTTGAGCCCGCAATTCCGGAATGGCTGATGCAGGCATACATCCGCATTTTGCACCTGCACCCTGCAAACACAACAGTATAGAGAGCTTTGAACGTGCGAACCGAGAGCATGACCGGCTTATGAAAACAGCAATCGTCCACTACTGGCTGTGCAACCGCAGAGGCGGAGAACGGGTGCTTGAAGCGCTTTGCGAACTCTTTCCGCAAGCGGACATATTCACCCATGTCTACGATCCGGAACAGCTCGATTCGCCCATCATACAACGCCACAATGTCCACACCACCTTCGTGAACAGGCTGCCCTTCGCCAAAACGAAGTATCAGTGGTACCTGCCGCTCATGCCCCTTGCGCTGGAGCAGCTCGACCTGCGGGACTACAAACTCATACTCTCCAGCGAATCCGGCCCCGCCAAGGGCGTGCTCGTTTCACCCAACTCCCGACACGTCTGCTACTGTCACTCCCCCATGCGCTATGTATGGGACATGCAGCCCGAATATTTTGCCAACGCTTCCATTGTGAAGAAAGTGCTGGCCGCGCCGCTGCTGCATTACCTGCGCATGTGGGATGCAAGCACGGCCAACAGGGTTGACTCCTTCGTGGCCAATTCGTCCTGCATCCAGCGCCGCATTGAGCTTTGCTACCGCCGCGAATCAACTGTCATACACCCTCCCGTGGATGTGAACGATTTCGATCCGACCCGGTCCCGCGACGATTTTTACCTTCTTGCGGGTGAATTGGTCCCCTACAAAAAGCCGGAACTTGCCGTTGCCGCGTGCAACGCGCTGGGCAAAAAGCTGGTGGTCATCGGCGGCGGCCCCATGGTAGAGAGCATTCGCAGCATGGCAGGCCCGACAGTGCAGGTCATGGGAAGACAGCCCTTCTCCGTTCTCAAGGATCACCTTGCCCGCTGCAAAGCCCTGCTTTTTCCGGGAATGGAAGACTTCGGCATACTGCCGGTCGAGGCCATGGCTTCCGGTGCGCCTGTCATTGCCTACGGCAACGGCGGCATTCTGGATTCAACAGTGCCGGACAAGACGGCCATCTACTTTGCCGAACAGACAAGCCAGAGCCTTGAAGAGGCCATCAGACTGTTCGAGGCAAAAGGGGTGCGTTGGACCGCGCAGGAAATTGCTGCGCACACACAACGTTTTTCCAGACAGCGGTTCATCACAGAAATGGACACGCATATACGGTCGGTACTGTAGCCACCCCATAACGGGGGGGCTTCTGTCCACCGAAACAGCCCGAAACCATTCGGCAACCAACTCCAACAACCACAGGCATGATAAGCACACTCAAAACTTACTATACGCGATATACCCCTCAACAGAGAGGGGCCTTCATTCTGGCGCTCATGCGCTACGTCTTTCTTGCCTGCTGGCTGCTGTATCCCTTCGGCAAGGCCTTTCAGGTTGCAGGGGGAACCATCTGCCTTATCCTGCTCCCCTTCTACTACCTGAACGACTATGCCGGTTCGAACCTTAAAAAGGTTCCGGGTAAATGGCTTTTCGGCCTGTTCTTCCTATTCATATTTCTGAACACGGCCCTTTCCGGGTGGCCGGCACACAGTTTTTCCTACCTGCGTCCCACGCTGAACGAAAGCTGGCCCATGCTCTTTGCAGGGCTTGAGGTCATCAGAAGTCGCAAGGACATGCTGCTTCTGGGACTCGCCTTCTTCGGTGCAGCCTTCGGCGAAGGACTCGCGGGAATCTGGCAATATGTTACCGGCTTTGACCTCATAACCGGTGACCCGCTCATGACGGGCAGACTTACCGGATCCTTCGGCTCCTATCGGGTAGGGAACTATATTGCCATAACCATCCTGCCGGCGTGCCTTGCATATTATGCAATGCCCTCTCACTGGTCTGCGTTCAGGAGATTGGGGCTTATTGCTCTTGGTCTCATTCCTCCACTGTTTCTGCTCGTTGGTGCGCAGGCCCGAACCGGAATACTGGGCCTTGCTGCGGGAGCCGTACTTATCGTGACCATTCGCCAATATCGCAAATGGTACATTCTTCCGATTGGCATCATTCTGGTTGTTCTTGCCATCATATTTGGCCCCAGCCGCATATCACTGGAAACAGCCATGCAGGATGCCCGATGGGAGCTTTGGGGCACCGCCATTGAGATTTTCAAACAGAATCCCATATGGGGAGCAGGAGCCAGCACCTTCAAGCCGGCATATTTAGAGATGGGCATTGAACTGGTACGAAACAGCAACAAAATTCCCCACCCCCACGGGGCTTTCATTCAGTTGCTAGCGGACGGCGGCATTACAGGCTTTGCAATTGCCTGCAGCTTTCTCCTCGGCTACTGGGGCTGGTGTGCCTTGCGCATCATCAAAGGGCTGATGTATTGCCGCTCCGCACGGGAATGGCATTATGCAGCCTTCATATGGGGCGGCTATTCCTGCTACCTGGGAACAGCGGTTTTCGGCCACAATTTCTACCGCACATGGTGGCTTGCTATGGGCATGGCTCTACTGGGGGCATCAATTGCAGCCTGCCTTGCCGCCTCAGCTCATGAGCAGATTGACAGCACAGCCTAATTCCACGCACACTGGCAGGCAAATATACTGTATTGCCTCAGAATACATAGAATTGCGGCATCAGCTTCCTTTGCCAACTCATACTCCATTTGAAACACGAGTCCTCTATGAACGGAATAGTTGAAGACGCCAGAAGAACCCGCAGGAATATGGGCCTTCGTATGGCCTTGGTTGATGTGACTACCCTTTTTGCCGTAATTACCACAGTCACGCTGTTACGCTTTGTCTTCGGCGGAGAATTTTCGCTGGCCACATATGCGGCACTGCTTCCGATTATGGCTCTTTTCCCTATGGTCTTCGCAGTGGCAGACCTGTATCCCGGTACCCTGATGCCGCCACACGAAGAACTCAAAAAATTCTGTATTACTGTCACGGCCTGTTTTCTGCTCCTCGGTACCTTCACCTTTTTCTCACGCGGAGCCGAAACATACTCCCGTCTGGTTTTCTTCTTCTCATGGCTGCTTTCCATGATGCTCATCCCAGCAGTACGCGCGCGAATGCGCGGTAAACTTGTACTCCGCGACAAGTGGGGAGTTCCGGCCATCATATTTGGCACCGGAGCAGCATCCAGCATCATGGCGCGCAACACCCGCTTACGCCCGCGCATCGGCCTCAAGGTCGTAGGCATTGTCTCCAACTCCATCGCAAAGGGAGAGACCTTCGAATCTCTGCCCGTGCTCGGCAGCATGGCTGAAGTAGAAGCCATTGCGGCAGCCTATCCCGGCAGCTATGCCATTGTTCCTGAAGAACCGGACCAAAGTGCCAACAAGGACCTTATCGCCCGTCTGGACAGACATTTCCCCCGCATCATCATGCTGCCTAATGCAGATGCCCTGAGCAAACGCTGGGCAACCGCCAGAGATATCGGCGGCCTGGTGGGTCTTGAGATGCGCCAGAACCTTCTGGACGGCAACCGGCTGCTCATAAAACGATCTTTGGATTTTTGCGCCGCCCTTTTCGGTGTTCTTGCCCTGTCTCCCTTCTTTCTTGTTATGGCCATATGGATCAAGCTCGACAGCAAGGGACCGATCTTCTTCGGTCACACCCGCATAGGCAGAGACGGGCGCCCCATCAAGGTCTGGAAGTTCCGCACCATGGCCCACAACAGCAAGGAAATATTGGAACGCCTGCTCGCAGAGGACGAAGACAGCCGCAGGGAATGGGAAGAAACGCAGAAGCTCCGCAACGATCCCAGGGTAACCAGAGCGGGTAAGTTTCTTCGTAAAACCAGCCTTGATGAGCTGCCGCAGCTCTGGAACGTGGTATGCGGCGATCTGAGCCTTGTGGGTCCACGCCCCATCGTTGAAGATGAAAAAACCCGCTACAAGGACTCGTTTACCTTGTATTCCCGCATTCGTCCCGGCATAACGGGCCTGTGGCAGATCTCCGGCCGCAACCTGACATCGTATGACGAGCGCATCGACCTTGACTCCTACTACGTACGCAACTGGTCCATCTGGTTCGACATCTACATACTGGCCAAGACAATCCCTGTGGTACTGACAGGACACGGGGCCTTTTAGTCCCGCACAAACTAAGTGCAGGCCCTCTCATCCATACAAGCACGCGTTGACATCATGCGGCACAGCATGTACCGCAGAGCAATAATACTTCAACCTCAACAAGGACAGTGGATGTTCAATTCTCCGGATACTGTGCGTTATGCATAGCAAGGGCTATTGCATAACCACGTAACTCGTTGCGGCAATAGCCCTTGCTCGATCCTGATACATCATTAGGAGGAGCATAATGGGCTACAGAAATGCAAACTCGGTGCTACCGCAGCATTTGCTGATCGCCATACAGCAGTATATCGACGGTGAATGCCTGTATATTCCCCGCAAGGAAGAACACAGAAAACTGTGGGGAGAAAGCACGCAAAGCAGGCAGCGTCTTACCGAACGCAACCACGAGATCGCAGCACGGCGCAGGGCAGGCTGCCCTGTCACCACATTGGCGGACGACTATTTCCTGTCCGTCAAGGCTGTGTACAAGATACTCTCTGCCATGAACAACGGCTGACGCTGAAGCGCCCCGGATACTCCGGGGCGCTTTTTCTTTTCAAGTCGAAATGGAGAATGCCATGAGCCGGATTGCACGCTATGAAAAGCAAAACAACCGGAGGAACATATGCATACCCCTTTTACAGACAACTATGACAAACAATTCCTGCTCGACACCATGATGGGCCCCAATGCCATGCGCATCACCGAAGAACTGACCACCTTCATTCCCCTGACCAAGGGCATGCGGGTGCTCGATCTGGGGTGTGGCATGGGCATATCTTCCATCCTGCTGGCAGAGAAATATGGCGTTACCGTCTATGCAGCCGACCTGTGGGTATCCCCCACTGACAACCATCTGCGCTTTAGCTCGCAGGGGCTGTCGGACAAGATAATTCCGCTTTCCGTCGATGTGACCAAAGGACTTCCATTCGCGCAAGGCTACTTTGACGCCGTCATCTCGATTGACGCGTACCACTACTTTGGCTGCAATGAAGACATGCTACCGTATCTGCTGCAGTTTGTGAAAAAGAACGGCCATATAGGCATTGCCGTCTGCGGCGTGCAGGATACGTTTCCGCAGGACAGCATCCCGGAGGAAATGCAGCCGTACTGGCAACCGGACATGAACTTCTACCCGCCTTCATGGTGGCGGGCACTGTGGAGCAGGGAACCAAACCTGTGCCTGCAGCATTGCCGGGCTATGGATTGCGAACGGCAAGCATGGAGCGAATGGCTGCAAAGCCCCAATCCCTATGCTCAACGTGATATTCCCATGATGGAAGCCGAGGGCGGCAAGTACTTCTCACTCACACAGCTGACCGGGCAAAAAGCCTAAGCTGCTGCTTGCATATCTTCTTGACCCGCTAGTACGGCAAAGAAGGATAAGTGCCAGAAAAGGTACCCGCAACACCAGCCGGAGAAGCACACAGGAAAGCCTGCTAGATAAGCCAGCTGGACAAGCACCACTGCAAGGCTTCTGCACGCCGCACGGAACGGTACTACTCCCTCACCGCCTCTCACATGACTAAAGCCACATGACAAAAATCGGGCTCTTCCTTTCGGAAGAGCCCGATTGCAATATGCCGTATTCAGCAGAATACCCAGTGTTAGACGAGATTCTCGGCTATGAGCACATCGACAATCCGGCGCGCGGCCTCCCCGTCTCCGAACAGGGGAAGGGACTCAAAAACCATAGATATGATTTGATTCAGCATAGTTACACAATAAAAAGCAGCACATTAGTCGCTCTTCCGATCAAATACTACACTCCGGCGAGCAGGCCTCGCCACTTCTGTTCAAGTGCCCCATTGAGCCGGTCCTTTTCAAGACAGACACCGTATGGTCGACTCTCTGCACCATACAACACCGGCTTGGATAGTGCCGTCTGCAAACGGTATCCTTCGAAAATATGACATGTTAAAACAACCACCTCGCCAGCACGGCAGAGTTCATTGGTTGCCAAGTCTTCGCGAACAAAATGTCTGCAAGCAAGTCCACTGCTCAGCCGCAACAACAGACAAAAGTAATGAATAAAAACAGCCTGCAAACACCAATCTTTTCACAATTGTCCTTTTATGCCGCAACATTCCACAGCACGCGGACGAATCCCCTGTTTACTCCACCCCGTATTGCTTGAGCTTGGCCAGAATATGGTTCTGGGAATGTCACCAATGGCGAATATGTGCTGATCTGCGCTACGCATACCTGCCCTGTACCACCAAGAGGAGGCGAAAGCCATGCATGATGTTTTTGATAAAATAACACATGGTCACAGCCTCTATGAAGAACAATGATCAGCGAAGCAATCACCAATATGACTGAATTGGGCTACTGGCTGTGCAATCTTATCTTTCTACCATTCTTGACGCCAAAGAATAACCTGAGATATGGATGTTAACGCCATCCCATATCTATCCAGAAAAATTAAATTCTGAGCCAGATCAAGTCGTTGTCCATCATGCAAAGATGACAGTGATTTACTGATTTTGCACATGAGAAAACCATAAATCATTACATACAATGCCGCAGACAACAACCTCCCCCCTCAACGTATTGCACATTACCGCCTCTTCAAAAATCGGGGGAGGTCCTGAACATATATGGCAGCTGGTTCACAATACTGAAAACACCATCCGTTCCTTTATCGCTGCCCCCGACCGCAGACCCTACGGTGACAGATTTACTGCACTTGTCGGCAAAGAGCGGCTCCTGACTATTCCGCAGCGCTCGTTCTCACTGTCAGCATGGTGGGAGCTTGTCCGTTTCATAAAACGTAATCAGATAGACATTATTCATTCACATGGAAAGGGTGCCGGTTTATACGCACGCCTTGCGGCTTTTGTTACCGGAACATGCAGCGTTCACACGTTTCACGGTATTCATCTCCCAGTCAATCCACTCTTGAGGATAGCCTACACAAATCTGGAAAGACTGTTGTGTGCAATAAGCAAAACATGCATTACCGTTTCTGCTGGCGAAGCCACGCTCGCCACAAAGCTCCGTTTTTGCCCACACAAACTCAAGACTATCCTTAACGGAGTAGAGGTAGGAGAAGTTACTCCTGAGCGGGTCCCTTCTATGCCTTTCAAAATCGTCCATGTAAGCCGCTTTGACCCGGTCAAAGGGAGCAAGTGGCTCTTGCAACTTGCCAAAGCAATGGATGATACAGGCATCCTGAAGCAATGCCGCTTTGTCCTGGTAGGTGATGGAGAAGAACGCGCAGCAATGGAGCAGGAAGCGCAGCAGGCAGGATTATCTCAGGCATTCGAGTTTGTCGGAATGCAACCTTCCGTCATTCCATATTTTGATCACGCGGGCTGCCTTATCTCCACATCGCTCAGAGAAGGGTTACCCCTTGCAGTGCTGGAAGCGCAGGCCGCGGGAGTACCCTGTATTGTAACCAACGTTGTTGGCAATGCAGAAGCTATTGAAGATGGCAAGACTGGCTTCCTTTACCCGCTTCACGACGAAAAGGCGGCCACCCGGTGCATAGCCGGATTGATAAACAACCAGGCCTTGTGGTCCAGCATGTGTGCCAATGCCCACCGCAGGGCCCTTGAACACTTCAGCAGCAAGCAGATGTCTGCAAACACCCTGTCAGTATACTTCGAACTCATGCAGACAACACGCTGAAACCTTACAGCTCTTGCGCGAACCACCTGCGAAACTGTTTTATCTTAGCACTCTCCAGAATACTTGCGTCGACATATTGAGAGCTCTCAGCGTGAGTGACAACTCGCCTCGCGTTACGTTCAACAAAGTCGCGTACAGCCTCGACAGCCCACTCCTGCTCAAACAGCCGCTCCTGTGAAGAAAGTTCCTGCAACGCAAAAGGCGGTCAGATCGTGCAATCTGACCGCCTTTACATACTGAAACGCTGCGTACTCCTGCCGGCCCCTCACCTGCACAGGATCACACCGTTTAAACTGCACAGGCTACGTCGCCGGACATTCCCGGCCACGGCATTGCGCACACAGCTTCAGCCGCACCAAAACTAGTCCGCAGCCAGTACCGGCTCGGATGTATTCTCCTGCCGCAGTTCGGCAAAATAGGCCTTGGTCTCGGCAATAACCACACCGGAAAGACCAAGCAGGCCCACGAGGTTGGGAATGGCCATCAGGCCGTTCACGATATCGGCCAGCAGCCAGATGGTTTCCAGCTTGATGAAAGCGCCACCGGCCACCAGCAGGATGTAGACGCTCTTGAACGGCAGAATGCCCTTCACGCCCACAAGGTATTCCGTGCAGCGCTCACCATAGTAGTTCCAGCCGAGAATGGTGGTGAAGGCAAAGAAGATCAGGCCGATGGTCACGGCATATTGCCCGAGCTGAGTGCCGAGCCCCAGATTGAAGGCCTCGTTGGTCATGGCGGCACCGGCCAGATCGGGATTGGTCCACACGCCGGTCATAACCAGCACAAGACCTGTCATGGAGCAGATGACGATGGTGTCGAAGAAGGTTCCCGTCATGGCGATAAGCCCCTGACGCACACACGAATCGGTGCGGGCCGCGGCTGCGGCAATGGGTGCGCTGCCAAGACCGGATTCGTTGGAGAACACTCCGCGCGCAACGCCGTTGCGCATGGCCATCATCATGGTGATGCCCAGTGTACCGCCAAAAGCCGCTTCGGGAGAGAATGCGGATTCCACAATCAGCGACACGGTCGCAGGAATCTGGCTGGCATTAAGCACCAGCACCAGCAGAGAAGCCAGGATGTAAAACACGGCCGCAAACGGCACCACGAGCTTGGCGGTTTCCGATATACGCTTGATGCCGCCCAGCGTAACCGCAGCCACGAGCAGCGTCAGCACGGCGGCAGTGGCCAGTTTCGGTACGCCGAAGGAACCGGCAGTGGCGTCCACGATGGCGTTGACCTGCGGGAAGGTGCCTATGCCCAGAAAGGCCACGCCGATGCCGAACACGGCAAACATGCGGGCAAGGAACTTGTTGTTCAGGCCACGCTCAAGATAGTACATGGGGCCGCCGGACATCTGCCCGTTGGCGTCCACGGTGCGGTATTTCACGGCCAGCAGCGATTCGGCATATTTGGTTGCCATGCCGAAGAAGGCGGCAACCCACATCCAGAACATAGCACCGGGACCACCGGCCTTGATGGCCGTGGCAACCCCCACGATGTTACCGGTGCCGATGGTGGCGGAAAGCGCCGTGCACAGCGCGGCAAAGGGAGACACGTCACCCTGCGCAGCAGGATTGGGATTCTTTTCCGGACGAAAGACGTATTTGAGGGCCAGAGGCAGCCTTACGACCTGCAGCACGCCAAGGCGCAGGGTGAGATACACACCCGTTCCCACAAGCAGCGTAAGCAGCGGAGGTCCCCAAACAAAAGAATCAATACGATCAAGAAGTTGCAGCAAGTCCATTTCTGATGTCCTTCACAATGAATGGTTAAACAATCAAAAGTGGATGATGCGAACAATGGAGGGCAGAAAATTACGCGAGTCGTACCCGAATAAAAGAGGTGCGGCAGGAATTTTCACTCTGTCCTTTTGCCTGAGAGGTTCGCCCGGCCTGGCGGCAGGGGTTGCTCCTTCGGCGCTTCCACGAGGGAAGTCTCTCCAGAGGTTCGTCAAACAGCAGTCCTTTTGCCTGAAAGATTTACTTCTTCGGCGGCACCTTAGAGGGGATAAAGGTGCTCTCTCCTGCTATCGTCATCCGATTTTCCAAATTGGGAAACGCTCTATACCGCCACCTTTTCTCCTTTGCAAGTACCTGCTCACCCCATTTTTTTGATTTGTCCGCCTGCATAACGGCAAAGAAATAGGCCGGACCATATGGTCCGGCCGCAGGGTAATGACAAACCTTCGTTTTCAGTAAAACCGTATTTCCGTTAAGCCGGAACCGAGGTCCGAAAACGGATTTGCATCGCTTATACGAGGTGCAGGAACGTTAGGTTCCTGCCCGGCGGAGCCAAAAAATACCAGAAATAAATTTGTCAGCAGTCTGAGGGCGGACCACGTAGTCCGGCTAAAATGGGTTCGCAAATTCAAACCATTACCGGATAAATGCATCCGACGATCAGAAGGCAGCCCGACTCAGTAGGAAAGAACCAGAGTATCCGACGCGCTCACCGCCTTCACTCCGGCTCCCTTCACGGCGGCAACACCCTGCAGAAGATCCGCATTGGTCATCTTGCCCACGTGCTTCATGCACATGGGGCAGGCGAACACCTGCCCCCCGGCCTTCATGAAGTCGGCAAGCATGGCGGCAATGCTCTCTCCGCTGTCATAGGTCGGGGAAGCTATTTTCGCGTTGACCAGATTCACCCCGTACACATTGAAGAACAACACTCCGGCGCAGTTCTTTTCCTGCATGATCGAGCGGGTGAACTGAATGGCCATGGCAGCACGGTTCACGTCATCGGTGGTGACGCTTGTGACCACCTGTTTAAAACCTTCGGCGCGCACATGGTGAGGGGCAGACAGCATGGCAACCGAGCACAGCACCAGAATGACAAGGATGAAACGGCGACAGAGAATCATGTTTACCTCCAGTAATCGGATATTCCGACGTTTTTATCCGCGAGAATACCAGTTCGCAATGGCCGGACCATGATTTTTGACCATACGCCCCACGAAAAAAGCGGCAACCGACAACCGGTTACCGCCCTTTCTTCACCCCTCTGCGGCACTGCCGCACCGTTCCCTTCATGCGCCGAGTTCCCGATACATCGTCTCGGCGTTCTGAATTGCGCGGTAGGCCCCCTCGTTCAGGGGGTAATCCCACGAACCGCTCCGGAACTCGATGCGGCCGCCGAAGCCGGTCTTGAAACGATGCAGCCCGTTAAAAGGATGCTCATCATCAGGCGTGGGCGAAACAGCCCCCATTTCATAGGTCAGGCAGCCGCGCTGCCGCGCCATGCACATGCCTGCCCAGTGCATGAGGCTGGACGGCATGTAGTTCCGCTTGATGTTGCCGGATGCTCCGTACAGGAAGTTCGCGGACTGTCCCGAAATGCCTATTATGGCACCGGAAAGGATATCGCGTCCGTGCCGCGCCAGCAGGAAGATGATATCAGCCTCATCCTTTGCGCCGAAGTTGCATCGGAACATGGCCGAGAACTGCTCCATGCAGCAGGGGATAAAGCCGTTTCTTCTGGCCGTCTGTTCATACAGGCCATAAAAATCGACAAGGTTGCTGCTGTCCGCTTCCTGCACATATACGCCCTTGCGGCGGGCCAGACCGATATTGTAGCGGGTCTTGGGTTTCATTCTTCCCAGAATGTCATCCTCACTCCCGTCAAGATCCACAACAAGCGAGCTTGCCACCGTCATGTCCGTTGGAGCCTTTCTGAAATTCCAGAATCTGGTCCCCATGTTCATGCGCATTTCGCGTATGCGTGCCTCGGGAAAGGCTCTCCAGCCCTGTTCCTGCATTTCGTCCGCATACAGCGACTTCCACGGCAGGTCATACCGGATAAAGGCCACGTCCGGCTCAAGCCGGTCTGCCAGAGCAACGGAAAGGTCTTCCAGATACTGTCCGTAAGACTCCTCGTCAGGGGCGTGCTCCGGTCCCTGCGGCACGAGCGCCAGCTTGTGGCCGCAGTGGTTGCGTATCAGCACCAGCACGTCGCCCCATGTTTCCGAAGAAAGAATGTCAAACGCCATGGGCTCCATGCCCAGACGCGACTTGACCTGCGCCCAGTAGGGTGTCTGAAACAGTATGTCTGTCGGATACAGTTCGTTTGTCGCCTTGGCGATCACGTCCACCATGAAATCCTCCTTTCACCGGTGGGGAAATGAAGTTCTGCCGTTCCGGCAAATCCGGTTGCGGCTGTTGAAGGGATGCTACAGATGATAGCGTCCGGTACGTTCCGGCTGGTCTTCCACTTCGTACACCACAAGGCGCAGCGTGCCGCCATTGGGGTTGGGCCAGTGAATCTCGTCACCTTCGGCAAGCCCCAGCAGGGCGCTGCCCACAGGGGCAAGAATGGAAACGGTCTCTTCGCCGGAATCCGAATTGCCGGGGTACACCAGCTTCAGACGACGCTCTATGCCGGAAGGCAGCAGTGCAAAACGCACGGTCGAGTTCATGGTCACCACCGAAGGCGGCACTTCTTCAGGTGCCACAACGCTTGCACGGAACAGTTCGCCTTCCAGAGCATCGCGTCCGGGAAAAACGTCAGAGGGCAGAGCCTCCAGCAGGGTTTCCAGTCTGGAAGCATCCTGGCTTGTAATGATAATGTCGGGAAATGCTTGCATGTCAGCCTCCATTGTATTGTGTAAAACAGTCTTCGTTGAATAAAAAAAGAGGGCGTACCCGGTACGCCCTCTTGTTGTGAACTGCAGCTGTAGGGGCGTTATCAGGTTGCAAAAAAGCCGCGAAGCTTTTTCACTTCGCAAGAAATGTTTTTTACAGAAGAAACGCTCGAACGCATGGTGTTATCCTGATGTGAAAAAAAGTATGAACGCAGAAAAAAAGGGCAGCTTTCCCTGCATATGGAAAGCTTCCCGAATCGATTGCCAAACATAAACAAACACATCTTAGCCATTCCCTGAAATCTGTGCAAGCACAAAAGCAAAATGCTGTCTCAGAAACGAAATTACCAATTAATATACTATGTATTGCCTCTCCATGAAACAAAACGAAACTGAAACGGATTGCAGCAGCACTACATCCTCACACAAAATGCCACACCTGCGAGCGGCAGAAGCATGCCTGCACCCGGGCTATCCTTCATCTGACGCATAAAACACCCACCCTTACTGACGCACCGTCAGTCAACGAACCTGTCCGCGCAGCCATACGCCTGCAGCAACGTTGTCAATGTGTATAAAATCAGCTCAATACGGGATTTACACATTTCATGGAAGGACCATGATGAAATTCCTTTTCCGGCGCAGACCGGTGCGCCTGCAGTATGGCCGGCAGCGGGCCGAGCTGAAGGCCCCTTCTCCGGCGTTATCGCCAGACGGAACGTGGAACTGTATCAGGAGGTCAAGGCGGGCGAAGCCCTGTTCACCCTCATGGGCGATTCCGGCCTCAAGGTGATAATTCAAGTGCCTGCCCCCCTCATCGGCTCCGTAAAACAGGGTGAAGAAACCGTGGTTTCCTTCCCTGCGCTCAAGGGTGAGGCCATAACCGGCCGCATAATGGCAAACCTTGAGTACACAAATACAGACTTCATTAAGCTGAGTCTGAAGCCAACTAACGAAATTGTATCGCTTACATCGGGTGCAGGCCTTCAGTCGTTAGCCGAGTCTTGCGAGGCTTACGAATGATGAGAGCAAAACGGGACTATCCCCCTGCCCATCTACGCTCTCTTTATCCGTAAGCCGTGCACGGCTCACCTAACGGCTGAAGGTCCGGAGGCAAGCATTATTCAAAATAGCTTTGCCTTCTGACAAACTCATTTTTGGTATTGTTTTGGCTCCGCCTGGCAGGAACCTAACGTTCCCGCACCTCGTAGAAGCGGTGCAAATCCGTTTTTGACCTCGGTTCCGGCTTAACGGGAAGATGGTTTTGCTGAAGACGAAGGTTTATCATTAAGGGGAAGCCCTGCCCGCGTGGTGCGGGCAGGGCCTTTTACTTTCCTGGTCGGGGATACCGGCTATTTCTTCAGATCGAACCGGTCAAGGTGCATGACCTTGAACCATGCCGCCACGAAATCATCCACAAACTTGCCGCCGGAATCGGCGCAGCCGTAGACTTCTGCAATGGCACGCAACTGCGAATTGGCACCGAAGATGAGGTCCACGCGGGTGGCGGTCCACCTAGGATTGCCGGTTGTGCGGTCGCGCCCTTCGAACACATCCGCATCACCTGCGGAGGGAGCCCATTCCGTGCGCATGTCGAGCAGATTGACGAAGAAGTCGTTGCTCAGCACACCGGGGCGGTCTGTGAGCACACCAAGCCGCGACTGGCCAAAATTGGCATCCAGCGCACGCATGCCGCCGAGCAGCACCGTCATTTCCGGCGCGGTCAGGGTCAGCAGCTGCGCCCTGTCCACCAGCAGTTCTTCGGCAGAAACCGAGAATCTGGCCTTGCGGTAGTTACGGAATCCGTCCGCAAGGGGTTCCAGCACGCTGAAGGATTCCATATCCGTCTGTTCCTGCAGGGCATCCGTCCTGCCGGGATGGAAGGGTACCTTCACGGCATGTCCGGCATCCTTTGCGGCCTTTTCCACGGCAGCGCAGCCGCCAAGGACGATGAGGTCGGCAAGGGACACCTGCTTTCCGCCGGTGTGAGCTTCGTTGAACTGCCTGCGTATGCCCTCAAGGGTATTCAGCACACCCTGCAGGGCTTCCGGCTCGTTCACGGCCCAATCCTTCTGCGGTGCAAGGGCTATGCGTGCGCCATTGGCACCGCCGCGCATGTCCGAACCACGGAAGGTGGAAGCGGCAGACCACGCGGTGTAGACCAGACGGGAAACCGGAATGCCCGAAGCAAGGATGCGCGCCTTGAGGTCGGCCGCATCGTTTTCATCAATGAGAGGATGCTGCACTGCGGGCACGGGGTCCTGCCAGATAAGCTCTTCCTTGGGCACCAGACTGCCGAGGTAACGGGAGCGGGGGCCCATGTCGCGGTGCGTGAGCTTGAACCATGCACGCGCAAAGGCATCGGCAAATTCCTCGGGATTCTCCAGATACCGGCGTGCGATGGGTTCGTACACGGGGTCGAATCGCAGCGAGAGGTCTGCCGTGGTCATCATGGGCCGGTTCTTTCTGACCGGATCATGGGCATCCACGATCATGTCCTCGGGTTCCACGTCCTTGGCGAGCCACTGATGCGCACCGGCGGCGCTCTTCACCAGTTCCCATTCATATTTGAACAGCACCTTGAGGTAGCCCATGTCCCACTTGGTGGGGTTGGGCTTCCATGCGCCTTCGATACCGCTGGATATGGTATGAACACCCTTGCCGCTGCCGAAGCTGCTCTTCCAGCCCAGCCCCTGCTGCTCAATGGGTGCGCCTTCCGGTTCCGGTCCCACGTGCGAGGCACTGCCTGCGCCGTGGCATTTGCCGAATGTATGACCGCCCGCCACAAGGGCCACGGTTTCTTCATCGTTCATGGCCATGCGCGCAAAGGTTTCGCGCACGTCGCGGCCGGATGCCACAGGATCGGGATTGCCGTTGGGACCTTCCGGGTTCACGTAAATCAGCCCCATCTGCACGGCGGCAAGGGGGTTATCCAACTCCCTGTCGCCCTTGTAACGGGAATCGCCGAGCCACGTATCTTCCGATCCCCAATAGATGTCCTGTTCAGGTTCCCATACGTCCACACGGCCGCCCGCAAAGCCGAAAGGCTTGAGGCCCATGGATTCTATGGCGCAGGCACCTGCCAGAACAAGAAGATCGGCCCACGAAATGTGTTTGCCGTACTTCTGCTTGATGGGCCAGAGCAGTCTGCGGGCCTTGTCGAGGTTCACGTTGTCCGGCCAGCTGTTCAGGGGTGCAAGGCGCTGGCTGCCGCTACCCGCACCGCCCCTGCCGTCGCCGGTGCGGTAGGTGCCTGCGCTGTGCCACGCCATGCGGATGAAAAGCGGTCCGTAATGACCGTAGTCTGCGGGCCACCAGTCCTGCGAGGTAGTCATGAGCTCCATGAGGTCTTTTTTCACGGCCTCAAGGTCGAGCTTGCGAAATGCTTCCGCATAATCGAAGTCCGCACCCATGGGGTTGGATTTGTGTGAATGCTGATGCAAAATGTTGAGATTGAGCTGGTTCGGCCACCAATCGCGGTTGGTCGTGCCGCTGCCAGCCACGTGTCTGTTGCGCCCCGTAACAGGGCATCCGCCATGTTCAGCCATTGCTTGTCTCCTGCTGGTTGATTCAGCGGACCGGTCAGAGTGCATTCTTCCGGTACGGGTTACTTGTATCTCCCCCGAGTAGGCTGTATCCGCTATTTTATTGATACTTATTCCTAAAATACCATAAGTTATCCGGGGAGGCCACCGTCTTGTTGATTATTCCGCCCAATGGATACAGCAGGTTAGAAGGGTATGTGTATAAAGCTTTGTAAGGGTGGGAAGGTGGTTTTGTAAGGATATTTCAGGGCTGGCATTCCGGCAGGAAAGATTATAGGAGTTCCCCTTCCTGACCACGGCCGGTGGGCCTGAAACCTGACGGGAGCGTTCCATGTCCCTTATCGATCTTTCCATCGTCGAACTTGCCATGGCCTTTGCGGTCGTCTTCTTCGGCGCATTTGCACAGGGCGTTGTGGGCTTCGGCCTTGCCCTGCTCATCGGCCCGCTGCTCAGCATGATAAGCCCCGTATTCCTGCCCGGCCCCGTGGTGCTGCTGGTCAGCGTTATCACCGCCTCCATGGCGTGGAACGGGCGCAAGGCCGTCAATGTGGACGGCGTGAAGCGCTCCATAGGCGGCTACCTGCTCGGCACCCTTGTTGCGGCCGCCATCATCAGCAGCCTGCCGCAGCGCGAAACCGCCTTTCTGCTCGGCGGCCTCATTCTGTGCGCCGTGGGCATAAGCGTGGCGGGCATTCACCTGCCCGCAACCCGCAAGGTGCTGTTCTCCGCAGGGATTGTGGGCGGCTTCATGGGTACCATCAGCGGCGTGGGCCTTCCCCCGCTGGCGCTCGCCCTGCAGAGCGAACCCGGCCCGAGACTGCGCGGCACCCTTGCCTGCGTGGGCTTCATCTCCATTCTCATGGCCATTGTGGCGCTGGTGGGAGTGAACAAGATCGGCCTGCGGGAACTGACCATATCCCTGTGCCTTGCACCCGCCGTGCTGCTGGGCTTTGCCGCTTCAATCAAGGCTGCGCCCAAGTTTGATGCGGGCTACACCCGTCCGGCGGTCTTTCTGCTTTCCGCACTCAGCGCTGCGGGTCTCATCTTCCGCAACCTGTAATGCCCCATGGCGGGCGGACGCTCTGCCATACACGCCCCTACATAGACAAAGAGCGGTCAAGGTAGATACCCTGACCGCTCTTTTGCTGCATCATATGCCCTGAAGGGCGTATGGCGCAGAGCTATTGTATGAGGAAGGTTTTACGCTCTTCCAGCAGGGGATTCAGAAGTACCCCGCCGCAACTGGGCTTGCGCACCTCGTTGAGCAGGAATTCCAGCGTATAGGTACCCGGCGCATGAAACGTGATCGTGGAGGCAGGATACCCGCTCTGCACGCTGGGCTTGCCGCCCTGCGGGGCCTCTATCACGGCAATGTTGATGGAGGTGTATGCTCCCTGCGGCACGGTGTAGTCGCCGAGGTTGAAGACAACACGCACAGGCTGCTCCGTTACAAGCTCGCCCTGCACCGTAAGGCGTGATGCGCCCTCCTTTTTCGCCTTACCCGTTTCAGCGGCGTGCGCCACCTGATGCAGCGCGCTGACAAGAAACATCGCCAGCAGAACAGGGGCCAGCCACGGGATACCAAGTATGTATTTCATGGGTTGATATTACGCCCCCGGCGTTTTATTGCAAGGAAGTGGGTAGAAGGCGGGTATGCTCACAGGAGGCTCCATGCGGGACGGACAGGAAAGACAAAACGGCTGCAGACGACTTTTGCACGCACTGGCGGATGACGAGGGCTTCTTTCTCGAACGCTGGTCGCTGCATATGGCACGGGCGGGCTATCTTGAGCACACCACGGCCAGGCGTCTGGATTGCATGCAGGCGCTGAACGAATTTCTCACCCCCATGTTCACCCACGAAGAAAGCCCTGCGGGAGACGATCCCGAATGGCCGGACTATCTGTGGCTCGTACGCAACGAAGGCGAATGGGCGCGCACACAGATAGAATCCGCCCGCCGCCACCGCATGCGCGGCATTACCGCCGACATGTACCTTGGCTGCTTCAAGACCTTTATCCACAGCCTTGTGGACGTCATAGAACACATGGACGGCGACTTCAGGGACAAGGCCATGGCCCGCAGACTGGCAAGACGGTACGGCGATGCCCTTGAAGTGCTTTTTGTAAGCGACTGGACCCGCACCCTGCCGGACCTTGCCGCCCAGAGGCTTGATGAGGCCAACAGGCTGCTGACCCTTGAAAAATGCCGTTTCGAGAACATTCTCAACGCCACATCCGACCTGCTGTTCGTCACCGGCCCCGACGGACGCATCACCAACGTAAATGCCGCCGCCCTGCATGCCCTGCCGGAACGCAAACTCTTCGGCGTTCCCGTCTGGGAGCTGCTCAATATTGAAGCCCGGTCCATGGAAGAGCTTCTCCGCTACTATCCTGTCGGCGTGTCGTGCGAAATGAGTCCGCTTGATAACGGGCTCATCTACCGCATGCAGATGACCCCCATGAACACGGTCAGCCTTGCCAGCGACGAATACCTGATCGCCCTCACCAATGTCACCTCGCAGGCTTCGCAACGCGATGCGCTCGAACAGGTGGTTGCCCAGCGGACAGACGACCTGCTCAGGGAAAAGGAACATCTTGAAGAGATGAACATAACCCTGCGCAATGTGCTCAAGAGCATTGAAAAGGACAGGGAATCGTTCATCCGCGACATCTCCGCCAAGCTCGGCCATATCGTACTGCCCGCACTTGAACGGATAGAGGCGGAAAGCGACCCCGCCATACGGCGCGGGTACGTAACCGTGGTGCGCGACCAGCTGGCGCGGATGACACCGGGCGACGAGGCTTCCGACCCGCTGCTCCTCAAGCTCACCCCCATGGAAGCCAAAGTCTGCCAGTTCATTCAGGCCGGACACAGCAGCAAGGACATAGCCAACAGCCTGAACCTGTCCATTGAAACCGTGCAAACCCACCGCAAGCACATCCGCCGCAAGCTGGGCCTGCATGGCAAAACCACCGGCTTGTATGCCCATCTCAAAACTGCGGGGTTGCCCTCCTGACTGGGTATAACGATATACCCACTATATCCCCTGTTTCCCGCCTGTATTATTTCCTTACAAATATCATAATGATACTCATGAAGAGTCCGGTATAATGATATTGGAGGAACTGCAGCATGTCAGAACCGACAACCGGCGTGGCCTTGGCCGCGCTGCGAGATTTCTTTTCCGCCCGTAATGCGGAAGAGCTGCGAGCCGCAGCAGGCGGTATCGCCGTATGTTTTCAACAACCACTGGATGCAGCAACAGACTGGCGGGAAGTTGAATACGACTTCAACCGGCTCTTTGTAGGCCCCCTCGCCATCCCCGCACCGCCCTACGCATCCGCCTACCAGACAGAACCCCAGCTCATGGGACCACCCGCCCTTGCCGTGCGCGCAGCATACAGGCAGCTGGGCCTTGCCGTGCCTGATGAAGGCTCAACCCCCGACGACCATCTGGCCTATGAGCTGGATGCCGTTTCCGCGTGCGACACCATGCTCGCGCACGATTTCTCCCGAACAGCAGACACCGTTTCTCCCCGGACGGTGAGCAAGGTCAGGGAATGGCTGGTCAATGAACATCTATCCGGCTGGGTACCTCTGTTCGTGCAGGCGGTAAACGCACAGCAGGGTGTATCGCAACCCGTGGCAATGGCCGTCTCTGCCCTTGAACAATGGCTGGCAGGCGCAAAGGGCGCTCTGCCTGCGGATAACGAAGGACTCATCCACCTTACGGACAGATAGGAGGCTCTATGACAACGAAGAAAAGCACGCTCAGCAGAAGACGGTTCCTGCAGGGCATGAGCGCTGCGGGCGCTGCCGCGATGCTGCCGTGCGGGCTGCTGGTGCCTGCCGGAGCAAACGCCGCGCCGTTCAATGCGGCCGACTATCAGGTCTTTCGTAACGCGTGCCCCAGAAACTGTTACGACACGTGCAGCATCAAAACCTATGTGAAGGACGGTGTGGTGCAGTTTATCGAAGGCGCACCGGAGTCCACCTTCACCAACGGCGGGCTGTGCGTGAAAGGCTATACCTATGGCCACCGCATCTACAGCCCCGACCGCATCAAGTACCCCATGGTGCAGGACGGCCGCCGCAGCGGCAAATGGCGCCGCGTGACATGGGACGAAGCCATGGACCGCATCGCCCGCAAGATTCTTGAACTCAAAGAAAAGGACGGCAGCCTGCTCGGGCTGGGCCTGACCAAATATTCCGGCAACTTCGGCATTACCAACTACGGTGTCGAGGGCATGATGTCCTCGCTCGGCTACACCACCCGTTTTGTGGGCACTCCGTGCTGGCCCGCAGGCATAGACGCCCAGAACTACGATCTTGGCAACATGTGGTGCAACGACCCCGAAGACATGGTGAAGGCCAAGTACATCATCCTCTGGGGCGCAAACCCCGCGTGGTGTTCCGTGCATTCCATGAAATACGTCATGGAAGCCAAACGCCGCGGTGCCAAGGTGGTGGTCGTGGACCCCGTGTTCACCCAGACGGCGGCCAAGGGCGATGTCTTCTGGCAGCCCAATGTCTCCAGCGACGGCGCGCTTGCACTGGGCATGGCGCGGCACATTCTGGACCTGGGACTTGTGGACGAGGATTTCGTGAAGAACCACAGTGTGGGCTACGAAGAATTCGCCGCCTACCTGCGCCAGAACGTGACTGTTGAATGGGCCTCTGAACTGTCCGGCATCCCGGCGCAGGAAATCCGCGAAGTGGCGGAAGAATTCGCCACGGCCAAGCCTGCCACGGTCTGGATAGGGTACGGCATGCAGCGCCACACCAACGGCGGAGCATCTGTCCGCGCACTGGACGCACTGGTGGCCATGACCGGCAACGTCGGCAAGGAAGGCGGCGGCGCACGCTACGGCCACCTGCAGACATGGGGCTTCAACTACCACGCCATGATCCAGAAGCAGCCCGAAGGTTCCGTGGGCTTTGTCGGCGGTGCAGCCAAGGGTGAATTCGACTTCACCTCCGGCAGCGGCAACAGCTATTCCGACCGCACGGTCAACATCAACAAGACCGCACAGTCCATTCTGGACGCCAAAGACCCCGCCCTGAAAATGCTGTGGGTCTCGTGCAAGAACCCCCTTGCGCAGGACTTCGACCGTAACAAGCTGGAAAAGGCCTTCGACTCGCTTGATCTGGTTGTCACGGTAGATCAGTTCTTCAACGAAACCGTGGCCAACTCGGATATCGTGCTGCCCGTGACCACCCTTTTCGAGGAGTGGACCGTGAACGTCTCGTACTGGCATTACTGGCTCGGCCTCAACGAGCAGGCCGTCAAACCCATGTACGAAACCAAGTCCAATATCGAGATCGCCGCAGCACTTTCAAAAAAGATGAATGAGCTGTCGCCCGGTTCCTGCACCTTCCCGCAGGAAATAGACACGCGGGAATGGCTGGAAAAGGAATTCAACCAGGGCGTGTATGACCTCTTCGGCATCAAGCACTGGACCGACCTGAAGAACGGCCCCGTAAAGGCCCGACTTACCTCTTCGGCCGCATGGAACGAACTGAAGTTCGCCACGCCTTCGGGCAAGTACGAGTTCAAGTCCGAGCTGTGCGAGCAGAACGGTCACAAGGCGCTGCCCGAATACAAGGAAGGCCGCAAGGGATACGACAAATTCCGCCTGCTCACACCGCACACCAAGTTCGGCCTGCACTCCCAGTTCGTCAATCTGGACTGGATGCACGAATACAACAAGGAACCCTACGTCTACATGCATCCGCAGGCAGCCGCCGAAAAGGGCATACGCGATCTGGACATGGTGCGCGTGTTCAACAAGGTGGGCGAGCAGAAGGTGCGCGTGAAGCTGACCAATAACGTGGCCAGAGACTGCCTGCTCATGTACGAAGCATGGTTCGGCAAGGGATTCGACTTCAACGTGCAGAACCTTGTGGATGACGAATCCGCCGACATGGGCGCGTTCAAGGCCGGAGCCCCCGGCGTGGCCATTCATGGACAGTTTGCCGACATCGAAAGGGCTTAAGGAGTGCTGACAATGCAAAAACAATACGCATTTCTGGTCGATGCCGAGCGATGCATCGGCTGTTTCACCTGTGCCATGGCCTGCCGCAACTACTACCATCAGGAAAAGGGTGTGGTGTGGCGTCAGGTCTATCCCCTGAGTGAAGAGATCTATCCCCACCGCGAAAGGGCGTTTCTGTCCCTTGCCTGCAACCACTGCGAAGATCCCGCCTGCCTCAACGTCTGCCCCGTAAAGGCATATACCAAGCGCGAGGAAGACGGCGTGGTGGTGCACCATCAGGACCGGTGCATAGGCTGCGGCAACTGCATACGCTCCTGTCCGTACGGCGCCCCCACCTTCAACCCCGTTGAAAAGCGGGCCGAGAAGTGCAGCCTGTGCCACGAGCGGCTGGACGCGGGACTCAACCCCATGTGCACGCAGGCCTGTCCCACCGGAGCGCTCACGCTGGTGGATCTGGCAACCCTGCCCGAGACGGGACAGGTGCAATACCCGGCGGGCTATCCCAAGATGACGCGGCTGAACCCCTCCACGCGGTTCATCCTTCCCAAGGCCCCCAAGATAGCGAGGAGATAGTATATGCAATCCATGGAACTTCCGCTCGTTCTGTTCACGGTATTGTCGCAGGCAGCCATTGGCCTCACCTTCATGAAGGTTGCGCAGCTCGTGACAGGCACCGTCGACAACAAAGACAGCCACAGGGAATGGCGCATGATCGCGGGCCTCATGCTGGTCGGCCTCATCGCCTCCATTTTCCATCTCGGCCATCCGTTCGAGGCCCCCACAGCCCTGCGTCATCTGGACAAGGCATGGCTCAGCCGCGAAGTGCTGTTCTCCGGCGCATTTGCGGGCCTTGCCCTGCTGGGCTTCTTCCTCAGCGGCAGAGCCAGCCGCCCCGCTCTCAGCTGGGCCGGTGCCGCGCTCGGGCTTGTGGCCGTGCTCTCGGCAGGCATGACCTATGCGCCCCCGGCCCTGCCTGCCCTGAACAATGCCCTGCCCGCCGCCTTTTTTCTCATCACGTCCGTGTTGCTGGGTGCCGGATTTGCAAGCTGGTTTGCGGGTGACAAAAGCAGAAAGATGCTCTCACGCATCTTCACCGTAACACTGTTTGTGGCGCTGGTGCTCAATCTGGTGGTGCCGTGCGTGTGGCTTTCCGGCAGCACGGTGATGAGCATGACAGGTACGGCGTGGCTTGCATCGCCCTTCTACTGGATTCATCTGGCGGTGCTGGCAATCGCCCTGCTGGTGAACGGCAGAACAGCCTACATGCCCATCTGGCTGCCGCCGTTCGTCCTGTTCGGTGAGCTTGTGGGCCGTGCCGGATTCTTTACAGACACCATACACACCGCAGCAAACATGGGTGGCCTGTACTAACCATGTTCCCTAAAGGTCCCCGTTAAGCCGAAACTGAGGTCCAAAAACGGATTTGTATCGCTTATACGAGGTGCAGGAACGTTAGGTTCCTGCCCGGCGGAGCCAAGAAACCAGAAATGACTTCTTCAACGGCCAGAGGCACCGGCAGAAAACCGGTGCCTCTTTTTTTTGCCGCAAGGGGCTACCGGCCATACCGCGCGGTCAACGTGGCCTTGGCGATGGTGTGCTGCCCCAGCATGAAACCGACCATGGCCGCAGAGGCATCCTGCGGCAGATCAAGCTGTTCCGTGTCCAGCGCGTGCAGGGTGAATATATAACGGTGGGCGGCGTCACCTGAAGGCGGACAGGCTCCGCCGAATCCGGGAGTCCCGAAATCCGTACGGGACTGCACAACGCCTGCGGGCAGGGCTTTTCCGTCCGCTGCACCGGCTCCGGCAGGCAGGGCGCGTTCCGTTGCCTGAATATTGAAGACCACCCAGTGCCACCAGCCGCTGCCCGTGGGCGCATCAGGATCGTAGACGGTAAGGGCAAAACTGCGGGTGCCGGCGGGCGGGGCTGTCCAGTTGAGTGCGGGCGAACGGTTGTCACCGTCGCAGCCGAAGCCCTTATACACCTGTACGGCGGAGAGCATGCCGCCTTCGGTCATGTCAGGGCTGGAAAGGGTGAAATCAGAGGCAAGGGCCGCCGATGCCGAAAGCAGCAGGGCCAGACAGGTGGAAAGCAGTGTGATACGCATGGGTATTCTCCTTTTGAAGAGGTTGCATGCGGGTATCATGCCCCCTTCTGCGGGAGAATGCGCTCACGAAACGGCCATTTGCCGTCCCGTAACGGACAAATGCGCTCCGTTTGCCGCATTGAGCCGGAGTACCTCGGCCGGTGCCAGCCCGAACCGTTCCCTGAACAGCACGGCAAAGCGGGAGGGTGAATCGTAACCGCACCGTGCCGCCACCTCACCCACACTGCCCGCGTTGGTCTGCAGCAGGGAAAGCGCCGAGTTCAGGCGCACATCACGCAGCACGGTCCGCAGGCTGGTGCCTTCCGCCTCAAGCCGTCTGCGCAGGGTGCGGTCGCTCACGGCCAGATGCCGGGCAATGCCTGCCACGTCCCACTTGCGGGCGGGGTCCATGCCCACCATGAAGGCGCAGCGCGCGCTCCATGTTGCGGCCTTGTCCCAGATGGAAGGCAGGCAGGTGCTGCGCGCGGCAATGAGCGTGAGCACCGTTTCAAGGCAGAGAGAAAGCACGGTCTGCTCGGCGGGACACTGGTGCGCCATATCCAGAAAATGCGCAATGGAGCCGATGAGCGGGGTATCGACCCGCACCCGCAGGCTATCGGTCACCGTTACGGTAGCGGAATCGGATGCTGCGCAAGGCAGACCAGCCGCCCGCGCCAGTTGCTCTTCACCGAACGCAAGGCACAGGGCCATGTACCGGCCGGAAACGCTGTCGGGATGGTTTTCCACGCTGAACGGAATGCGGGGCGGCAGCATGAACATGCTTCCTGCAGGAAAGACAGAGCTTGCCTGCCCTGTGGAAAGCACCTTTTCTCCCTGCAGCACCAGAACAGCGCAGGCACCGGAAACCATGACGGAGTGCAGCCGGTGCCGCTGCACGGCATGGACGGTGGTGTAGGCGTTGACGGTCAACCCGGCGGCTGATTGCGAAGAGGCCGGAACCCACTCCAGCCGTTCCATGAGAGAGGCAAGCATATGGCCCGTCTAGCAGCAGCCCCGTGAAAAGGCAAACGCCCGTGACATGCAATGTATCGTCACATCGCCCCGGGCCGAATATCGGAGAACCTCATCACACAGTACCGGTTTTGCCCAAGCGTATCAGATGGTAACGGACCTTCACAGGCCGTAACACCCTATCGCGGAATTGTTGAAACCTACCCGCCCCCCCTAAATAGCAGACAGAGCCACACCGCGCCTTGCCCGTAGCGGCCGTCCGTCCATATGAGCCGGTCTCACGCCGAAATAAAATTCTGCTGGCATATCAGTAACAACTCCTGTTTTCTCTTCCACCATTACCACCTATCGCATATTTTATAATTGGTTCTGAAACCGCATAAGGTACAAGGTAACTTCTGGAGCCAGATCCGGAGTAGACCAGCGTTACAAGGGCTGCTGCCGACTTCAAGGAGGACTGCCTTTTGACAAGACAACCTGCAGTTGCAAAAGAAGTGGCGGCCAACCGGCAGAGCCGGTTGAACATTCCCACCAAGCTCTACGGGCGCGAGAACACCATTGATGCGATGGTCAGCGCCTTTGAAAGTGTGTGCGAAGGCGCGGGCCTGCTCATGCTCGTGCCGGGCTATTCCGGTGTGGGCAAAACATCTCTCGTGCAGCAGCTCAGAACACCAACCTCCCGCCGCAACGGCTTTTTTTGTCAGGGCAAGTTCAACCAGTTTCAGCAGGGAGTACCCTACTTTGCCATCCAGCAGGCTTTGACGGATCTGCTCTATCAGCTTCTCCGCGAGGAAGAATCCCGCAAAAACGAATGGCGGCAGAAGATTCTGGAAGCCGTGGGCAACCTCGGACAGCTGCTCATAGACCTTTCCCCGAGATTCGAAGCACTCATCGGCCCGCAGCCGCAGGTTGCAAACATAAACCCCATGGAAGCGCGCCACCGCTTCTCCGACCTGTTCAGAAACATCATCAAGGTCTTCTGCAAACCGGACCATCCCCTTGTCCTGTTCATAGACGACTGGCAGTGGGCGGATCAGGCCTCCCTTGAACTGCTCAAGACTCTCGGCATAGGCAGGGACCTGAACTATATTCTTGTTGTTGCAGCCTACCGCAACAACGAGATTCATGAATCCCACCCCTTTGCGGCCGTGCTCAGCGAACTGAACATACTGGGAACCCCGGCCTTATCGCTGGAAGTAAAACCCCTTTCCTTTGAAAACGTTGCGCAGTTCGTCAAAGACGCATTGCCGCCTTCTGTCATCAAGTTCGACGGGCTTGCCCGCATAGTCCATGACCGGACACGGGGAAATCCCTTCTTCATGCACGCCTTTCTGGAGTTCATCCATGACAACGGGCTGTTGCAGTACGATCCGGCAAAATCGGCATGGCGGTGGAGCGGCAGCAGAAAGGATACGGAAGCATTCCCGGAAGATGTAGTCTCACTCTTTGCCAAGCGGTTCCGCCAGTACGCTCCCGCCAAACAGAAACTGTTGTTTCAGGCGGCAAGCCTTGGCAACGTCTTCGAACTGGCGCGGCTGAGCATGGTGAGCGGTCATGAGCAGCAGATCTGCCTTGAGCTTCTGCGCACCGAGGTGCAAAAGGGGTTACTTGTTCCACTGAGCACCGATTTTCCTGCACAAAACCACGGAGAGCTGCCCACGCATGTGCGCTTCATCCATGACCGCGTGCAGCAGGCGGCATACAGCCTTGTCCCTGAAACCGAACGGCCTGCCGAAAAGCTTGCCATAGGCAGAATACTGCTCAAACGGCTCGACCATACTGCTCTTGCCGACCATCTCTTCGAAATCACACGGCACATGAATGCGGGCAAACACCTGCTTACCGATCCCGCAGAGCGTATTCTGCTTCTGCAGCTGAATGTCCGTGCGGCCCGCAAGGCCAAAGCCGCCTCCGCCTTCAACGCCGCTCTCGAATTTCACAGGGAAGCAGGGGAACTGCTGGATGACCGGAACACGGCGGACAAGGCATGGAAGAAACACCATGAAGAAACCATGGCGCTGTATCTGGAATGGGCTGAAACGGAATTTCTTGAAGGAGACCAGCCCAGCTCGGTGCAGCATATCAAAACAGCCATGGACCACGCCGCAACTCCGCTCGAACGGGCCGAAGCCCAGCGGGTGCTCATTGTGCAGTACACCCTGCAGGCGCATTATCCGGATGCCATTGCCGCAGGCCGCAACGGGCTTGAAGCCCTTGGCATCTTCCTGCCCCACGATGATTACGAAACCATGCGCGACAAGGAAATACGGCAGGTGCGGGAGCACATCGGCAGAAAGTCCGTCGCCTCGTTTTTCGACAAGCCCGTCATGAGCCACCCTGAAATGAGCAAGGCGACACAGTTGCTCATCACCATGGGACCGCCGTGCTACCGTTCGCACCAGCGACTATGGTCGGTGCTCGTCCCCAAGGTGGTGAACCTTGTGCTCAAATACGGCAACATGCCGGAAGTGGGCTACAGCCACACCGCACTCGCCGGACTGCTCATCTGGGTGAAAAACGACTTCGCTCTGGCACGGGAGTTTTCCGATCTTGCCTCAAACCTCATGACACGCATGTTCCAATCGCCATCCGACAGGAGCGTCTTCCATCTCATGATCGGCAGTTCAGCCCGTCATTGGTTCCACCATATGAGCCGCTCCAGCCAGGATTATGCAGATGCTTATGAGATCGGTTCGCGCTTCGGCAACCTGCAATATGCCGCCTATGCCTTCGGGCACGACATGTATTGCCGCTTCTTTCAGGGTACGCCGCTGCTCAGGCTGCGCAAGGAAATAGAACATTCCCTCAATTTCAGCCGCACCCGCCGCAACCAGTGGGCCATAGACCTGCTGGAAGGCGGCTGCCGCATCATAGACGAGCTGACAAACGAAACCACGACAGGCAGCCGCAATTGGGAAAGGAACTATCTGCACAGCGTGGACAGCCACGACAACATTCAGGTTGCCTGCATTTACAATGTGCTGCGCTCCTTCATGCTCTTCCTTTCCGGCGACCATCAGAAGGCCCTGCAGTATTCGGACATGGCGGACGAAACCATCTACTCGGTAGGTGTGCAGGGGCTGCTCCCGTGGCCCGAACACCTGCTCATCCGGTTCATGATCCTTGCCTCGCTGCAGGGTAGTGTCAAAGCAAAAGATAGGCACCTCAGACTGCCCGAAATGGAAGCCATTCTGGAGCGCCTGCGGGTCTGGGCGCAACACTGCCCCGAGAACTACGCATTCAAACTCAGTCTGGCCGAGGCAGAAATGGCGCGCCTTGCCAATCTCCACGGCGACGCCACCGTGCACTACGAGCATGCCATAGAAGAGGCGCAGAAAGGCGGTTTTATCCAGTGGCAGGGCGTTGCGAACGAACGGGCGGCCCGGTTCTGGGAAGAACTCGGACTGAGCATGAATGCCGTCATCTACTGGCAGCAGGCATACACCTGTTTTGACAGCTGGAATGCCTACTACAAGACCTCCCTGATGGAAAAACGCTTTCAGGACAGAATACTCAAGGCTTTTCCTGTGGCGAACGACAGCAGGCAGGCCCAGCGGGTCAAGGACATCCGCGACTCACTGCTGACAAAACGGCTGGAACTTCTGCGCTCCCGCGAAATACATCAGGAGGAGCACTCGAAACGGCGGGATGCGGAACAGCAGGCCCAAGAACTGGCACAGGCCATGACGCGACTCAGAGAAGAGGTAGCCAACCGCAAGATTCTGGAAGGCAAATATCGTGAAAGCCTGACTCTTCTGAACGCCACGGGCAGAATGGCCAGAGTGGGCGGGTGGAAGCTGTATACCGATTCCGACCGGCTGGAATGGAGCGAGCAGGTATACGATATTCATGAGGTCGCCCCGGACTACGTGCCCTCTGCGGCAACGGGCATTCAATTCTACCATCCGGATGACGTTCCCGTTCTTGTCGCCGCCATAGATGCATCGAGGGAACACGGCACGCCCTTTGATCTGGAGCTGCGCCTCACCACGGCAAAAGGGAACGAACTCTGGGTGCGCACCACCTGCCAGCCTGAATCGCGCAACGGCAAGGTTTTCTGCCTGCATGGGGCATTTCAGGACATTACGGAACGCAAGCAGTTCGAACTTTCCCTGCGCAAAGCCAAGGACGATGCCGATGCCGCCAGCCGGGCCAAATCCATGTTCCTTGCAAACATGAGCCATGAGATACGCACCCCGATAAATGGCATAACCGGCATGCTGCAACTGATGCAGAAAACCGACCTTGATGCGGAGCAGGCCGAATATACTACCGCCGCCCTGCAATCCACACGGCGCCTGACGCAACTGCTTTCCGACATCCTCGACCTGTCACGGGTAGAGGCAGGACGGCTGGAGCTTGCCTTCATGCCCTTCAGGTTTGCCGATATGGCCACTTCCATCTCTCAGCTTTTCGAACCGGTTGCCAGCCAGAAGAGGCTGCAGTTCAAGGTTACACTGGACGGGGATATGCCCCCCATTCTCGTCGGCGACATGCTGCGCATACAGCAGATACTGAACAACCTTGTCGGCAATGCCATCAAGTTCACCAATTCAGGCCATGTGCTGCTTGAAGCCTGCTTCATTCCGGCCACATACGGCACCACGCCGCGGCTGCTGTTCTCGGTTTCCGATACGGGCATAGGCATTTCGGGATCCATATTGGACAAGCTGTTCGAATCCTTCACACAGGCAGAGGGCGACCACACAAGACAGTTTCAGGGAGCCGGGCTTGGGCTTGCCATTACCCGCGAGCTGGTCAACCTCATGCACGGCACGGTCTATGTGGAAAGCCATCCGAACAGGGGAACGGAGTTTCATGTCTCCATCCCCTGCAGTGTGGCCTCGGCCGACATGCTCGACGCCCCCGCAGAGATGCAGGAAGCCCCATCCTCCACACTACGCATTCTTCTGGCAGAAGACGACAAGGTCAGCCAGCTTACCATTATCCGCATGCTCGAAAAGATGGGCCATATGGTCCGCTGTGCCGAGAACGGAAAAATGGCTCTGAATCTGCTGGCGGAAGAATCCTTCGACCTCGTTTTCATGGATGTGCAGATGCCTGTGATGGACGGGGTGGAAGCCACCAGAAACATCCGCAGAGGTGCAGCGGGTACGGATGTAAAAGACATACCCATCATCGCCATGACAGCATACACCATGTCCGGCGACAGGGAATCGTTCCTTGCCGCAGGCATGTCAGGCTACATATCCAAACCGGTGGAATTCGGCGAACTTGAAGATTGGCTGGGGCAACTCCGCTAAGGCATCAGCGCTCCCCTGCCCCGACCGGTGAGGCATTACCCGTTGACCTGCGGCCGCATCTGCGGAAAAAAGAGCGGCAGGCGATAGCGCGCCTGAACTCTTCCCGCAACATTCAACCGGATACGACACATGACCCCTGCCATTGATACCGCGAAAAAGGCCAAGATTTCCTATGTTGTTCACGAATACCACCATGACCCGGATGCAGAATCGTACGGGCTGGAAGCGGCGGAAAAGCTCAATACCGACCCCGCCCGCGTGTTCAAGACCCTTGTGGTGAGCGATGGCGGCAAGGACCTGACCGTGGCCGTTGTGCCTGTGGAGCACCAGCTGGATCTCAAGCTGCTGGCCAAAGCCGTGGGCGCAAAGAAAATGGCCATGGCTGACGTAAAACTGGTGGAACGCACCACCGGCTATGTGGTG
Source organism: Desulfovibrio subterraneus (assembly GCF_013340285.1). Lineage (NCBI taxonomy): Bacteria > Pseudomonadati > Thermodesulfobacteriota > Desulfovibrionia > Desulfovibrionales > Desulfovibrionaceae > Desulfovibrio > Desulfovibrio subterraneus. The sequence continues at coordinate 509,602 of NZ_BLVO01000016.1, read as the reverse complement.
GGCGGCGTAAGTCCGCTGGGACAGAAAAAACGCCTGCGCACGGTCATAGACGCATCAGCGCAGGAGTTTGAAACCATGTTCGTAAGCGCGGGCCGCAGAGGCCTTGAAATTGAACTTTCCCCCGCTGATCTTGCTGCCCTTACCGGAGCCATCTTCGCGCCTGTAGCCAGATAATTCCGCGCGCACCTGCCGATCTTCTGCCGTTTTTACCGGCTTGTCCGCTTTCTCCGGTGCCTTGTGAGCATCACGTTATTTTGTGCTTCTCCCGCATCGAAACGTTTGCGCAAACGTTTCGATGCGTGTAGAATACGCTTATCAATTGCGCAATGCACAGTTTTACGGGGTGGAAACTGATGAAAAGAACAGCACTGATCAATTCAGAAATATCCTATCTCATTGCCAAAATGGGGCACTTTGACGCCCTTACCGTGTGCGATGCCGGTCTGCCTGTTCCGGCCGGTGTGCAGCGGGTCGATCTGGCGGTATCACAGGGCATCCCCTCCTTCATGGACACAGTACGGGCCGTGGTCTCCGAAATGGAGCTGGAAGGCGTGGAACTGGCCGAAGAATTTGAAACGGTCAGCCCCGCCCTGCACAAAGAGCTGCTCGCCTTTCTGGAAGGCGTGGCAAAGGAACGCGGCAAGCCCATTCCGGTTTCCCATGTGCGGCACGAGCAGTTCAAACTGAACACCCGCAGAAGCGTGGCCGTTATACGCACGGGCGAGTTCACCCCCTACGCCAACATAACCTTGAAGTCCGGCGTGGTCTTCTAGTGGACGGCGCGCAAGGCACACTGCTCACGCTGGAAGGCATCGAAAAGAGCTTTCCGGGTGTAAAGGCGCTGGACGGCGTTTCTCTGCGTGTGGAAGCTGGCCGCGTCATGGCCCTTGTGGGTGAAAACGGCGCGGGCAAATCCACGCTCATGAAGGTGCTCACGGGCATCTACAAAGCGGATGCAGGCTCCATCGTCTTTCTGGGCAAGCCGGGCATCTTCAAAGGGCCAAGGGAATCGCAGAAGGCGGGCATAAGCATCATCCATCAGGAACTGAATCTGCTGCCCGAACTTTCCATTGCGGAGAACATCTTTCTCGGGCGCGAACCTGTGGGCGCATTCGGCAGAATCCTCTGGAGCGAGCTGTACGAAAAGGCCGATGCCCTGCTCCGCAAACTGGGCGTGAACCGCCCCTCGCGTACCCGCGTTGGCGAGCTCGGCATAGGCGAGCAACAGATGGTGGAGATCGCCAAGGCGCTCTCCTTCGAATCGCGCGTCATCATCATGGATGAGCCCACAGACACCCTCACCGACACGGAAACCCGCGCCCTGTTCGCCGTCATAGATGAACTGCGCCACGCCGGTCACGGCATCGTCTACATATCCCACCGCCTGAAGGAAATCTTCGAAATCTGCGACGACGTTACCGTGCTGCGCGACGGTAAGTTCATAGGCGAACGCCGTGTGACCGACATTGACGAAGACACGCTCATAGAAATGATGGTGGGTCGCAAGCTTGAGGAACAATACCCGCGCGTGCATGTGGGCGCGGGCAACGTCAGCCTTGAGGTACACGACCTTGTGGCACCGGGGCTGAACGGCGTGTCACTGGCCGTGCGTGAAGGCGAGATTCTCGGCATATCCGGCCTCATGGGGGCAGGACGCACCGAACTGATGAAGGCCATATTCTGCGGCTACGGCATCCGCAGCGGCGGGGTGGCCATGTTCGGTGAACCGCTCAGAATCTCCTCGCCGGGGGAAGCCCTGCAGGCGGGCATTGCCTACATCAGCGAGGACAGAAAGGCGGACGGCCTCATTCTGGGCCTGTCGGTGAAGGAGAACATGACCCTCTCCGCACTCAAGCGCATTTCCAACGCCGCCGGACACATACGCACTCCGGACGAACACACCGCCGTGGACGGATTCATAAATGCCTTCAACATCCGCACGCCCTCGCGGGAACAGTCCGTGGGCAATCTTTCCGGCGGCAACCAGCAGAAGGTGGCCATTGCCAAGGGGCTCATGTCCCAGCCCAAGGTGCTCATTCTGGATGAGCCCACGCGCGGCGTGGATGTGGGAGCAAAAAAAGAAATCTATCATCTGATCAACCAGTTCAAGCAGGAAGGCATGAGCATTATTCTCGTCTCGTCCGAAATGCCGGAAGTGCTGGGCATGAGCGACCGCATCCTCGTGATGCATCAGGGACGCATAAGCGGCGAATTCTCTGCGGCAGAGGCTGATCAGGAAAAACTCATGGCGTGCGCCATCGGCAGAACACGGAAGGAGGCTCAGGCATGAGCTCAACAAAATCCGCATCGCATGCGGGAGAAGGCGTATCGCTCAAGCAGCGCCTCATTCAGCAGAAAACCCTGATTGCGCTCGTGGTAATGATCATTGTCGTTTCCCTGCTCAACCCCAATTTCTTCACCACGGGAAATCTGCTCAACATCCTGCGCCAGACAGCGGTTAACGCCATCATTGCCGTGGGCATGACCTTTGTCATTCTCACGGCAGGCATAGACCTTTCCGTCGGTTCCGTGCTGGCGCTGTGCGGTGCCATAGGTGCCAGCCTCATCGCGGCGGAGCTGCCCATCGTGCTGGCCGTGGGGGCCGCGCTCGGCTCGGGCATTCTGCTCGGCGCGGCAAGCGGTGTCATCATCTCCAAGGGCAAGGTGCAGGCATTCATCGCCACTCTGGTCAGCATGACCATGGTGCGCGGCCTCACACTGGTCTACACGGATGGCCGCCCCATCAGCACCGGTTTTACCGACACGGCGGATGCCTTCTCCTACATCGGCACCGGCTACATGCTCGGCCTTCCGGTTCCCATCTGGATCATGGCTGTGGTGTTCGCGGCCGCATGGTATGTGCTCAAGCACACACGCCTCGGCCGCTATGTCTATGCGCTCGGCGGCAACGAGGCCGCCACCCGCCTTTCCGGCATCAATGTGGACCGCATCAAGATCACCGTCTATGCCATTGCGGGTTTTCTTTCCGCGCTGGCGGGACTTGTGGTCACCTCGCGCCTTTCTTCCGCACAGCCCACGGCAGGCGCAGGCTATGAGCTGGACGCCATTGCGGCCGTGGTGCTCGGCGGCACCAGCCTCATGGGGGGCAAGGGCACCATCATGGGTACGCTGCTCGGTGCCCTGATTATCGGCTTCCTCAATAACGCTCTGAATTTGCTCGATGTATCGTCATATTATCAGATGATCGCCAAGGCGCTGGTCATTCTGCTGGCAGTGCTTGTTGATACGAAGAGCAAGTAGAAGGACATCCAAAGGAGTATGGTATGAAAAGGATTACGACTCTCGTTGTGGCAATGTTGCTGTCTTTTGGGCTCACCGTGTCCGCTCAGGCCAAGGACACCCTTGCGCTGGTTGTTTCCACCCTGGACAACCCCTTCTTCGTCACGCTGAAGGACGGTGCCGTGAAAAAGGCACAGGAACTGGGCTATGAGCTCATCGTGCTTGATTCCCAGAACGATCCCGCCAAGGAACTTGCCAATGTGGAAGACCTTACCGTGCGCGGCGTAAAAGCCATTCTGATCAACCCCACCGATTCCGATGCCGTTTCCAACGCCATCCGCCTCATCAACAAGGCGGGCATTCCCGTGCTTACGCTTGACCGTGGCGCATCGCACGGCACCGTGACCAGCCACATCGCTTCCGACAACGTTGCCGGCGGCAAGATGGCTGGCGACTTCATGGCCGAAAAGCTCGGCAAGAACGCCAAGGTCATCCAGCTGGAAGGTCTTGCAGGCACCTCCGCCGCCCGTGACCGTGGCGAGGGCTTTGCCGCTGCCGTAAAGGCAAACGGCTTCAAGGTGCTGGCCAGCCAGCCTGCCGATTTTGACCGCACCAAGGGCCTGAATGTCATGGAAAACATGCTCGCCAGCAATGCCGATGTTCAGGGCGTTTTCGCCCAGAATGATGAAATGGCGCTTGGTGCCCTGCGCGCCCTGCAGGCCGCAGGCAAGAAGGTTGTGCTGGTCGGCTTTGACGGCACCGACGACGGCGTGGCCGCTGTGAAGCGCGGCGACATGGCCGGCACCATTGCCCAGCAGCCCGCCCTTATCGGCGCGCTCGGCGTGGAAGCAGCCGACAAGGTACTGAAGGGTCAGGCCGTGGAAAAGTACATTCCCGTGCCCCTGATGGTGGTCAAGTAAGCGATTCACCTGCGCGGTGCGCCGGAACATTCCGGCGCGCCGCTTCATCCACCACAGGCAGGGCGCACGCCCCTTCCACCAGCAGAACACCCACCGGACACTTTTCGTAAACCCATCGAAAACCTTCCGAATTTTCTCATTATAATCCAGCGTATTCGGAAGACTAGTCACACATTTCATGCACGCACAGGAGCACCGGATGCCTGCAAACAAGCTCATTGTCCTTGGCAGCGTCAATGCCGACCACGTTGTACAGGTGAATGCCTTTCCCCGCCCGGGCGAGACCATCACGGGGCACGGCTATCAGGTTCTTCCCGGCGGCAAGGGGGCCAATCAGGCCGTGGCCGCTGCCCGCTTCGGCGCGGACATAGGCTTCATCGCCTGCCTTGGCTCCGATGACTTCGGCACGCGCATGGAACAGGCATTCCGCGAAGACGGCATGGACACCCGCGCGGTCATGGCCGTGCCGGACATGCCCACGGGCATTGCCTTCATACAGATAGCCGCAAACGGCGAAAATTCCATTGTCATCTCTGCCGAGGCCAATGCCTGTCTCACGCCTGCCATGCTGGAACCCCATCTGAACTATCTGCGGCAGGCGCAGACCCTGCTCATGCAGCTGGAAAGCCCCATGGAAACCGTGGAGCTTGCCGCGTTCGAAGCCCGCAAGGCCGGTGTTGCCGTCATCCTTAACCCTGCTCCCGCGCGTCCGCTCTCCGATGCGCTGCTGGCCGCGCTGACCATGATCACGCCCAACGAAACCGAAGCCGAAATGCTGACCGGCATCAAGGTAACCGATGCCGCAAGCGCCTGCACCGCAGCACACAAGCTGCGTGACAAAGGCGTGCAATCGGTACTAATAACCCTCGGCGCGCAAGGGGCCTATTACAGCGGACCGGAAGGGGAACGCCTCATTCCCGGCTTCCGCGTGCAGGCGACGGATACCACCGCAGCCGGAGACACCTTCAACGGTGCATTTGCCGCCGCCCTGCAGGAAGGTCTGGACGTGGATGCCGCCATACGCATGGCCCACGCGGCAGCCGCCATATCCGTTACACGGCTTGGCGCGCAGACATCCATTCCGTACCGTGCGGAGATAGACACTTTTCTACAGTCCAAAAGCTAGGGTTGCATGGCTACCATCAAAGACGTTGCAAAGCTCGCCGGTGTTTCCACCTCTACGGTTTCTCATGTACTGAACGAAACCCGCTTCGTGAGCGAGCAAATTTCGGAACGGGTGCGCACGGCAGTGAACACGCTGAACTACCGCCCCTCATCCATCGCCCGCAGCCTGAAAGTGAATCGCACGAACACGCTGGGCATGCTGGTTTCCACCAGCAAGAACCCTTTCTTCGCAGAGGTGGTGCACAACGTTGAACGCCGTTGCTACGAGCGCGGCTACACCCTTTTTCTGTGCAATACTGACGGTGACGCCCACCGCATGCGCGCAAACCTTGATGCGCTGGAAGAAAAGCGCGTGGACGGCCTGTTGCTGCTGTGCAGCGAGGCCTCCAACGAAGTGCTCCGCCTGCTTGAGGAAGAACGCAGCACCCCGGTGGTCATCTTCGACTGGGGGTCAGATTCCGAGCATGTAGACCGCATCTACGACAACTCGCTCTATGGCGGCTATCTGGCCACCAGGCACCTCATTGACATGGGGCACACGCGCATAGGCTGCGTTACCGGCCCCATAGAACGGCGCTCTGCCCGCGAACGGGTCCAAGGCTTCCACAAGGCCATGGATGAAGCAGGATTACCCGTTTCCCCCGAATGGATCATCGAGGGCGACTACGACTGCGCAGGCGGCGTTGCGGCCATGGCCCGACTGCATGCCCTGCCGCACAGGCCGGATGCCCTTTTCGTCTGCAACGACATGATGGCGCTGGGTGTCTTTGCGGAAGCCGCCCGTCTCGGCGTGCGCGTTCCCGACGATCTTTCCGTCATCGGCTATGACGACATCTACATCGCGCGCTACATGACGCCCCCGCTCACGACCATCCACCAGCCCAAGGGTACCATCGCCGCCATGGCCGTTGATACGCTCATCGACCGGCTCGGCAGCAAGCGGGAAGAAGGCAAGGCCATACTCATTGAGCCGGGGCTTATTGAGCGGGCCTCTGTCCGCAGAATCGCGTAACCGTTTTCATGCCCCCATAGCAGGAATAAGGCCGGACAATTGTCCGGACTTTCAGGCTGCTGACGAAGCCATTTTGAGTTTTCTTCGCCTCCGGCGGGCAGGGGGATAATCCCCCTGCACCCGATATAAGCGAGATAATTTATTTTATTGGCTTCATTCCCGGCTTAATGAAGTCTGTTTTCCGCAAAATCGAAGTTCGTCATTACCCCAATGCGGCCGGACAATTGTCCGGCCGCTTTTTTCGGGCTTCGCGACGAACGAGTGCCTGCCTCATTGCCCATCGCACTGATTAGATCAATAGCAATTGCCTATGGTTATTGGCAAAAGCTATCACGCCATTCGATTGGACACAGCCCACCCCCGGCAGTATGTATCATAAATTCAGGTAAATCCCATTTGCCTTTCTGATAGCCTGTCATGTCTCAAGGCCCCTGCTCCCCCTGCCATACGGGAGTCTGCGCACCTTGCGGCACCGCGCATGCCGCGGCTAGAGCCTTCAGAACGGCACAAGGAGCAACGGCATGTCATGCATGGAACCCCGCACGCCCTCAGTGTGCATGTCGAACATGACGCATATGGCTCTGCGGCTTCATCCCGGTCAGGACCCTCTTGCCGAGCTTGAGCGCCTTGCCGTGGAACACGGCATAGAAGCCGCCTGCGTTCTCACCTGTGCGGGCAGCCTGACAAAAGCCTGCCTGCGCTTTGCCAACAGCCCCGATGCCACAGAGCTGCAAGGCCATTTTGAAATACTCTCTCTTACCGGCACATTCTCCCGTCACGGTTCCCACTTTCACATCGCCATAGCCGACGGTCAGGGCAGGACCATAGGAGCGCACCTGCTCCCCGGCAGCGCCGTCTATACCACGGCGGAAATCGTGCTCGGCATCCTTCCGGACCTGCGCTTTCTGCGCACCCATGATTCCCAGACAGGATTCCCCGAACTGGACATACAAACTTTAGCCAAGGAGTGAGTGGCATGAGTTTCGCTGAACGCGTCAAACAGGATTTTTCTACGTTCACATGGGTTCTGATCGCCGTTGCCATTGTGCTTAACATCGTCGTCGGCCAGCTTGTTTCGCTTCTCAAACTGCCCCTGTTTCTGGATTCCATCGGCACGGTGCTCGTGGGCGTGCTGGCCGGTCCCTGGGCAGGCGGGCTGACCGGTCTGCTCACCAACCTCATATGGGGCATGCTCACCTCGCCCGTGGCTGCAGCCTTTGCCCCCGTGGCCATGGTTATCGGCATTGCCGCCGGTTTCACGGCCCATTACGGTCTTTTCCGCAACTGGTGGCTTGCCATCCTTGCCGGTGTCATCATCACCGTGTTCAACGCCATTGTGGCCGTACCCATCCGCCTGTACATGTTCGGCGGCATCACCGGCAGCGGCGCAGACTTTGTCACCGCCTACATGCTGGCGCTCGGCAAGGACCTGTTCGGCTCCGTTGTAGTGACGGTGTTCACCTCCAACATCATCGACAAGGTTGCCACGGCCATTCTTGTGTGCGGCATCGTGCAGCTCATGCCCGCCAAGACACAGGCCCGCTTCTCCGGCAGCACGGTGGCGAACTAGGCGGCGCAAAGGAACGTTCCGTGCATTCTCCCAGCCTCACCCTCTACACGGAGGGCGCTTCGTGGCTGCATTCCCGCCACCCCTTCAGCAAACTTGCCTATCTTCTGCTGATCGCGGTGGCGGTGTATTGCGCCCCCGGTGCATGGATTCCCGATGCGGCCCTGCTGGTGCTGAACGTGGCTCTGGCCGCGTGGTGCGGCATTCTGCCTGCCGTATGGAAGCTTTCGTGGCGCACCATGCTGCCGCTTGCCCTGTTCATGCTCCCCATACACGGCCTGCTGTTTCCGGGTAATCACACGCCGGTCTATGCCGTTCAGGGCATCACCCTGTATGCGGAAGGGCTGCACTTTGCGGGCATCGTCCTGCTGCAGCTGGCAACCATTCTCACGGCCTCGCTGCTGTTCGCCTTCACCACGCATCCGGCCGACTACATCACCTCGCTCACGCAGGCAGGTTGGCCCCCCTTTGTTGCCTACCTCATGGGCAGCCCCCTGCTCATGCTGCCTGCCATGCGCGCCCGCACAGCAACCATTCAGGCAGCACAACGGGCGCGGGGACTGGATTCTGAAGGCGGGCTTATGGGGCGCATACGCGCACTGCCGCCACTGGTGACACCGCTTGTGCTGGGGGCTTTTTCCGAGATCGAACAACGGGCCATTGCGCTGGAACTGCGCGGATTCAGCGCCACAGGCCCCAGAACCAGCCTGCGCGAAGTGGCGGATTCCTCCCTGCAGCGCACTGCCCGAAAGGCCATGCTTGCCCTCTCCTTGGGCCTTGCCGCGTATGCGGTGTTTGCCTGACGTGACCCAAACCAATACCGGTCAACTACGATGACGCAGGCCTTCACTGGCGTACAACAGCATACAGCGGCCTGCATGAACGTGGCTTGAGCCACATCTGAATTTTCCCGAGAGTTCCTTGAGACGTACCCGAGACGACTATGACATCTGAAAACACGCCCCCGCTCCAAACTGCCGCGCGCCCGAACGCACATCAGCATGCCCATCAGAACGCGCATTCTCCGAGTTCCGATACACAGGTGGTGGTCGACTCCTTCAGCTTCACCTATGCCGGAGCCACAGCACCGTCCCTGCGCGATGTCAGTCTGCGCATAGGCCACGGAGAATTCGTGGTGCTGGCCGGCGCCAACAACGCCGGCAAATCCACGCTCTGCCACGCCCTTGCCGGAGTCATTCCGCACCTGCTTTCCGGCACGGTTCAGGGCAGCGTGCACATCTGCGGCAATGATGCTGGGGCGCTGCGGGTGGCCGAGCTGGCAAAACACCTCACCCTTGTAATGCAGAAGCCTGAGCAGCAGCTTTCCGGCGTACGCTTCACCGTGCGGGAAGAGGTGGCCTTTGCGCTGGAGAACAGGGGGGTGGAACGGGCAGAGATGCTGCAACGGGTCGATGCCGCCCTGTGCCAGACCGGGCTTGAAGCGCTGGCGGACCATTCTCCCCACCATCTTTCCGGCGGGCAGCTGCAACGCGTCATGCTGGCGGCGGCCGTTGCGGGCAACAGCCCCGTTCTGGTGCTGGACGAGCCTACAACATTTCTGGACCCCGCAGGCGAGCAGGAGGTGCTGTACCTGCTGCGGCGCTTATGCGACGAGGGTCGCACCGTCATACTGGCCGGACAACGCCCCGATGCCATGACCGCACAGGCCGACAGAATTGTCGTGCTGCATGAAGGAACAGTCGCCATGGATGGCCCGCCCCGTCAGGTGCTCACCTCGCCGCACCTTCGCGAGGCAGGGCTGAACTGGTCGCGATACACCAGAATAGCAGGGCTGGCCCACAGCCACGGGCTGTGGCGCACGGGCTGCACACCTGCGGAAACGGATGAACAACCGTTGCCTGTCTGCCTTGAGGAAACGCTGGAGGGCCTGCAGCATTTTGCGAACCGCAGAAACGAAGTTTGCCAGCCTGCTCACTCTGTCACGGCAGAGGAAACAGATATGGATGCCCGGCAGGATTCTGCGCCAATTTTTGAGCCGAGTTCTGAACCACGTTCTGAGGCGGCCACCAGAAGGGATGCTCAAATTGCTGCCGGAATTACTGTCGGAGTTGCTACTGGCCCAGATGCAGAAACGAGCTCAGCCAACATCAAAGGCATTGTCCTGAACGGGGTATGCTTCGAATACGGCAACGGGCCGCAGGTACTCACGGACATCACCCTTCGCATAGGCGGGGCAACGCAGAACGGACAAGGCGAAACCATTGCCCTGCTCGGGCATAACGGCTCCGGCAAAAGCACGCTGGTGCGGCATTTCAACGGCCTGCTCAAGCCCTGCAAAGGCACGGTGCAGGTAAACGGACTTTCCACCGCCACACAGCGCATAGCGCAACTGGCCGGACACGTGGCCCTGCTGTTCCAGAATCCGGACGACCAGATATGCAAAGGCACGGTGCTGGATGAAGTGGCTCTCGGCCCCCGCAATCTCGGCTTTGCAGAAGACAGGGTCAGCGAACTTACCCGCTCAGCCCTCGCGGCCATGGACCTTGCAGGCAGGGAACGCAGTAATCCCTACGACCTTGGCCTGAGCGAGCGCAAGCGCCTTGCCATTGCCTCCATTCTGGCCATGGATACGGATATCGTGGTGCTGGATGAGCCCACGGCAGGACTCGACCCGCGGGAGATAGCCCTTCTGGAAACTGCCATGCGCCAGCTGACGACGTGCGGCAAGAGCGTTGTGGTCATCAGCCACGACATGGATTTCGTGGCGGAAAACCTGAGCCGCGCCATTTGCCTTGAGGCTGGGCATATCCGCTATCAGGGACCCGTTTCCGGATTATTTGCCGACACCCCTCTGCTGGAACAATGCGGCCTGCTTCCGCCGCAGACCGTGCGCGTGGCAACAGGCTGCGGCATGCACCTGCACACCATCACACCGGAAGGACTGGTGCAGCGCCTGCTGACGGAAAGTGCAAAAACACCTCCCCGCTGACCTGCCGTGGCGGACGACATTCGCTGGCCCCTCGACCACTGCACCCGCGTCACCCGCATCACGCACGCCCCCACACGTCTCATGTCCTGAGACGAAACAACTAGATAATCAGATACAGCAAGGGCAGTGTAATGAACGACAACGCCATGCCCAGACTGACCAGCGCCGCCGCAAGTTCGGGCAGCAGGCCTCCGGCAATGGCCAGAGCTCCGGCAGTGACCATGGGCGGCATACCCGCCTCGAAAATGGCCACGTCGGCAGCCAGCCCGTGCACGCCAAGCAATCGGCATCCTGCCAAGGCTGCCAGCGGAGCCACCACCAGCTTGATTGCAAGACCAAACCCCAGCGGCTTCATCACGGCCGGACTCAGCCGGATTCTCAGCTGAAAGCCTATGGCTGTCATCACCAGCGGCGTAAGCATCCCCCCCAGCGAACCCAGTCCGCGTACCAGCGGTTCAGGATACGGCCAGCCGCGCAGGGCAATGCCTGCCACCAGTGCCATGGTGGGCGGAAAGAAGAATGCCCGCCTGAGCACATTGGCGGCAGAAACCTTGCCCTCTGAACCGAACATGGCAAGCATGACGGACCCGTACAGGGCAAAGATGAGTATCGTGCCAATCTGGTCGTAGATGATCAGGTACGGCAGCCCCTGCCCGCCGTAAAAGGCCTCCACCATGGGCACGCCCATGAAGGCCGTGTTGCCTATGGGGACGATGAGCAGCAGCACCCCAACGGTTTCGCGCGACCAACGCATCATGCGCCCAGCCCCTGCTACCAGAGCAGCAGAAAGAATGAGCATGGCCCAGGGCACCACCGCAGGCACCAGCATATCACGGGAAAGCTGTAACTGGGGAACCTTGAGCAGAATGACCGCGGGCAGGGCAACGTACAGGGCCAGCATGTTAAAGGCCTGTGCGGACTGGTCGGGAAACGCCTTGATCCTTCTGAACAGCATGCCCAGCCCCACGAAAAACCCGATGACAACAAAATTCTCCATTCTATCTCCATACGAATTGACTGTCTGAACAAACAGCAAGGCGCCACTCCGAGCCCTGCACGAACATAGATGAAGAGCACCATCTCTTCAATGCGCAATTTGTACAGTCAACCTATCGTAACACAACAATTGCAGCGGCGGGTATCCGATGGCCAAAGCTGGCTGAAAAGCGCCGAACAAGAGGGGGGTAGGGAGAGCTCGTCTGGTACAGGGCCGGACAGGATGCTCCCAGAGAGGGCAGAATTGCATGGTCCGCGTGGCATAGGCGTATGCGGGAAGGGTAATCAGGCTGAAGCCCGCAGAAATGCAACACTTTGGAACACGATATGCAGAAGATATTAACGCGACATGACGGACCGGAGTGACTTCCGGCCGGGCATTGTTCGCACGCACGCACCGGCCGCGTTTTGTTGCAGCGCCGGAAACCACTTTATCAGCTTCAACAGAGGAATATCATGAACTGCAAGGCGAAGTATTCCATCGGAGATGTCAGCCGCATCTGTAACGTCTCAAGAAAAACTCTGCGATATTACGATGATATCAACCTCATCACCCCTGAGCGCCAGAACTACAACAACTACAGATACTACTCGCACGAGGCGCTGCTGACCCTTCCCGTCATCAAATTCTACAAGCAGATGGGATTCACCCTCGAAGAAATGCGCCGGTTCATCGAAGAAAACAGGGAAAGCGGCCAGAACTACTACTCCATCAAAACCTCATTCAGCAACAAGATCAAAGAGCTGGAGCGGGTTCAAAGAGAAATAGACAAGCAGTACGTATCTATCAAGGGCTGGCACGACCTGATAACGGAAGCAGAACTGGTGCTTGCCTCCGACACCCGCGAAGTTGCCATCAAATATGTCGAGGGTGCCGAGTACCTGTACCAGAAGCAGGTCTTCAACAACGACTTCAAGAGCAGCATCATCAACATAGACTGGACCAACTATCTGGACAGTCTGAATATGGAGATAACCGGCCCTGTGATGCTCAACTTTCTTTCCCTCAAAAACAGGACCGACGAACACCCCAAGCAAATCGTGGTGATGCAGAAGCCCCTGCGCCCGGCACCGGAGGGCACCACCATACGATTCGGGGAATGCATGATGGCCGCCTGCTATCACATAGGCCCGCACGAAACCATCAACGAGACCTACACCAAGATGTTCAAGTGGGCCGAGCGATACGGCTATTCCTATGTGGGGGGATCGTACGAACGGTATGTCACCGACTATTGGACAACCAAGAACAGTGACCAGTTCGTGACCGAAGTGCTTATCAAGGTTTCGCGCTAGGCTTGTCCTTCGTGGGCCTGCCGCCACGGTGCTGCGGCAGGCCCACGAAGGCGGTTTTAATACTCTTTTCGAATGGCTATCTTGCCACCGAGCACGCTGAAGGTGTTTTCCACCACCAGAACGGCGTCCGGGTCCACGGCGAAAATAATCTCTTCAAGCGCACGCAGGCGCAGGTTGTCCGTAATGGAATAGACCATGTCGATGGGCGCTCCGGAATACCCGCCGCGTGCGGGAATCACCGTCGCATAGAACTTGCTGGTCTCCGTAAGCTGCCGGACTATGGCGTCCGCCTTGCGGGTGATGACACGCACGGCCTTGCGCTGGTTGAACAGCGACAGCACATATTCCGTGACCACCGAGCTGATAAACAGCATGACGAACGACGAGACAATGGTATCCGAGCTGAATCTGGACAGCGCCAGCAGCATCACCGCCCCGTTAATGGCAAAGTAGAACACGCCGAAGCGGATGCCGTATTTGCGGTTGAGGATGACCGCAAGCACATCGAGCCCGCCCCCGCCTCCATATGAACGCAGAATAATGCCGCTGCCCGCTCCCATGAAGGCGCCTGCGGCAATGGCGGCGTTCATGCCGTCGCGTATGCCGAGATCAAGCTGCACATACGAGGTCATCAACGCAATGGCGCTCATGGTCAGCAGGTTGAGAAAGAAGAACCGCCTGCTCACCCCTGTCCACGCTGCCGCAAACAGGGGTACGTTGAACATGAAATACCACTGCGAAAGCGATATGGCCGGGATGGCGCTATGCGCCACCACGGCCAGACCGTACAAGGCTCCGGGAACAAAGTTGTAGTGCATGGCAATACCGTTGTAGCCGACGATGAAGACAAATGCTCCGAGCATCAGCAGAAAGGTATTCCATACAAGGGAATTACTCAGTGTTTTGAGCGAACTGTTCATGTGGCGCCACCTTTATCCTCATCCATCTTGGCGTCTTAGCATAAAGGGCAATGATGATACCCGCAAGAATAATACCCCCGCTGAGCAGCTGGGCCACGGTTACCGGTTCGCCCAGAACAAGCCATGCGGCAAAACCGCTCACTGGCGGCAGGGTATAGTAGAACATGGCAGTCTTGGTGGCACCGAGCACCTGCACGGCCATGTTCCAGAGCAGGTAGCACAGCAGCGAGGCAAACACGGCCAGATAGACCAGCGACCACACAAGGGCAGAGCTCATTTCGGGCATGACAATGGTGCCGCCGCCTTCCCAGAGCGCCACGGGGATCAGGTATATGCTCCCCAGCAGGCAGATGGCCATGAGCAGAGTGGTCTGGCTCACCCTGTCGGTGACCAGCTTGAGGGTGTGGTTGTATACGGCGCTCATGAGCGCGGTCATGAGAATGATGATATCGCCGGAGGCAAATTCCATGGTGGCCAGCCGCATCAGATCGCCGTTGGTCACCAGCAGGCAGACGCCGAGAAAACTCACGCCAATGCCCACATACATGCGGCTATGGAACTTCTCACCCAGAAAACACTGAGCCGTCAGCGCGGTCAGCAAGGGAGAGAGTGTGGAAATAAGCGACATGTTCAGTGCGGCAGAGGTGTGCCCTGCCAGAAAGATCAACGTATCAAACAGGGATATGCCGCACAGCGCAATGACGGAAAGCGGAATGAACAGCTTGATGACTTCTGACCGCTCCTGCCACAGCGCGCGTATGCCGAAGGGAACGAACAGCAGCGTCGCAAATCCCCATCGCAGCAAATTCAGGGTGCCGGGATCGCCCATGCTGGCCATACCGCGCGAGGCAACAAAGTTTCCGCTCCAGTTGATGATGCTGAGAACGATAAAAAGGTAGCCTGCAACGTGCGTCATCTTGAATGTATTCCAGTTCATGTGCTGATTCCTGTGGGCCAGCCGTTTCCTGTCTTCCCTGCGGCCGGGGAGGACACGTCCGGACTCATGCCGAGTCGGCACCCCGTCGGATGCCTGTTGAAACGTTTGAAAACACCGGCCGTTTAAGATCCCGGTCGTGAAATCCATCGTCACGCGATGCGGCCCTGTCGCCTTCGGGAAAGGTTTCACATGGCCTGCTCGCACACGGCCTACAGCACATGTCGCGCCAAACCGATAACCATTCGAAATTTCACATAGTATTCATTGGAACAGCGGGTCAGAACCGCACACAATGCGACACGCCTGTCGCAGCGACATGTCGGACAGACCGGTGCCGCGTCGCCTTTTCGCAAAAAGCGGCACAAGTGCGGCCACGGAACAAAGAAAGGGGAGAGAAATTTCCCCGGCGGGCAAAACAAAAGCGGCTTCCTGCACACGGAAGCCGCTCTGGCGCAAGGCCTTCCCACCCGGAGGGGACGGTGGGGCCCAGTCTTGGGGAGTATCGTTACTGAATGGCCGCTACTTGAGCTGGGCGGCGTATGCCGGGCCATTGAGCAGTTGCGTTCTGTCAGCGTCAGGCGCGATGCTGATGCGCAGCATCCAACCTTCCCCGTAAGGAGAAGTGTTCACGTGCGAAGGATCGCTGCCAAGGGCTTCGTTCACTTCGGTCACCGTGCCGGTGATGGGCATATGCAGACTGCTGACGGCCTTGATGGATTCCACGGTGCCGAATTCATCACCGGCACCAAAGGCGGCACCGGCAGAAGGCAGGTCCACAAAAGCAACTTCGCCCAGCTGCTCCTGCGCAAAATCCGTGATACCCACTACGGCAGTGTTATCGTCTGCAATGCGTACCCAGGTATGTTCGGGATGGTAGAGAATGTCGTCGGGAAAGGTAAGTTCGCTCATGATATTTCCTTTATGATTGCGTGCGGTTGCAGAGCCCGTGGCCTTAGCCGCGCAGCCAGCCTTCTGCGGCTTCGTACAGGCCTTCGGCCAGCGTGGGGTGCGCATGAATGGTGTGGGCAAGGTCAGAGGCCGTAAGCCCCTTTTCCATGGCAAGCGCGGCTTCGGCGATAAGGTCGGTGGCGTGGGCACCGGCGATATGTGCGCCCAGAATGCGGCCGCTGTTCTTTTCGCAGATCAGCTTGAACATGCCGGGCAGTTCGCCCATGGCCTGTGCCTTGCCCAGCTCGCGGAACTGGAAGACCTGCGAACGGAACTCAATGCCCTGCTTTACAGCATCCGCTTCGGAGAGGCCCACGGTGCCGATTTCGGGAGAGGTGAAAATGCCTGCGGGAATAACGCCGTACTCCAGCTTTCTGTCTTCGCCGAAACAGTTGGCAACAGCGCACAGCCCTTCTGCGGAAGCCACATGCGCCAGCATGACGCGGGCGGGTCCGAGCGCATCGCCTATGGCGTAAATGCCGTCAGCTGTGGTGCGCATGCCCATGTCAGCCTTGATCCAGCCGCGGGCATCAGTTTCCACTCCGGCTTCAGCCAGCTTCAGCCCTTCGGTATTGGGCGTGCGGCCCACGGCAACCAGCACCATATCGGCCTCAAGGGTGGAATCAGCGCCGGTGGCGCCTTCCACAAAGGGCGAGGGGCCGAGCACGCAGGTCACCTTGCCGTCTGCAACGGTGGCGCTCTTCACGGTCTTGGCGAGTTCCACGCGAATGCCGTGTTTCTTGGCTTCGCGCTGCAGAAGGCGGCTCATGTCCTCATCCACTGAAGGAATGGGGAGCAGGCGGTTCAGACCTTCCACAACCGTTACCTGTGCGCCGAAAGCACGGTAGATGAACGCCAGCTCGCAGCCGATGACCCCGCCGCCCACGATGACCATGCGGGCGGGAACGTGGTCGAGATTCAGCGCGTCATCACTGTTTATGATGAACTTGTGATCAACGGGCAGCGAAGGCAGATCAAGGGTTCTGGAGCCGGTGGCGATGATGACGGCATCGCTCTTCACCGTCTCGGTGCCTTCTGCGGTGTGCACAAGCACGGTACGGTCGGCACCAAGCTCTGCAGCACCGCGCACAAGGCGGATTTTGAGGGCCGCGCAGGTCTTTTCCAGACCGCCGCACAGCACCTTGCGCACGCGCTCCTTGCGGGCGACGATAGCAGGCATGTCAGCCTTGAAACTTATGGCACCGGCCTCTGCGGACGTGGTAATGCCGAATTCGGCAAGACGGGCGGCAGATTCGAGTGCCTCTGCCGAAGCCTTGATGGTCTTGGTAGGAATACACCCCGTATTCAGGCAGGTACCGCCTACTTCAGCCTTTTCGACCAGCGTGACGGCAGCTCCGCGGCGTGCGGCTTCAAAGGCTGCGATATGGCCGCCGGGACCTGCTCCTATGATGGTGATGGTTGGCATTGCTCTTCCTCTTTGCCCGGACTGCGAACCGGTTAGAATTCGTGATGAAGCTTGTAGGTGACAGGGAAGGCTTCGTGCAGGGAAGCGGTAACGAGACAGCCCTGCTGCATGATCTTTTCCACCCGGTCGAAAATGAATTCGAATTCCTCATCCATGTACACAGTCACATCCAGAGCAATGCCGATAACACGGGCGCGCTTCTTGTCATCCACGCCTGTTTCAAGAGTGGCGGTGCCGGTTATGCGCTCGTACTTGGCGCCACGGGTTTCCAGCGCCTTGCCCAGTGCGCCGCAGAAGCAGTACAGCGCTGAAGAAGCCAGCAGCTGCTTGGCGGTACCGCCGCGCTCGTCTTCGGGTACGCCGTCGTAGTTGATATTGAGTTCGCCGAGAATCTTGGAACCAGTGTTAATGGTCTGCTTTTCACCTTCGCGGTCATATGAAACAATGACATGGGCCATATTGCATCTCCCTCGTGATTATTTGGACAAGGCCGTCCATTGGCCGCGAAGTAGCACAGTCCATACCAAGCCAATAAATACAATTTATTTCAGATAGTTAATTAAAAAATACATAATTTGGCTTGACGCAACTCCCCGTACCACCCATAGAGAGCGACAGCCATGTCGCACACCTTTTCGGCATGTGTATGGCCCGGGGAGCCATACGACACACAGAGCAGACCGCGACACCCATGTCGCATTTCGGCCATTTCCTTCTCCCGTTATCTGCATTCCCGCCTGCTGCTCATAATAAAATACAATTAAGTCGGCGCGTTGAAAAACAAGACACAAATGTCCTGAAAACGGCGCGGTATATGCATTGTGCTGGATTGAACAAACCAGCAGAGAACACACTCATGAAAAGCACATCATACGAAATTCTGCAGCAACGCCTGAATGAAGTTGAGGCAAGCCACACCCGCCTGCTCAACCACCTTCCCGGCATGGCCTACCGCTGCGTTGTGGAGCGCAGCTATGAATACCGCATGGTCTTTGCCAGCAAGGGAAGCGAAAGACTGCTCGGTCTTACCGTGGACGAAGTGATGAAAAATCCTTCCAACACGGTGGAGCGCATGACCCATGAAGAAGATCTCGCCAAGATGCGCAAGAGAATCCATGAGGCCATAAGCCAGAGGAAGAGTTACGAAATCTACTACCGCGTGCGCCTTCCCTCCGACGAAACACGATGGATATGGGACCAGGGCGAAGGGGTTTTCGACGCGGCGGGTAACTGCACCTACCTTGAGGGCATAATGATGGACGTCACCGCGCAGAAAGCGCGGGAGTTCAAGCTGAAAGAAGAAAACACCCTGCTGCGCACCTCTGCCGCCAACCCCGCAGGCTTCAGCCGCATAATAGGCACCAGCGAGCCCATGCAACGGGTCTACAATCTGCTCCTCAAGGCCGCCAAAACGAATATGAGCGTCATCCTCTATGGCGAAACCGGCGTGGGCAAAGACCTTGCGGCGCAGACCATTCACGAAATGTCCAACGTGAAGGGGCGCTACATTCCGGTAAACTGTGCCGCCATTCCCGAACAGTTGCTCGAAAGTGAATTTTTCGGCCACGTCAAGGGCGCTTTTTCCGGTGCCACCACCAACAGGCCCGGCTATCTGGCCGCTGCGGACGACGGCACCCTCTTCCTTGATGAAATTGCGGATCTGCCCCTGAACCTGCAGGTGAAGCTGCTCCGCGCGCTGGAAGGCAAGTCCTACACGCCTGTGGGGTCGAACGACGTCAAAACCTCCAACTTCCGGCTCATTTCCGCCACCAACCGCAACCTGAGCGAGCTGGTGAAGAACAAATCCATGCGGGCGGACTTCTTCTACCGCATCCACGTGCTGCCCATTGTTCTGCCCCCGCTGCGGGAACGCAGGGCGGACATCCCTCTGCTTGTGGCGGATTATGCCCGCAAAAAGGGCATATCCAAGCCAGTTCCCAAACAGATCATGCAACAGCTCGTCCGGCACGGCTGGCCCGGCAATGTGCGCGAACTGCAGAACACGCTCGAAAACTACTGGGCGTTCGGCGAGCTTGTGCTGGCCTCGGAAACCCCGTGTCCGGACATCTTCGACTTTGCACCGCTGAAAGCGCAGGAAGACGAACACAGCGCCTCGACCATCTCTTTTTCCAGCGAAAGCATGCAGCCCAATTCTGCCAGCACGGCAGGACCGGTTTTTCAGCATTCCCCCACCGACGGCTCCCTTTCCGACGCCAAGAGCCAGATCGAAATGCAGCGCATTCTGCTCGCTCTGGAACAGAACAGCTGGAAGAAGGGCAAAACTGCCGACACGCTCGGGGTGACCATCCGCACCCTGCAACGCAAGCTCAAGAAATACGGCATAAAACGACATTCCTGATTCGCAGTCGTCCGAATACAAAAAGGGCCGGTACAGCGCATACGCGTTGTACCGGCCCTTATTATTCTATCGGAATCTGCTGAAAGGATATTCCGGCAGCCGCCGGCCGGATGCAAGCCAAACTGGTTTCTGCCGGAAAGCAGATACGGCATTGCATCGGGGCCTATATGCCCTTTGCTCAGGAGCTGAAGCAGCACGCCCCGCGGATACGGCATGCTCCGGCGGGAGCCTCCCTTGAGTGCCACACCGCACGGCAAGCCATATCGGGCGGAGCACTATGTGCTCCGCCCGCATCTGTTTCCTATATATCAGCTGTCCGGCAGCACGCTGCCGGACACGAGTTCCGGTAACGGCCTAGCCGCCAAACGTTGGGTTAGGCATTGGGGTTCTGTTTGCAGATTTGTTCCAGAGCCTTGTCCTCACGCACCATCTTGAACCACGACACCACAACCAGTGCAATGGGGATGAGCATGAGTGCGCCGGAGAAGTTCGCGAATACGCGCACAGGTCCGAGACCGCCCATGGTAATGGCGGCAAGGGCCAGACCGGCCTGCACCGCTGCCCAGTAGAAGCGGTGACCACGGGTGGGTTCGGCACCGATGGTGAGCTTGGTGGTAGCGGAACAGGCAATGACGTATGCGCAGGAGTCTACGCTGGTCGCAAGGAAGATGGTGGAGAAGAGGCAGTAACCGATGAGCACGGCGGTGCCTGCGGGCAGGGTGCTGAGCACGGAAACCAGAGCAGCAGGGCCGCCGCTGGCATTGAGCACGCCCACGGCGTCAACAACACCGTTAAGCTGGGCAAAGAGGGTGTACCCGCCGAACACGGCGTGAATCATGTACGAACCGGCAATACCGCCTGCAAGACCCATGGCCACAACCTGACGAACGGTACGGCCGCGGGAGATACGGGCAATGAACAGACCCATGAAGGGACCGTAGGAAGCCATCCAGAGAGCATAGAAGATGGTCCAGTCCTGCGGGAAGGTGCCCTTGGTGTAGGGGTCGGTCCAGAAGATCATCTCGAAGAAGTTATTCAGCATGTGACCGAAGGAACTGGTGAAGTTGTTCACAATAAATACGGTGGGACCGGTCACAAAACAGAAGAACACAAGCATCAGGGCAATAACCACGTTTGCGTCGGAAAGCAGCTTGATGCCCTTCTGCAGACCGAGAGAAACGGAGGCGGTGAAGATAACGGCGCTGACGGCCAGAATGATAAGCTCAAGAGTAAACGAAGGTTCGATATGCAGCGTGGCAGCAAGAGCATGGTTAACAATCGGTACGGAAACGCCCATGACGGCTGCGTTGGAGAACATGAGGCCGATGATGAAGAACACTTCAATGGCACGGCCGATGCCGCCGTTCACCCTCTCGCCGAGAACCGGTTCAGCGGCGGAACTGATGCGCAGAACGGGCTTTTTGCGCTTGTAGAACATGTAGCAGATGGGCAGCGCAGTCACCATGTACCAGGGCCAGGTAACAGGCCCCCAGTGCAGCAGCACATAGGACATGGCCCATTCATAGGATTCGCGCGAAAGGGGCTCTGCAAACATGGGGGGATAGGCAAGGTTGTACAGCGGCTCTGCAATGGACCAGAACATGACCGCACCGGCAACGCCGGAACAGAACATCATGGCCAGCCACGAGTAATTGTTGAACTCGGGCTTTTCATCAGGTTCGCCGAACTTGATTTCGCCGTACTTACTGAAAACAAAATAACCGGAAAGCAGGATCATGAACACGGTAACCCAGAGGTACCAGGTACCGGTGGTGTATGTGAAAGCGTTGTAAGCCGTCTTCAGAATCTCTTCACAAGACTTGGTGAACAGAATGGAGCAGGCAATGATGGCGACCAGAACCAGGGTCGCAGGAATAAGAATGAATTTATCAGGGCGAAGGTTCGGGGTTTCGTCGTTCGGTTTCATAGACATACGCGTCAGCTCCTCAAATAAGGATGTTCAGGGGGGGCTGTCCGTTTCAGGTTGAGACCGGGGTACCTCCCGGCCAATACCGTGTGTTTCAGCTGCATAGTACTCCAGATGCTCAGCTGGACGAGCGAATCAGGCGATACGTTCCCCTATAGGAGCACGTTTTGTGCCATTTTTCACAACTCAGCCCTAACCTGCTATGCTGTAAGGACATTCCCCGAGAACATACATCCATCTTCAAATGGCAGCGGCTGCGGGTAACGTCATGAATGTCGCCCCGCCTTGCTTTTCAGGCTTTTTCCGCTGCATGGCTGCGCGCCTTTTCGCCTTACTGCGCCTTCCTGACAAGCTAAAAAAACATGCCGGACCCTCTTGTGCTGCGGCGATTTGCCACGGAATTCACAACCCCTGTCTGTCTCTCCGTTCCACCTCGCTGGTATCCTTCGCAAACTGCGTCACAACTGTCGCCTCTGCCTGTCGTCCCCATCCCTGCGCCTTTTTGCGGGGCATGAAAGGCGACATAGTATAAACCCAAGCGCGACAGGCACTCTTTGTGAAAGTTTGGGCAGAGCACGGGAGACACCTCTGTCGCCCCTGCATGCCCTCCAGCAATCAGTATTTAGACATCACATTGAAATAAAAGAATAAAACGAAGTGGCACTGTTTTTGTAACTGTGGGGCCAGCTGGACCTGCGCTCAGGCGCTTTTCATAATCACACAGGAGTCGGAACATGACTGTCAAAGCAAAGCGCGCGGCCCTTCTGGGCTTTGACTGCGCCATCCCCAAGCGCCTTGAGGCACTCGTTGCCGAAGGCGCGCTGCCCAACTTCAAGAAATTCATGGAAACCGGCAGCTATATGACCGAAGGCTACAACCTGCCTACGGTTACCCCGCCCTCATGGGCAACCATCTGCACCGGCGCTTACCCCCGCACCCACGGTGTTGAAGACTATTACTACTACGTTGAAGGCAGAAGCCTCGAACATAAGCAGACCGTACAGGCATTCGGTTCCGAAATCCTGACCGCTCAGACCATCTGGGACCGTTGGGACAAGGACGGCAAGAAGTGCATCGTCGTCAACTACCCCATGGCATGGCCGAGCAAGATGAAGAACGGCGTCATGGTCATGGGCGAAGGCATCTCCCCTGCTGAAACCCGCTGGATGGAAGAAGGCAACGCGCACCGCGAATTCCTCGCTTCCGAAAGCGTCATCTCCAGCGACTTCTTCCCCATGGGTGTGCAGGCCAGCTTTGATAAGGCACGCGGCTGGGCGAACCTTCCCGAGTGCGATGAGCCTCTGGAGTTCACCGTAGACATGGCTTTCAAGGAATCCATGTCCCCGCTGGAAAACCAGACCTGGTACGGCCTGTGCTGGGAAAGCGGCGACGACGGTTTCGACACCTTCGCGCTGTGTCCTGAAAAGGACTACTCCAAGGCCTTCTTCACCATCACCACCGGCAAGTGGAGCGCCCCCGTGGTGCACGACTTCACCGTCAAGGAAGACGGCCGCAACGAGAAGGGCACCTTCCGCTGCAAGCTGATCAGCCTTTCCGACGATGCCGAAGAATTCAAGCTCTACATCACCGGCATTTCCGGTCATCGCGGCTTCATTGCTCCTGCCGAGGCAGCTGGCGACATCGACTTCTCCCATGACGTCATCGCCAACGACATCGGTCTCGTGGGCTTCATGCACGGCATTCTGGACATGGACACCGTGGTCGAACTGGCCCAGTTCCATTCCGACTGGCTCGTGCGTGTCGCTTCCAGCCTGCTGACCTCCAATGCCGACTGGGACCTCTTCTACATGCACTCCCACCCCATCGACTGGTTCTACCACGGCTGGCTGGGCGACATGGACAGCAAGGACGAAGAAGTACGCAACCGCGCCTACGACATGGAACGCAAGATTTACCAGATCGAAGACCGCATGCTCGGCAAGATGATGGAAATCTTCGGCGACGAAACCCTCGTCTGCCTGTGCTCCGACCACGGCGCAACCCCCATCGGTCCCATTCTGAACACCGCAGAGGCACTCAAGGCCAAGGGTCTGTGCCACTACGAGCCCAAGAATTCCGAGAACTACTGGGAAATCTACGAAGAAACCGAAGGCTTCAACTACGTGCTGGACGTTTCCAAGTCTGTGGCAGTGCCCCAGCGCTACATGTTCGTGTACGTGAACCTGAAGGACAAGTACCCGGGCGGCATTGTTGAAGCTGAAGATTATGAAAAGGTGCGCGACCAGATCATCGACGCCCTGCTCGACTTCAAGCACCCCGACACCGGCGAACGCCCCGTGCTGCTGGCAGTGCGCAAGGAAGATGCAACCGTGTTCGGCATGGGCGGCGCCCAGGCCGGTGACGTTGTATACGCACTGAAGCCCGAATACATGGCAGAACACGGCTACGGGTTCCCCACCGGCGAATCCGGATGCGGCAGCCTGAAGAACATCCTTCTGTTCAAGGGCCCCAACATCAAGAAGAACTTCAAGTACGAACGTCCCCGCTGGCTGGCCGACATCGTGCCCACCATCTGCTACGCCACCGGTAACCCCATTCCGGACGATGCCGAAGGCGGCATCATGTACCAGATCATGGAAGACCCCAACCTGGTTAAGTAATTCCAAACATCTCATCCCGTGCGGCAGACCCGCTCTGCCGCACGGGGTATACCTGCAAGGATTGAATCATGGCTGAGAAGAAAGCTCTTATCGTACTTGCCCCCGCAGCCGAACTCGGCGCAGGCGCTTCCATTGAAAAGCTGCTCAAGAAGGGCGTGAAGTTCGCCAATTTTGCAGCCGGCGACGTGATCGACGCTGCTGTGGCCGCTGAAACCGTTACCGCCCTGCAGCCCCAGGACGTGGCAGCCGCCATTGAAAACGGCGTGGCCCTCGGCCTGATCGACCTCGGCAATGCCGACACCGCTGCCCTTGATGCCGCTCTGGCTACCATTCTGGACGCCGCCGACCGCAAGACCGTTATCGCCGTTGCCGCCAAGAACGCCCTCGTTCTGCAGGGGTCCGGCATCAACGCCAAGGCCGGTTCCGTGGACCGCGCAGCCTGCGCCAAGGACATCGTGCCCACTCTGGCATACATCACCGACTTCCCCATCACCACCGAATGCTGCGGTGCCATCCTGTATCAGGCTCTGAAGAGCGCCAACATGAAGCTGGATGAAACCACCAAGCTGAAAGAAGCCCTCATCCGCATGGAAGGCGCCCTGGCTCGCGACAACCGCGAACCCTGGGACAAGCACGACTGCGCATAGCAGTTGCGGCATGCTGCCATACTTGAAAAAGCGGGGTTAACCACCCCGCTTTTCTTTTTTGCGTTCCTACCGCTCCATCTGCCGCTCCATCTGCCTCTCCAAAGCTCTGTCCAAGGTCCTGTTCGAGTGCTGTTCAGGTGCTGTTCAGGGCGTTTTGTCCAAGGAGTTGCCCCAAACAGTCACTCCGTATGCGCCATCCGAACTTGCCTCTTCCCCCCCTTCTTTGCTCCAGACACGCCCCTTACAGGGCACCCTCTATTCCAACCCACTTATAATATACGGGCAGACGTTTCGCGATATTCTGGCATGTGTGTTGTCACCCCATCCATCAGGAGGTTCCATGCTTCGCAACATGTTACTTTTTGTGTCGCTGACGGCCATGCTCATATTCGCCGTCACCACCGTGCTGGCGTACGAAGTGCCGGACAAGGTTCTGATCGAGCGCCCCAAAGGAAATCAGAAGCTGAATTCATGGGTGGCCCCTGTCAGCTTCCCCCACGGTTTCCATGCCATCCGGCTGGCCTGTCGCGACTGCCACCACAAGGAAACCGACAAGACCCTCGGCAAGTATGTGCCCTGCCGCCAGTGCCATACCGACGATGATCCCACTGCGGAATCCGGTTTCTACAGGGCATGGCATTCGCCGGGGCCTCCCAGCTGTCTGGGCTGTCATACGCAGATGCGCTCCGAAGGCGGCAAGAACCCCGTGGGCTGTACCACCGCCTGCCATAAACCCAAATAGCCCCGGGAGGATCACATGCCGAACGGAACCAGATTTGACGGACTGAAGATGATGGCCGGACAGGGTGGCGTAAGCCGACGCGACTTCATGAAATTCTGCGGGCTCATGGCCACGTTCATCGGGCTTGGACCCGGATTCGCCGCCGAAGTGGCCCATGCCCTCACCACAAAGAAGCGTCCCTCGGTCGTGTATCTGCACTGCGCGGAATGCACAGGCTGCACCGAAGGCCTGCTCAGGGCCTATGAACCCTATTTTGATGAAATAATCATGAGCACCATTTCGCTCGATTACTGCGAAACGGTCATGGCGGCTGCAGGCACGGCAGCGCATGCGGCGCTGGAAAAGGCCATAACCAACCCCGAAGGATTCATCTGTGTTATCGAAGGCGGCATACCCACCTTCCACGGGGGCGAATACGGCAAGGTCGGCGGCGAAACCATGTTCCAACTGTGTGCGCGGGTGGCATCCAAGGCCAAGGCCACCATTGCCATGGGTTCCTGCGCCAGCTTTGGCGGCGTGCAGGCTGCCAGACCCAATCTCTCCGGCGCCAAGGGCGTGAACGAAGCGCTCAAGGCAGTTGGGGTAAACGCCATCAACATTGCGGGCTGTCCGCCCAACCCCATGAACTTTGTCGGCACCGTGGTGCACCTGCTCACCAAGGGCATGCCCGATCTGGACCACTGGAACAGGCCCACGCTGTTCTACGGCGACACCGTGCACTCGCAGTGTCCGCGTCAGAAGCACTTCAACAGCGGCGAGTTCGCCCTGAGTTTTGACAGCCCCGAAGCCAAGAAGGGCTGGTGCCTCTACAAGCTCGGATGCAAGGGACCCTACACCTACAACAACTGCCCCACTGCCCTGTTCAATCAGGTGAACTGGCCCGTCAAGGCCGGTGCCCCCTGCATAGGCTGCAGCGAACCCAATTTCTGGGATGACTATTCGCCCTTCTTCCACCCCATCGAAGACGGCCCGAAAGGGTAAGCCGCCCGGCAATCCGTACAGCCAAGGAGGATTAACTGCATGAGCACGAAAACGGCCACCGAATCCGGCAAGCGGCTTATCATCGATCCGGTGACACGCATAGAAGGCCACCTGAAGATCGAAGTGGAACTGGAACAGGACCGGGTGAAAAACGCCTGGCTCAGCACCCAGCTGTTCCGGGGCATAGAACCCATACTCAAGGGCAGACCACCGGAGGATGCCCCGCTGTTTACCCAGCGTACCTGCGGGGTGTGCACCAACACCCACGCCCTGACCAGCATACGCGCCATTGAGAACGCCATTGATCTCACCGTGCCGCCGCTGGCGCAACTCATCCGCCATCTTATCCTGTCCGCGCTGGTGGTACACGACCATCTGGTGCACTTCTACCACCTGCACGGCATGGACTGGATTGACTTTGCCGCCGCAACAACGGCCGACCCTGCCGCCGCAGGCAAGATTGTGGGCCAGACCAGCGCGCGTGGCGACAACCCCGCAGACCTGTATATCGTGCAGAAACGCCTGAAGGACTTTGTGGCATCCGGTCAGCTGGGTTTTCTGGAAAACGCCTACTTCCTCGGCGGCAATGCAGCCTATCGCATGAGTCCGGAAGAAAACCTCATCATGGCCGCCCACTACTTTGAGGGGCTGCGCGTGCAGCTTGAGCTGGGCAGGGCCATGGCCCTGTTCGCAGGCAAAAACCCGCACGCCCAGTCGCTGGTTGTGGGCGGGGTCACCTGCTACGACAGCCTGAAGCCCGATGTCATAGCCCACTTCAGGCAGATTTGGGAAAAGTCCATGGAGTTCGCCGAAAACGCCATGCTGCCGGATGTGAAGCTCATGGCCAAACGCTTTCCCGAAGCGCTTGCATACGGCCGCACCACCAACTTCTTCGCCTTCCCCGACTTCCACGACCCGGAAAAGGGCAATGACCCGTACTTCCGTTCCGGCGTGCTGTGGGGGAACGACCTCACCAAGCATGATGAGATGGATATCGGCCTCATCGACGAACATGTGGCGCACAGCTGGTACGTGGGCAACGAGGCCCGCAAGCCGTACGAGGGCGCAACCGAGCCCAACTACACCAACTACGAGGACAAGGAAAAATACTCCTGGGCAAAGGCCCCGCGGTACAAGGGCGAAGCAATGGAAACCGGCCCGCTGGCCCGCCGCGCCCTTGCCTATGCCCGCAAGGAAAAAGAAACCCGCGAATTGCTGGACAGCGTGTTCAAGGAAACCGGCATGAAGCCCGACCAGTTGTTCTCCACCATGGGGCGCACCGTCTGCCGCGTGGTGGAAACCAACCTGCTGCTGGCCCGCATGGAAGGATGGATCAACGATACCGAAGCCCGCATCAAGGCCGGAGATGACACCATCTACAAGAAATGGACAATGCCGGACGCCGCAGTGAAGGGCGTGGGCCTGTGCTGCGTCACGCGCGGCGGCCTTTCCCACTGGATCAACATCAAGGACGGCAAGATCGAGAACTACCAGATGGTGGTTCCCTCCACATGGAATCTCGGGCCGCGCTGCGCCAACGGCAAACTGAGCGCAGGCGAGCAGTCCCTCATAGGCTGCCCGTGTCCCGACCCTGAGCGTCCTGTGGAGATTCTGCGCACCATCCACTCCTTTGACCCCTGCATCGCCTGCGCGGTGCATCTGGTGGACGCACGGGGCAGAACGATGCGCACATTCACAGCCCGATAGCCTTATCGGCAGAACAAACAAGCAGAGCGGTCAGGTTGGGCAAAACCTGACCGCTTCATGCTTATATGGACTTATGCGGGCTTATATGGGCTTAAGCGGGCATGGGTTGGCGAAGGGAACGGGGAAGCGGCAAGCCTGCGTCCGGCTGAACCACACAATGCCGGACGACTGCCCGCGCAGATCCCTTGCCGATGGGAGGGGAGGAGAAGACGCAAGGGAAGCGCCTTCTCCGCCGATGCATAGCAGAAGAGTCTACTTTTCTTTCTTGAAGATGATGAGCGGGCAGTTCTTGCAGATGTCCGCACCGGGGAAGCCGTCACCGGGACGGGTGATGGAGCTGCTTGCGGCATTGATGCGGTCCATCAGTCTGTCAAACATCGCGCCGAACTTGGTGCCGGGGATGATGACGTTAATCTCGCCGCGCTCGGTCTTGCCGGCGTTGTAGCTGCCGGAACAGGCGGGAAGCATGTTGAATTCCTGCTCCACATACGAGAACACGTTGCCGCCGCAGGCAGAGGAGTTCATGGTGATGCTGGGGCGCAGCGGATGCGTGTCGGTGGCGGCCATGTAATCGACAGCAAGGTGGTATGCCTGCATGTTGTCGCAGTAGAAATGAACGGTGTCAGGCTCGAAAAGGCCGTCCACGCTGCCCAGAGGAGCAACGGCAATGCCCAGCAGGCCTTCTTTCAGGCGGGACTTGCTCTTCACAAAGCGCTCGGCCTGATCCAGATCGCGGGTGTACTTTGCATGGCCCTTGATCTCGCCGTCGTCCAGCCCCTTCCAGCCGAAACAGAACTGCGCGTTGCCGCAGCCCAGTCCCTGCATGTCGGAATAGACAATCTGTCCCTTCATGCGGGCACCAAGTTCCCACTGACAAAAGGTCATGGGCTTGAGCGGGGTGTGGATCTCGGGAGCCTTGGCATGAAACGCATCCAGCTCGGCCTGATCATAGAAGAACTTCACGGCTACGGGGTAATGATACAGCCGCAGTTCCTTCATCAGAACTTCCTGCGCCTCTTTGTAGCTGGTCATGAGCACTCCTCCTTGTATTTCTTGCGTATAAAATGGCACAAGCCAAAATTGACTGTCCCGTTCATAGGTAGATCGTGCACAAGGGGCAAACCAAACAGCGAAAGTGGCATTCGTCACAATCATATGTTCCTTTTGGCATAACATGCGTCTCATGAGCCGGAATAGATTGTGATATTTTTAACAAACACTCACGGAGATATGGAGAAATACCCTTCATCTCTCCTATGTTACGGTGAATAATGACCAACCTCTCACCATTGCTCCCGCCCCTCACAGGAAGCGTGATGCCGCAAGGAAAATGCTGGCCTTCATGCCCGCATATGCCTATCTTCCCCACCAGCCGGTGCCTGCACCGGCTTCAGCATTTTCAGGAGACATCATGAACAATACCATTACCGAATCCCTCACTGTCATGCCCATCGCACGCAAGGACGACATCTACGTTCTGCGCCTGTGCCTCAATCAGGGCCTCATGACTCCCGGGATGCTCCGCCGCGTCCTTGAAGTGATCGAAAAATACAACCTGCCCTCCCTGCGGGCCACCACCGGCCAGCGCATGAATCTGGAGGGCATTCCCGCCGGCAAGCTGGATGAAATATGCGATTTTCTCGGCACCCGTGTCGAAAAATGCGCCCCCGGTGCAACGGTCTGTCCCGGCAAGGGAACCTGCAGGCTCGGCATTCAGGAAACTACCGACCTTGGCAACGCCATTGTCGAGCTGGTCAAGCAGAACGGCCCCTACCCCTATAAGGTGAAGAGCGGCGTTTCCGGCTGCAAGATGAGCTGCGGCCTGAGCTATGTTCGCGATATCGGCCTTGTGGCCACCGCCAAGGGCTGGAACGTGTTCTTCGGCGGCTGCGCCCTGCAGAACGCAGCTCCGGGCGTACTCATCGGCGAGCATGTCAGCAGCGACAACGCCCTTGCCCTGCTGCAGAAGGCGCTGGTGTTCTACCGCGAGAACGGTGAAAAGCGCGAGCGCACTGCCGCCACCGTGACCAGACTGGGCAAGCAGGCCCTGCTGGATGCTGTGAACGCATAACGACAGCACACAACTATCTGCCCATATCAGCAGATCGACTGCCCCGTAAGCGCCGGACAGAGCACGTCTCAGTCCGGCGTTTTTTCTTTGCAGGCGGCGCAAAGCTCTCCTTTGACAAGCGCATTAGCATTCACCGAGCCTTTAGGTTCAGGAGCTCTGGTACGGAGCCTTTTTCTTGGAATACAAATCGAAAACAGGCCTGACTGGCCGCAGTCCACGACAGTCTACGCCTGCTTGCACGTCCGGCCCCGCAAACCAATCATTGCGCCCCGCATTTCCGTGCTTATGCTTGATAGTGGAGAGTACTCTGTTTGCACGGGGTGCGCAGGCCGCATGGCCGACCGGAATGCAGCCCTAACGCAGGCTGCGACAATGCAGGGAGGGCGCCATGAAGATAGCTGTCAGACTGACATTTTTCGGCGAAGAGATCACGAAGCTTGTGGATTATCCCGGCAGACCGGGCAGTCAGGGCGAGGTGATTCAGTGGCTCCTGAGCCAGACGGACCTTCAGTGGACCGACTACGACAGGGCCTCGCAGGAAGACAAAATTCTCTACCACTATGATGAGGGTACCGTGCAATAGGCACGGGGCATGCTCATGCTGAACATATGAAAACGCCTGTCCGCTTTGCGGGCAGGCGTTCTTGCTTTACGGATTCAGGGTATGAACACTCAGCGCAGGCAGAGAAACAACTCCTGCGTGTCTGTCAGGCCCAGATAATGACGGCACCCGGTATCCGCCAAGGTTGCCATGGCCGTTTCCACCCTGTCGCGGGGCAGGGCGCGGCTGCCGCTGAGTTCCGGCAACATGGCCTGCGGAATGCACATTTCGCTGCAGCAATGCGACAGGGCATGCAGCCAGCGCAGCAGCCCGTCTGCGGCAAGAGCCCCCCTGTCCCGTATCTTCAGGTCCAGACGGGGAATGGCGTTCAGGCTTTCCAGCAGCATCGGGTGCACGGCAACAAGACAGAGATCGTTCTCCCTGTTGATCATGACCTGCTGCAGAAAGGAAAACAGAAATTCGTAGCGGGCATCGCTGATATGCAGGGTTCCGGCCTCCAGCCTGCGCAGGCTGCCCCTTACTCGGGCCTGCACCATTTTCCCCGTTGTGCGCGATACCTTCTGCGCCAGTTCGCGCAGGGATATTCTGACCATGCCCTTGACCGGCACAGCCCTGTGGGTGCTGCGCAGGCAGGCGAGCAGCACGTCCAGATCGAACTGATCCAGACGCTCTCCCGTATACAGAAGCGTGAACTGGGGCAGGGCCGTGACGAGGGGGTGGCGGCTCACATGCTGGCGTTTGCGCGCATAAATGGCCTGAAAACAATCCGAAGCAAACAGCAGTTCGGGAGGCAGCTGCATGAACTGCCGCTCCGCAGGGGTTATGGTTGCACTGCCCGCATCGTGCGCGCCGTAGCGCCAGCCTATCTGCATAGGTTCCCTGTCGTGCAGGAAGCCATCGTCATAGAGCATGCTGTCTCCCCTTACGGAATGCTGTGTGCGGAATCCGGAAAGGAGCGCCGAACAACGTACGGAGGACGTGGCGCGCCGTAAACGCTCCTTTCCGGAAAAACGGCCGAACACCTGTTTGCATTCTACCAAACCCTGTCAGGAGTCCGGCCGCATACACCGTAGTCACTAGAAGTTGTACACGGAATCCAGTTCCGCTTCCGGCACGTCAAAGACAACGCCGTGCGGGGCAAGCGGTTCACGCGTGAAGTAACGCGGCAGGCGGTCATGGGCAGGACCGAAGCCCGCAGCCTTGTTGAATTCACGCTCCATGCGCAGAATATCCTGCCCTAGGGCCACAACATCGCCGCCGGTCAGCTTGAGGTCGTACATGGCGTTGATGCTGTCCACCATGGCATCGAAGGTTTCGGACTGATCGAGAATGGCAAAGGCAATGAACAGGCAGTAGCCCGTGGCGTCCAGCGCGGCGGTAGCTATCTGCAGGCTGCGGGAAAGCTCGGCCTGCCCTTCGGAGCCAAGCGGGTTCACATGCCCGCCCACGCTCAGAATGTTGGTGGCAACGGCATAGCCTGCGGTGTGGTCGGCGCCCTGCGTGGTGGTTGCATAGGTTACCCCTATGCCCTTTACCGCACGCGGATCGTACGCAGGCATGGCCTGATTCTTGACCACAGGCGCGCGTTCCAGCCCGTAGCACTTGGCCGTGACAGCCGTACCCGCTCCGAGAATGCGGCCCAGCGGCGTGCCCTTGCCCACCTGATGGATAAGGTTGATGGCCCCTTCCTTGTCGCCGAAGGGAATAACACCCGCCTCCATGGCAACGCCGATGGTGGCACCCATTTCAATGGTATCCAGCCCGTAGTCGTCATCAAGACGGTCCATCATGGCTATGGCGTCCAGATCGTCAATGCCGCAGTTGCCGCCATGCGACCACACGGTTTCATACTCCGGCTGCTTGGTCAGGTAGTTGCCTTCCTTGTCCACGTAGATGCCGGAACACTTGATCACACAACCCTTGTGGCAACCATGGGTCGGGTTGCCACCGCGTGCACGTTCCAGTTCGGCCTGTGCCTCTCCGGAAATGCTGCCTGCCCCCTCGAACCGTCCCGTGGAGAAGTTGCGGGAGGGGTAGCCCCCGGCCTCATTCAGGATATTGGTCAGTATATTGGTTCCGAAGGCAGGCAGCCCGGTGCCAGTGACAGGATGGCTTTTCAGCCCTTCCACAAATTTCTTGTTGGCGGCCTTGAAGGCTTCCGGCAATGCGGGTTTGCGGATGGAGGCCTTTTCCGCATTCACGATAATGCACTTGAAGCCCTTGGAGCCCATGACAGCGCCCACCCCGCCGCGACCGGCATGCCGCGTGGGCCGGAACTCGGGGTCCGTGACCGCGATGGTGGAGTTGGACATGCGCATTTCACCGGCGGTGCCGATGCTGATGAGCGAAACCTTGTCGCCGAACTCTTCCTGCACCTTGTCACGCAGGGCATAGTTGGGGAGCATGCGGTATTCGTCCGCAGGTTCCACCTTTGCGCCCTTCTCGTCGATGACAAGGCGATACAGGGCATCGCCCTTGGCCTCTCCTTCGAAAATGATCGCGGCATAGCCCAGCTTGGCAAGCGCCTGCGCTGCCGTGCCGCCCGCATTGGCTTCCTTGATGGTGCCGGTGAGCGGGCTCTTGCAGCCTACAGACAGACGCCCCGAGGTTGCGGCCGCCGTACCGCTCATGAGTCCGGGAGCGAACACAAGCTTGTTTTCAGGCCCCAGCGGATGGCAGTCCGCAGGCACTTCCGCGCAGATTACCTTGGAGGTCATGCCTCTGCCCCCCAGTCCGGCATAGGTGCCGATGGAGTGCGTGGTCAGGGCCGGTATTCCGGTGCCGTTGCACCGCACACGAAGAATGGTATCCATGGATTCTCCTTCCCTGCTGTTACCGCACGTTGCGATCCAGGCTGCCCTGAAACCTCCCGGCTCCGGCAGCGGCCATGCAGCTGGCCGTCTGCCGGTAACGCCTTCCGCAGGGGCGGCACCACGCCGCCCCCACGAAAGAATTGGAGGTTCGGAATATCTACATTTCGGCGGGGAGCTGCTTGAGCTGCGCCAGCGTATACACAGGCCCGTCCTTGCAGACGTAGCTTGTGCCGATGTTGCAGCGGCCGCAGATGCCCACGCCGCATTTCATGCGTTTTTCGAGCGTGGTCACGACCTGTTCGTCGTTGAAACCGAGTTCCTGCAACGCCTGCACCGTGAATTTGATCATGATGGGCGGGCCGCAGGTGACGGCCACGGTATTTTCCGGACTGGGATTGATCTCGCGCAGAATGTTGGGAATAAGCCCCACCTTGTGCTTCCACTCCGGCGTGCCGTTATCCACGGTCAGCACGGTGTGCATGTCCTTGCGCTTCAGCCATTCCTCCACTTCATAGCCATAGGCCATGTCGCGGGGGCTGCGGGCGCCGTAGAGCAGGGTGATGTCGCCGTAATCCGCACGGTTATCCAGCATGAAGAGCAGCAAGGTGCGCAGCGGGGCCATGCCGATGCCGCCGCCGATAAACACGATGTTCTTGCCCTTCATGGACTCGTAGGGAAAAGCATTGCCCAGCGGAGCGCGCACGCCGATCTGGTCGCCCGCTTTGAGGCGGTGCAGACGGCCGGTCAGCTCGCCCACCTTCATGACGCTGAACTGCAGGTAGTCCTTTCTGGTGGGCGGGGAGTTGATGACAAAGGTGGATTCACCCACGCCAAGCACGGAAAGCTGGCCCACCTGACCGGGCTCGAAGTTGAAAGCCCGCATTCTCTCTTCATTATTCAGGACCACGCGAAAGGTCTTGATGGCAGGCGTTTCCTGCACCACCTCCACAATGGTGGCCATATCCGGCAGATACACATTGGGTGGATTGCTAGTCATGAGCGTGCTCCCGGGCTGCGTCTGCCTGCTGTATGGCGCAGGCAACGGCGTTGCGGATATCAAATGATACAGGACAGTTGGAAACGCATCTGCCGCAGCCCACACAGGCAAGCGTTTTATCATGCAGCTGCGGATAATAGCTGAATTTGTGCCCTATGCGGTTGCGCATACGGTGCGCCTTGGTCGGGCGCGGATTATGCCCGCTGCCTTCAAGGGTGAACTGGCTGGACATGCAGTTATCCCATGTGCGGATACGCCTGCCCGATTCGCCGCGAGTTTCGTCCGTGATGTTGAAGCAGTAGCAGGTGGGACACAGGTAGGTGCAGGCGCCGCAGCTCAGACAGGCTTCCGCCGTCTTGTCCCAGAAGCCCAGATCACCGAACAGCGAGAGCAGGTTGCGCTCCATGTCGAGGAAGGAACTGCGCTCCGGCACATGCTCCAGTATCCTGTTGCGGGCATTGAGCGCCTCCTGCCGCAGACCTTCCGCCTTCATGAAGCTGGTGCTCTGCAGCAGCTCTTCGCCCTTGGGGGTCAGCGCCTCGGCCACATAGCCTGCCTTGAGCGGGGTGAGCAGCACATCCGAGCCTGTGGCATCCACGGGGCTGCCGCCCACGCGGTCGCAGAAGCAGGTATCATCCTGCTCGGAACAGGCAAGGGTGACGATGGTGGCGTTGTTTCTGCGGGCCGTATAGTACGGGTCCTTGACCTGCTCGCCGTTGTACACCCTGTCGAAAATCTGCATGGCGCGTGCATCGCAGGGACGCGCACCAAAGACCACGGCCTTGCCCTGCGGCAGTGTGGGCCGCAGCTCCACATGTGTCTTGTAGGGCGGCTCAAGGGTTTTGGTCGTTTCATATTCGAAAAGCGTTTCACAGGGGGGCAGCAGCGCCCGTTTGGCGGGAGTGGTGGAAAGCTGCGAAAGCTCTACGCCCCGTGCGGGGTCGAACTCGCAGAACACAATGGTGCCGCCATGCTGCGCGGGTGCCAGCACGGTTCTGTCGCGGCTCAGTTCTTCCAGCCACGGGGCAATGTCACGGGCCTTGAGAAAACGAACGGTACTCATCGTGCATCCCTCTCCTTGATGTGTTCTTCCTGCTGGCGGAACATGAAGAGCGGCGGAGTGTTCTCCGCATCCATGCCTGCCTGATAGTCGAACAGGTGCTTGATCCGCCGGTTCAGGGCCTGCTTCATGGCGAGCACGGGAATGCCCATGGGGCAGGCGCGTTCGCATTCGCCGCATTCGGTGCAACGGCCTGCGGTGTGCAGGGCATGAATGGCCTGAAACATCAGCTTTTCCCGCGGGGTGTCGGACTGATCAAGCCAGTGCGGATCGCGGCTCTGTGCCACGCAGCTATCCTTGCAGACGCACAGCGGGCAGGCGTTGCGGCAGGCATAGCAGCGAATGCAGCGGTCCATGCTCTCTTCCCAGAAGGCAAAACGGGCGGCCGGTTCCATGGCATCCAGCCTGTCCAGCGAGCTTTCCGGTGCTTCGCCGGTCAGGTGGCAGCCGGTGCGCTCCGTCACCATATGGTCATGGATGAGCGGAGTCTGGCTCTGGCAGCTGTAGCACTTGTCCATCAGCACATTGTGCAGGGGAACCGTGTGCGTGCCTTCGTCCGTGGTGACGGAAACGATGTCCTTGCCCGTCTCCACCGACCGTAATTTCTCGCCGCCCACGGCCTCGCGCACCTTGCGGATGTTGATCGCGCCGGTGCAGGAAATGCCGAAGATGGTAATCTCGTCGCGGTTGATCAGGTTTTCCTGCAGCAGCTCGATAATGGTGCGGCTGTCGCACCCGCGGGTGACAATGCCCACCTTGCGGCCCTTGAGCGAAGGCAGATAGGCGGCAAGGTTCTGCACATGCATGGGACCGAAATCCAGCCTGTCCAGATCTTCGTCGGTCGCGATGAAAAGCGGGGTGCTGGTCATCGGGCTGAAGCCGGATGTCCATGCCAGCACCACATCCAGCCCTGGCAGGGCTTCTGCAATGAGCTTGCGCAGTTCCAATGTATGCTGTGACACGTTCGGGCCTCCTCAGATTGCGGTCTTCATGCCGGTTTCGACCGCAACAGCAGCACAACTGCTGAAGGATGTTGCAGGGCCAAGTTCATGGATGCGGGCGGTGAAATCCGAGACGACCTGTTTCCACTTCTGCCCTTCCGATGCGGAAACCCAGGTGTAGTGAAAACGCTCGGGCTGAATGCCCATGACGTCGAGCAGTTCGCGCAGAACCTCAAGCCTTCTGCGGGCATAGAAGTTGCCTGCAGTGTAGTGGCAGTCGCCTGGATGACAGCCGGAAACCAGCACGCCGTCCGCACCGTTGAGAAAGGCGCGCACCACGAAGAGCGGATTCACGCGCCCCGTGCAGGGCAGCTTGATGACGCGCAGGTCCGTGGGCTGGGCAAAGCGTCCCACTCCGGCGGTGTCTGCGCCCCCGTAGGAGCACCAGTTGCAGAGAAATCCCACAATGCGCAGTTCTTTTCCTTCTAGTACGGGCATAAGGCGTTCACCTCGGCAAGAATCTGGTTATCGGTAAAGTGCTGAAGCTGAATGGCCCCCTGCGGACAGGTTACTGCGCAGACGCCGCACCCCTGACAGACGGTTTCCACAACCGATGCCTTGGGCATGCCGCGGAACTCCGTCATTTCAATGGCCCCGAAGGGACAGGTGGATTCGCACTTGGCGCAGCCCACACAGCGCTGTATGGCCACGCTGGAAACCTGCGGGTCGCTGGCGAGCTTGTCCTTGGAGAACAGCGCCTGCACCTTGCTGGCGGCCGCGCTGCCCTGTGCCACGGAGGCGGGAATGTCTTTGGGCCCCTGACAGGACCCGGCCAGATAGACCCCTGCCGTGTTGGTTTCCACGGGCTTGAGCTTGGGGTGGCCTTCCATGAAGAAGCCGTAACCGTCGTAGGAAATGCGCAGCTTTTCGGCCAGCGCACCGGCTCCCTTTGATGCCTCCGCACCCACGGCCAGCACAACGAGGTCGGCTTTCACCTCCACCTGCGAGCCCATGATGGTATCGGCACCCTTGACCACATAATAGCCGTCGCGGGGCTGGATGGTGGAAACACGACCGCGGATGTAGCGCGCGCCGTATTCTTCCATGGCTCTGCGGGTGAACTCGTCATAGAGCTTACCGGGCGAGCGGATGTCCATGTAGAAGACGTGGGACTGGGAATCCGGGATGTGGTCTTTGGTCAGAATGGCCTGCTTTGCCGTATACATGCAGCAGAAACCGGAACAGTACGGGCGGTTCACCGAAGGATCGCGCGAGCCCACGCACTGGATGAACACGATGTTCTTGGGTTCCCTGCCGTCGGAGGGACGCTTGATGTGCCCCCCCGTCGGGCCGGATGCCGAAAGCAGGCGTTCGTACTGGATGGATGTGATGACATCCGGATATCTTCCACCGCCATATTCCCCGTACAGGGTATGGTCGAAAAGATCGTAGCCGGTGGCCGCGATAATGGCTCCCACCTGTTCCTGGACAATCTCGTCCTGCTGCTCAAAGCGTATGGCCTGCGTGGGACACAGCTTGGCGCAGGCGCCGCACTTGCCCTTGGAGAGCATGATGCAGGCATTCGCATTGATCACGGCCTTCTTGGGAATGGCCTGCGGGAAGGGGATATTAATGGCCGTGGTGGTACCCACGCCTTCATTGAAGCGGTCTTCTGCCTTTTTGCTGGGACATTTTTCCATGCACTGGCCGCAGCCGGTGCAGGCTTCCCAGTCCACGTAGGTGGCCTTTTTGCGGATGGAGACATCAAAGTTGCCCACAAACCCGTTCACGCTTTCCACTTCCGACATAGCGTAGAGCGTGATGTTGGGATGCTGGGCCACGTCCACCATGCGGGGGCCGAGAATGCAGCTGGAACAGTCCACGGTGGGGAAGGTCTTGTCCAGTTTGGCCATCTTGCCGCCAATGGTCGATTCGCGCTCGACGAGAATGACTTCAAGCCCGCCGTCCGCGCAGTCCAGCGCAGCCTGGATGCCCGCCACACCGCCGCCTATGACCATGACGCGCTTGTTTATCTCGAACTCGCCCGCGTGCAGCTCGGTATTGTTGCGCAGCTTGGCAACGGCCATCTGCACCAGTTCCGCGGCCTTGTTGGTATTGAGCTCCTTGTCTTTGCCAATCCACGAAACATGCTCGCGGATGTTGGCCATTTCAAAGAGGTATTTGTTCAGACCGGCGCGTTCCAGCGTCTTGCGGAAGGTTGCCTCGTGCATGCGGGGCGTGCAGGAAGCAACAACAATGCCGTCCAGCCCGTAATCTTTGATGGCGTCAATTATGCCCGCCTGTCCCGGTTCGGAGCAGGCGTACATGGTGTCCGTGGCAAAGGCCACGTCCGGGAAGCTGCGTGCCGCTTCCGCAACCTTTTCCGTATCCACGGTGCCTGCGATGTTTGAACCGCAGTGGCACACGAAAACCCCTATATTCATCGTGCTGGCTCCTCTTGGGCAGGTGCTCCGACCTGTTGCAGGGCTCTGGCAGGGCTCACGCACAGCTTGTCCATGCGCAGGCAGGATTCGTGCTGCCCCAGCGCCAGACCCGCGAGCTGGGTGTAATAAAAGATCGGCATACGGTGTTGCGTTCCGTTGGCCCTGTTTATCTGGTTCTGGCGCAGATCAAGGTTCATCTGGCACATGGGGCAGGCGGTGACGATGGCATCCGCCCCCAGCGAGGCCGCTGTATCGAGAATACGACCGGAAAGGCGGGTAACAAGCTCGCGCCGCACAAGGCCCAGCGAGGCACCGCAGCAGTCCACCTTGTGGGGGAAGGGCAGCACCTCGGCCCCCAGAGCCTGCATGAGCCTGTCCAGACTGGTGGGATTCTCAGGGTCGTCAAAGGTCATGACATCCGGCGGGCGGTTCATGATGCACCCGTAATAGGGAACCACCTTCAGGCCCTTGAGCGGCTTGGAGACATGCTCGGCAATGGCCTCGGGCGAGCAGTGCTCGATAACGGTCTGCAGCACGGAGCGGATGGGCAGATCGGCGCGCACGGGGCGCTCCACAATATGCTCCACCTTTTCGTGAAACCCCTTGCGCTGCATGCGCAGGCTGGTGGTCTTCAGATTCTTCAGGCAGCTGGGACAGGGGGTGATGATGCCTTCCACGTCCATGCTCTC
Source organism: Desulfovibrio subterraneus (assembly GCF_013340285.1). Classification (NCBI taxonomy): domain Bacteria; kingdom Pseudomonadati; phylum Thermodesulfobacteriota; class Desulfovibrionia; order Desulfovibrionales; family Desulfovibrionaceae; genus Desulfovibrio; species Desulfovibrio subterraneus. The sequence goes on along the minus strand of NZ_BLVO01000016.1, from coordinate 469,704 downwards.
TGCAATGGCGAGGTTGCGCGCCACAAGGCTGGCCGAAAGAAGGTGATCGCTGGCATGGGCCGGAGTGGAGCCACAGCAGTTCCAGTCCGGAATATCCACCAGCTCCACGCCCAGTGACTTGCACAGGGCGCGGGTGGAAATATCGTATTCGATGGAGGAGCCCATGGCGGAGCATCCGGGGTAATAAGCATATTGTCTGGTCATGCGGTCTCCCTAGCGCTGGTCCCTGAAGCGGGCGAAAATACGCTGCACTTCATCCGGATGTTTGATGGCATGCGGACGCAGCCCCAGCTTGCCCTTGCCTATGGCAACAGGAGCAAGGTCGGCATCGGTCCAGAACCGGCCGGTGCGTCGTACGAAGTTGGCCATCATGCCTGCCTCGAACACACGGCCGTATTTTTCCACGGAGCTGAGAAAGGCGTCCCACATATGCCGGACAGGGGGTTCCGCCACCAGCCCTTCACGCCGCGCCATGTGCCGCAGCACGTCCATGATGCGGGCAACGTCTATCTCGTTGGGGCAGCGGGTGGTGCACGTCTCGCACGAAGCACACAGCCATATGGCCTTGGAGGAAAGCACGGCGTGCTTTTCTCCGGCCTGCAGCAGGCGCATGAGCCGGTTGACCGGAATGTCGTAGGCAAAAGAGAGCGGGCAGCCTGCCGTGCAGTTGCCGCACTGATAGCAGCGGGTAAGGTTCTGTTCGCTGCCTTGTTGCACTTCTTTGAGGAAATCTTCGTCAAAACGGTGGGTTGCACTGGGGGTGGGCATCAGCTTCTACTCCGTTTTTAGGCAAGGGGCTCCTGTGCCCTGCTGCGGGGGTTACGCAGCAGGGCTGACAGGAGCAAAGGGACTGGGTGAAGGGGGAGGGGGCTTTCTCCCCCCTGCTACGGGGTTACAGAGCTGCCTGGTAGATGGCCGTGACGTCGCTGTCCTTGGGACGGCGGGGGTTAGTCAGGCCGCAGGCATCTTTCTGTGCATTGGAGGTCATGGTGGGGATGTCTTCGGCCTTCACGTCCTTTCCGTAACGCTTGCCGAGTTCGATGAGGCCGGAAGGAATGCCCACGTCAGAGGAAAGCTGACGGATGGCAACAAGCGCCTTTTCGGCGGCTGCTCTGGGGCTCAGGCCTTCGATGTTTTCACCCATCCAGGTTGCCATTTCGGCAAAGCGCTCAACCCGGGCAATAAGGTTGAACTGTTCAACGTGCGGCAGCAGAATGGCGTTACATTCGCCATGCGGCAGATCGTAGAAGCCGCCCAGCTGGTGAGCCATGGCGTGCACATGGCCGAGGCTGGCGTTGTTGAATGCCATACCGGCCAGATACTGTGCGTAGCACATACCTTCGCGGGCATCGATGTCCTGACCGTTGGCAACGGCACGGCGCAGGAACTGGAAAATGAGCTTGATGGACTTTTCGGCGCAGGCGTCGGTCATGGGGGTGGCTATGGTGGAGACATAGGCTTCTACGGCGTGCGTCAGGGCATCCATACCGGTGGCTGCGGTCAGGGCAGGAGGCATACCCATCATGAGCAGCGGATCGTCGATGGCGATGGTGGGAGTAACACGCCAGTCAACAATGGCCATCTTCACCTTGCGGGAGGTATCGGTGATGATGCAGAAACGGGTCATTTCAGATGCGGTGCCGGCGGTGGTGTTCACCGCAATATAGGGGGGCATGGGCTTGGTGGACTTATCCACACCTTCGAAGTCATGAATCTTGCCGCCGTTGGCAATGACGAGACCCACGCCCTTGCCACAGTCATGCGAGCTGCCGCCGCCAAGGGTGATAAGGGAGTCGCACTTGTTCTTCTTGTAGACTTCAACGCCGTCGTGCACGTTCTTGTCAGTGGGGTTGGGTATGGTTTCGTCATAGACCACGCAGTCCATGCCGTTGGCCTTGAGCAGATCGACTATCTGCTGGGTAATCCCTACAGCGGTGATACCCTTGTCGGTTACCAGCAAAGGTTTTTTGCTGCCAAGCGCCTTGATCTTGTTGGGGATTTCCTTGTGGGACCCAATGCCCATAAGAGTTACGCTGGGAATAAAGAAACCATACACTTCCTCTCTTACTGCCATAACGCTCTCCTACCATTCTGGTAATGCTTTGGGTTGATGAGAAGTATTTAACGGCTCGCCGCAACGTTGATACCTGTTATAGGCAAGTGCTGTGCCAAGCGTGATTCTCAATACTTTGCAGCGCGTTACAGGAAATGCGCACGAATTTGATGTGACACTTACATGGACCACTGTAGTCATCTCACCCTACCGGCGTGGTAGGATCTATCATTAATCTCATAAACTTCGGCATGTTATGTCGCAGTGTCGAAATGACCCTGCAAAACACCCCGTTTGGGTCAGAATGACACAGTGATTCATAGTGATGCAAAATGAAGCGGGGCCTTCTTGCGAAAGCCCCGCTATTCTCATCATATCTACCTGTAATTTCATGAGATAGAATATTTCTCCAGCTTCCGGTACAAGGTTTTCCTGCCAATACCCAGCGCTTCAGCCGCGTGCAGGCGGTTGCCGTTGAAGAAATTGAGCGCCCGCAGAATGTGTTCCCGTTCCACCTCGCCCAGCGAAAATATGCTGTTGCCCGCGCTGCGTCGCTCGGCAGCCTTGGCTACCAGTTCCTGCGGCAGGGCGCGGTCCGTGATGACGTTGTTTTCGCAGAGTATGAGGCTGCGTTCCAGCACGTTGCGCAGTTCACGCACGTTACCCGGCCAGTGATACGCCAGCAGGGCCTGCATGGCCTTGTCTGATATGGCAGGAGGTTGCTGGCCGAAGTTGGCTGCCATGCGCCCGAGAAAGTGCTCCGTAAGCAGAGAAAGGTCTTCCTTGCGTTCCTTGAGGGGCGGAATCTGGATATTGAACACGTTGATGCGGTGATAGAGCGCCTCGTTGAAGGTGCCGTCTTCCACCCCCTGCGTAAGGTTGCGGCTGGTGGCAAAAATGAAACGGATATCGATGCAGCGCTCTGTCTTTTCGCCCACCCTGCGATAGCGCCGGGCTTCCAGCACGCGCAGCAGCGAGCCTTGCAGCTCAAGCGGCAGCTCGCCTATTTCATCCAGAAACAGTGTGCCGGTATCGGCAAAGCCCAGCAGGCCTTCGCGGTCATCCGTTGCCCCCGTGAAGGAACCCCGGGTGTGCCCGAAAAGCTCGCTGCGGATAAGTTCCTTCTGCAACGTCGCGCAGTTCTTGATGATGAACGGCTTGTCGCTGCGGGTGCTGGCATTCTGAATGGACTGTGCCACAACGTCCTTGCCGGCCCCGCTGTCGCCCGTGATAAGCACGGGCACCTCGGTGGGTGCCACCTTGTTAATGAGAAAGCGCAGGTGCTTCACCACTGAAGAATTGCCCACCAACTTGGATGGCGGGGTGCTCGTCTTGGTGTGCCGGAAGGTTCTGTTTTCCCGCTGCAGGCAGGAACGCTGATAGGCGCGCTCCACCACCAGTTCAATCCTGTCCAGATTGAAGGGCTTGGGAATGTAGTCATACGCACCTATGCGCATTGCCTCCACGGCGTTGTCGATGTCGCCGTGACCGGTAATGAGTATGATCTCCACGTCGGGGTACATGCTGCGAAATTCCGTCAGCAGATCCAATCCGTCCGCATCCGGCAGGCGGATATCGGAGATGATGACATCAAACCGCTTCTTGTTCAGCTTCTCACGGGCCGCACGCCCGCTGGAAGCCGTTTCAACCGATCGTTCCGTTGTGGCCAGTTCACGCTCAAGCAACTTAAGAATGGATTCTTCGTCATCTATGACGAGAACATTGTAACTCTTACTATGCATGTACTCCTGCCTGTGTTTGCGGCAACGTGACCGTAAAGCACGTGCCCTCCCCGAGTGCGCTCATGATGCTGATGTCTCCCTCGTGCTCCTGAACAATGGCGTAGCAGGTGGCAAGGCCGATTCCGATGCCCTTGCCCACCGGCTTTGTGGTGAAAAACGGCTCGAACAGCTTATTGAGTTTGTCTTCCGGAATACCGCAGCCCGTGTCCTGCACTATCAGACGCACGCCCTGTGTTTCCGGTGCATGAACGGTGGTCACGATGACGGTTCCGTTATCTTCTATGGCGTCCACGGCGTTGGTCAGCAGGTTCAGAGCCACCTGCTTGAGCTGGGCCTCGTCGCCGATGATATGTGGCAGCCCCCGCTGCAACTGCAATACGACCTTGAGGCCGGGACGCTTCTTGAAATGGTGCTGGAGAATGCGCACGGTATCTTCCACCACGGAATTGATATCCACCGGCTGAAACGCCGCCTTGGTGGGACGGCTGAAGGTGAGCAGCGTCTGCACGATGGCCTGACAGCGCTGGCATTCCTTCAGAATGGTATCCGTGTATTCCTTGAAGTCGTCTATGAGCTTTGCATCCACCACCCCTTCAAGCTTGGGAATGCGCCGCCGGATGCCTTCTGCAAAGCCGGATACCGCCGTAAGCGGATTGTTTATCTCGTGCGCCACACCGGCAGCCAGCACACCCATGGTGGCCATTTTCTCAGCCTGATAGAACTTGGCCTGATATTCCTTTTCCATGGTCACATTGCGCTTGAAGATAACCACCTGATGTTCCTTCAGGTGCGGGCTCTTGAGCGGCGACGAAACCATCTCGAAATGCATGTTCCGGTTTGCGATGCGGAAGATGGCCGTCTCCTTGCACACCGTATCGTGCCGCAGAGACTGGAAGGCCGGACAATTGGGGCAGGGAACATTGTTGCCCGTGAACAGCTCGTAGCAGTATTTGCCACGCGGGTCCCCGTCGGGGAAAATTTCCATGAACACGTGGTTCACGGAGATGATGCGCATGTCTTCCGAGAGCACCATCATCAGGTCGGTAATGCCTTCAAAAATTGCGGCTATCTCTCTGCGCTGCGCTTCGGATTTCTCATGGCTGGTCTTCAGTTCCACAATGGTCTGCTGCAGTTCCTGAAAGAAGTTGAGCTTGCTGTGCTCAATGCCGATGAGGTCCTGAATAGTGGTGTTTTCCATCACCATGCCTCCTCACAGATACGGAGAAGGTCCTGCCACGAAGCCTGTCTGGGGTTGGTTATGGTGCAGGTGTCGCGTTCGGCCATGCGGCAGATTGCCTCCATGTCCGAGTTGGTCGGCAGAATATCGCGCAGGCGGGTGGTCACCCCGAGCCGGACAAACATTTCGTGCAGGGCGTCTATGCCCTTTTCGCCAAGGCAGCGTTCCGAGCAGATGCGCGGGCCAAGCACTTCCTTGCCGATGCAGGCCATCTTCTTTTCCGAGGCAGGCAGGTTGAAGCGCATGACCACGGGCAGCAGAATGGGGTGCACCAGTCCGTGCAGCACGTCGTAGCGCCCGCCTATGGAGTGCGCCAGAGAATGGCCTATGCCGAGCCCCGCGTTGCTGAACGACATGCCCGCCGCTGTGCTGGCAATGCTGAGCTGTTCCAGAGCATGCAGGGAGCGGGTTTCCACTGCCTCGTTGATGTTGTCGAGGATAAGACGGATGGAAAGCAGCGCCTGATGCTCGGTAAAGGGCGAGGCGGCCTTGGAGACATAGGATTCCACCGCATGTGCCAGCGCATCCACGGCCGAGGCGATGATAAGCTCAGGCGTCTTGGTGGTGAGCATGGTGGGGTCTATGATGGAAAGGTTGGGTACCAGCGAGCGGCTGATGATGGACATCTTCACCTGCCGTTCCACGTCGGTGATGATGCTGTATTGCGACATATCCGAGCCGCTGCCCGCCGTGGAGGGGATGAAGATCATGGGCGGCAGCGGCCGCATGATCTTGTTGGCGCCTTCGTAGTCGCGGATCTGGCCGCCGTTGCCCACGATGGTGGCAATACCCTTGGCCGCGTCTATGGGGCTGCCGCCGCCAAGCCCGATAATGACATCCGCCTGCGCTTCCCTATACAGGGCCGCACCTTCGTGCACCTGATGGTCGCGCGGGTTGGAGTCCACGTTGTTGAAGTAGACGCAGTCCAGCAGGTCTTCTTCCAGCAGGCCCTTTATCATGGAGACCCACCCTGCCCGCTCCAGCCCGTCATCGCTGACCAGCAGCACCCGGCGTGCTCCCAGCCTGCGGGCGCATTGGGCAAGGTGTTTCGTGCTCCCTTTACCGAAAATGATCTCCGGAATGGCAAATTTGGTTACCAGCATGTTCCTTCCGTTGCAGCTAGAGGTGGCCCCCCGATACGGCACGTAGTCGGTACCGGCGAAGGTACGGCGCGTTATAGTATGACTGACACATAGCAAGAAGACGGCCAAAGTGACTCACTCCCTCTTGCAGGTGGTCAAATTGACACAGCGACTCTGAAAAGGCGATTGTCCTCAAACTACAAATTCAAATAATACAGCATAATAGATATTCTGCTCGTAAACAGATCACCAAGGCAAAATACGCCTGAGTCACGCCCCCGCGCCTCTCTTCGGCCTTGCCAGCCGAAGAGAGAGTTACTCTCACTGTGTCACAATGACACAGCAATGCAAGCCTAAAATGCGGGCGGGAGTTTCAACAGTATCCTTGCCAACACAAAAACGCGGCCCGACTGGATCAGCCGGGCCGCTACGGGTACGGGAAAAACAATTCTGACGATGCTACGGGTATCTTGAATTCTCCACGCGGAAAACGAGCGCCACGCCATCAGGCCCGCGAGAGTGATACAAACTGCCGCCTGTCCATGCTATCGAAGCAAGCTCCCTCCCTAACGCAACTCGTGCAGAATACGCGCTCCAAGGCCAATCGCGTGAGGAATGGCCATTTCGTTATTCACGCTTATGGCCACGGCAATCTTGGTTTTCTGGTCATAGAAATAGGCTGTGCCGAACCCCGGAAAGGAACCGAGCTTGCCTATAAGGATAATTTCCGGATCGCGAAACATGAACAGAGTGCAGCCGTCCAGATAGCTCGTGCTGAAGTTGTCCGTCGGCTGCGAAGAAATCGCCTCGTTGCCGTCATCCAGCACCAGCGGTTCAAGCGGCAGGGTATCCTGCACGTCTTTGCGCAGAATCTTGTCCAGATTGACAAGGCGCACCACATCCGAAGGGGTGGCTTCCAGATTGCCCGTGCCTCTGGCAATGGCAAGGCTTGCCATGATGGGCAGCTGCAGACCGGATGGCTTGCCGTTGGTGTAGCCACTGGCAAGATGCGGAACCACTGCGCTGTCATTGCCCACAAGCAGGGTGCGCATGCCTAACGTGCCCTGAAACAGCGTGGCTATCTGCTTTTCATAGGACTCGCCCGCGACCTTTTCGGCTATAACCGAAAGCATCAGGAATCCGGTGTTGGAATACTGCTGCCGCGTCCCCGGAACAAACAGCAGGGGCTGCGCCCCCACCATGGCAATAAGCTCTTCCGGCGTTCTGTAGCGGGTCATGTTTCCGCAGACATCTTCCAGCCTGAGCATATCCATTATGCCGGAAGTATGCGTCAGCAGATGGCGGATACGGATCACGCTGCCGTCAGGAAACTGCGGGAAAAACCGGTCTATCGTTGTTTCGTATGTGAGCTTTCCTTCTTCAATGAGCCGATGGATCAGCGCAGCGGTGAACACCTTGGTCACCGAGCCTATCTTGAACCGCGACTGCGGGGTCATGGCACAGGCATTTTCCACATTCGCAGTGCCGAATGCGGCGGTTACAGGCTCATCTCCCCCTTTTTCAAGCACAGCTATAGAGATGCCGGGCAGCTGCGGATTGTTCATCGCCTCTGCCCCCAGCCGGAGGATAATCTCATGCACTTTCACGGGATCATATCCGGCCTGTGCAGGAACACATGTCAGCCATATTGCCGAAACACAGCACAGCGCCGCAAACAGCCGTCCGATTTTATTCATGGCTCAGATACTCCAGAATATGATTTGCAATGTTCCCGGCCAATCCGGGGGAAAGCATGCTCTCATGGGTACCCTCGGTCCACTTGAGAGTGATGTTCTCTTCACGCAGAAAAGCGCTCCAGCCTTGATAGATATCATCATCCACCATCATCGGATTGCTGGAGTAATCCAGCGCCCGGATCAGCAGGATGTTGCGCTCCGAACGAGTTGGATTGTCATATCGTGCCGCCGCAATGGCGTTGCTACGGTAGGTATGCAGCAGATTAGCCATCTGCGCAGAGCTGAAACCGAAGGGGAGCAGGCCTGTCTTTTCGCCGCAGGAAACCAGATAGTCCAGCTTTTCATCCCGCGGTAAAGACCTCAGTACGGCCTCGTCAAAATCCAGCGCATCCTGCAACATCCATTTAAGCAGCTCCATATCGTCCTTGGCAGCCATCTGCTTCGCCTTGCTGTTGTCCGCAACGGTATCCAGCACCAGAATGTTCCCGGTCTGCCCTCCCTTGCGGCCAAAGAGACATGCCGTCTCGTAGGCAAGCAGGCCGCCGAAGCTCCACCCGCCGAAAATAATGTCCCTTGTCTCCACCTTGAGAATCTCGTCCAGATAATAGCCGGCGAGGTCCTCCACCCTGTGCAGTTCGGTATTCAGGGTATTGCGCTCAGACCGGAACCCTGCGGCTTCCACGGCATACACCGTGAATCTGTGGCTCAGCAGATCGGCAAGGGCGCTGTAGCAGAATACGCTGCCGCCCACAGGGTGGAACAGGAAGATGTTTTTGCCGCCCTCGCAGTGGCACAGCTTGATGACGGGGCTGTCCTGCACGGCGATTCGGCCTTCGAAAAAGGAAGCCAGACGGGCAATGGTGGGGTTGGCAAAGAGCTCACTCACGGTAAGGTGGACATGCAGTTCCTTTTCGATCAGCGCAATAAGGCGCACAGCCAGAATGCTGTGCCCGCCCAGATTGAAGAAGCTTGCTTCGGCATCCGTCACCTCCACACCGAGCAGCCTGCGCCATATGCCCGCGAGTGCCTCTTCCACCGGCCCATGGGGTTTGCGGCCCCGCACCGCAGACACATTGCCGCTGCCCAGAGGCGAAGGCAGAGCCTTTCTGTCCACCTTGCGGTTGATGTTGAAGGGCAGCTCCACCATGGGCACGATGTAGGCGGGGACACAAAAGGATGGTAACAGCTGGCCGAGATAGTCCCGCAGGGCGTTGCTGTCCACATTGCCTACAACGTATGCGGCAAGGGCCTTTTCTTCTCCCGTGCGGAAGACATCTGCAACCACGGCCACCTGTTTCACTCCCGGAAACCCGGCAATGGCGTTTTCCACCTCGCCAAGCTCCACGCGGTTGCCGCGTATCTTCACCTGCTGGTCTTCACGCCCCATGTAGAACAGCAACCCGCCGCGCGTGTAGCCGTAATCGCCGGTTCTGTAGCAGCGTTCCCCATCCAGCACGGTAAAGGCATTGGGTTCCGGCACATTGCGGTAGCCTCTGGAAACACCGGCACCGGAAATCCAGATTTCTCCGGTCACGGAATCCGGCAGTGGCATGTTTTTTCTATCACGGATGGTGACCTCGCATCCTTCAAGCGGATACCCGATGGGATAAGCGGAAAAGTCACGATAATTGGTGCTGTCTATGCGGAAGGCGGTGGTATCCACCGTGCATTCCGTGGGGCCGTAGACGTTGTAGAGCACCACATTTTCGTTGCCGGGCACGGCGTAAAACTTGCGAATGGTATCCGGCCGCAGAATCTCTCCGGCAAGCAGAATCCGCGACATGGGCAGGGGCTGGTTGCGCTCCGCCAGATACTCCACCAGCACGTTGAAGAAGGCGGGCGTCATGTCGCACAGGTCTATGCCGTGCTTACGCGCGCATTCGCACAATGCGGCAGGATTCTTCCGCTCCGCATCCGAAAGGATATACAGGGGGTTGCCGCAGAAAAGCGACACCGCGATCTGCTGGATGGAGGCATCGAACGAAAGCGGGGCAACCAGCGCGGCATAGCGGGTGTCGCCGGAGAGTGGCTTCAGCGCTCGCAGGATATGCATGAGGTGGCGATGCTCCACCACCACGCCCTTGGGAACGCCCGTGGAACCGCTGGTGTAAACGATATATGCCGCCTGTTCCGGCCGACAGGTCGGCAGAGGGGTGCCGGACCGGCTGCCATGATGCGTATCAAGGTCCCCCCTTGCGAAACGGACAGGACGGCACGCCTGAGCGGGGGTGCCTTGCTTGCGGATGACCACGTCGAAACGGAAATCAGAGAGTTCAACATCGCTTATGGCGGTCCGTGAAATCTCCACAGCCACAGGCACGGAAGATTCCGCAGCCCATTCAGTGAAAAAGCACTCCGGAAGCCACAATTCTTCCGAGGCATCCAGACGCAGCAGTCCGGCATGCAGGCGGCGCGTTGTATTTGCCACATCGTCTGCAACATTATTTGTAACATCTTCTTGGGCGCCGTCCCCAGAACCACCCAACGTACCCGAAACACCTGAAACGCCCGAAGCCCCCGAACTATCCGGCTCCCTGAGCAATTCTTTCAATGTTTCCCGAAAGGATTCGCGCTTTGCCATGTCGCGTACAGCGCCGACCAGCAGGATGCCATCCGGTGCCAGCAGCCCGACCGCATGGTCCAGCACCCGGCGCAGATAGGTGTACCCCGGAAAATTCTCCACCACGCCGTTCAGCACAATGAGGTCGTATTCGGCACCTTCCAGAAAACGGATATCCTCGGCTCCCATCTGGTGCAGCTTCACGTCCCCGGCAACCGGCAATTTTTCCAGACGGTCCAGCTCTATACGAGAAAACTCCACAGCCGTGTAATGGGTAGCGGCAGCACACAGTTTGCCCGCCACCACGCCCGCTCCGCTGCCTATATCCAGCACCCGTCGCTGTGCCTTTCCGGCAAGGGCGCCCTTGGCAAGAATGCCCGCCGCCATCTCTTCCAGCACTGCGGCAGGGAAGGTATCTCCGTGCAGGTAGCGTATCCAGCCCCTGTCCGGTGCGGCTTCGGTCACATGCTCCCAATAGGCCGTGCTGGACAGTTCCGTGCTCTTTTCCCGAACGCCTGCGATATTATCGACATCAATACAGAGAATATGGGCTATCTGCGGCAGACGGTAACGCAGTTCTTCTGCCTCGCGCAGGCAGTGGCTGTCCGTAATGAGCAGGCAGGCAGGTTCAAGCATGGCTTCCTGCCGCGTCACGGGCTGCTCCCGCTCCACCGGCACATAGACAGCACCGGCCCGCATGATGCCGAGGGCCGCCGCAAGATACAGACTGCCCCGTCGGCACAGAACACCCACCACGGCTTCCGGCCCGCATTCTCCGGCCTCGGAGAAACGCGCCGTGACAAACCGTGCCGCGATAAACCGTGCCACAGACGCGGAAAATGCCTCCAGCTCGGCAAAGGTCATGGCCCCCTCGTCGCAGGCAAGCGCTGTGCGTTCCGGGTGGCGCGTTGCCACGTCCATGAACAGCGATTCCAGCGATGCCTCTTCCTGCGGGCAAGTGCCTGCCGTGGAACCCGCAGCGGCCTTTCCCGACGTGCCCCCTCCCGCTGCTTCCGGTCTCGATGCCTCTGGTCTTACGGATTGCGACCCCGGCGCTGCGGGAATGCCGAACTTCAAATCAGATATTTTCATCATGCATTTTCCATGGTTATGCCTTCAAGGAAGAGCGTAAAATAGCCCAGCCAGTCCTGCACCGTCTCTGCTGCCAGCTTCTGCGCATCGTATTCAAAACACAGGGTCATGGCGTCTGCGCCCTCGTGCACGGTGCAGAACAGATCGTATCGCTGTTCCCCGGCGCACATGCCGCTTGCCGGAGCATTTCCGTTACATGCGACGAAGCCGATACGCAGGGAGGATTGCTCATGCACCTGCGGGCTGCCGCCACTGCGCAGGTGGGTACCGATTGCGGCAAGCAGCTCGGCAAACTCCGTATCTTCCATAACCACAAAGGACACCATGCACGGCTCCGGCTGCCCGACTTCCAGTACAAACCGTTCCTGCCCCGTCACCCGGCTCAGCAACGCCCCGAAGGTGGCAAGCACCACCATGGAGACAGGCTCGCCATGCCGTGCCGCGTACGCCTTCACTGCCGCATGAAGCTCCGGCGACAGGGGCCGCTGGACCGGCGGTGTCCCAGAACCATCAACACCGGCAGCAACCCCGACTGCGGCTGCGGGGAGCGGCTCTAGCGCCACCGCTGCAACCACAGGCTCATCGCTGCCGCAGGCCACCATGGCTTCAAGAATGCGCACAAGGTTATGCCCCATGCGGACAACGGTTTCATGCCTGAACAGGTCCGCATAATATTCCAGCGCAAAGCTGATGATCTCTCCCGTATCGCTGGCGAAGATGGAAAGGTCCGTCTTGCTGGCTCCCTTGGTAAAGCGCAGGGCTTCGAACAGTTCGGCCTCGCCGCTGGCAAACTCGAAATTCATGTAGGAAAGGATGACTTCCGAAAGCAGCGACCTGCCAGGGGAAACCGGCGGGTGCAGGTCCGTGAGCAGATTGTTGAGAATGTAGGCGCTGTGCCGCAGGCCGTCGTTGCTTACGCGGCGGCTTTCCGCCAGCAGCTGATTCAGGGTTCCGCCGCTGTCCACGGCAAACCGCAGGGGCAGCAGCGATGCCAGCATGCCCGCCGTGTTGAGGTGCTCACCCCGGCTGTCCACGGTAATGGCGATGACCACATCGTCCGTCTTCGCATACATATGGGCCAGCAACGCCCACGCCGTGAGCACGATGTGGTAGTTGGTCGCACCCTCACGCCGGGCCAGCGCCCTGATGCCGGAAACCAGTTCGGGAGAAAGCGCGAATTCGTGCATGCCCCCGCGGTTTGTGTGCACCGGCGGCCTCGGGAAATCCGCAGGCAGATCAAGCCGGGGAATGCCGCTGCTGAACAGGCTCAGCCAGTATTCCCTGTCTGCGCTGTTATCCTGCGTGAACTGGTACCACGCCATATCCTTCTGCTGCAGGGTTACCGGAGCCAGCTCCTTGCCATGATACAGCCTGAAAAGCTCTGTGTTGATAAGGGATATGGTTCTGCCATCCGCCAGCGCGTGATGGATGTCGTAGAACAGAATGTTCTCCCTGCCGCCCACCACGAGCAGCCGGACCCTGAAGCCCCGCTCCCTTTTCAGATCGAAGGGGGTGATGAAGGCATCCTTGCGGGACAGATCGGGTATATGCGATTCCTCCAGCGTGAAGCCATCAAAGGCATGCACCACCATCTGCGGATGTTCCGTTTCAAAATCGCAGAAGGAGGTACGCAGCACCTCATGCCGCTCGATCAGCGTGGCGATGGCCTCTTCCAGACGTTTTTTGTCCAGATTATCCGGCAGCTTCAGGAAGGCGGGCAGGTTGTAGCCCAGATGGGAATCACCCAGCAGGTCCGCATACAGGATGGAAAGCTGTTCGCGGCCCACAGGGTATTTTTCACGCACAGGAGCGGGAACAGGCCCCACCTGTGCCGGTGCCTTTGCGGGCTCCGTTCCGGCAGCCTTCTTCAACTCTGCAAGGACCCTGTCCATGAAATCGCCGAGGGTATCACTTTCCAGCAGATCGATGACGCTGGCCTTGATGCCGAAGGCCTTGTCCACCCTGCTCACGATACGGGTGCCGGAGATGGAATCGCCGCCGAGATCAAAGAAGTCGTCCTCCCGGGACAGTTCCGCATCATAGCCGAGGCAGTCCTTGAATATGGCAAGCAGTTCGGCCTCTGCATGCGCACCGGCCACCACAGGCGCGGTATCTGCCCCAGCGCTCTGAACCGCATGCTGTTCGGCGGAAGCAATGCCGCCGGCAGGCAGTTCGTGTTCCGCTGACCATGACGCCAGTCGGTACGAGGCCACATCTTCGTCAGACATGGCCACCACTGCCAGCCCCGAAGAGCAGGCAAGGGCCCTTTCCAGCACCCCGAAGGCCTGTTCGGGCGCCAGCGTATGACCATCGCTGGCCGAATGCAGCCGCGCCGCCATGCCCACGCCGGACCACGTGTTCCAACACAGGGCAAGAGCGGGCAGGTTAAGCTGCCTGCGGTAGGCGGCAAAGCTGTTCAAAAAGGCATTGGCCCCCGTATAGTCGCACTGGCCGGGTGCGCCTACCAGCGATGTGCGGGACGATGCCAGCACAAAGAACCGCAGATTGTCCTGCAGGGTTTCGTGATGCAGGTTCCATGTTCCGGTGACCTTGGGCGCAAGCACCGCCTCATAGGCATCGCGTTCCTTGGTGACAAGGAACCCGTCACCGGCAACACCTGCTGCGTGAATGATGCCCTGCACAGGGCCTATTTCGCGGCGGATGCAGCCAAACGTCTCGGCAAGCTGTCCGGCATCCGTGACATCACACTGGTAGGTAGCATACGGCAGGCCGGAGGCAGATGCTGTGCCGCGGTGCAGCAACACCACCTGTGCACCGGTTTGTGAAGTGATCTGCTCCGCCAGCGTCAGCCCCATGCCGCCAAGGCCGCCCGTGATGACGACGCAGCCGTCAGATGCGATGCGACATTCAGGCACGATACAACCTTCAGGCACGCTGCAGCCGGATGAAGGAACACCGGCCCGTTCGAGCCGTCCGACCAGAATATCCCCGTCGGCACTGACGCGATACGCTCCGTCCATATGCCCGAGCGAGGCCATGAATGCGGCAACGGATTCGGGACGGGAGGATTCCAGCTCCGCATACGCCGTGCCGATAAGTGGTTCTTCCTGCTTCAGCGACAGGAGCAGCCCGAGGGCCAGAGCATGTTCCGGCGTGGCCGGATGACCGCCTGCCACACACATGCGGTCCGGATCGTCCGTACAATCCGTGAAGTCTGTGCAGGGGGCAAGGGCGCCGTTCCCCACCGCCGTGATATGTACAGGACGGCGCAGACCGGCACGGGCCACTTCGCGCATCAGACTGCCGAAACTCCATGCGCAGGCATCGTCGGGGAGCAGGCAGACAATGCGGTCCACTCCATCGTGTACTATTGTCGCGGCAAGAGACTGTTGGGCCTCGCGTTCTTGCGGGAACGCCTGCACACTGTCCGCCGCTGCCACGAGCGAATCGCGCAGCGCACTGTAGCGCGCGACAGCCTTATCTCCATCTATACCAGCCACTGCGCACCCAATTGCGTCCAGCACCAGCAGCCTGCCCTGTGCAGGCGGGAATGCCGGTTCCGGACGGACTCTCTGCCAGCCAAGCTCATACAGTTCCGGTTCCGGCCGTGGTCTGCTCTGCGCCGCTGCTGCGGGAATTTCGGCAGGGATTTCACCAAGCACTTCACCAGATAATTCACCAGACATGTGCAGGGGCAAGTGCGGAGACATAAAGACAAGCCCCCGCATCTCAACCAGCACCACTCCGGCACTGTCCGTTATGGTGCAGTCTGCCGTAATCATGCCCGAAAGCCGCTCGGTTATGCGCACATATGCGCAGACAACGGCAGGCAGCGGTTTATGCAGCCTCATCTGTCCGCATTGCGCGGGGATGAAGCCGGGCGCGCCATGCAAGGCAAGGCTTGCGGCAATATCCATCATGGCGGGATGCCATTTGTAGGTGTACATGTCGTGCCGGAATTCTTCCGGCAACGACAGGCGGGCCAGCAGTGCCGAGCCGTCTTCCGACACCAGCAGTTCCTCGCGGCAGTGCCAGCGCCTGCCGATGGTCACAGGTGCAGCCCCGCCTTCCGGAGCCTGCTCATGCATAAAGCTGCGCAATGCGGCGACATCCAGCACGGAGGCCGGAGCGGCCCCGATATACGCCGTGGCGCTTACAGCCGTATCCCATTCTCCGTTTCTGCCATGCCGCAGGCTGAGCGCAAACCCTGCACCCTGCGGTTTCACAAACAGGGTGGCCCTGCTGCCTTCTTCATGGGTGACAAGGCGCTTCCAGCGCAGGTCTTCCATGACAAGGCTGCTTGATCCCAGCGCCTTGCCAGCAAGCTCTGCCATACCCATGCCCACCAGCGTGGGAATGCCCTGCAACCGGTGCTCGGCCACGGGCCAGAAATCCGCACGGTCAATGGCCACCGAATAGGCCATGCCGTCGGGGGTTTCCACAGGAGCGGAAAGCACCGTATCGGCAAATCGGGGCCACAGGCTTGTCCGGTCAAAAGGCGTTGCAGGCAGATGCACGCGATGCAGAGGCACGTCTTCCGGCCAGAGGGGAGTTGCCCCCTGCAGATAGGCCTGCGCAATGGTCTCGGCTGCGGCCTGCCCGGCAAAACCAACGATCTGCACGCCCGACTGCCTTTCCCTGCCGCAGTGCACAGGACGGATGTCACCGCCAAGCTGCTCCACCAGTGCCGCGACGGAATCCACCACGAACGCGGCGCGCACATTCAAATGTTCACGCCCTGCAACAAGCGTTGCGGCCACGGCATGCAACGACACCTGCCCGTTGCGGACAAGGGCATCACGCAGATTACGGCAGTATGCGCGCAAACCGGCCTCGCTGCCTGCGGAAAGGGGAACGCAGTACCACATGCCTGGGGTTTCCGGCTGCGGGGCATGCTCCTCGTCTTCTCCGTGTCCCCCATATTCTCTAAGGACAATGTGCGTATTCACGCCGCTCAACCCGAAGGAGCTGACACCGCAATGCCACGGCCTGCCATACGGGGCCAGCGGCTCAAGCGAGCGGGCCACCCGCACCGGAGCCGCGTCAAAATCGATATGGGGATTGGGCGATGCAAAGTGCGGCTGCGGGGGCACAAGGCCCTTGCGGAGAGACAGCACGGCCTTGGCAAGACCGGCGGCACCGGCGGCCGCATCCAGATGGCCTATGTTGCCCTTCACCGAGCCGATCAAGGCCTTGGGTTCCGGTCGCACTCCGGCGCGGGCAAAGGCTGTTGTGAGCCCTTCCACCTCCACGGGGTCGCCAAGCACGGTGGCCGTGCCGTGCGCCTCGAAAAAGCTCATGGCAGAAAGCGGAACACCGGCATTGCGGGCCGCAAGGGTGATCACCTCTGCCTGTGCATCGGGGTTGGGGGCTGCCATGCTGGACGAGCGGCCATCCTGATTGACGGCACTGCCCGCGATGACGGCATGAATGGCATCGTTGTCGCGCACGGCCGCATCGAGCAGCTTGAGCACGAACACTGCCGCGCCTTCACCCGCTCCCACGCCGTCTGCCGCAGCATCAAAGGTTCTTGTCCTGCCGGAAGCAGCCTCGATGGTGAAGGCCGTGTCGCTCTTCACCGGCAGATCAATGGTGTGCACCCCGCCCGCAAGCGCAACGCAGCTTTCTCCCGAACGCAGGCTCTGACAGGCATCGTGCACAGCCTTGAGCACCGACGAGCAGGCCGTATCCACCGTGGCCGCAGGCCCGCTCCAGTTCTTGAGATAGCTCAACCGCGCCACCACGTTGGAAGGCACGTTCAGCAGATATATCTGCTCGGACTGGTCGGGGAATGCACGGGTGACGGCATCCTGAAACAGTCTGTAGGGGCTGGCACCCACAAAGGTACCCACGTTCCGGTTTTCAAGGGCTGCGCCGCCATAGCCCGCATCATCGAGGGCCTGTGCTGCCACTTCCAGAAAGAGGCGCTGCTTCGGGTCCAGCATGCTTGCATCGCCGGGAGAAAGGCCGAAACGCCTGTGGTCGAACGAAGAAATATCTGCAAGATACGCCGCCTCGCGCAGCTTTGCCGCATCAAAGGCATAGCCCACGGCCTCGAAAATCTGGCGCACTTCCCTTTGCCGCCTTTCCGGCAGGGGAATGTTCTTGTCTACCCCACCTGCAAGGTCTTCCCAGAAGCGCTCGGCGTCTTCGTAGTCTCCCACGCGCACAGCCATACCGATGATGGCCACAGGGGCATGGTGGTCCGCCAGCGTCGTGGCCGGAGCAACCTGACGTACACGAATCTGTTCGACACGGTCCTGCTCGGT
Source organism: Desulfovibrio subterraneus (assembly GCF_013340285.1). Taxonomy (NCBI): domain Bacteria; kingdom Pseudomonadati; phylum Thermodesulfobacteriota; class Desulfovibrionia; order Desulfovibrionales; family Desulfovibrionaceae; genus Desulfovibrio; species Desulfovibrio subterraneus. The sequence goes on along the minus strand of NZ_BLVO01000016.1, from coordinate 452,011 downwards.
ACGGCTCGCCTCAATCCGCTGTGCCTGCTTGCTGATGGAACTGTCCGCAAACAGACCCGCGAGAGAAAACACCCCAGGCCAGTGCTCCTCCAGCAGGGCATGCAGCTGCACCAGCAGCAGGGAATTGCCCCCCGCATCAAAGAATCCCAGCTCAGGGTCGGCCACCGCCACTTCCGGCATCACGCGGTGCCAGAGACTGCGAATGGCATCGTGCAGCGGACTTTCATCCGCTTGCACAAAATCAGCCGGAGACTGCAACAATCTGCCCTGCATGGCCTTGCGATCGGCCTTGCCCGAGGGGCTGAGAGGAATGACATCCGCAAGGCGGAACAGCGACGGCTGCATGTATTCCGGCAGCATGGCCGCAAGCTCGGTGCGCAGTTGTCCGAGCGTCAGCGCTGCACCCGCATGGGGCAGCACAAAGGCTTCCAGAGCGTCGTATCCGCCCACACGGCAGACGCGCACAACGGCCTGCGACACGCCGGAGCAGCGGTTCAGGGCAGCTTCCACCTCACCAAGTTCGATGCGGAAACCGCGAATCTTGACCTGATCGTCGTTCCTGCCGAGGTATTCGACATTGCCGTCCGCAAGCCACCTGCCAAGGTCGCCCGTGCGGTACATACGGCTGCCGGGGAAGAACGGGTCGGACAAAAAGCTGCGTTCCGTCAGGTCCGGCCGGTTCACGTAGCCTCTGGCCACCTGAATGCCGCTTATATACAGCTCTCCGGTCACACCGGGGGGGACAGGCCGCCGCTGCGCATCAAGCACATACAGGCGGGTGTTGCTCACAGGCCTGCCGATGGGAACGGCGCGGGTAATGCTGCCGGTGCAGGGGTACCACGTTACGTCTATGGCCGCTTCCGTGGGGCCGTAGAGGTTATGCAGCTCCGCCTGCAGCAGGGCATTCCACCGTTCTGCAAGGTCTGCGGGCAGTGCCTCGCCGCTGGTAAAGACGTAGCGCAGGCTCGCAAGCCTGCCGACCTCTTTCGGATTGGCCTCAAGATAATCCAGAAATACCCGAAGCATGGAGGGCACAAAATGCAGCACCGTAACGCGATTTGCGGCAACGGCGGCAACAATTTTCGCGGGGTTCTTTTCCCCTTCCGGTTCCAGCAGGGCAAGCTCCGCACCGCACCACGACCACCAGAACAGCTCCCATATGGAGACATCGAACGAAATGGTCGTCTTCTGCAAAATGACATCGCCCTGCCCGATGGGGAAGCGCGACTGCATCCACAGCAGGCGGTTGCGCAGGCTGCGGTGCTCTATCTGCACGCCCTTGGGCCTTCCGGTGGAACCGGAGGTGAACAGCGTGTAGGCCACGGAATCAGGAGCAATATCCTGCGGGGCGCATTCCGCTGCGGGCAGGGATGCCATATCCGGCACCAGCACCTGCTGACCGCAGCCTTCAAACCGGTCTGACAGATGGGCAGCCGTGATTACCGTGCATCCGCCAAGGTCTTCGAACATGGATTGCAGACGGGCCTGCGGCAACGTGGCGGAAAGTGGAACATATATCGCGCCGAGACGCATGACGGCAAAGACGCCGAGCATCATCTCCACTGATCTGTCAAAGCAGATGCCCGCATACTGCCCCTTCCCAAGTCCCTGCGCCGCAAGATGCGCGGCAAGGGCGGATACCCGCGCATCCATCTGCGCATACGAAAGGGCCTGCCCCGTATGATCCCGCATGGCCATGGCCTGCGGCGTCTTCGCCACCTGTTCGCGGAAGCAGCTGTCCACGTCGCGTTCGGTGTCAAAGGGCTCATCCGTGGCATTGAAGCCGGCAAGCAGGGCCGTTTCCCGTTCCGGCATGACGGCAAGCGCATGCAGGGGGGCTGCGGGCCGTTGCAGCACGTCATCAAGCAGAACGCTCAGACGCTCGCCCATGGCACGGATGGTATCCTCCCTGAACAGCTCCGTGCAGTATTCCAGATGCACCTCAAAGCAGTCCGGAGCTGTTTCCCTGAAATAGAGACTGAGGTCGAACTTGCTCGTGTTGTGCGGTACGGACACCGCCTCCATGCGCAGAGGGTCGCGGTCATACACGGCCCACGATGCATCCTCCAGCGCCACAAACACGTCAAAGAGCGGATTGCGGGAAAGGTTTCTCTCCACCCCCAGCACGTCAATGACCTTTTCAAAGGGGTATGATTGCGCGGCAAGGGCGCGCTGCAGCACAGCCTGCTCCTGATGCACAAGGGTGGTGAAGTCGCGCTGCGCATCCAGCATGGTGCGCACGGCCAGCGTGTTCACGAACAGGCCGATCATGTTCTGCACCTGATCGTGCTCCCTGTTCGCGGCGGTGCAGCCGATCACGATATCCGGCTGCCCGGTGTGACGGAACAAAAACACCTTTACCAGCGCGAGCAGCGCAGGGAACAGCGTGCACCCCTGCTCCGCCACATAGCGCCGGAGTCCCTGCACCTGCTCGGGACGCAGGGCAAAGACATGCACCCCGCCCGCATAATCCTGCACGGCCGGTCTGGGCATATCCAGCGGCAGGGGCAGGCGCTCGGGTAAGGGCAGCAGGTCCTGCCGCATGGCCGCAAAATCAGGGGATTCCTGCGTTGCCCCCCATTCCGCATAGCTGACGTAATCAATATCCAGCGGTTCCCATGCCGGAGTGCTTCCGTTCATGACCGCCTCATAGGCACGGTTCAGATCGCGCAGGAACACCTCGGACGACCAGCCGTCGAAAATGATGTGGTGAAAGCAGAACGCAAGAACTGACGTACCTTCCGGCGACTGGTACAGGGCAACGCGGACAAGGGGATTGTCAAAGCCGAACGCCATGGGCAACACCACGCGGGCAGCCTGCACACAGGCTCCGGCATCCGGCAATTCATGATATTCGAGCTGCAGGCTGCCAGAAGCCGCAAATCTCTGCTCGGGCGTATCTGCGGACACCCGCAGGCGCAGCGCGGAATGCCGTTCCTCGACCAGCAAAAGCGCCTGCTGCAATACGGCGCGGTCAACGGGGGCAAAAAGGCGGGCGGCAAAGGGAATAAGGTATACCCGGCCATCCTCGTGCAGCCGCTGCAAAAACCACATGCGCTGCTGGCTGGAGGAAAGCGGATATACATCCCGTTCCGGCAGCAGGGGGATGCGGGCGGCAACAGAGGCTTCCTGATCTTTGACGGACGCTATATGCGCCGCCAGACTGCGGGGAGTGCAGAAGGTCAGAATATCACCCACGGAGACTTTGACGGACAACTGTTTGGACAACTGCGCCAGCAGACGCATGGCCAGCAGACTGTTACCACCCAGCAGGAAGAAGTCTTCTTCCGCTGAAGCGATCGGGCAGTCCAGCACGGCGGCATAGCTTTCCATCACCACGGACTCGATATCGGCTCCGGCTCCGCATTCAGGAGCCTCCGCAACCGGCTGAACCGATACAGCATGGCCCGCAAAGCTTTCGGCTGCCTTCTCCGATACGGGCAGGGCGGCACCGTCACGAATGCAGGCTTCCAGAGCACCGCAGGGTATTTCAAGCGAGGCTGCCACACGCTGCAGCGCGGCAAACAAGCGCTCCTGCAAGGCCTGAACACGTTCAGCGCTCATGCTGCCGGGATCATACAGGAACCTGAACCGCAGACTTGCTCCAGGAATGACTGAAATGCCGAGTGGATAGGGAATTTTCTCATATCCTTCCACCTTCAGCATTTCCAGCCTGCCCCCGTCGAGCACCGGGTCGAAGGGGTAGTTCTCGAACACCATGAGATGATCGAGCAGATTCCTGCCCATCTCTGCCAGCGGCAGATACCCGTGCCGCATCTGTTGCAGGCTCTGTTCCTTCACGTCCGCGAGCACGTCGGCAAACATGGCGTCCTCAGACCAGCGAACCCGCAAGGGCAGCGTCTGGATGAACAGACCCACGGCACGGTCTATTCCCGGCACTTCCGCCGGACGGCCGGATGTGACCAGACCGAACACCACGTCGCGGCGGTACCCGTTTTCCACACCGAGCAGCAACGCCCACACGCTCTGCACCAGCACGGGCAGCGTTATGGATGCCGCGGCGGCGGCCTCCTGCAAGGCGGCGGTGAGGGAAGCATCAATATCCCGTTCCAAAGTTTCAGGCTCGCCCGCATCCTGCGCGGAATAGCCTTCCGCAATCCCTGTCAGGGGGACAAATCCATCAAGAAGGGAAGACCAGTAGGCCCGCGCGGCCTCTTCATCAAACAGGGTGCGCCAGCGGCCGTATTCTGCCAGCGGCACCGCAGGGGGCAGTGCCTCGGCCGAACGTCCGATCGGACGTCCGGCCAAACGGGCATGCTCGCTCAGCAGCTCATGCATGAGAATGCCTATGCACCAGCCGTCCATGAGCAGATGATGGAAACACCAGCTCACCACAACACGGTCCGCATCAAGCCGGAACAGCTGCGACCTGAGCAGGGGGCCTGCGGCAAGGTCGAAGCCCCGTTCCCGCTGTTCCAGCAGCAGGCGGGCCATGCTTTCAGCGGCCATGGGCGCGGGCAAATGCGAAAGGTCGTGATATTCCGCGCCCAGCCTGCCGTGACGCATCACCACGCGGTAAAACTCGCCTGCATGGGGCATGGGGTAGAGGGAACGCAGACTTTCGTGACGATCCACTACCCTGTTCCATGCCGAAAGGAGCAGAAAGTCCTGCACGTCTCCCCGAAGATGAAAGCTCACCTGCTGCGTGTAGCTGCCCTGATCGGGCGTCAGCGCCTGATACAGCATGGGCTCGTGGCAGACATCCGGCAGGCGGATGGCCTCTATCTCTTCAGGTGTGCAACGGCACAGCTCACCTATCCTCGCCTGCACCCCGGCAGACACGGGCGGGCTGTATGCCGGAAGCGATGCCAGCGCCTCGGTCATCCTGCCCATAAGGCCATCTACCCACTCCTGCGAGAGGTCGCAGGGACTGAAATAAGCGCCCAGATGCAAGGTGCCTGCCTCGTCAAAATACGCGCTCAGTTCCAGCGGGCTGTCCGGTACAAAGTCCGGGTGCAGCAGTTCGGAAATGGCTCCGGGCACGGCCAGAGACATCTGCGTGGTTGCCTTGCTGCCCGTGCCGGAGGCAACCGTGCCCAGATAGTTGAGGCAGATACGGGCATCTACCGCAAACCGGGCCGGATCTTTCAGGCGCAGATAGCCGTAGGCGTTGCTGTTGCGGGCGGTAAAGTGCTCCTTTATCCACGGCTGCACGCCCTTGCGCGCCTCATGGACACTGACGGAAGGCACAATCGGCATCGGGCAAAGCGCCGTGAACCAGCCAAGGCTCAGGGAGGCGTCAAACCCAGGCAGCAGGGCATCGCGCCCGTGACTTTCCAGTGTGACAAATACCGGCCGTGTCTGTGTCTGAGTCTGTGTCTGCCCCTGTCCCTGCCCATGCAGGGCGCAGGACAATGCTGCCAGAATATCCGAAAGCGGTGACTGCGAGTAGTCAGACCGGAAGCCGGAAAGCGACCTTGTAAGATAGATGCGGTCGCCAGCGCCGCGACCTTGCCTGTCAGCACCAAGATCTTGCCCCTGGGGGGGCCGACCATCATCTGTGTTGCCGGCATCCGGGCCGTTCAGCAGACCGGCAAGCGTGCCGTGCGGCGTATCGCACACGGATTCCCAGAAAAGGCGCTCTTCTTCAGAAGGGAAGCTGCCCTCCGCGACCAGCCGGTCCATTTCCACGGCTCTGGTGGCCATGCCGAAGCGCTCTCCTGCCCTTTCCCCGCCCTGACAATGGGCGAGCAGGTCACGACGGAGAATATCGAGGGAGATGACATCAAGCACCAGATGGTGCCCTGCCAGCAAAAGGAACCGTTCGCCGTCCTGTTCTGCCAATGCAGCCCCGAAGGTTCTGCCCGCCTCGGGATCAAGCCCTGCAAAAACAGCACGGGCCATGGCCCTGAACAGGCTCAGGCTGTCCGCCGCCGGAGTAAACCCTTCATGCAGGCATACGGTTTGCGGGACAGGCAGCAGACGCGCCCCGTCCGGAGAAAAGGCAAGCCGCAGCGACTCGAACCGCTCAGGGAGCGAGGCCAGCCACGCTTGGATACCCTCGCGGGTAACTCCGGCCTCAAGCGCCAGAGGCAGCGCCATGAAATAGTGCTTCCAGTGCTCGGGATGCCCGTGCACGAGCGCATGCTGAATGGGAAGAAGCGGAATCAGGCTGCCTGCCTGCGGCTGCCGGTATGCGACCTTGTCTGGTGAGTCGACTGTACCTGCCGTAGCCAATTCACCGGCACGCTCCAGCAGCGCGCAGAGGTCTCCGAAATTCGGTGTGCGCAGAAAATCCGCAGCCGCAAGGCCCGTAATGCCCTGACGGAGCAGACTGCCGGTAATCTGAATGGCCTTTATGGAGTCTCCGCCGTAGCGGAAGAAGTCGCTCTGCGCCTCGGGTGCGGAATGGAGCACCTCCTGCCATATTCCGGCCAGTGCTTCCACGGGCGAAAGGGGCGTTCCGGCATTGCCGTTGAATGCCAAATGATCTGCCTGACAGTCTGCCAGTTGGTCTTTCAGATGGTCTGCCAGATGATCTTTCAGATGGTCTGCCAAATATTCTGCCATCGCCTCCAGCAACTGCCGCAGCAGAGAGTCTCCATCGGGAATGCTCCCCATGTCGTGCTCAAGAAAGACTCCGGCATGCACCCCCGTCCGCAGGATGAAGCTGGCGGAAAATTTGCTGGCACGGAGCCGGGGTTCCTTCTGCCGCAGGCTGAGGCCCGGTTCCACTCTGTCTTCCTGATGCACCTGCGTGACCAGCACCTCGGGCATCGGCATAATGGGGCAATAGCGGCTGCGCGCCACACCATCCCTGAGCTGGCCTGCCACATCCCTGACGACCGCCTCGATATCCGACCCCTCGTCCGCCCTGCCGGATCGAATCAGCAACGGCACCGTGTTCACAAAGAATCCGGAGGTACGAAATTCTTCCTGTGTTTCCCGCAAGCCCACAGGAATGCCTATCCGCAGGGAATCGACTCCGTAGCGGGAGCAAAGAAAACGCGCCACCAGTGAGGTGAATACCGCCAGCACGCCGGTACCGGTTCTTCTGGCGAAACCATCCAGTCCTTCCATAAGGGCTGCAGGCACGGGCAGGCCGACCATGGCGCCGGAACGGTTCCGCACAAAGGGAAGTGCGGCAGTCTCGCCGGACATCCCTTCCCAGTAGGCCTTGTCGGCCTTGTGCGCATCCGACCGGCGATACTCTTCTTCCCTGCGGCAAAACGCGACCTGTGTGGACAGCTGCCCCTTCGCGGGCGTTTCGCCGTGCAGAATCCGCAGTGCATTGTCCTGCAACAGTTCCAGACTCTCCCCGTCCCCGACGATGTGGTGCATGAGCACCAGCAGCAGAAAGGTATTGCCGGGCAGCCTTGCCGCTTCCAGACGCACAGGCAATTCCGCGCGCAGATCAAAGGGAATGTGGATGCGACCGTCAAAATGGCGCATGGCGGATTCCGCATCGGCAAAATCCGTCATATGCAGGGGAACAGACCTGCCGCTGCGGACAAACCGCGGACGGTCAACATCACCTGCTATGGTACAGCAAAGCAGCTCCTGCCCGTTCACGGCCTGACGGAAGGCATCAAGAAACGCCGCCGCCTGTTCGCCGCGAATATCCAGTATGAGGGGCATGTTGTAATCAATGGAGCCGTAGTTGGCCTGCTGATACGCCCAGACCCGAAACTGGGGGCTGCTGAGTCCCGCTTCATCGGTCCCGCCTGTGGGCCCCTGCGGAACAGCCTCCCTGACCATGGTCTGCAAGGCGTACAGGGTGTCGCAGGTCACAAACTGGCGGAAGGCAATATCCACGGTAAAGGTGGTGCGGATGGCATGCAGCAACCCCATGGCTGTGAGGCTGTTGCCCCCCTGATCGAAAAAGCTCACCTCGGGACGGCAGGCAACGCCCAGCGCCTGATCGCACAAGGCGCGCAGCTGCGGGTCCAGCTCCTGCTGTGCGGAATCGGCACGGGAAACCTTGAGCTGTTTTTTCAGTGCGTTGCGGTCCACCTTGCCTGTCGGCGTCATGGGCATGGCCGGCACTTCATGCCAGAAAGAAGGAATCATGTAGGCGGGCAGGTTCTCACGGCACCACGCAACCACCGTCTCTGCGGTGCTTCCCGCATGCAGCACCAGAAATGCGGCCAGCGCGGGCTGGTCCGAGGCATCGCGCACAACCAGAACCGCAGCCTGACTCACTCCGGGGCAGCGTTCCAGCAGGAATGCCGCCTCGCCAAGCTCCACCCTGTTGCCTCTGATCTTCACCTGATCATCTGCGCGGCCAACCAGCACTATCTCGCCTTGCACAGACCAGAGCGCAAGGTCGCCCGTGGCATAGGCGCGCGGTTCGCCAAGCTCCGGCAAAGGGCGGAAGCGCGCTCCGGTAAGCTCGGCATTGCCGTGATAGCCAAGGGCAACGCCCGCACCGCCTATCCAGAGTTCTCCCACCATGCCCGCAGGCAGCGCGCGGCCTTCGGCATCAAGAACGTATGCCGTGCCGTTGGGAATGGGGCGGCCGGACGTGATGGGCAGAGGCTCATCAGGCGCAACCCGCTTCATGGAAGCGCAGACGCATGCTTCCGTGGGACCGTAGGCATTGAAATAGTCCAGCGTGGCTGCATGGTGCAGCGCATCCGCTGCAACGGGCGGTTCTCCGGCGGTGATGAGCACCCGCAGGCCGGGGAAGAATTCCCTGTCGAAGAGGTGCAGATATGACGGAGGAAAGGTGACAACGCTGATTCTGTTATCCGCCATATACTGCCGCAGCCCCCACGGCTCGTTGCGGCTGGCATCGCTGACCGGATACAGGCAGGCACCCGCGTGCAAAGCCATGAACATCTCGGAAAGCGAGGCATCGAAAATGAGCGGGGCAAACTGCAGCACACGGTCCACATCCGTTATGCCGAAGGTTTCCATCTGCCCCTGAATCATGTTCACGAAGCCGGCGTGGGGGGCGACAACCCCCTTGGGCCGACCGGTCGAGCCGGATGTGTAGATGAGATAGGCAGGGCTTTCAGGCGATACGGCCGGAGCCTGCCATGTCATTTCTGGCGAACTGCCCGCCTGCGGCACAGTCCTGTAGGAAAGGTCGGCAGGGTCCACGGTGAACACGGCACCGGCATCTGCCAGAATGTAGGAAAGACGATCTTCCGATGCCTTGGGATCCACCGGCAGATACACGGCCCCGCAACGCAGTATGCCGAGCACTATTTCCGGCAGGTTGATACACCGCCCGGCCATGACGGCGACCACGTCGCCCGGCGTTACGCCGTTATCTGCCAGCCACGCGGCGCACATGCGGGAATATTCCTGCACATCCGCATAGGCCAGCACGGAGCCCTGTTCATCCCGCACGGCAGGGTGCCGCGCAAACCGTCCGGCAACGGCATCAAAAAGGTCGTGCATGGTTGCTACGGCATAGTCACGCCGCTCGCCCCGCTGCCACACGGCCAGCTCCCGCGCCTCTTCTTCCAGCAGGTAGGTGAGCTGCGGCACTTCCACTCCGGCGGCCAGCTGCTCTGTCAGCAGTTCAAGCCTGCGCACATAGCGTTCCGCATCCTGCCTGCTGAAGTGGTTGCGGCAACTGCGCACGGTTATGGAAAAACGGCCGGTCTCCGTCTCGCGCATGATCATGCCGCCGAAGAGAGTGGGCTCCTTTTCACTATGCCACTGAAACGCTTCCAGTATGGGAAACGAGGGGCTGCCCTTGGGCGTGCCGGGCAGAAAATTGGTAAAGGTATCTGCCACGAACGATAGATTCTTGTGGGGGAGTTCCCGCATCGCCAGCTGATACGGCGTAAGAATGTGCCTGTAAAACTGGCCGTTCTGGGCAACAATGTCGGCGCACAGCTCCCCGAAGGTTTCGTGCTTGCGCAGATCTGCCAGAACGGGAGGCATGGCAATCTGCGAGCCCTGCCGTCTGGCCGGTACCTTGCGCTCGCCATATGCAACCGGCGTCTGGATGACTATTTCCTTCTCCCCGGTCATGAAGGAAACCACAAGAGCATGCAGCGCAGTAAAATAGACGTTGGGTGTCAGGCTGTTATCGGCAAGGTAACGTTCTATGCGGGATGATGTTTCGTCACTGAAGGCATATTTGTCGAAACGGGTATTCCCGAGCATGTCGGGGTAGCCCGGACGAGCCCTGAAAATGCGTTTTTCCGGCAGCCTTTCCAGATGCGCCCGCCAGTACGCCATGTCTTTTTCAAAACGGGATGATTCACGGTGCGCGCACTCTTTGCGGTATACCTCGTCAAAGGCACAGGGTTCACCGAAATCCGGCTCCTGCCCCTGCGCCAGTGCGTGGTAGATATCAGCCAGAAAGGCCGCATGAAAAAAAGATCCCAAACCGTCCATGACGATATGGGAACTTTTAAAAGCCAGTGTGCTCTCGTTTTTACCGGTATGTATAAGCGCGTAGCGGATGAGGCAGTCGCTATCCACCGGCTCTTCGAAGAACACGGTGAGGTATTCCTTTACAGCGCGTTCCGGATTTTCATGCTTGCTGAAATCAAGAAAGCGCACATCCGGCTCCAGACCAGTACCCGCTGCAAAATAGGGTTCTGCCCCGTGCGTGATTATCGATGCATTAAGAAGAGGGGTGTGCCGCAGGGCAAAGCGCACCGCCTGACGCAGAAGGTCAGGAGAAGCAAGGCACCCCACCCTGAAGCGGGCAAGGTTCACTACTTCCGAATAGCCGGAAAGCGACGCCTGGCATGACAACCACAACTCCTTCTGCCCGCTGGTAAAAGGAATCAATACTGCCAAATCTCCATCCAACTCAATGTCTTTCATGGATAACCTCGCTACCATGCTGGACTATCCCACTCACAAAAGCTTCGCAAGTTCAACTTGCAGTAAACGGAATGTAGTAAAACGTAGACCTTGCACGCAGCCACCATCATAATAAGACATACTATTGTTTGTAAGGAAATTACCCTGTGCAACCGCCGCCATTATATATAACGGTGTGCGCCATACTCCATCGGCGGCACGGCAAATAACGACAAAAACGCCTGCAGTAACACTCTCAACCGGAAAAAGTGCCTTGCCTGACGGTTCAGAAGTTCGCAAGTTTCACCTGTACAGCCGTTTCTTACAGTTATTAAGAAAGGCAACGATCTGACTTGTATTTCAAAATGCCCTCGTTTTCCTTGAAAACCTCTATGCAACTGCGGCTTGTTCCTATAATTGTACCGTGTTTGAATGTTAGGCATGAGATACCTGCAAGACATACGGGGCAGCAATCCGGACAAAGGGAGCCCACCAGAATGAACGGGGAAACAGACTGGACACAGGCAGACTGGACACGAACAGATTGGAAAAAAGAACTCTCCAACAACGTGACAACCGTTGATCAGCTCAAGGCACATGCCGTCTTCAGTGCGGAAGACGAGCAGGAACTCAGGCGGGTTGTAGAAGTACACCCCATCAATATTCCCAGATACTACCTTGGGCTCATCAACAGGGACGACCCCGCAGACCCCATCCGCAGGATGTGTTTTCCCAGCACTGAAGAGCTGGTCGTGGTCGGCTCCATGGGCGAGACCACAACCGATCCCTACGGTGACGACAAACACGACAAGGGCAACGGCGTGCTGCACAAGTACGATTACACGGCCCTTGTGGTGGCTACGGAATACTGCGCCATGTACTGCCGCCACTGTTTCCGCAGAAGAATAGTGGGCCGCCGCAGCGATCAGGTGCTGAAGGATTTTACCGGCGCACTGGAATATATTGCCGGACACCCCGAAATCACCAACGTCATTCTTTCCGGCGGCGACCCGCTGATGCTGCCGACTCCGGTGCTCAGGCGCATGCTCATGTCGCTGGCGGAAATCGAGCATCTTGATTTCGTGCGCATCGGCTCGCGCGTTCCCGTCACCTTTCCCGTCCGCATTTTCGAAAACGACCTCACCGATCTGTTGCAGGAATTCAACAATCATAAACCCCTGTATGTGGCCACCCACTTTAACCACGCCCGCGAGATAACCCCCACCTCTGCCGAGGCCATACGCCGCATACGGAAATGCGGGGCCACCATAAACAACCAGGCCGTGCTGCTGCGGGGTGTGAACGATACCGCGCACGACCTTGTGGATCTTATGAACGGCCTGCTCGGCATAGGGGTTAATCCCTATTATCTCTACCAGTGCATGCCGGTTTCGCGCGTGCGCCACCATTTTCAGATTCCCCTGAAGCAGGGTATAGCAATCGTGGACAGGGCCAGAGCCGATCTCAACGGCTACGGCACGCGCTTCAAATACATCATAGGGCACGACGTGGGTAAGCTTGAAATCTGCGGCATGATCGACGGCAAGATCGTGCTCAAGCAGATACATGCCCGCTCGGGGCATGATGAACAGGCATCGCGCCTCATCATGCAGGAACTGGATGACGAGGCGGGCTGGGTAACCCTGTAGCGGCCCGATGGGCGCTCCCCCCCTTGAGATAGACAACTCCCGGCGAACCTGCCGGACACACGGATAGAATATGGCACCAGAAACGACCGCAACATTGTTCTGCATTCCCCACGCCGGAGGAAGTGCAGCCCACTATACACAACTCAGGTCCTTTCTTCCGGACACCCTGCGCCTGCACCCTCTGGAACTTCCCGGCCGCGGACGGCGTCATAACGAGCCCCTGCACACCAGTATGAGCACTCTGTGCAACGATCTGCTCGATGCCATACGGCCTGAAGCCGAAGCCGCCCCCTATGCCATTTTCGGCCACAGCATGGGTGGCCTGCTCGCCTTTCTCTGTGCCATGCGCGCCGCAGAGCGGAACATGCCCCTGCCCAGAAGGCTTTTTCTCTCAGCAACAGCTACGCCCGAAAGCCCCCGGTTCATGCCCGACATCACGGGTCTGCCATGCGCCCAACCGTCGTTTGAAGAACTCTCGCCCGAGCAACTTTGGGAGCATGTGGTAGAAATGGGCGGCATACCGCAGTGTGTGGCCTCTTCCGATGAATTCCGCAGCTACCTCATGCCTGTCCTGCATGCGGATTTCACCGCCGTCACCTCATGGAAGCCGCAGGGAACCATCAAGCCCATCCCCGTACCCATCACCGTATTTCTGGGTGAAGAGGATTTTCTCACCAAGGAAAAGGCTGCCGAATGGCAATCCCTGACCACAGTTGATTTTTCCCTGCACCTCTTTCCGGGTAACCATTTCTATCTGCAGGAAAACTGGGCCGGTCTTGCGGACTGCATAAAGCAGCGACTGGGACAAAGGTAACGCCATGGCCATGCCGGACTCGCTCGCCAGCCTGCATGTTCCCCCTGTCGGGGACAGTGCAATTCTCTGTGTGGGGCTGCGTCTGGAAGGTGATGCGCAGGACTGGATAGCCGCCAGCCTGCCCTTTGTGACGAGGGATGAGAGAGAACGGGCAGGAAGGTTCATCCACGCTGCAGACGCCGCGCGGCATATGGTAGGCAGAGCGCTTGCCCGGCGCTGTCTTGAGGCTGCGCTCAACCGCCCCGTACCTGAAGCGTTTTCTGTTACGCGATGGGGCAAGCCGCAGCTTGAAGACACAGACGTGGACTTTTCCATCTCACACTCGGGCGGCATGGTCTGGACAGCATTGTGCCGCAGCTGCCATGTGGGCATAGACGTGGAAGAAATACGCCCCGTTCCGGAGCTGGAAGTGCTTGCGGCCGCGCTGCACCCGCACGAACAGGCGGGCGTTTTCGCAGTTCCTGAAGAAGAACGCCTGCGCATCTTCTACCGCTGCTGGACCCGCAAGGAAGCCGTTCTCAAAGCCGCAGGTACAGGACTGAACATGACCATGGACAGCTTTCAGGTCTGCACAGACAGTAAGACGGATGCATGGCTCATCTCGCTGCCTCCGGATGATACGCCTGAAACCGGTGGCTCCGAAGGTTCCGGCTGCTGGACGGTCCGCGACATCAACACGGAGGCTGCCTACCACTGCAGCATGGCCGCGTGCGCGCCGCAGCTTGACGTTGCCGTTTTCCGCCTCCCGGATGCAGCCCCTGTGACAGAGCAGATATGACCCGGGCCAGCTGACGCAAAACGGCCGGTACCTATACGCAGAGTGAACCGGCTGACTCTGTTATTTGCGGACCTCTGCGAAGCATCTTGCGGACCGCGCTCGCAAGAGTTGCCGCCTGTGGAGTTATAACGGCCCCAAGTTCATGTAGACTATAACACTTTTCGTCTGATACATTGTCGACCACACTATAATCGGGTGTATTACAACTGCACTACGGACAGGCTGATCAATGAAGAACAGTCACACCAGCATTCTCCGGCATATTGCCGCCCTTGCCGCGTTCTGCCTTTTCATGGCGGCCAATGCGGTGCCGGTTGCATGCGCCGGCACACCCGCTGCTGCCCTAATTGCTGCCACCACGGCGGCAGGCACCACGCCCCTTTCCCCGACCGGCCCGGCCAGCTCCATTGCCACGACCGGCAATAGCACGACTGCCCCTCTCAAAACCGTCGCCTATTTCGAAGCCGGACCTTACTGGGAATTTTCGCTCATCTACAAACAGGTTCGTGCCTCGCTCGAGCAGCGCGGCCTGCTGCAGCATCTGAACTTTCCGCAAAGCCTGTACATAAGCCCGGGTTGGAATGCCTCAAACGCCGACTACCGGCGGGAAGCCGCAAAGCTCATGACCAATTCGTCCGTGGACATGATCCTCGCCATGGGAACGGCAGCCACCAAGGCGCTGCTTGCTGAGAACAACGGCATTACCCCCATCATGTCCATTGACGTGGCCGACCCCGTGGGCGCGGGAATAGTGGATGCGCAGACGGGCAAAACCGCCCCGAACCTCACCATCCAGTATCAGCGCGACAAGTGGTACAAGGTGTTCACCCTGTTCCATCAGGCCCTGCCCTTTTCCCGTCTGGGCATCATGTACCACGACAGCCCCGAGGGGCTCTCCTACTCCAACGTGAACGAGGCCCGCGAGGTTGCGCGTGAACGCGGTTTCACCCTTGTGGAATACCCCTATCTGGACAAGGCGGAGAGCATGGACACCTGCACCAAAGGTGTTAATGCCCTGCTGGATCAGGGAGTGGACGCCTTCTACATCTCTGCCCTCAACTGTTTCGACTGGACGCAGGGCAACCCGCAGCCCATGTTCGACACCCTGAACAGCCGCAAGATACGGACATTTGCCCGCGACGGCAGCATCCACGTGCGGCGCGGCGCGCTCATGGGGCTCTCCACCCTGAACTATCTTCCGCTGGGCAGATTCTATGCCGACCGCATAGGACAACGGCTGAATCTGCTCCCCCCGACAGCAGTTCTGGAAAAGGAATCATATACGCCCAAGATAACTTTGAATATTGTTACCGCCAGCAATCTCGGCATCGACCTGCCCCTTCTCCTGCTCATTTCCGCCGATGAAATTTTCGATTCCACGCTCGCGGGCGTTCAGAATGCGACTATGGCCCAGTAGTTTCCTTGAAAACCTGAAAAGACCATTATGAGGCTATGACAATGGCTAAAAAGCATGAAGACGTTGAAGAACAGGCCGCAACCCTGGAAGCGGAAGCTGTTGAAAACGCTGAAGCAGCCCCTTGCAACTGCCCCGCTGAAGACGCTGTGGATGCCATTATCCGCAAGCGCGTGTATGCCGCCATCGGTGTAGGCTTTGTGCCTGTTCCGCTTGTGGACTTTGCCGCGCTCACGGCTGTGCAGCTGGAAATGATCCATGCCCTTTCCAAGGCGCACGGCGTGGAATTCAAGAAGGAACGCGCAAAGTCCATCATCTCCGCCCTGTGCGGCGGCGCACTGACCACGGCCAGCGTGCCGCTGGCTGCCTCCCTGCTGAAGAGCATTCCCGTCATCGGCTATACCGCCGGTGCCGCCACCATCAGCATCATGGGCGGTGCCAGCACCTATGCCCTCGGCTGGGTCTTCGACCGTCACTTCAGAAACGGCGGCACCCTTGGCAACCTTGATGTGAACGAGGCAAAGGCCTACTTCAAGACCAAGATGGAAGAAGGCAAGGGCATGGTCTCCAAGATGAAGCAGAAGATCAAAAAGTCTCCTGCCGAAGCGGAAGAGCCCAAAGCAGAAGAGCAGGCAGCCACACCTGCATAGCGTTTTCCTGTCAGGTTTTCAGGAAGATCACCGGAGGGAGTACTATACTCCTTCCGGTGCTTTCCGATGTTCCTGCCGCGGCCGGAAACATCCGAAGCCTTCAGCGCTGCTGCCGGAAGGCAGTCTCTGCTGCGGGAACAAAACCCGCTGCTGCCGGAAACGGACAACAGGGGTTTCGATACATCGCCTGAAACAGGACAGCCATGGTCCGGAAGCCGGGCCACCATTTGTGTAAATACGAAATCCGGGACGCACAAACTCGATGCTGCAACTGAACAACTCGCTGTTTCTCAAACTCCTCCGCACGCAGGCGGGCGCAGAAGGGCCCAGGCTTGCTGCTGCATGTCTGGCCTCCGGCGTCATGCAGGGGCTTGCCGTGTTCACCGTCCTGCAAGGACTTGAGCAGCTCTCGGATGAAGGCATTCAATTCCACACCTTTCTCGCCTTTCTGATCTGCCTCGGCTCGTTCTACTTCCTGTTCCGGTACATCACAGGCCGCTCGGCGCAGATTGCCCTGCGCGGCATCATGGAATGGCGCATGCGCATTGCCACAAAGCTGCGCAGCATCTCCCTGCTGGAATACGAGAGGCTGGACAAAAACCGCGTTCAGACTGCTCTGCTCGACGGGCGCGAACTGGTGGTGGAAGCCGCGCGCATGCTCATGGCCACCGCAGCCAACATCGTCATGATTTTCGTGGCGTGCGCCAAGATGCTCACCGTATCCGTGCAGGGCACCATATGCGTGTTCCTGTTCATGGGCGTGGGCCTTTGGGTCTTCCTGCGGATTGTGAACAGCGTGCACGCCCACATGGGCCCCGCCATGCAGGCGGACCAGAATTTCAGTGCAAGCCTGCGCGACCTGCAAGAGGGCCTGCAGCAGCTCAAACTGCACAAGCCCAAAACTACCGACCTGTTCGGCAACCAGATCATTCCCGGACTGAACACCGCCTCCGACGCCAGAGAGATGGTGGAAGGCAAGCATGCGCTCGGTATTTCCTTTTTCGCCATGTTCAACCTGCTAATTCTGGGCCTTATCCTGTTTCTTCTGCCCGGGCTGCTCGACCTTGCTCCGGAGGATACCTCCACCCTGCTGGTGCTGTGCATGTTCAGCCTCACCCCGCTGATCAGCCTTGTCAGCTTTGTCCCCATGCTGTCCAAGGTGGAGTTCAACCTGAACGAGCTGGCCGATGTGGAAGCACGGCTGGATAACGTTGCCGAACGGTTTGAGGAACAGGGCGTGCAGACACGCTGGCAGCATGCGGACCCTGTTATCCCACAATTTTCCCACCTGCAGCTGCGCGACATCCGCTTCGATTATCACGACCGCAACGACATGCGCCTTTTCGGCATTTCGGTGGATGAATTCACCCTCAACAAAGGTGAACTTGTTTTCATAGGCGGCGGCAACGGATCGGGCAAATCCACCTTCATGAAGGTGCTGGCCGGACTGTATACCCCGCACGCCGGAGAAATCATCCTGAACGACACGCGCATTGCCGACATTAACATGGAAGCCTACCGCAACCTGTTCACCGTGGTTCCCACGGATTATCACCTGTTCTCGCGCCCGCTCGGCCTGCATGTCACGCCGGAGCGCCTGCAGGAGGTGCTTGCCACCATGCGCATTGAAACCAAGGTGCACCTGACGGAAGACGGAAGGTTCTCGACGCTGGATCTCTCCGCAGGTCAGCGCAAGCGCCTTGCCCTTGCCTGCGCCCTGCTGGAGGAACGTGACGTGTATCTCTTTGACGAGGTTGCAGCAGATTTCGACCCCGTTTTCCGGCGCTTCTTCTACGAGGAACTGCTGCCGGACATCACCAGACGGGGCGGCACGGTACTGGCTATTTCGCACGACGACCGCTTCTTCCATGTTGCGGACAGGGTGCTGACCATGCAGGACGGTTTCTTCCGCAACGGCGCACAAAACAGCGAGGAAGGAACCCGATGAGCGCCTGCTTCGCACCACGTCCGTCCGGCATTCTGCCCGTCCGGCTACTCCGGAACATCAGACTCGCACGTTTTTTCCGCAGCACTCCGGCAGCCCGCACGGTGCGCATATGCCTGTGCACGGCGCTTCTGTGCCTGCTTCTTGCCCCCGCAGAAACCACCACGGCCCGTGCGCAGGATCTTAAGGGTAAAACCAACATCAACCTTGTGCGGGACCGCTACAGAAAAGTCAGCCGGACCCTGCCCTCAGTCGTCAATGCACAAGAGAATGAAGAGGCAATCCGTGAACGGCTCAGCTGCTACGAGGGATATCACGACTACACACAGCGAATTAAGATCTGCAACAATACCTACATCAAAGAAGTCGTCCGGCTTGCACGCAAATCCATCCATTCCCGCCCGAGCCTTGGCGAGTTCGTTCTCAATGTCGGCATCTGCCCCGTGCTCTTCAATCTCTGCATAGGGCAAACCGATAATGACAGGGAACGATGCATTCTTTTCGAACGCCAGTGCATAGACTACACGCTGGACGTCTACTGGCGGGGTGCAGCTCAGTACACACAACAAACATACCGGTTGAATCAATGAAACAACTCTATACGAAATTCCGCCTCATGCTGCGCCGGAACCGCGTACGTCTTGTGTGCACGGGCGTTATCCTGACGCTTATTCTCGCATTCCTGTGGCCCAGCATCGTGATAACGATACGGCCAGGTGAGCTTGGCGTGCTCTATTCGCGCTTCTTCGGCGGTACCCAGCTGGACAGAAGCTACAACGAAGGGCTGCACATCATCCAGCCGTGGGACATTCTCTACATCTACGATGTCCGCATTCAGGAAGAGACACAGAATATCGATGTGCTTACCGTGGATGGTCTCACCATCAACGTGCAGGTTTCACTGCGTTTCCAGATCATACGTGACAGACTGCCCACGCTGCATCAGGATATCGGCCCCAATTTCCGCAACAAGGTCATCATTCCCATCATGAACTCGGCAGTTCGCCAGACCATAGGCAACTACAGACCGGATGATCTGTATTCCACGGCCCGTCAGGAACTGCAGGACCAGATGCTCGTTGATGCCGTTGAAGAAATGGGGCGCATTCCCATTCTCATCCACGGGTTTGTCGTAAAGAGCATCACCCTGCCCGAGGTGCTGCGCAAAGCCATAGAAGACAAGCTGGTCGCGGAACAGAACTACCTGCGCTACAATTACCTGCTGCTCGAAGCAAAGCAGGAGGCGAAACGCAAGGCCATTGAGGGCGAGGGCATCCAGATGTACCAGAGCCTCGTGAACAAGAATATGACCCCGAACTTTCTGCGGTATGAAGGCATAAGGGCCACCAAGGAACTGGCAGCCTCGCCCAACGCCAAGATCGTGGTTGTGGGCGGCAAGGACGGCCTGCCCCTTATCCTGAACACCGAGTCACAGCCCGCCCCTGCACCGGCAGGCAAAGAACAGGCTTCTCCGGATGCCCTGCCCGACGCTGCAAAGGCTCAGACGGCTGCTACAACGCCGGAAGCCGGTACAACACAGGATACCGGGACACCCGGCGCAGCTCAACCGGCTAAACCCGGATCTGCAAAGGCAACGGACGGCAAGACGCCCGAACAGCCCAAACAGCCCGAACAGGGCAAGACGCAGCAAGACGCAAACTTGCCGCCCTCTGACGAAAGCGTCATGGAGTTCATAAAACGGCTGGATAAAACCCTGCTGGCCCCCAACGCGGCAAAAACGCCAAAACCATAAGAGAGGCAACCGTGCAACTTCTGCTCATTCTATTATGCGTGAGTACGCTTGTCGGACTGCTTGGCATCAACACCCGTTTCGGCTTCTGGGGCAACTTTTTTGCAAGCATGCTGCTTACCCCCGTTGTGGGGCTTCTGCTCGTTGTTGCAGCATCCGGCAAGCGCCCGAAACCCGAGTAACCATGCGGGCCATGTGATTTGATAAGGGCTCACACAGCCGTGAGCAAGGACAGACTCCCATGCACGTCGCAACACAGGCTCCGCAACCGGAGGCAGCGCAGTTTTCCGGGTTCCCCGGAGCTGCTGCAGCCGGTGCCGTACCGCAGACCGGCCCGCAGTCTGCCCGCCCCGCTTCAATACGGTGCAGCTTCTGCCGCCTACCGCTGCTTTCTTCGCTCGTTCTTCTGCTGTTTCTTGTAACAGGCGCGCAGCCTGCTGCCGGAGAAACAAATCAGCAGGCCGTCACCAAACGCATCGGCTATCTCGAAGCCGGTCCTTTCTGGCTGTATGAGAGAACCTGGAGCGCGTTTCAATCCGCCATGGCCCGCAAGGACGGCATACGCTGCGACTATCCGCAGGATGCCTTCATCAGTCCCGGCTGGGCTCCGGAAAACATGAAAACACTGCCGGATCGGGCTGCGGAGCTGATGCGCCGCAACGATCTGGACCTTGTTGTGGGCATGGGCACAGCCGCGGTCAAGGCACTGCTCGCCGCCAACAACGGCAAAACGCCCATTCTGGGCATGGGCATGGCAGATCCCATTGCAGCGGGCGTTGTGGTCAGCGCGCAGGATTCCGGCGTGGACAACTTCACCTGCCGCGTCACGGTGGACCGTTGGTCATCCATGTTCCGCGTTTTCTACGACGTGGTCAGGTTCAGGAAGATGGGCATAATGTACAACGACAGCCCCGAGGGACAGGTCTATTCGGCCGTTGACGATGCACGGGCCATTGCTTCCGAACTGGGCTTTTCCCTTGCTGAGTATGGCGGACTTTCCTCGTCGGAATCTGCCGAGGAATGCGGCAAGGGGCTTGAGGCGCTGCGCGCACAGGGCATGGATGCCTTCTTCATAGGCCCGCTCAATTGCTTCGATATAGAGGGCAGCAGCATGGCCCCCCTGCTGGGCCAGCTCAATGCGTGGAAGATACCCACCTTTGCGCGC
Source organism: Desulfovibrio subterraneus (assembly GCF_013340285.1). NCBI lineage: Bacteria > Pseudomonadati > Thermodesulfobacteriota > Desulfovibrionia > Desulfovibrionales > Desulfovibrionaceae > Desulfovibrio > Desulfovibrio subterraneus. The sequence goes on along the minus strand of NZ_BLVO01000016.1, from coordinate 431,109 downwards.
GACGGCTCGGAATACGTCAAGGCCGGTGCGCTGATGGGCTTTTCCACATGGGATTTTGCCCCCACAGGGCAGTTTCTATCCAATCTCGCGCACGCCATGCTGTCTGGCACGCAGCCAAGATCTCTTTCCATGCTCGTCCGGTCTGAACCTTCCATTGCCCTCAACCTTGCCACGGCAAAGGCCATAGGCTTTGATTTCCCCTTCGACGTGCTGGTCACTGCGGATGAACTCCACGAAACCATCACCCTGCCCGATCCGAATGCCAACCAGTAGGAGAAACACCGTGTCCGGCACTTCCATACGCAGGTTGCGTGTGCACATGATGCTGCTTTCGCTGGGGGTGCTGATACTCACCCTCGGCTTCAACCTGCTGCTTTCCGTTTCCACACTGGATTCGCTGGCGGCAGATGTCATACTTTCCGGTTATCGCAGCTCCGGCGAGCACTTTGCCAGAAGTGTGGAACGGGGCATGCGCTTCGGCAAGCCGCTGGAATCCTATGCGGGTATGGGAGAAATGCTCAGGCAGGTGCAGCTCGGCACCCGGGGCGTTACCCGCATGGAGATCGTGGATGCCACGGGCGCGGTACTGTATACACAGGCCGGCACGATGGAAGGGATTTCCCGATCCGGCGACGAAACGGTGTCCGGACAAGATAGCAGTCAGATTTCAGGCCGCTCAGGCGGCCCCGCTTCCGGTCAGGCTGCAAACGAAAAGGGCGATAATACAGACCCGAATGCAAACCGGACCAGACCGGATGATCTGAAGCTCATGCAATCCGGCCAGGCATCTCCGGCCGACGCCGTCATACAACTTGCCGACGGCTATCGCATCCTCATTCCCCTGCAAAACAAGGGGCTTGCTGGCTGGCTTGCCATGGAAATTTCCGCAGAACAGGTGGACAGGGCCGCTGGCAGCTTTCTGCACTGGTCACTGGGACTTGCCCTTGGCGCCTGCATAGTTGTGACGCTGATTCTCACAGGCTGGCTGGGCATGCTCACCGGCACGGACGAGAACAGAAGCTCCCTGCACACTTCTCTGGGCAGGCTGCTGCTGGTGCTGATAGGCGGAACGCAGCTGGCCTACTCCGCAGGCACCCTCGTGCTCTTTGATTCCTTTGTGGAGCAGGCCGTGCGGACCAAGACGGAAATCATTGCCACCTCCGTCAAACGGGATTTCGAATATCTCATCCACAAAGGGGTGGATGTGGTCACACTGCGGGGCAAAGACCAGTTGCTGCAACAGGTGGTTGAAGCCACACCGGAACTGAAGGGAGCCTATCTTGTCACGCCGGACGGCAAGACCGTTGCATCGGCCGGAGTATTCTCCAGCGCGGATACGGCCATTGAAAGGCCCCTCGATGCCTATTGGACGAACCGGTTCTCGCAACGCCAGCACGTCATGCTGCTCAGGCTGGTGCTGGACAGGGGAACCATTACAGAACGGCTGTTCCGCCTCGCCATGGACCTTGGCACCTCTCTGCTCATCAGCCTTCTCTTTCTCATGGAACTGGCCAAACTGCTGGGGCTTGTCATCTCAAAAAGCCTGACACCGGATGGTGCGCAGAACAATAGTTCATACGCCGCGCAGGCCCTGCGGGCTGCAGGGTTCATCTTCTTTCTCGGCTACGACATGGGCATCAGCTTCATCCCGCTGCTCGCGCGCAAGTTGTACCAGCCATTCTGGGGACTTTCGGAAGAGATTGTCATCGGCCTGCCCATCTCGGCAGAGATGGTCAGCGCGGGAATAGCCCTGCTTGTTTCGGGCACCTTTTCCCAGCGCCACGGCTGGCACACAACCTATCTGCTGGGGATTGCTTCGGCTGCGGCCGGACTCCTGCTGGGGGGGCTGGCCACCAACCTTCCCATGCTCATTGCGGCGCGGATCATTGCCGGATTCGGTTTCGGTCTGGTGCTCATGGCGTCTCAGCTGGGTACGCTCGGCAGCGCAAAAGCCGGAGCCGGATTGGCCGGAGTGTTCGCAGGAATATTCTCCGGCAGCATTTGCGGTTCCGCCGCGGGTGCCATGATTGCGGAACATATGAGTTTTGAAGCCGCGCTGTTGACCGGAGCCGTCATCATTCTGTTTGCAGCCCGCGCCGTTCTGTTCGGCAGGGCGACCCCCGCGTCCGATACAAACGTGGCTGTCGCCTTGGGTAGAAACACTGCCTACGCCTCGGGCACAAACGCGGCTTTCGCGTCCGATACAAACGCGGCTTTGGCCTCTGGTACGAACGCAGCTTCCACAACAGTATCCGCAGCAGGCTCCGGAGCCGCAAAACTGGCTGCAGCCTCACCCTTTACCGGCAGCTCGGGCCTGCTGAAAGACCCGCGCATGCACCTTATTCTGTTGCTGGCGGGCATTCCTGCGGCCATCTGCCTTACCGGCTTTCTGCACTACATGCTGCCCCTGCTCCTGAACGCAGAGCATGTGGAACAGGCCGACATCGGCCGCATTTTCATGCTCTACGGCCTCTGCTTCATCACGGCCGGTCCGCTGATAGGCAGATGGATAGACCGCACGGCAGACAAGGCCGTCTTTCTCATGCTCATGGGACTGCTCTCAGGTGTGGCCCTTCTCCTTGGCACCGGCAAGGGCGTCTTCATGGCGGCTTTTGCGGTCGTGGCACTCGGGCTGGCGCAATGCATCGCCGCACCGGCGACAATGCTGTGCGTTCTTGCCCTTACATCGGCTCAACGACTGGGGAAGGAAAAGACGGCGTCCATCTACAGAAGCATGGAACGCATAGGACAGGTCGCAGGCCCCATGCTGTTCGGGGGAGCCATTGTCGCCCTTGGGTCGCAGCAGGCTCTCACGCTCATGGGAGTCGGCATCTGTAGCGCCGCACTGGTGTTCATGGCGGCCTGGCGGTTCAGCTCTCCAAAGAACTCTCCAAAGAACTGACCAGCTGTTCCAGTGCGGGCATGTGCGCATCGTGCATGCCGTCCGGCAGAAACTGCGACAGGAATTCAAGATAGTCGCCGGGCAGGACCAGATGCCCGCCCTTGCGCATGAATGCCTGCAGCTCTTCCTCTGTCGGATAGGAATAGTACTGCCGCCCTTCACCGGTCTGCGGCGTGGCCTTCAGTGCTCTTCCTGCCTCCAGCTCAGGCAGGTGATGCATGAGCACCTCAATACCCGCAAAATAGGTATGCACGAAATTCCACAGAACAGACCTGTCATAGGCTATGTCGTGCCAGCCGATCTCCACAATCGGCCCGGTGTCCAGCCCTGCATCAAGCTGGAACATTGTACAGCCGGATTGCGCATCTCCCCGCTCCATGGCCCGGTAGGGACTGCACAGGCCCTGCAACGCAGGCAGCGCACCCGGATGAAGGCCGTACGTACCCAGCGCGGGGATTGAAAACACCGCTTCGGGGATAATGTAGTCGTACCGGCAGGAAATGATGAGATCAGGCGCCAGCTCCCGCATACGCTGCACAGAGGCGGGAGAACGGATTGCCCCCCGGAGCTCCATCTGAACGCCATATCGCGCAGCCAGTCCTGCATAGGTCAGGTACCGCGCCTGCGAACCTTCAGGAAAGCGGGCATCCAGATAGGGGAAAATATGCTCCAGAATCCAGTCCCGCTCGTGCAGGACAAGAGTTGCAGCCAAGCCCTCAGCCTTCTCTGCCGCCAACACATAGTCGGACAGCATCACAAACACTTCATGCCGGCCTGCAAACCCTTCCAGAAGCCTGTTCAGAGCCAGACATCCCGCCAGATCCATCTTGGAGCAAATAGCTATTTTCAACTGCAATTCCTCGGTGAATGAAGGGAATATGCCAATATCATTCAAAACACTTCTGCTGCAGCGACAGGGACGGGAGCAGCCAGCCCGGTATGATTTATATCTATCGGCTTCGCCCATCAACACATTATTTAACCATGCCGGCATGTTCAACCTAATCACAGTCGTGGCATGCAACGCATGGCTCCCATCAAAGTATCACAACCCGCCTCTCCGATTCTGCCTCTGATATGCAGCAAAGCAATATACATACAGCATGATGCCTGACTTCCTTTGTGATAACAATGAACAGGCATATACTAAGAGATGTCGGATACGGAATTTTCCCTGCTAAATTTGGACATTAGAAAGGTTACCAGTCTACATCACTACGTGCCCCAATACGAATTGCCATGTATTACATTCTTACCGGAAGAAAGATACAAAACTCCGCAGACGCAAAGAACATCAACGCAATCAACGAGTACTACGAATTCAGCCGGATAGTCGCAAAAGGTAATACCTTCTTGAAAATCGCAATGAATAATCACATGCCTTTTGGAGGCAAAACAGTCGCCAGAAATGTGGCTGAACATATCCCCATCCTTGATAAGGGAAAACTTGTCGGTGCATTCAAGCTCTGTTCCCTCGGTCAACAGAAAGCCGATCGTGCCGCACAGACACTTCACTCTTCCCCCCTCCCCTGCACCTGCGCATCGCCCGCCAATTGACAACACTCTAAATAAACATGTAAAAAAACCTTATGGATACGGGATACGCACCTGTTGAAAATCCAAATGCCGCGACCACCATCGGGGCAAAGTTCAATGTTGATAAAGCAAGAGTGGAACGATAACTTAAACGCATTATTCAGAACCTGAACGCCAAACGAAAACTGCGTGTCAAAGGACGCCCCCTGTAACTTGCAGGTACCCGTCCGCACTCTGTTGTGAAGAATCTATAACCGATTTCAACAATGAACTTGCGCAGCTGGTTTCCTCAGATTACTCACATGAGCCGGGTTGCACTGGCGCTGTCGCATACAGACTCTATTGAGGATAAAGAAATGCTCCCCGCTCGTCCTTCCCGCCTTCGCTCCCCGCGAAGCATACTGCTCTGCTATGTGTCGTGCATACTCCTGTGCCTTTGCCTTGCCCTGAGCGCCCACGCTGAAAAGCAGGTTAAACTGGTTCTGCACTGGTATCCTCAGGCCCAGTTTGCCGGGTACTATATGGCTGTGGAAAAAGGATTTTACTCCAGCCGTGGCCTTGATGTGCAAATCCTGCCCGGTGGAGCCGACATAGGCCCCTTCGACTGGCTTGAGCAAGGCAAAGCGGACTTCGCCCTCGGTTTTCTGTCCACAGCCATTCAACGGCGGAACGGCGGACTTGATGTCGTGCACGTCGGTCAAGTGGTGCATGACTCGGCACTCATGCTCATTGCGCACAAAAAGAGCGGAATACGCTCTCTGGCCGATCTGGCCGGAACACGGATAGGCGTATGGGGGACAGATTTTCAAATCCAGCCCCGCGCTCTCTTCAAGCAGCAGAACATCCGTGCCACCATCATTCAGCAGGCACCTTCCATGGACCTGTTCATGCGCGGCGGATTGGATGTTGTTTCAGCCATGTGGTACAACGAATACCACACCCTGATGTCATACGGGCTGGAACAGAGCGAGATGACCACATTCTTCTTCCGCGATCTGGGCCTCAACTTTCCCGAAGACGGTCTATACTGCCGCCGGTCTGCGCAGATGACTCCCCAGACCATCGATGCCATGCGAAAAGGAACGGCCGAAGGGTGGGATTATGTATTTGCGCATCCGGACGAGGCCCTTGAGCTTGTCCTCCGCGTCATGAAAGCCAATAAGGTCCGGGCCAACCGCAGCCACCAGCGATGGATGCTGGCGAGAATGCGCGACATCATCCTGACCGGGGGGCGAAAAAGCACAGACCTCACCTTGTCTGAAAAGGCCTTCGGGCAGGCGTCCCAGGTCCTGCTGGCAGGCGGGTTCATCCGGGCAATTCTGCCCTATGAAGATTTCATCTGGCAGGACCACCCATGAGACGTTCAGGAATAGCCACCAAACTGACCGCACTTATTCTGAGCTGTGCCATCCTGATTCTCGGACTGGTGGTAGGCTACACATACCGCGCGTCCCGTGCCAGCATAATCGAAATGGCGCACGAAAACGCAGCCGCTCTGGCACAGGCCACTGCAAACAAAATCGGGGCTGTGTTTTCCGAAACTTCCAAAGTTGCCGCGACCATGGCGGTGAGTCAGGAAGACATCAAGATCAACGAACCTCAGATCGTGAACATGAGCAAGCGCATTCTGTCTGCCAATCCCGGCATTTTCGGCATGGCAGTGGCGTTCAACCCGTTCGCGTTTGACCGTTCGCGAGAACTCTACGCTCCCTACACACACCGAACGGGCCGCAAGGTCACCACGGACATCCTTGGAGGGCCGGAATATCAGTATCCCTACATGGACTGGTTCCAGCTTGCCCATGAACTGAACAAGCCCATCTGGACTGAGCCTTATTTTGATAGCGGAGGCGGAAACAGTCCCATGATTACGTTCGCCACGCCCTTCTCGCGTCGCACCCCTCAGGGGATGCAGCAGGTTGGTGTGGTTACTGCGGACATTGAACTCAACTGGCTGCAGACAATCGTAAACGACATCAAAGTGTACGAAACAGGCTTTGTCTTCCTTCTTTCCCGCCACGGCACGTTCATTGCCCACCCGATTCAGGACATGGTCATGAACGAAACCATTTTCACCTACGCGGAAGAAGTCGGCGTTCCTGAAATACGTGAACTCGGCAAACGCATGGTTGCCGGTGAGTCAGGTTTTATCAGGCTTCCGCCGGTAGCCAAATTTGGCGTTGTCCATGTTACCTACATCCCGTTGCCAGGCCAGAACTGGTCTCTGGGCGTTGTCATGCCGGAATCGGAACTGCTTGCCAGCCTGCACAGCCTTACCAACACAATCATCGCCATCAGTGTTGTGGGAGCCTTGTTGCTCGCAGGCATGGTAACGCTTGTTTCCCGTTCCATCATTCGTCCCCTGCAAACACTCACCGGCGTTACCGGCGAGATCGCCAAGGGAAATCTGGACATAGAGCTGCCGGCCATTGCTTCCGGAGATGAGGTGGGCGACCTTGCAGAATCTTTCTCTGCCATGAAGCGTGACCTGAAAACGCATATTGCCAAACTGACCACCACGACAGCCGCCAAAGAACGGATAGAGTCGGAGCTGCGCATTGCCCGCGATATTCAAATGGGCATTCTCCCCAAAATATTCCCTGCGTTTCCGGAACGGACCGAGGTGGATGTCTATGCGACCATTGTCCCTGCCAAGGAAGTCGGCGGCGACCTGTATGACTTTTTCTTTATAGATGACAAACAGTTCTGTTTTCTTGTCGGCGATGTCTCCGGTAAAGGCGTTCCGGCTGCATTCTTCATGGCTGTAACGAAAACCCTGCTCAAAGCCGTTGCTGAACGCAGTGCAGAGCCCGGTACAATTCTGGCCAAGGTGAATGACGATCTGGCCGCAGACAACCCTTCCTGCATGTTTGTAACGCTCTTTCTGGCTATTCTTGATATGGAGACAGGCACGTTGCGGTATGCCAACGCCGGACATAACCCGCCGCTACTGCTCAGCCTCAAGGATGGTCCGCAGTGGGTTGAAACGCTGGAAGAACCCATGGCCGGCGCCATGCCGGATATGACCTATACGACCAGAACAATGCAGTTAATGCCCGGAGACACCCTTTTCATGTATACGGACGGCGTAACCGAGGCCATGAACACCAACGGTGGCCTGTATGAGGAAAGCCGCCTGCTGGAGACTCTTACGCGCCTTGCCGGTGAAGACATCACCACCCAGATACGGGGGGTGGAGGCTTCTGTGGCCGCATTTGCCGGAGAGGCAGAGCAATCCGATGATATTACCATGCTGGCGGTGCGCTACGTCGGCCCCCGGTCAGCATGAGAAACCTTATTTGAAAAATAGTTTCAGGAGAACACATGAACATCGCATGCACTCTTTCCAACAATCGTGCTTTGGTAGAACTTTCCGGTCGGATGGATGCCGTAACCGCCCCTGCGTTCGAGCAGCATTGTGATTCTCTGATAACGCAGGGAACCACTGCCGTCATCGCAGACATGTCCGGCCTTGAATACATAAGCTCCGCAGGGCTGCGCAGCATACTGTCGTCTGCCAAGAAGCTGCGCGCAGCAGGGGGCAGCCTCTCGTTTTGCGGCATGACCGGAATGGTGGATGAAGTGTTCCGCGTTTCCGGTTTTCTGAAAATGTTCCGTGTGTTTGCAACAAAAGACGAGGCCCTTGCAGAATGACACAAAACTGCGTGACCCTCCGAATCCCGGCAACGCTGGATAGCCTTGCCGGGGCTCAGGCCTTCCTCCGCGAGAGAAGTACCGCACTGGGAGTGCCGGAATTGCTTTTGGGGCGTCTTGAGCTGGTTTTGGAGGAGCTGGTCGTCAACATAGGCAGCTATGCCTATCCGGACGACGAGGGTGACATGGAAGTGGGGTGTGAAGTTCTGAGGGAAGCACCGGGCGCCCCTGCAATGCTCTGCATCATACTGCGCGACTGGGGTGTGCCCTTTGACCCGCTGGGCAAGGAGACCCCTGATCTGGACGCCGATATTGAATCGCGGCCTGTTGGCGGACTCGGCATTTATCTCATCCGGGAACTGACGGATCGCTGCGAGTACCAACGAAATGGTGACGCCAACGAGTTCAGAGCCTACCTCCGCATGGAGGATACACAGTAGCGCACACAGACCGCTGCAAACCTCTCCGTTCTCCGCTGTGCCACACAGGTTTCCGCGCAGAATGCTCCTGTTCCTGAAACCAGATTGATACTCATGTCATGCGCGGCCGGTCTGGCAGATCACGCAGCCATGGCACGCATTCCGACACTATTAGCAAGGTGAAATATATGTTAGAAAGCTGGATTATCCTTTTCCTGTCTATTTTTTGTGAAGTTACCGGAACCTCATGCCTGAAACTATCGGATGGGTTTTCCAAAATCATTCCGACCATTTCTGTTTTTGTCTTTTATGGCCTGGCCCTTTGGGGACTCTCTGTAGTGGTAAAAAAAATGGATGTCAGCATCGCCTATGCAGTGTGGTCCGGCGTAGGGACAGCAACCGTGGCTGTGATCGGCATTTGTCTTTTTGGCGAGCGGGCAACAGCCGTCAAAATGTGCTCTCTGTTACTGATAATCATAGGAGTAGTAGGCCTTAACTATACGTCTTCAGGAAAATAATCTAAACGGCCCTGTCTTCCCAGCATCCAGCAACATACTCTTTCAGTTTTTTCGCAAAATCAGAGAAAGTATGTACCGATTCAAAACCTGGCTCAACACCGTTCAAATACTGCAGCATCAGATTTTCACTGCAGTTGTACCCTGATGACACACCGGCAAAGAAGAATCCCATAGACTCAAATTCGCTGCACATTTCCAAAGTCATCGAGTTTGAGAGAGGGAGCCCGAGCTGGATGGATGGAATCCCTTGAACGACAGCCTTGTAAACCTCACTCTTCAGATGCGAAAGAGTATCAGGGCCGTATTCCTTTACCACGATTAACATCCAGCCTTCCGTGAATCCCACATCCGTCACGATGTGCGAAGACCCGCCCATTGAACCACTACCGGCAGTACCTTCAGCAACCGGTGGCTCAATTGCCATGTTTGCGTAAATATCCAGAATCATTTCCCGATGGCGGGGCGGAAGGAACAAGGGGGCAGGGCTCATTTCCCCAAGATATCTCACAAAACCAAGAGTTCCTATTCTATGAGATTCGGACTCTTCATTCTGCGTATGGCGAGAAGCCGTATTCAGCGCAAGATACAAGGCGTTTTCCGAAAACCCATCAGCCAGACACCCTTTTTGCGCGTATACATGATTGGTCACGACATACGAATTGATAGCGTACACCCCGCGACACTTGGCATCTTCAACCAGTATTGCAGGCAGTTTTGCAGCATCGCGGCTTTTATAATTTTTATCACTCACCACATAGGTCAACTCCTCCACCCGATCTCCTGAAATATCCTTCAAAAGAGCAAAGTGGGCTATCAGCTCTCCACATTCAGCCTCGGAAACTACTGAAACCATTTTCTTTTCAGCGAGCATTTCCCGAACCATATCTGGATAGTATATACTCTCACCGAACAAGACTGCATCATGCGACCTTAAAACAAGACGGGAAATATTTTCTGCGTCTTCAGGCACTGCAAATCTTTTTATATGTTCTGTGTTAACTCGCAGAACTTTTTTTCTGGCGCCTGTATCCTGAACTTTTTGTTCTGGAATATACTTTTCAAAATACAGTTCCCTGGCTCCGTCTTCACCAACATAAACACGGAAATTGTCCGACATATTTTTTACGAGATGGTAGCTTAATCCTGTTGTGTCATTGTACTTTGACACTCTTTGGGAATTATACTGAGGCAGCTTTTCCGGCTCCAGAGGCAGGCAAAAGCTGCGAATTTTGACCCCGATTCCTGACGTTATAGTATAAAATGTAATATCAACTTCATCATCCGCTCCCCCAAACCCCATCTCGATCGAGTTGGTCAGAGCTTCCTCCACAACAAGGCAAAACGTCTGCACATCTTTCGGTGAAAATCCTCTCACCCTCGCGCTTTCGCGGGCTGCGCTGCAAGCTACTGATATATTCTCTACATTCTCAGGGAGCTGCATTCCGAATATTTTTTTGCTCTTCATCAACGTCACCTTGGTATTATATAGCTGACATTCAAACAAATCTGACCCTTCCGGATGAACACCACAACACGTACGCTATCGCACACCGGCTGATCCCGCTTTTCGCCTGACCAGACTGAGAATAAAGGAATGAAAATGCTTGCCATGCACAGCGTCAGGTTCACCTGCCTGTTCCGGCCGTGTACGCAAAACAGCTCCGATTACCCCACAACGTCGGCCCGTGTAAAACAGTGTTTTCAACAATACCGCGCATGCTTACCTATGCCCCGCTTTCCCGAGCTGCCTCAATAATGGCTTGCAGCTCTTTAATACCCGCCACAGCGAAAAAACAGTACAGAGGGACGTCTCCCGCTTACTTGCCGCGCTGTGCGATCGCATTTGAAATATCCCGGAAAGAGTGTGCCTGCCTTCTTCCCCCTGCCATGTGGCACACCATAATCCGCCGCAGGAAAAGCTCATGCCTCAAACGCATTTGATCCATTGCTGTTTGTGACAATTCTCCTTATAAAGCAAGCAACTTGCCGCCAGACCTGACACGAGAAGCGGCGCCGGAGGAAGTTGCATGAAAAGCCTTTTCAAAGAGCTCGCCGAAGACGCCACGTCGCCCAAAATGGTTCCCGCTCTGGCCCTCGGGCTTGTCATCGGCGTACTGCTTGTCGTGATAGGCGTTTCCTTTGCCGCCATGATCTTTTCCGGACCGTTGGCCCCGCTGGCAACCCGCGGTGCAGGGCTCACTCTTTTCGGAGCTGCCTCCCTGTGCGGCTTTCTGGCTCTTTCCAGCTCCTTCCGTGCAGCCATATCGACACCGCAAGACGCACCCGTGGCCGTTCTGGCCACCATGGGCGTGCCCGTGGCAGCTGCAATGGGCATGTCGGACCCCAACGCCACATTTGCCACCATGCTCGCCGCAATGAGCATTGCCACCCTTGCCACGGGCATTGCGCTGGTAGCCATAGGACAATTCCGGCTCACCAGATATTTCCGCTTCATGCCCTATCCGGTTGTAGGCGGATTTCTCGCCGGCGGCGGCTGGATGCTTGTCAAAGGCGGCATTTCCGTAATGAGCTCCATTTCGCCGGATATTGACACCCTGCCGATGCTGTTTGAAGGCATGCACATCTGGAAGTGGAGCCCCGGAGCCCTGTATGCCATTTCGCTATGGCTGGTGCTCAAACGATGGTCGCACTTTCTGATTCTGCCCTGCTCCATTGTGATGGTCACAGCAGCCTACTACGTGGCCTTTCACGTCCTCGGCATATCCCTGATAGATGCCCGCGCGGAAGGCATCCTTCTTTCAGGCGTTCCCTCCTCGGGCCTCTGGCCCGCCTTCTCCCTTTCCGATCTGCAGGCTGTGCGCTGGGATGTCGTGTTTGACCAGACCCCCATCATGATCACCGTGATGCTCGTAACCATGATGGGACTGTTGTTGAACATAAGCGGTCTGGAGCTTGGAAGCGGCACGGATATCGATTTTGACCGCGAATTTCGCAACGCCGGGCTTGCCAATACACTGGGCGGCCTTGGCGGAAGCGCCCCCGGTTCGCACACGCTTTCGCTCTCGCTCTTATGCAGTTCCAGCGGGGCTTACACCCGCCTTGCGGGCCTGATCACTGCGGGCGTTATCGCCGCGGTGCTTTTCATGGGCGGCAGTGTGCTTGAGTACTTCCCTCTGCCGGTTTTGGGAGGGCTGCTGGTCTTTTTGGGCATAGACATAATGGACAGCTGGCTCCGGGCCACCCGTCGCCGACTTCCCCTTTCCGACTACCTTGTTCTCGGCGTCATATTTCTCGTCATCTGCTTTTCGGGATTTCTTGAAGGCGTTGCAGTCGGTCTCGTCATCACGGTGGTGCTGTTCATAATCCGTTTAAGTAGGGTGGACATCATCCACGGCAACTTTACCGGCCTCACCCTTCACAGCAGGATAAACCGTTCCATTCCCCAGCGGACAATTCTCCAGCAGCATGGGGAACACATCCGTGGGTATACATTAAACGGCTACCTGTTTTTCGGCTCTGCCTCCCTTCTGGTAGAAACCCTGAAGCAGGAGCTGCGCAAAACCCCGCAGCCATGGTGCATCCTTCTGGATTTCAAAGGGGTTTCAGGATTTGACATATCCGCCGCAAACGCCTTCCAGCGTTTCATTGCCTCGGCCCATGCGGAGCATGTACGCATTGTACTTACCGAGACTTCTCCGCGTTTCATGAACATGCTTCAACGGATTCTGCCGGCAGGGAGCTTCAATACTCTGGTGACCGCACAGGATCTCGACCGGGGAATGGAAGCGTGCGAAGAAATCATTTTGACCGAATATGCAGAGCGGACGGCGCAACAGGCAAACGCCGAGGATATGCTGTTCGAACAATCCGTTGATGATATGATGGCGCATCTGGACCGGCAGGTTCTCTTTGAGGAACTTGTGGAAAACCTGCGTCCGTGGCTGCAGGAATGCCACTACGAAGGCGAAACGCCCCTTGTACTGAAAGGGGAAGCCCAGCAGGGACTGCAGATGCTTGTATGGGGCTCTGCAACGGCCACGGATTTGGACGGAGGCGCCCGATTGGCCCACCTTCGTGCAGGCGATGTGCTGGTACCGCAGGCGGCCTTTGCCCCCTTCGTCGCACGGGAACACATTGTGGCTGACGGCCCATGCCGTACGGTTATGCTCACCGCTCAGGCAAGGCTTCTTATGGAACAGGAAACCCCTGACCTTGCCCTGCGGCTCGACCGCTACATCATCTCTTCATGGAACGGCACGGCCTGATACTGGGTCGCCCATAGCGGACGCGGACAACGTCTTCCTGGCTCAAACGAGGCACGGAGCTATGGACGAAGACCGGAACAATAATGCCTTAACAGCCTGCCGACTATACCACTACACCCAGACATTCTACAGGGTCTCCCTGTTTGAATACTGCTTCTAACCTTGCACACGAACAAGCCAGGCATTATTGGTGCGCAGCCTGCAATCTCATGGAATTCAGGACGAAATTCCAAACGGCCTCATGCCAGCCTTCATCCCTGGAAAGAGAGCCTTTCAGAGACACGTCCAGATGAACCCTTCCCACATCCGGCATATCTCCCTCAAAGAACCATTCATAATACCGGATATTCGGCAGAATCCCCTCAGCCATCCATTCGGTACCTTCAAAACCGCAGACCTTCCGCTTCCTGGTATATTCAGCCTTGTGCCCAAATTTCTCGTGGGTAGAGGTTCCGGTTTTCAAATCAATCATGTGCTTGTCTGAATTCAAAGGTTCTTTCGCGTAGTAGACTGATAGCTCAAGGGAGCCGGAACTGTCTTTCCCCTGCACCACTGTTTGCCAATGCGTTATGTCCCCGGCCTGCTCTAGGGCGCCATAGCGTGTTCGGTATGAACCAACAGTCGCTGGTTTGTAGTTTCTTTGCGCCAGCATAATATCGGAAATGAACGTATCCGTAGATACGGGCTTGAGATAGTTCAGCCATATATATCCTAAATCTGTTTCAAAGGCTGCGCCCCAGAACAGGTCTCCTTCAGCTACAATACTCATATTCGCAGGCAGCCCCACTCTTGCTGTCATCGTATCCATGGGCAGCTCGTCCGGCACCATCAACCTGCACTTGGACGCATCATTGCATGTCAAAAACAGCTTTTTCGCTGCTATCCCCCTCGCCGTTGACGAGGAATCAATCTTCGACTTGGGCAGCTCGCGCAAGATGGCATCGTTTATCCTTGTGTACATAACCCGGGTAGTAAGCGAGGTCGGCACGTCCATGCTGTACACGCCAAACTCTACGGGGTTGTAATCCTGCACCTTGTATGTGCGGCCACATCCGCCAGCCAGTGCCAGAAACAGAGAAAGAACAACAAAGCGAACGACCATGGCTAGCGCCTCACGGTAATGGTCTTGAGCAAATGATCCCAGACCTTAAGATTGCTATCGTACGCTTTAGAATCGGTTGAAGCAGATACTATCTTGAGCGTTAATTCCCCTTCTCCGGCCGGCGATGGCACTTTGCCCCACCATTCGAATATGGACCTGTCGCCCATGCCCATTGTTACAAACAGACCCTGATCTTCAACGACCACCTCATATCCCTTTATACCGTCAATCTCATATTCATGATTACGCTCTTCATCTGGCAATAAAAAATACGCAGCAGGGTGAATATGAAGAACAGCACTCATGGCCGTTGGAAGGGGAAGCTGGAAGTGTTTCAGCTTTCCACCGTAATCAATGAGAATATAGTCAGAGGAAAGCTGAGAACGGTAGGTCACCTCATAGGTGAATGGAATTGACGTGGAAAGCAATCCCCTGAAAAATCCATTCGTAATGGCAAAATCCTTGGTACCTTCGCCCGCTTCGGGCCTGTATAGAGAGTGGAGCAGCTTTGCGCTGTTCTGCACGCCATCTATGTCGAGATCCGCATCAGCCTTGATTAACACCAAATAGACATTGCTTTCCTGCACAATGTGAATGGAAATGATCAATTCCTCTTCACCCTGAAGGACACTGCTGAGCATCCACCGCGCCGGGACGCCAAACTCTTCGGAAACGTCCTTTATATTATTATTAAACCCTTTTTCACTAACCAGAGCCTGTACTAATGAAATGCTGGAAAAACACACCTTGAGCACGGCATCAATACCCGAACCATCTGTCTTGTCGCCAAGGGGGAACTCCTCCACCAACATTCCTTGAATCACAACGCGTTTTGAACTGAGCTGGTAGGCTGCGGGGAGAGAAAAAGCCACATTTCCAAACTGATGATTCCCTGTCGCTTCCTTATAGTCGGCACTGCGTCCTGCGCAACCGGTCATCATAAACAATAGCAAAAAAAACAGCACTCCCGACCTGACCGAAACAATACGAAAAGACAATATATCCATCTACAAACACCCTTCTATTGTATTCAACAAGCCCTTTAACCTGACAATAAAAACATGCCTTACTGTATAGAATGTGTTTTCGCAAACGATTTTGGGGCAATCATCAATGTCAATGAAAAGACAATATTGGATTTGAAAACCAGATAATTCACGACGAATGCAAACATTTTATTAACCGATGTTTCATCTTCAGAACCATCACAATTGGACCACCTTCACGCGCAGCCAGCATGTAACGGATATACACCATCCGGGGTTCCGTTCGTTATGCAGAGCAGCTGTCACAGCATTGAAAGAACATTGGTAACAACAAAAAAGCGGCCATGTCTTTCGATATAGCCGCTTGTGTTTGCGTGGTGGAGCTGAACGGGATTGAACCATGTCCGCTTGAATGCCATGCGGGGCCAATCTGCAGCAAAAAATCAACGTGAAGCTTCAAGACCTTCTCCACCCTCAAAATCAGGCCACTGTTCCAGCTCTCCAAGGACAACTCTCCTCTTGGGCAAGGACAACCGACGGGATCTCTACGCCAGGGTGATGGCCAGCCGGACGATGAGGTCTCCTTCCAGGGTAAATTTGTGCAGCAGATCCACCGGGCTGCCCGGGAAATCGCCGGACACGGTGGAGACCACCGACACCACGGGGCCATCCTGCTTTGATGCGCGCAGGTTATGGACCGGACGGTAGCGGGTGAAGCTCTCCTCCATCCAGACACGGATAGCCGCGTGCCCTATGTGGCGTCTTTCTTCATCATCGACCACGGCTTCGGGCGTAAAGCACGGCAGCAAGACATCAGCATTCAATCCATTGGCGCCCTCGAAATAGGTTCCGATCACGACGGGCAGATTCAGTGACATGGCTATTCTCCTTGTGGTTACGGGTGGCTTCAGTGGTCCCATGGCCCCTGTCTATAGGCTCCCACTGACAATAGTGTGTCAGCAGGGAAATCCGGCAGGCATGCTGACACACAGTTGTCAGGGGCAAGGCGCACCATGAGCCATTCGATCAACCAGCATAGGAGAACACCATGTTTGCAGTCTATTGTGAAAAGCCCGACGACGAGAACCCGCTGGCAGCCCTGGTGGTAGGGGAGCGCCCCGAGCCGGAAACGCCCGAAGGATGGGTTCGGGTGCGTATCACCCACGCCAGCCTGAACCGGCACGACATCTTCACACTACGCGGGGTCACCGGACAGGACAGTCCCATTCCCTTCCCCATGATTCTGGGCAACGACGCTTCAGGCGTGCTCGACGACGGCACCCCGGTGGCAATCTATCCGCTGATCACCGGCTCTGACCGCACCGGCGACGAGACCCTTGACCCACACTGGCACGTGCTGAGTGAAAAGGTACAGGGAACGTTCGCCGACCATGTGGTCGTGCCCAGGCGCAATGCGCTGCCGCTGCCGGACGAACTGTCCCCCCTCCACGCCTCTGTCCTGGGCACGGCCTGGCTCACGGCCTACCGCATGCTGGTAACCTGTTCCGGATTGCGTCCGGGCCAGGTCATGTTGGTCCAAGGGGCATCGGGCGGAGTGTCCACGGCCTTGATTCAGCTTGGCCGCGCCGCGGGTATGGAGGTCTGGGTCACCAGCCGCACCGCTCAGGGGCTGGACCTTGCCGCAAGATTGGGGGCGCACCGAGGATTTCTGTCCGGCGAAACCTTGCCACGTAAGGTGGACGCGGTCTTTGACAGTGTGGGGGAGTCCACCTGGACGCACTCGGTTGGCTCCGTCAGGCGTGGAGGCGTCGTGGTCACTATGGGCGTGACCACTGGGCGGCATGTGACCACCGACTTGCTGCCGGTAATCGTCAACCAGCTGACCATCAGGGGGACGATCATGGGCACCTTGGACGAGATGCGCGACCTGATGCGACTTGTCGTCGATGCGGGTGTCGTCCCGGAAATAGGCAGCGTCCTCCCGATGGAACGAGCCAAGGAAGGGTTTAGGGATATGATTGAAGGACGCATGCAGGGCAAGACGGTCTTCACGCGCTAGTGACAGAACTCTTCAGGCGCAAACCGTTCATGGCGTACGGCGATGATGGGCTGCCGCAGCAGCAGCGCGCTCAGCCAACATCGAACGAAGCCGAGGCGGTTCGAGTACGGTGACGGATGTGCCAAAGGAAAGCAGCCAGGACGCGACGGAATCGAGATCGGGAGTGTTCAGAGTCAGTTCGCAGCCTTCAGCCCGATCCTCGGTCAGCCCCATCCACCATTCACGCCGGGCCCTGTCCAGAGCTTCCGCCTCGAACCGTGCACGAACGCGCAGAGCCGGGGCGGGCATGTGCTCGCGCACATAGGCGGCCAAGTCAAACTCACGGTCTGAGGTAAAGCGTTGGGCCAAGACTTCCAGATCGCGCATCCGGTCGGTGCGAAAATCACGATAATCATCCCGTAGTCGACACCAGGCAATGAGATGCCAGCGACCGAGATAGTAGAGCAGTCCGCGCGGCTCGACTTCGCGTACCTCGGCTTCGGTTTTACCGTATCCCTGATACCGGAAGCGCAGGAGCTGCTGTGCGCCCAAAGCCAGCTGGATGAGCGAGAGGTCGGCCTGCTTCGGGACTATGGCTTCCGCGACGCTAGCCATGCTGTTTTCAATCCGGTCGATCTCCGCCCGGTTGGACGCAGGCAGAATGGCCCTGATCTTCTCCAAGGCCGTATCCATATGTTTGCGGAAGTCCGAAGTTGCGTGGCGCTGAAGAAGCAGGCCGCCTGTGGACAGGGCCAAGGCCTCGGCCTTGGTGAAGTTCACGGGCGGCAGGCTGTACCCCTTCATCAACGAGTAGCCCACACCTGCCTCGCCCAGAATAGGCACCCCCACCTCGCCCAGAGCCTTTAGGTCACGATAGATAGTCCTAATGCTCAGGCCGAAGTGATCGGCCATATCCGCCGCCGTGGCGAAACGCCTGGACTGAAGATAGATGATCAGGCCCAGCAGCCGGTCAATTCGATTCACCCAACCTCCCATGGGGCATGGCGAAGCCACGCTTCCCGTTGAAACAACATTCAATCAGTTTACAAGGTATCTCCACGGGCCACGATTGTAAAAAAGAAAAGGGGTTTCGAGCGAATCGCTCGAAACCCCTTGAACGTACGTGGTGGAGCTGAACGCGATTGAACCATGACCGCTTGAATGCCATGCCCCCCTATGGGAAAACTTGTCTCGGTATTTCTGTGAAATATGTAAAGCTATGAAGGGCAGAGTCGGGCAATTGGCGACATTTGCCGACCAGGGATATTCAGCCCGACCCAAGTCCGCCTCCTTCGCCCATGGCAATCGCTCTCCTCTTCCCCCCCCCGACCTTCGTGGCGTATCTCAAGCGAATAGAACCATGATGTGCTTTGGCAACCATCCATTTCCAACGCCAAGCACCACAAGAATATTCCACCGAAATACTTAACAAAACCATTCAAAGAGAAACTAACCAACCCTGGCTAGCTCATATATCAAGAAGGTGCTGAACGGTTACCGAGAAAGAGGCCGTCCTGACAAGCATGACGGCCTCTTATACGGCTCGGAAAGTGGAGCATCATTGGGGAAGTGGATCATTTTGAGGAATACACTTTGGACTGAATCTTCGATGCTTCCTTTTCCAGTTGATCCACCTGATTTTTGAGTTTCTTTACCTGCTCTTCCTTTGAGGGATCATTCGCTGCCGCCTGCGCTGCCTCATCCAGTTTCGCCTGTTTCGATTTGACCTCGCCCTTTTTAGTTTGCAGTTCCTTCTCAAGGTCGGTGACATTCACGCTGCTGGCGGCATGCACATCGACGCTACCTTTCCCGGAATTGGATGCACCACCAGATGCATCCTTGCCGGAGGCGTCCGTCCGCAGCTCCGTGGATTTTCTGCGCCCTTCCTCGGAAATGACTACAGTATCCCCATGCGCCGCCGCAGTTTCGTTTTTCGCACCCGCCTTTATATTCTGGCCTGTGCGCTGTGTACTTTGCATCTCATCAACATTTGTTCCAAGCGTACCGACTGTCCCGATGTTCATAGCAACTCCTTGCGTTGTATTGTTATTTCAACGTCAACGTAATGCCGCGCTTCCGGTGAATCTTTGAGCAAACTCTAAGGCTGGTCGAAATACTGTGAGTTGAGCATCTTGCAGAATTCCCACTCTCTTTTCAAAACCGCATAGACAAAGGTGTTTTCATATTTCGGTGTGCCATCAGGATTGTTGGTGAAAGTTACAAACTCTATGAAAAACCCCTCTCTGCACATATCGAGGCGTTCACAGAGCTTTTGGGAGCTGTGATTCGTCTCTTCTACGTATCCATAAATTCGCCTTGCTCCCCTGCTGGTGAAAAGGAAATCGAGGAATGCCCTCGCCCCTTCACTTGCATATCCCTTACCCTCATACTGCGCGTTGAAGTTCCAACCCACGCTATACGTGTCGGGCTCCTCTTTAATCGCGAAGACCTCACCGATAACGGAGTCTGTTTCCTGTAAACAAACGGCCAGCTGCAATTCGTCCTGACTTTTGCGCGCAACAGTGGCAGCAGCCTCTTCCAGCGTGCGGACTCTTTCCGCAAGAAAGCAATTCGCACGAGGATGCGAAAGATATGCAAACACCCCTTCAGCATCTTTGGTCTCAAAATTCCGTATAAGCAGCCTTTCTGTTTTGATCCTCGTCACCTGTATATCCTCCCTTCCGGAAGTTAGTTATCCGTATCCGCGAGAGACTTTTCCAGCTTATGCGTTAGGAACCGTCGATGAGGCCGGAGCATGTTCATGACCCTTTTTTCGCCCAAACAACCTGGTCACCAGAACGAAGAACAGCGGTGTGTAGTAAACACCGAGTCCCGTTGCGGTGATCATACCCGCCATTACGGCCGTTCCGAGGGCGTTCTGCGCTGCGGAACCGGCGCCGGTGCTGAAGGCCAAAGGCACAACACCAAGAATGAAGCACAGCGAGGTCATGAGCACGGGCCGCAAACGGAGACGCGAAGCTTCCACGGTGGCCGTGAGCAGATCTTTCCCCTCATGGTGCAAAGCTCTTGCGAATTCCACTATCAGGATGGAGTTCTTGGCGGACAGGCCAACGATGGTGAGCAGGGCTATCTGAAAATAGATGTCGTTATTCATGCCGCGAAGGTACACCCCACCCAGGGCTCCAATTACGCCTGTGGGGACCGCCATGAGCACCGCCAGGGGAATCGTCCAACTTTCGTACAACGCTGCAAGGCTCAGAAAAACAACGATGATGGAAATGGCGTACAGCAGTGGAGCCTGATTGGAGGCCATGCGCTGCTGGTATGAAAGGCCCGTCCATGCATAGTCAAAACCGGAAGGCAGTTTTGCCGCACTTTCTTCCATTTCCAGCATCGCCTGTCCGGAACTTTTCCCTTGAACTGCGGCCCCTTCGATTTTCACTGATGGAATCCCTTGATAGCGCGTCAGGCTTGGCGAGGCTAAACCCGACTTCACAGCAAGAAAGTTGCTGAACGGCACCATTTCATCTTTGGCGTTGCGCAGGTAATAGCGCCTGAAGTCGTCCACGCCGGTCCGAAACGATGGTTCAGCCTGAAAATACACCTTTTTCGTTCTGCCCCGGTCCGAAAAGTCGTTGATATACTCCCCAGCCCAGTATGCGCTGATGGCGTTATTAATGTCCCCTCTGGAAAGGCCGTATGCGCCTGCTTTTCCATTATTAATCAGAAGGTCATATTGCTCTGCGTCCTCCATTCCGCCATAACGGGCGTAGGAGACGGAGGGCCTTTTCGCGGCGTCTTCCAGCAGAGCATCCTTGGCTTTGAGCAGAGCCGCACGGCCGTTGCCTCCGCGATCCATCAGCTCCATTTCAAAGCCTGAGGACGTGCCGAGATCCATGGCAGCCGGTGGTGCCATAACGACAATGTCTGCACCATGAATGGACGAAAAACGGGCGGAAGCCCGCTCCATAACATCAAAGACACCTTGCCCCTGTCCCCGTTCGCTCCAGTCCTTCAGCAAGGGGAACACCATGGCCGAACTCTGGCCTGAGCCACTGAAGCCCCAACCCACGACCGACATGACACTTTGGATGGCATCTTTCTCCTCAGTGCGGAAATACTCATCGATTTCTTTGACTATTTTCTCGGTACGCTCCTGTGATGCGCCGGACGGAAGCTGCACATCGACATATAAGATTCCCTGATCTTCGTCGGGCAAAAAAGAATCCGGCAGGCGCGAGAACAACACCGCGCACATCGCGACCACAAAGACAACTGTGGTCGTCCACGTTTTGGGCCGTTTCACAATACCAGCCACCTGAACGGCGTACCGTCCGGTGAGCGCGTCGAACCACCTGTTGAATCTGCCGAACACACCAGCCTCCGCTCTGTGCTTCTTTACTGTCAGGATGGTGGCGCACAAAGCCGGTGTAAGCACAATGGCCACAACAACGGAAAGCACCATGGAGGCAACGATGGTAATGGAAAATTGCCTGAAAATAGAGCCTGTTGAACCAGATATGAAGGCCATGGGAATGAATACGGCGGAAATAACCACGGCAACGCCGACAAGTGCCCCGGTTATCTGACGCATGGATTTGAGCGCGGCTTCTCTGGCAGAGAGTTTCTCCTCCCGCATCAGGCGTTCCACGTTTTCCACCACGACAATGGCATCATCGACCAACAGGCCGATCGCCAGAACCATGCCGAACATGGTCAGCGTGTTGATGGAAAAACCGGCAACCGCCAGCACCGCAAATACACCGAGCAAAACTACCGGAACAGCGATGGCCGAAACAAGCGTGGCGCGGAAGCTTTGCAGGAACAAGAACATCACCACCACGACCAGGGCTATGGCCTCGAGAAGAGTGCGAACAACTGATTGTATGGATTTTTCTACAATGGGCGCCTTGTCTTCGGCATAGGCGTAAGTGAGCCCCGGCGGGAAAAAGGCGGCAAGCGCTTCCAGTTCGGCCTTGATGGCCTGAGTGGTTTTCAGGACGTTGGCTCCGGAGGAAAGTTTGAATGACAACCCTGTTCCCGCGTGGCCGTTAAAATAGGTCCCGCCTGTTGCGCTTTCTTCATTGAGCTCGATGCGGGCAACATCCTTGAGCAACAGAACTGCCCCGTTCTCTTCCACGCGCAGAAGTATTTGCTCAAACTGCTCCACGGTCTCCAGACTCGAGGAGGCATTGATGGCAATATTTATTTCCTGACCGGGGGGAGCAGGTGATTCGCCCACCTGCCCGCCTGCAACCTGAGAATTTTGTTCACGTATAGCGGTCAGAACGTCCTGAGGATTCAGCCTGTACTGCCGCATTTTGTCGGGATCGCACCAGATACGCATTGCGTTCTGAGAGCCATAGAGAGTGACAGACCCCACTCCCTGAATCCGGCTTAACGGATCAACAAGGGAACTCGCCACGTAATCACTGATGTCGCTTGCCCGCATCATGTTACGGGCGTCATACAAAGCAACGGTCATGAAAGAGTTCTCAACGGCCTTGAATGCCTGAACTCCTTGCCTTTGCACCGCTTCAGGCAGCAGGGACATGGCTTGCTGCAACTTGTTCTGCACCTGAACCTGTGCCGTATCTATATCCGTTCCGGCCGTGAAAGTGAGATTAATCTCCGAACCGCTGGAAGAGCCGCTGGTGGAGCTCATGTGCAGCAGGTTGTCCAGTCCCTTGAGTTGTTGCTCGATAATCTGTGTTACGCTCCGGTCAACAATGGACGCGGAGGCTCCGGGATACTGAGCGGAAATGGATATCTGCGGCAGGGCTATGTCCGGATAATGGGCCACCGGAAGCCTGCCCAGGGCAAGCACTCCGGCCAGCATGATGACGATGGCGATAACCCAGGCGAAAATAGGGCGATTGATAAAGAACGCTGCCATGATTTATCAATCCTTCCTTTCGGGGGCTCTGGCGACAGCTTCAGCGGGAACGCGTTGCGCGGGAGTGCCCTTGACCAGTTCGCCGGGAGTGGCTTTCTGAAATCCCTCCACCACCAGAATATCTCCGGCATTCAAGCCGGAGCCGACAACCCAGCGGTTGCCTGATGCGCGTTCAAGCCGGATATCGCGGCGCTCAACCCGGAATACACCATCTCCGGCAGCATCTCGCCGTAATACATAGGCAGAATGTCCGCCGGCATTGTTCGCAAACGCAGCGCCTTGCGGAATCAGCACTGCATTGCCTACCACCCCTTCTTCGATAGTTGCCTTTACATACATTCCCGGCAGCAGCAGCCTGTCCGGATTACTGAATACAGCCCGCAACAGAATACTTCCCGTACTTTGCCCGACGGATATCTCCGAGAACAACAGATCCCCCTGTATCCATTCCTGTTCTCCATCCGCCTTTGTCCGGGTTATCGCCGTGTACGGAGATCCGTCTTCAAGGGTAAGGCGCACCTTGGTGGCACTGCCTTCGGGAGCCATTCGCCCTTGAGCCATGGCCCGGCGCAGGCGTATAGTGTCCGTGCTGGATTGCGCTATATCCACATAGACGCGATCCGTCTGTTGGATGACGGCGAGAGCAGATGGCTGGTTTGCCGTGACAAGAGCACCGACAGTTACGGACGAAGCTCCAATGCGTCCTGCCACCGGTGCTTTAATTTCCGTGTAGGCAAGATTAATTGCGGCGGCTTCCAGTTCGGCTTGAGCCTTGGCAACCCGGGCAGTGGCCTGTCCGTGCTGGGAAATGGTATTGTCCAGTTCCTGTGAGCTGACGGCATGTTGGGAGATCAAAAGCCGCTGCCGTGTTTCCAGCAGGGCAATAGCCGCCACATTGGCTTGCGCCTCCGCCAGCGATGCTTTGGCCATGGCGTACGCCGCCTTGTGAACTGCAGGGTCAATACGATACAATACTTGCCCCTTTGCCACATCCGCGCCTTCTTCAAAGAGGCGTTCAACGATGATGCCGTCCACCTGAGGCCTTACTTCCGCCATTACAAGCGCGGAAACCCGCCCCGGCAATGTGCTGCTCAGAGTTAATTTTTCTTCCCTGACCACCGAGTACCGCACCTCGGCAGGCGCGGACGCGAGCGGTTCCGATGCGTCACAGCCCGCCACGGACACAATACAGCACAGCGCTATAACCACCCGCCACAATTGTATATTCACAATCCCCCGAACCATTTGAGACACCTCTATCCTATTCGGCACCAGACGTGCCGACTTGCTGTTTGTCCTAGTTTGTGCGAGGTTAAGGTATGAAGTAACTTTAGAGTCAACAGAAAAATAAACATGAAAAAACATATTCTTACGACAGGCGAGTTCGCAAAGCTATGCGGAACACAGAAAGGGACGCTGCTGTTTTACGACAAAGAAGGGCTGCTGAAACCAAAGCACGTTTCTGAAAACGGCTATCGGCGCTACGAGATAGAACAGTATTTTGAATTCGACCTGCTCTCGATGCTCAAGGAAGTCGGCAGTTCGCTGAAAGAAATCAAAACTCATTTACGCCATATGGATGGTGAGAGTTTCCTGTCTTTTCTTGAGGAGAAGCAGGTTGCCGCAGAAAGGGAATTGAACAAACTGAAGCAACGGACGCTTATGCTCGGGGACATGGCCGAGTGTCTGCGCGAAGCTTTGAATTTTGACTACGACGTATTGACCGTGGAACAGCAGGAAGAAGAGCGTCTGGAGGTGACCCCCACCGGGGCAAGCCCATCCGAGTCACAATGGGACCTGGTCCAACGATTTGTCGAGTTCCATGATACCTATGAAAGGCAGGAACAAAAGCCACGCTCCCCGTTCGGTTTTATCTTCGAACCGGATGACGTGCGCCGGGGCAAGCTCCTCGAGCGCTATTCCTTCCACCGGGCAAGGCGCACAACGCCGCGTTCACGGCTTCACGTCAAACCTAAAGGCAGGTGGGCCATTCTGGCTCATAAAGGAACGGAAGAAACGCACAGACAGGCCCTTACCAACATGTTGGAAACAATCGTTTCCTCCGGCATGACCATAAAGAGTGATATCTATGTGTACGACATGATGAGCTATATCATCAATGACACTGGAGATTGCTACGCGCAGAAGTATTGTATTCTGGTGGAATAGCGCGCCCATTCTGAAGTAAGCCGGGAACGGCGTTCCCCGTGCCGGCACTCTGCTGTGAACGTGGCATGAGCTGCGCTACGTTCGACCGTGGCGGACATAGCCTGGCGGCCACCGTTGTGTGGCATGACCGCAGCGTTCTTATGGCTCCGGTGAAGGAATGGGATCAGGAATACCGGCAACTCGCATAGGAGAAGCCGCGAAAGGCTGAATCGGGCAATCGGCGACATTCTCCGGCCGGGGATATCCTATAAGGCTCGCCGCCCCGCCTCTTCAGGGCAAACGGCAACGGATTGTTCGCAAAATCCAGTTTTCCCAAAACCTCTTCATTTCCGGCCAATCTTCATTGCCTTAATTCTGGTAGACAGTGTCGTTGGCCGCACACCCAATAACGAGGCAGCTCCATCCGGACCATAGATCTTGCCATTGCAAAGCCTGAGGGCGTTCTCGATATTCTGCTTTTGAAGCCGCATCATATCATTTTCGGTCAGCACCCCCGAAGAGGCATCTGCAGAAGGAGGGAACGAGGCGCAATTCCGCACGTCGCCCAAAAGCCCGAGGGCCCCCGGACGGACGGATCTTGAGGAGGAAGAAATGGCAAAACGCTCCACGACATTTTGCAACTCACGAACATTGCCCGGCCAATCGTAGCGAACAAGTTCATCTATCTGTGCGGGAGTAAAACTGAATACGGAACGATTCATATCTCTGAGACAGCGTTTGAGAAAATGATCTGCCAGCGGCTCAATATCTTCTCTTCTTTCGCGCAAGGGAGGAATAGTTATAGGAAAGACATTCAAACGAAAATACAAGTCTTCGCGGAAACGCCCGGCCTGCATCTCCTTTTTCAGATCCCGGTTTGTTGCGGCAATTATGCGCACATCAACCTTTCTGATTTTTTCCTCCCCCAATCTCTCATATTCCCCTTCCTGCAGGACGCGTAACAACTGGGCCTGTTGTTCCATGGGGATTTCACCGATTTCGTCCAAAAACAAGGTACCCTGATGCGCCGCCCCGAATTTCCCTGCCCTGTCTGCAAGCGCACCGGTAAAAGCCCCACGGGTATGACCAAAAAATTCACTCGAAAACAGCTCTTTGGGTACCGAGGCGCAGTTAACCCTGACCAAAGGCTTACTTCTGCGGGAGCTTTTCTGATGCACCTCCCACGCCACAAGCTCTTTGCCGGTACCCGACTCGCCAAGAATCAGCACGTTCGCATTCGAAGGAGCCACAAGGTCAATCTGGTCAATTACATGGTGCAGCGAGGCACTTCGGCCGACAAATCCTCCTGCGGAAGCAACATCAGAGAGCTCTTCACGCAGATAGTCATTTTCCGCTTCAAGCTGTTTCGTCAATGCCTGAATTTTCTCGAAGGCCATCGCATTGGCCAACGCCGAGGCGGCGTGGTTTGCGATTATTCCCAAAACATCCAGAGCTGACTGCGTCATCCGGTTTTTGGTAAACACAGCCAGAACTCCTAATATCTCCCCCTGAAATCGCATGGGGTACCCTGCAAAGCTCTCCAGATGCTCCTTCCGTGCCCAGTCGGGATGAGCAATCCATTTGGAATCATTCTGGATCGACTCAATAATCACCGGCACGCCCAATGCCGCAATGTGACCCACCTTACGGGCTCCCATCGGGAATCTTCTGTGCGCTCCATCCAATCGAGTCCAGTCTGCCGTTTTGTCTACCTGAGAGTGCCCTGCACTTGCGACGAGATGAAGGCATTTATCTTGAGACCCGCATTCTTCTGCCAAAAGGCACGAGGAGCAACTGTCACCCCTTCGGACAAGCCATATCCTCGCAAGGGCTATCTCGTTGAATGCGGAGAGATGGTCGACAATCAATTTGAAGAGCAAACCGGTAGAGCGCTGTTGTCCCATCTGCAACAACAGCGCCTGAATACGTTCGTTTGTAAAATGAAATGTTTTCACTTCGACCATTGAGGCAGAGTATGCCAATCACCCTCTGACGACAACTGTGATGCACAGCAACAAAAACTGCGCCGAACTACCGGAGGACATATCCCGTACGCTGCTACACTCCTCCGCGCTCTTCCCCGGCAAGCGAAACAAGAGCAGGCCCTGTCGAAAAGTCCCGGGGCACCCGCCTGATACGCCAGAAATGATGGCTCCCCAAAACGGCCACACCCAAGATCATGACCCCTTCTCCAACGCGCGGTGCATGTGTGTATACAGGGCGAGATCTCCCCGTTCACTCGAAACGGTTTTCAATCCGCACCCGGACTGATGATCGCGCCGTTCAGCACTCCGCAACAGCAATCTCCGCTGCGGAGCAAGCAATTACTATACCGCAGACGACATCATCTTATTTATCTCAAATTATTATACTTTTGGCTTCAGCAAAGCGGGCAGGCAACGGAAATCAGTTGACCACCGTAAATCCGTTCCATTTGCAACGTATTTCCGTTGTTAGCCTGCCGGAGCACCCCGAGAATGCATCCGGAAAACGTGTCTGCCCTGCAAAAGGCTCTCTCGGGAAAGACGCGCTACGTAGACAGCGCAAGGGATACGGGTACCAAGAGTGTTCTGCGCACCAGCAGATAGGAGCAAACGGCATATCTTTTGCTGTTTGACCATGCATTCAATTGCTCATCCGTCATGACAGGGTCGTCCGCAAAGCCGACAGACCTGCTTCGCTCGCTTCCATGCAAGTATTCAGAAGCACCAACCTGTTCCGCACGGATACATAAATCAGGGAGACACGCTGCATGACGTATAAAGAAATACAAGCACTCTTGATGAAAGAACTGCGCCTCTACCATTATCCGGTGGCGGTGAAGTTCTTTTACGATGCCTGCGAACTGAAGGCGTTTCATGATCGCGCAAGGGAAATTCACACGCCCTTGAAACCCATGACGTTCTGCCAATGGGAAATCGCAGCGCGCATGCAGGGACAAATCGTCTATTCCGACGCGGATGGCCTCGGGTGCGGCAATGCGAAATACTGCTTTGGCTGGAAGGGGTTGGACGAGGCCGAGATCAAGGGCCACGCCAAATACGTCAGGGATATGGACCAAGCGAAGAAGTTCGTCGCGTCCAAGGCGGTTCTCATGCCGGGCTTGCTGGGGGTGGCAGTCGCTCCGCTTGAAGCCATCGACAATCTCTTCGAACCCGACACTGTCCATTTCTATTGTGACAACATGCAGGCCTACCATCTTGCTGTCGACTACATGGCTGCAACAGACACCCACCCCCTGCGACCCAACATAACCATGAACTCCTCGGCCTGCGGCGGTAACGTCTGGAGCTTTGTCGAACAGAAATTCAACATGCTTCCTGCCTGCTCCGGCAGTTACAATGCCGGAAAAACGGAACGGGGAGAAATCAACGTAATCATCCCCGGCTCAAAGTTCCGGATCACCATTGAAAGACTCAGGCAACGAATAGCGTTGGCCAGTAGCTCCATCACCCGCCCGGGAGATGGATTTCCCGGTGCTGACATTTGCAAGAATTGTCCGTTGATCATCTTCAAAAAGAAATAGGAGATAGGCATGTACGCTGAAGACCAAACCTTTCAGAACGATAGCCACAACAAGCATGCGAGCGACAGCATCCTCAGCTCAATGGCAGAGGCCATAGCCTGTCGTGAAAGTCACACAATTCAACTTCTGCATGCTTTAAAGCTTGTCTCCGCCCCTGAAGACACCCCCCTTGATCTTGATGAACGCAGAATCAGAAACGTTGCGGGGGCGCTTGATATATCCACCAAAGGAAAAACAACAGCAGATATAGCAGTTGAACTTGCTGAATTTCTTCTCTTGAACCTTGATGTCGCGAGCCAGGGCTTTTCCAGAGTCCTTAGCGTGGTTGTTCCACCCGAACGGATACAGGTCTGGAAGGAACTTGGGGTATTGGATGCTCCTGAATCCGAAGTCTCAAATGCAGAGCCTTCGCGGAAGAATCCCGACCCCTTTGCGGCTCAGATACTCCGTTCGAGTATCTCCTTTCTGGCAAAGTGTTTGGCGGGCAACCACATTGCCGGCGACTGTCTTTTCGGATCACCGGAACGCACGACGACCAGCCTGAACCTCGAACGATTGCAGGCCAATACAATCAACATCGCATTGCACAACGAGTTCGCCGCTATGGCCGAATACCTGCTTGCTGCCAGCCAGCAGAAGAAGGCGCTGGAAGCTATCACCGAAGCCGGTGCGGCTGGTGTGCAGCTCTACGGCATCAGTAAATCCTCCGAAACGGGATTTAGCAATGCCGATGCAGTCGCTCCGCTGTCTTCTCCCAAGGGAGTCGGCTCGGCGCTTGCGACCGGCGCTCTTGATATTCTGCTGACAGACACGCACCATATCTTTACCGGCATGCTGGATATTGCAAGCTGCAACCGTACAACCGTTATCTCGCCAAACAACGTACGTTCGCTGCCCGGCGTGGAGCCCATGGGTGATGCTGATGACAAGGCCGGAGCTGAAGCGCTCGCTGAACAAATTCTCTTTCAGGCAATCGAGAGCTTCAAAGCGCGCAAGAAGACACCGCGGCATATTCCTTCAGGCACGGATAAGACGATTGTGGGCTTTAGCCTTGAGGCAGTTGATAGACATTTCGGGTGCCTTGAGCGGGTTGCATCAGCCCTTATTGACGGCAGAATCAGAGGGATTGTGTGCCTTTCAGGGTGCCACGGACACAGCGCGGAGTTTGACACTGCCATCACTGGCGTTGCAGACACCTTACTCAAGAACAACATTCTGATCTTCACAAACGGCTGCGTTTCTCTTCCGTTGATCGCGCACAGCTATTGCTCCACGGAAGCACAAAACAAATGCGGCGACATGCTGCAACTGTTCCTTGGTCAGAGCATGCCCCCTGTCTGGCACTTCGGAGGGTGTATCGACAACACTCAAATCCTCGCGACGTTCAGGGAAATTGCAAAATACGCAGGACGGCCGATCAAAGAGCTTCCATTTGCAGCTATCATTCCCGAATGTAATAGCGGAAAGGAAATCAACGCAGCTCTCACGTTCCATCTCTTCGGTGTAGATTCTATAATCCACGCCCCCTCACCATCAGAAGAACTGCAGAACATGCTGCCCTTCATGCGTGCGGAAGAACTGAAGAAGCTCGGAGCCAGCATGAGCCTTGGGACCGACATGGACCAAATAGCTCAGCAGATCATTTCAGAGGTTAGCAGGGTCAGATCCGAGTTGTGCTGGAGATAGCTGCGGCGGTCTCTTTGCTGAAGCAGTTGCGATTTGATCAGACAGTTCTCCGGGAAAATCGAAAAGGTTTCCCTTTAGATACCATAGATCCTTGATCACACTTACCGCTAGTCTTGCGTGAGCAGACGAAAAGAGCCCCTCCCGGTCATTCCGCGAGGGGCTTCTGCGTCCAATGCATCTATTGAAAGTACGTTTCATCAATTCTGCCGGACAAGCCCCAGAGAGCCCCTTTTCCTCTTCCGCCAGCTACCGGACCAATTCCCGCAGAAACAGGTCACAGGCTCGACCACAGAAGCTCTCAAAGGGCGGCAGTCCCCTTGCCCCCTTCGGGAAGAAGACCGGCACCATCGCTCGACACAGGTTTTCGATACATAACAAAAAAGCGGCCATGCCTTTCGACATAACCGCTTGTGCGTGCGTGGTGGAGCTGAACGGGATTGAACCGATGGCTCACGCTCACTCTTCAAACTCATCAGGAAGCCGCTCGAACATGGGCACATTCTCCAGTCCGGAATCCCAATTGGCCTTGTTTGCGATGAAGATATGGCCATCCGGCCTGATAGGCACATCGCTGTCGAGACTGCCAGCGGGGACGACGAGAAGCGCTCCATCCATCTGAATATTCGGCAGAGCAGAACCGCAATGAATGCAGAAGCTCTTGATATGCCCTGTTGCGTTGAAATTGAACGTCCGCACGTCCTCTTCGCCGGACAGCCACCGCAGCCTGGCTGTGGAGGAAAACAGATTGGCAGCATGGGCGGAGCCGGTGTCTTTGCGGCACCGTTCGCAGTGACAGAGGAAAAAACTATCAAAATCGCCTTCCACCTCAAATGCGACCTTGCCGCACAAACAGCCTCCTGCATGTTTCATCCTGCTTCCTCCATGGTATAGCGTCTGCTTTATGAACTGGCTCAGCGGAATAACATACCGCCAGCCGACTCAAGAAGCAAACTCGCTCCCTTGCGAAGGTCTTGAAGAACGTATCGTTCATTCACGGGAGCGGACACTCAGAGCCATTATTCGCTCAGGCAGGTGATTCGCCTGGATACGTGCAGCATGCTTTGCAGGCATAGATATGCCCTGCTGTGCTGTGAGGATACGCCTGTCTATGTGCTCAGTGTGTGGCACGGGAGGGAGGAGCGGTAGCACGATGTACTCATGCAGGATATCCTCATGGGGGGTACGAGAAAACTCTACTTTTCAGACGCACCTTCTTTCGGGGAGATTACCCTACAGCAGACAGGGGTATGAAGATCCTCAATGTACCGCCTCTGTGTCTTGTTGAAAAAGAATGGAGGGGCCGGCCAATGCCAACCCCTCCCATGCTACAGCCCCTGCCGGTTGAGACTGGCTGTTTTGGACAATTGAGATATTTAAATCAGGTCTGAAGTTCGCAACAAAGCGTCTGCCGAGGGTTAACTTTTCATTTGGGTAATGAGGCTTTGCAGTACTTGTGCCTGCCTTGCCATCTCATTAACGGCTTTTGCTGATTCCTGCATGGCTCTTGTTGTTTCAGATGAAATTTCAGCAATTTGAGCGAGTGAACGGTTGATCTCCTCGCTAGTGGCGGATTGTTCTTCAGATGCTGTCGCTATGCTGTGAACTTGTTCAGATGTCTCATCCGCAAATGAAACGATGGAATTAAGTGCCTGACCGGATTCCCCTGAAAACTCTGCAGTCTCGTTAATTTTTGTGACTGCGGTTTCTACATGAACTATGTTAACCTGTGTTCCATGTTGGATTTTTTTGATGGCAGCCCCTACTTCCTTGGTCGCTGTCATTGTTTTTTCAGCCAGTTTACGAACTTCGTCAGCAACAACGGCAAAGCCGCGACCGGCTTCGCCAGCCCTGGCAGCCTCTATGGCAGCGTTAAGGGCAAGGAGGTTTGTTTGGTCTGCGATATCTGATATGACTTCCATAACTTGCCCTATGCTTTTCGCATCTTCACCCAAGATAGTAACGTCTTTCTTGAGCTGCTTGGCTATGGACTGCACTTCTTCCATGCTGGAAAGAACCTGGGTGACGATGTTTGATCCTGTTTGCGCCTTCTCCTTCGTTTGATTAGCGGTTTCAGCTGATCTTGATGCGTTTTTTGCAACCTCTAACACCGTTACGTTCATCTCTTCCATCGCCGTCGCAGCTTCGCTGATTTGGGCATATTGATCCGTTGTGCTTCGGGTTGATTTATCGATTTGCGATATGAGCTGTTCCGAAGCTGAAGTTACAATATTAACAACTTCTTCAAGACCTCTAGCAGCTTGAAGTTTGCCATCCCGTTCAGCTCTTGCGGCCTGTTCTTTTGCTTTGTTCGCTTCTGCAACAGCAGTATTTGCTCGTTCAGCTTCCTCTTCAGCGGCTTTACTTTTCTCTTCGGCTTCAACGATCATCCGCTTCAGATTTGTGACCATCTTTCGCAACGATTCCGCGAGGATGCCTATCTCGTCAGCCTGATTGATGTCCAATTTCTGATCAAAGTCCCCATTCGCAACGCTTTCAGCAAAACGCACAGACTTCTTTACAGGTGCCACTATTGCGCCTGCAAGGAACCAAAGTGCAATGCATGCAAAGACAGCCAATCCTATGCCGATCACCAGGACTGCCTGAATACTGTCTTTGGCATTTTCTGCCATTTCCTTGTTTAGTTGAATCGCATCAGCAAACACAATATTTCTTGGTACGGTGATCAGCACAGCCCACGGGGTTCCTGTCTCGGCAAGCGGTATTGGAGACATGGCCAAAACCGTGCCTTCTTCTTTCCCTAAATTGATGTAAAACTCCGCGGCCTTAACCTTCTGGCTTATTTGGGCTGCATACTTGTTGTCCGTCTGAGATATAGGTTTCCCGACATTATTTGCATTGGAGCTGTCTGCGACAATTATGCCCATGTAACTGATAACTTGTACAATAGCGTTGCCATCATACAGTCCTTTAGCGACATCCTCAGCGAGCCGCTGCACAAAGTCCAACCGCAAGTCTGTGCCGCCTATCCCAAGGAATTCATTATCAATCAGAATGGGAACAGACATGGTGGTAAGCCATTCCTGTCTGCCTTGCACAATGTATGGAAAGGGATCGAGGATATTTTCTTTGCCACGCTCCCGTGGACTCAAATACCATCCGCCTTTGCGCACGCCGTTGGGGTGCTGGCTTGCATCTTCGTAGCCCACGAGTGCCTGTCGTGCTATCTTCCCATTTTTATCTCTATTCCAGTAAGGAACGAAGCGCCCAGTGTTGTCATATCCATCAGCGGTTTTGCCCTGGTAGGCGCTGTCATTGCCGTCGATGGCATTGGGCTGCCATGCACTGTATGTCCCCAGAAATTCAGGATTGTCATTAAGAGCCGTGAGAAGAATATCATTAAAAACTTTTCTGATATCGATGGCATGTCGGCTTTCATCGTCAGATCGTATTGATTTGAATGCACTGGCGATGGTTCTTGCAGTATTAATATTTTTTTCAAGTTTCGATTGAATTATTCCCGCTTCGCCCTTGGCAATTCCAAGCAAACCTCTCGCTGTTGACTCTTCTATCAGGCTGTCAACTTTTATCCCTACAAACTCACTGGTATTATTCTGCTCGTAGACTTGCAAGGCTACGATTGAGATTGCGAGAATTGAAATGCAGCACGCAGAACTCAAAACAATTTTTGTCTTTATCGATTTAAAAATCATAATGACCCCTTTTGAGGATATAATTCATTGTTTGCTTGATCAGTTGGCGTGCATAAGAATGGAGCACCTACCTCATATCGCAATATTGTATGGATCATATTATATGGCAAGAATAAACTTATGCTGTTTAGCAGACGGCATGAGGCCTCGCCCCCTTTCCTTATTGTGGAATCGGTGTATTCCGCCTCGACTTGCTTCTGACTTTTCAGGAGCTAGACCGACCGCCTCGTTCATCGTCCGATACTGAGCACCCTTTGTTGGCATAGTTAGCCTCAAATGACACATAGGATATGTGCTCAGGCATCCGCAGGGACAAGACGCTGTCATCATTCAACCCAGAATGTCTCTACCATTCGCTGGTCCAATTTTAAGGGAAGGTTACACCCAAATATCCCAAGCACCTCCCCCGATAATTCAACACGCAGAGGCACTGACATTCAGTGAACATTCAGCATCAACGAAAAGCGGCAATGTCTTTCGACTTAGCCGCTTGTGTTCGCGTGGTTGAGCTGAACGGGATTGAACCGATGACCGCTTGAATACCATGCGACCCTATGGAAAAGCCTATCTCGGTATTCCTGGGAGATATGGAAAATCATGAAGGGCAAAATCGGGCAATTGGCGACATTTGCCGATCCGGGGACATTCAGCTCGATTCCCGGCCACTTCCTACGCTCATGAGGATCGCCCCCCCCCTCACTACACCCCGTTCCATGTAGCATATTGTCGCTACAAAGGAGATTCGTCATGCAGGAAACCATACGCGCGAGGGTTGATTCTCAACGCAAAGAGCAATTTAAGATAGCCGCCAAGAGCCATGGGCAAAACGGCAGCCAGCCCTTGTGCAATGTTGTGGCCAACTACGTACTCCAACACAAAGAGCAACAAATTCGCCGAGGAGAAGCTCTCCAAGCCATAGAGAACAATGATACAAGGTACGATGTTGCCGGAACTACCTTTTCACGCGGATGGACACTTGGGGCGCTGATTCCACGCCCTTCATAATCAAGGGCGCACCGAAATACGAACTTAATGCTCCTCCGACTCCCTCGGCCACCAATATGCTCCAGCCTTGTGAGAATGCAGCAGCGTTAGGCAAGTGAGACACCATTATACCCTTCAATCCGCGTGTCCTAACTAGCTATTCCCATAATAAGCAAAGACTCATACAACATTTTGCGCATTGGATTGCTTTGTATTGATGGAAAGAAATCCGACATAACAAAAATAATATATGACATTGAACTATCATGATTGCTGTGATATAATCTAAAAAAGAACTTTTACATTACCGTAAGCCAGAGATAAGCAGAGCCCTCCTTTGCGCTACTACAAATTATACACCGGGCAATCTTCATTATCCAGACACCACTGATACAAATCAGGCTACACTCAAGCAACGAGCGAACAATACCCATGAAACGTCTGCCCGCCATTGATACCGTCAGAGGCATTGTCATTGTTCTCATGATTTTGGATCATACTCGTTTTTTCTTTAGTCCCTCGATATTTTCACCAACCGACTTACAACATACAACGCCGGCGTTGTTTACCACTCGCTGGATAACGCATATTGCTGCCGTCGCATTCATTCTTCTGGCTGGTGCCAGCGCCCATTTATATGGCCTGCGGCATGGCGAGAGAGGTACCCGCCCCTTCCTGCTGCGTCGGGGAGTATTCATTGCCATGCTGGAACTCTCACTAGTCAAGTTTTGCTGGAATTATCGTATGGATTTTTCCATGACCTATCTGCAGGTCATATGGGCCATAGGATGGTCCATGGTCTTGCTTGCCTGTGTTATTTCAATTCCAAGACTAGTTGGTTTTAGTGCAGCACTCTGCTGCATTCTATCCCAATATATCGCCCCTGCCATCACAGGACGCGCCGACACGCTACCAGAATTGCTGAGTGCCCTTCTCTGCATTCCGGGTACTTTTGTCCTGCCTCATAACATGGCTTTTCATACCTCATACCCCGTTTTACCTTGGTTCGGCCTAATGTGGATTGGCTATTTGGGGGCCCCGGTACTCCTTGCCCGCTCCGTGCAAGCAAGACGAAAACTCATGGCGTATTCCGGACTGGCATGCTTTGCCCTTTTTGCAGTAATCCGATGGCAATGCGAAGATACAAGTTCTCTGACTGCGTTCCTCAACGTACAGAAGTATCCTCCCCAAGCGGACTACCTGCTCGTTACCACGGGGCTGTTCCTTTTTCTGTATATTACCGTAGAATATTTCCATGAACACAGCCTTTCGTTATTAAATCCTACACTGAGCATCTTTAACCTTTTTGGCAAAGCTCCTCTCGTTATCTACATGATCCATCTTTTCTTTCTTCAGATACTGAGAAATGCCATAAACTGGTATCCTTCTGTATTCAATTCAATACCAATTTTTAACACTACCCCTGAAGGGCTTTTTCACCTTTCTGCTGTATATTTCATTGCCGCGTTAACCTCAGCGTGCATGCTCCCTATCGCACTTTTGTTTATCCGAACCAAAAACAACACCTCTCGCACATCAATATTCAAGAATTCAAAAGAATATAAAATATGACCATAGTTTTCGGCATGGTTTCAGCCACCCCTTTTCTTCACGACAAGGAATTCGAGGCCATGGAGGCTGCCATGCTCAAAGCCGCTTCACTGAGCGGACTGCGCTCTCTGCAAACATGCCCCACAGCCCATGGGTTGCTCGGAGGTTTTGCTCCAGAGGGAGTACAGTGCATTTTCAGTGATAAAAAAAGAAACTACACCTACATTATTGGCGGAGAATTCTTTTCCGCACCCTTTTCAAGAACACTTCCGGGCAGTCTTGACTCAGAAGAGGGACATGATTTTCTGAACAGCATATTCAGTACTGACGCGGATCGCCTGCGCATGCTTGACGGTCACTTCTGCATTGCCCGCTACTGCCGCACAACACTTTCTCTCCGCATGGTTAACGACGCCATGGGGTTATACCCCCTTTACATTGTACAGCGTGACAGATGGATAGCCTTTGCCAGTGAATATCAGGTGCTTATTGAGCTTGGCCTGCCACATAAACTCGACACACAGTTTTTGGCAGACTGGGCATTATACGGGTTCAGCTGTGACGGGCGCACTCCTTTGCTGGACCTCAACAGTGCACCCCCTGCCAGCGATATTGGCATATCATTCAACGACGGCTCGTTGACCATAACAACCTCCTGCTACGATGACTGGGACTACACAATAGACGATTCACTTACTCTAGGTGCTGCCGCCGAGTTGTTATGCGAGCATATGCGGCATAGCATGTACGCCTTTCTGCAAGATGGGCGAGTTCCCACCTTGCCTATAACCGGCGGTTATGACAGCAGACTCATGATGGCTTGTCTGCCTGATACCATAAGGCAATCCATGCAATGGGTAACCATATGCAGTCCGGACTTATCAGAGAGTGAAGATCGAGATGTTCTCATCGCGAAACAGATCTGCGCAGCATTTGGCCTTCCCCATAAAGTCCAACACCTCGGAAAAAACCCAAACATTTTGGCAGAATCGGAACAGCAGAAGTGCTTGTACGAGCCGTTAAGGCCAGTGAAGTTGGAATACGGCATTCACGGTCATTTTTCCGGCTATCTCAAAGGACTGCCCCCTGATTTTTCCGCCCTAGAAAGTAGACGTGAGGCTGTGTTTCAAACTTATTTCTCATCTGATTTTTGTGAATATAATTCCTCCCGATTTGTTCCCATCTCAAATAATGCTGATTACGGTAGAGATGAGAACAGAGATCTCAAGTACTATTTACTTAATAATATTCGCTGTTTTCTCAATCAAGATCATTTGGGAGGCGGAAAATGGCTGAATCCGATCGTGTTTTTTTGGCAACCACTTCGCACCCCTTTTGGCAGTGCTGCTCTGTGCAGACAACTTCTTCGTATTCCTGCGCGGTACAGGAAAAACGGCCTGCTTTTTCTCAAGATCATGGAAAAACTTGATCCGCGCATGTTCAATTTCCCTTTCACATCTCAGCCTTTTCCCATCGACTGTACAAAACATCTGTCTAGCGCACCGGTAAAGGTTCAGGTTGGGACAGATTATCAAGCAGCACGCCCAGCCTTCTGGAAAGACATGCTCAAGCAGAGCCTGATCTCCGGCAGAGCAACTGCGAGAGGCATCTATTCAAAAAAATGGCTGGGGCAAGTCGGAGCCCGATACTGTATGCTTGCAGGAGGAGCCCGTTTGATACCAACTTTTGTGCAAAAACATTGGCGTTTTCAGAAGATAGTGCCGCCAATGGCGGATCAACACTTTATAAAGCTTGAGAACTGGTTGTGTAATTATGGGGACAAAGACGATTCCCCCTTGGGGTTAACCAAATAGCAACAACCCATGTTCTGTGGCGTTTCCGCTGAACAGTCCCGAAAAAGACGCTATGCAGAGGTGACCCGAGAGAACTGAACCACTAGCTAAGGCGGACATACGTGTTGCCAGAATCAACATGCCAGAGATCAAGGTTAAACCCCTGAGATGAAGCCCTGAATGGAAGCTTCCGGCTGAACTATTACCTTACGAATAATCTTTGATCCCATATACTGCCAGACTTGCCTCACAGCCCCCCCTCGCATTCTCTCAAGAACAGACCACAGGAGCGACCACAGAGGCTTTCAGGAGTGGTAGCCTCCTTGCCTCCTTCGGAAAAAGCCCAGCTCCCCTCTTCACCGTCCAGCTCGTCCACCGAGGCCACCACGTAGTTATTCGGCCTTTTGGTTCTGAGTCGGGTTATCCGAAGAATTATCAGATGCTTCGTTTCACCCCTACACACTGGATAACTGGCTGATCGCCTGACGTTTCAAGACGCATTGCACCCACTGGATGTTCAACCTTCAGCGGTGTGTTTCGCCGGCCCATTTATATCCCAAGCGCAGATATCGAAGATGCGGCTCACCAGCAGCACTGACATTCAGTGAACATTCAGCATCAACGAAAAAGCGGCCATGTCTTTCGACTTAGCCGCTTGTGTTCGCGTGGTTGAGCTGAACGGGATTGAACCGATGACCGATTGAATGCCATGCCGCCCTAGGGGAAATATTGTCTCGACATTTCCATGAGATACGGGAGATCATGAAGGGTAAGGTCGGGCAATTGGCGACATTTACCGACTGGGGATATTCAGCTCGTTTTCCGTCTCATATCCTACACCTATAAGCGTAAGCTTCCCCTAAATGGACAGAGGTCAAAAATAGAGTTTCTGGCATACCCATGTCAGGAGACGACCATGAAAAAATGATGATTCACTGAGACACAGAGCCTTGCCCTCCTCAAGGATGGCGAAGCTTGTATCAAGACAAACGATATTCGCCGTAAGCAAGTGGCGTTTCGGCAACTCAGGGCACTTGATCCAATCATTGATTGCTTTCCGTCAAGGCGCAAGCAGACGCGAAGTCATCGGGGATCATTCTCTCCACTCGGTTGCGTCCCTCCTTCTTAGCACGATATACCGCAAGATCTGCGGCTTTAAGGAGGCCGTCAGCGTTGTTTATGCATCCTGTCATGGCGGCCACACCGAGGCTGATTGTGCAATGCAAGGCGTGATTCTGTATGGTTATCACATGATCCTCGACGGTCGCACGGAGCCGTTCCGCAACTGCGATTGCACCATCCATTCCTGTCTGCGGCAAAGCAATCGCAAACTCTTCGCCCCCCAGCCTGCCAACTATGTCCACTTCCCGTGCGACCTCCTTGGCACGCTCGGAAATGCTCTTCAGGACCTTGTCGCCTACATCATGCCCGTATGTGTCATTAACCAATTTAAACTTATCAACGTCGAACATGATAAGCGTAAACGGCAGAGCATATCGATCGCTACGTTCTATTTCCTTAGTCACTAATTCCAAAAATCTTCGTCGGTTCAATAGTCCAGTCAACGCGTCTGTTTGAGCGAGAAGACGCATTCTCTCTTCATTCGCCTTAAGAGCATCTTCAATCAACACTTGGTCAGTTATATCCATCACAGTGCCATGGTAGTGGCTCGCACAGCCATGTTCGTCAAAAAGCACAACGTTGCGTACCTGCACATGGCGAATTTTTCCGTCTGCTCTCCGGATGCGGCATCGACAATTCAATTCTGTGGCGCTACGTACCGATTTTGAAATTGCACGAACAAAATCCTGCCGATCTTCTTCGAGCAAATGGCGAGTAAATTCCCTCAGGCTTGGTCGTAACTTGCCAGGAGATTCACCAAGGATATGGAATAACGTATCTGACCAGTATCCTTCACCAGACTCCAGATTGCGTTCAAACCCACCAATTTTGGCGATCTCCTCTGATTCCGAGAGTCTCCGGATAGTTTTCTCCAGAGCAGTTGCCATTGCCTTGCGCGCCAAAACTTCTGTTTCAAGTTGAGCACGCATTGTTATGTCTTGCGGCAATTGGTTGAGCACCTGTAGTAGCAGCCCCTTGAATGGCAAGTCAGTCTGTTCAATCCCCAGCCACGGCAGAGGCTCGATTGGCCCGTCACTCTGCCAAAGAACATCGAATTGTCCATGCTCGTCACATCGTCCGATAAGGCCGTTTCGAAGAACATGCTGGTTTGGCCTGATCTCTAATCGGCCGAGGGGACAATTTATGCCACTTCCTGCAAGGTTGTTTCGTACATCCACATGATCGAACGAGCCGATGCGCTCAACGACAGAGGCCCACAATAGCACCTGGCTGTAAGCCGTGGCTATGGGATCTGAAGAAACAAAGATTCCGGCGGATGCAAGCTTTCTAAGGAACGATCTATTGTCAGGATTGTCGAGAGACTGGAAGTATCCCCAGCATGCAAGGTGCCCCTTGGGACTATAAGAATATTTTGAATATAGATCCTCAGTGCAACTCATGGACAAGGTAATGCCTTGCTCTTGCATGCCGGCACGGTACATTTGCTCGAAAAAGTA
Source organism: Desulfovibrio subterraneus (assembly GCF_013340285.1). Taxonomy (NCBI): domain Bacteria; kingdom Pseudomonadati; phylum Thermodesulfobacteriota; class Desulfovibrionia; order Desulfovibrionales; family Desulfovibrionaceae; genus Desulfovibrio; species Desulfovibrio subterraneus. The sequence goes on along the minus strand of NZ_BLVO01000016.1, from coordinate 389,972 downwards.
GATATTGCCAATACCGTTGACGGTATTGATAATTATGTCTGGCCTAGATTCGCGCAGATCAGTTATAAGAGAGGAAAAGTCCTTGCAATCAAGAGGCTTATATTTCTCATATACGACATGGGCATCTGTCATGGCGAGCATAGATGTTACAAGCTTGTTGGCCGTACGAGGGAAGACATAATCCGAGCCAACTAATGCAAAACGTCGTTTCCCTGTTGAAAGAGCCCACTCAACGGCTGGCGCGATCTGTTGATTCATACAGCTGCCAGTGTATACGACATTGGGAGATTGCTCCAATCCCTCGTACTGCACAGGATACCAGAGCAATGAATTCTGCTGCTCCACAACCCGTTTTACTGCTTTTCTTGACGAAGAAGTCCAGCAGCCAAACAGAGCGCATGGCTTTATTTGGCGAAGAAGGCTACTGGCCGCTTTTTCAAAGGATTCTGCATCAGACAGCCACTCCGGAATGTGGGCCTTTACCCTTCGACCGAGCAGCCCCCCTTTTTCATTAATCTCATCAACAGCCAAAAGGGCTGCTTTAATAAGCAGGAGCTCGTTGGGAGCCATTGGCCCTTCCTGCGAATGCAAAATACCAATATGTATAGGTGAATGCATTTTTATCCTTTACCTCAAAACTAAGTGGACAAATACTTTTTATTCCGAAGTGATAATTACAACCAACTCCAAGAATACAATCAATATAGCTATTATATTATTACCCACACCCACCCTTGCAGAAATTAATACAAATAAAATCACAATTCACAACTCGACATACTGGTCGCAACAACACTGATTATGCATATCATGCTATTTACAGCAACAAAAAGATAACGTTACGACATACTTGATATTTACACTTTCCCATGCACCGCTCGAAGATCTCCAAATTATTAATACATGTATGATATTGTATTTGATGTGACCAGCTCATGATTGGCAGGAGAGGCATGGTGGCTCAACTCCAACCACCAAAAGGTATGAAGTCTCAATCAACATTCACAGCGTAAATATTAAAAACTTACATCAATACATGTGCCAATATAGGCTTTATGTAATATCTACATTGACCAGCCCAAGTTTTTTATACCAAGTACAAAATTAGTAACACGCCCTCAGGGGCTGCACCTCATTCATCCCTATAGCCGATAATTCTCGAAGAGGCGAGATGGGCGAATTGGCAGGCTTGAAGCAATCCTGAAACTGCCCACGCTGCATTTACCTTTCACAAATGACTTTTGGATCAAGGCGCATTTCAACCACTGAAGGTTCAATCTTCAGTGATGGTGTATTGTCAGTTCCCAAATATCCCAAGCACCTCCCCCGATAGTCCAACACATCAGCGACACTGAGATTCAGTGAACATTCAGCAACAAAGAAAAAGCGGCCATGTCTTTCGACATAACCGCTTGTGTTCGCGTGGAGGAACTGAACGGGATTGAACCGATGATCTCTTGAATGCCATACAACCCCACTGGAAAGACTATTCTTGTACTTCAATGAGATATTTGAGATTAAGAAGAGTAAAGCCGGGCAATTGGCGGCATTTGCCGACCGGGGATATTCAGCTCGTTTTCCATCTCACATCCTATACCTATTTAGAAATGTGGCAGCAAGCGCAACACATTTTGGACCCACAAAGCTGGACAAAAGGTTCACTTGAAAGGCGCCTCTAGGCTCAATGAAGCACCCTAGACGTAAATGAATGGTGCACACCCTTTTTTTTGGGGGGGCCGGCCATCTCAGATTAAGACTTTAGCGCTCGTCTCTCGATGACCTTAAGTACTAAAGCCGTAAGTGTAGTAATATTAATTGGCTTGGCTACGTAATCATCCATTCCGGCAGCCATAAACCTTTCTCTGTCTCCGACCATTGTGTATGCACTAACGGCAATAATGGGGATGTCCGCCACCCTCTTGAAACGCTCTTGGCTACGAATGGCCAAGGCAGTCTCGACGCCGTCCAACTCTGGCATTTGAATGTCCATCAGGATTATATCAAAAGAGCCTTCTTCAAGACACTGCAAAACGTTTAGCCCGTCCACGGCCACCGTCACTTGAAATCCTGCCAGCTCAAGGAGCTTCATCGTCGCAATTCGCGTCACGCCGTCGTCTTCGGCCAGAAGAACGCGCTGTCCTTCCGCGCGTGTCGACTTGATGGTCGCTTCGGGCAATACTGATAGTTCGGGGTTTATCCCAAACGGTATTGAGACGTACACCGAAGTCCCCACTCCAGGCTCACTGTCTATGGCGAGCCCTCCTTCAAGCAACTTCACAATCCGTTTTACTATAGCTAGCCCTAGGCCCGCTCCTTGAAACCGGCGTACATAGGAACTTTCCTCTTGTACAAAGGGTTCGAAAACGTATTCTAGCGCTTCCTCCGATATTCCTGTCCCGGTATCTTGTACGACAAAGAGGATATGGCAGACGGCTGCCCCCCTTCTGGGCAGGGCGAAAAAGTCGATCCGCACAGTCCCTTGCCGAGTGAATTTGATGGCATTGCCGGTAAGGTTAAGCAACAGCTGTCGCACTCTAACTTCATCGCCCAGCACGGCATGCGGAAGACGCTCATCAATGCCACATTCAAGCGTGAGACTCTTTTCCTTGGCGCTCATGCTTAACAAATCCACAACCGACTGCATTAGACTATGAATTTCGAACTGTTCCACTCGTACAGGCATCAGGCCCGCTTCGATCCGCGAGAGGTCAAGAATGTCAGATAACAAACTCGCGAGCCTGTCGGATGAGTTAATGGCTTTATCCAGGTATTCCTTTTCTTCTGGAGACTTGGCAACGGCCGATAACAATTGGAGCATGCCCATAATTCCGTTGAGCGGCGTACGGATTTCATGGCTCATATTCGCCAGGAACTCTGACTTGGCCTTGTTAGCTGCTTCTGCTCTGGCTTTAGCCTCAAGCAGCTCAAGAGAGGCCTTTTTACGTTGATCGATATCTTGAATTATGCCGATTACCGAAGTGCGGTCTTCAGCTTCCATTTTGCCAACCGCGCGCAGATGGACCCATTTGCGTTTGCCCTTCGCGGTTGTCAGCTCACACTCCATGTCGTTTGTAGCGTCATCGGTCAGAGCCGAGGTCAGCACCTGCCTTATCTGCGGAAGGTACTCAGGCGAAAAGTATTGCATGCCTTCAGAGAGACTCGGCCTATAGTCAATGGGCATCTCTATGATGCGGTTAGCCTCGTCGCTCCAGAACAGATAGTCTTCATTGATGTTGACCTTCAAACCCCCGATCATGGCGATTCTCTGAATCTCTTGAAGAAACATCTCCCTCTCCCTGAGGGCCTCTTCGTTTCGCATGCGCTGGGTAATATCGCGGGCGATGCTCAACACGCCTATCAATTGGCCTTGAGCGCCCTTCATCGGCGTCTTTATGGTCTCAAAAAAGCCACGGTAGCCATCTTCGGCGTAAGTCAACCATTCTTCGTTGATGCTGGGAGAGCCTGCCTTAATGGCCAACAAGTCCTTCTCTCTAAAATAATCCGCCAATTCCTGGTCGAAGAAGGCATAGTCGTCCTTGCCGAGCATCTCCGCTTCTTTCTTGCCGGAGAGACGCTCAAAAGCCTCGTTGCAGTGCATATACACACCGTTTGGAGTCTTGAGCCAAACAGGATCCGGGATGCTATTCATCAGGGTGCGCAAGGTCAGCTCGGACTTTCGTAATTCATCCTCCGTTCTGGTGCGCTCGGTGACATCTCGGAATATGCCAAGAATGGCATTCTTCCCTTGGATATTTATTGGAGTAGTGCGAATTGAGACGATTCGAAGCATATTGCCGTTGGCCAGCACAGTGACATCTTGCGTGATACCTTCGGTTCCCACGTGAGCTTTAAAGTCGACAGCAAAGCAGTCTTCCTCTTCAGCTTGAACAGGATGCATGACGCTTTTCTGGCGCTGGCCCACAAGCATATCCCGGGAACGTCCAAAATACCGCTCGGCCGCCTTATTGCACTCAAGGATAATTCCGGTGGCCACCTCTGCCACCATGACGGGGTCATCTATGGTATCAAATAGGTTCTTGTACTTCTCATTGCTCTCGTAAAGGGCCAATTCTGAAGCTTTTCGTTCAGTGATGTCACGCACGAACCCGCTGAAATATGGCGTACCAAGGGGTTGGTATTGGATACTCACCTCAACGTCAAAATCGCTGCCATCAACTCGCTTATGCTTCGATTCAAAGCGGCTAAACTCTTTTCCTCTAGTTTCTATCAAGATTCCATTAAGTTCGTTTGGATGCGTCACGGCATCAAGCTCGACAACATGCCTGCCCAGCAAAGCGCGTGCAGGGAAACCAGTAAGGCGGCAGTATGATTGATTAACCTCTTTAACATACCCTTGATCATCAAGAAGAAAGAACCCATCAATGGCAGACTGAAGAACGAAATGGTACTTATCTTCCTGCTGTTGCTGGATAATCTGCATTTTTTCAAAGAACATGATGATGGTGCCTATGGCAACGAGCAAGGCCATTAGCGAACCGAACAGGAACCCCCAAGGACTTATAAACGCAATGTGGCGCAGCAATGGATAATCATATTGGTGCAACCCCCAAAGCGCAAACGCTGCACCAGATAATTTGCGCCCTACATCTCCGTAATCACTGTCGAGGCGGAAAAGCATATGGCTACACAATATAAATATTGTTCCCAAAGACAGATAACTTGGTATGTATATATAACTCCAGAGATTCTGTGAAAATGCTGCTATAGATAAAAAAAGTATAAATAGTAAAGAAAATACATATAATCTTTTCGGAAATACCTTCCTCGCAAAAGAAGTAATACCTTTATAAAGAAGCAGTGCCGCTATCATTATTAAACATTGCTCGCCAAACAACAACACCTTGTTGCCTTCTCCCATCAGGACATTTGCCAGAATGCAAACACTTCTTGCAGAGAATGCGGCGAATGCTAACCCCCAATACGCTAAATAAACGTGATCGTACTTAGATTTGAGGAAAAAGAATATGAGTGTCAGGATTCCAGAGTTAGCGATCACAGAAACCAGCCCAATTGGTAGCCAATTGCCCATGGGCACCTCCCAAGTTTGCAATCTCCAAAACTAGCATCCCAGCTCGCCTATACTATTATTTTCGAGGCATGGTATTTACTTTGCCAAACGAGATGGAGATGGACAGTGGAGTTGCCCCACCACCAAGCCGACCACTCAACGTTTGGTAAATCGAATACCGTTAGCTTCCCCTAAAAGCACACAGGGCAAAAATAGAGTTTTATGGATATCTACGCCCGTTCATCCTCGTAGACATCATGCTGGGGGGGGATTGACGCAGCCCCCCTCTGGCTTGCCGACTCGGACAAGCTGAAGAACGTACTGCGGAAGGAGGCGAGTATCGTGAAGATAAGTGATCAGCGCCCGGTTATGATCCGATGGAAGGATACGCTGGTCATACCCCGTGATCCGGTGGTGACTGAGGAAATGGGAGGAACGGAAGTTGACGAGGCTGACAGCAATGTGGGGTGTGAAACGGAGTTGGTAGAGGCCTCTTCGTAATCTTGTCCGTCTGAGAACCACACTACCGAGTTCGTCCCGCAGCCCGTTCCGCCACTGAACGTTCAATCTTCAGTGATGGTGTACCGTCAGCCCCCAAATATCCCAACCACCTACCTCGATAGTTCAACACGTCAGAGACACTGACATTCAGTGAACATTCAGCAACAACGAAAAAAGCGGCCATGTCTTTCGACATAGCCGCTTGTGTTCGCGTGGTGGAGCTGAACGGGATTGAACCGATGACCTCTTGAATGCCATGCAACCCTACGGAACAGATTGTCTTGGTATTTCTTTTGGATATGCGATATAATGAATAACTGCGTCGGACAATTGCCGACATTTGCCGACCAGGGATATTCAGTTCGATTCTGGCTCATTTCCTACGCTCATGAGGATAACCCGCCCTATTTACATACTACCCGCTGTTACATCCTGGAGCCACAACGGCCGACAAGTGCTGGCCGCTTCACAATTTCTATACCGTACTGCATGGGGGCACGGCACAGAGATCCTCCCCCTACCTACTCCACCCCGTACTGCTTGAGCTTACGCCAGAGCGTGGTTCTGGGAATATCGAGAATCTGAGCTGTCATACCCTTGTTGTAGCCGGTCTTTTCCAGCACCTTGATGATGTAGCGGCGCTCCATCTCTTCAAGGGTGGGCAGGCCGTCGCCTTCCATCGTGTCGAATTCCAGCTGCTGCAGGTCGCCGGGCAGGTCGCGGGCATGAATTTCCTCGCCCTCTGTCAGGGCCACGGCGCGTTCTATGATGTTCTCAAGCTCGCGCACATTGCCGGGGTAGCTGTAGTTGGCAAGAATCTGCATGGCCTGCGGGTGAATGCCCGTAACCTGCTTGTGAAAGGCAAGGCTGTATTTTTCCATGAAGTGCCGGATGAGCAGAGGAATATCCTCACGCCTTTCCGCAAGATGTGGCAGCGATATGGAAACCACGTTCAGGCGGAAATAGAGGTCTTCTCGGAAGTTGCCGTGCTCCACCTCATGCTTGAGATCCTTGTTGGTGGCGGCGATAACGCGGATGTTCAGGTCAATGGGCGTGGTGCCGCCCACGCGCCGTATCTGGCGCTCCTGTATGACATGCAGCAGTTTCACCTGCATGGGCAGCGGCATTTCGCCTATTTCATCCAGAAACACTGTGCCGCCCGCCGCAGCCTCCAGCAGCCCCACCTTGGTCGCGGTTGCTCCGGTAAATGCCCCGCGCTCATGCCCGAAAAGTTCACTGCTGATAAGCTCGTCCGTGAACCCGCCGCAGTTGAAGGCCACAAAGGGATAATCGTGCTTAGGACTGAGCTGGTGAATGGCGCGGGCCACCAGTGCCTTGCCCGTGCCGCTGCCACCCTGAACAAGCACGTTGCAGTCCACCGGCGCCACCTTGCGGACCATGCTGAACAGGTTCTGGATGGCCGGACTGTTGCCGATGATGGAGGTAAGGCCGGAATCGCCTTTGAGCGCCTCACGCAGACGGATGTTTTCCAGCCGCATGGATATGCGGTCCTGCACCTGCTTTGCCAGCAGGCGGATCTCGTTCAGGTTCACCGGCTTGGTGATGTAGTGGTAGGCCCCGTTGCGTATGGCATCTATGGCCGTTTCCACCGTGCCATGGCCGGTGACGATGATGACTTCCGTCTCCTGCCGCAACGACTTGATGCGCGAGAGCACCTCAAGCCCATCCAGATCAGGCAGACGCATGTCCAGAAACACGATGTCGAACGGCTGCTGGACCATACGTTCCAAAAAGGAACGCGCCATCATGAAGGCTTCCACCTCAAACCCTTCGCGGGCAAGGGTCTGGCTCAGCCGTTTGCATACAATTTCCTCATCATCCACAATGGCCAGTCGCAACATCAGCTCTCGCTCCCTGCCCGCAATGCGCAGGCCGTATCCTGTTCCGAAACAGAGGGGATGAGCACCGTGAACTCGGCACCTTCCCCTTCTTCGCCGCCCACATCGATACGCCCGTTATGGCGTTTGATAATGGAATAGCTCACAGCCAGCCCCAGTCCGGTACCCTTGCCCACCTCTTTGGTGGAGAAGAAGGGCTCGAAGATATGCTCCCGAATCTCATGTGGCACGCCGCTGCCGGAATCGCCCACGCAGAAGCGCACAAAACGGTCATCTTCCGTGGTGTCCACGGTGACGCGCACGGTGGAATCCTGCGGGCTTGCCTGCACCGCGTTGAGCAGCAGATTGGTAAACACCTGCTGCAGGTTGCGCAGGTTTCCGGCCACCGGCGGCAGATCCTGCGCTATGGATGTTTCAAGATACACACCCGCAATGCGGAACTGGTTCTTCACCAGCGCAATGGAGCTGTTCATTATCCGTGCAGGGTCAAGCGTATCAAACACCGGCCGCTCGGTGCGGGAAAAGTCGAGCAGGTTCTTCACGATATCCGCCGCGCGCTCTGCCTGCGAAAGAATATCGCGCAGCATCTCGCGCCCGTCGTCGTCCACGTTTTCACCGTAAACCTCGCCGAAGCTTTCCGCCGTCAGCGAAATATTGTTGATGGGATTGTTCAGCTCGTGCGCCACGCCAGCCGTCAGGGTGCCTATGGCCGCAATCTTGCGCGCCTGCAGCAGGTCTTCCTGATTGCTTTCCAGCTCCTGTGCCATCCGGTTGAAGGCGTCCACGAGCGCATTGATCTCCTCCAGCCCCGTCCCGTCATGGTGAATGGGGCTGAAATCCCCCCGCGCCACCTGCTGGGTGGTGTTCTTCACCACATCCAGCGGCCGCAGAAGGCCCAGCGCGATAAGCTTTATGACCAGCACCATGAGCAGCAGAAAAACGCCCATGAAGGCGAAGGGAAGGATGGATGAGCGCGAAATGGCCTTGTGGATGCGCTCGCGCTTGATGCGCCTGAACTGCTCGGCGGCGTCCGTGAGCTGCTTGCCGGGATCACGCAGCTCTTTGGCAGTGATGGCCTCGCCGGCAAGGGAGCGCTGCACCTGCGCATCATACGCCGCAACCGTTGCCATAAACCGCTGATACACGTCCTGCCCGACCACGCGCGGCAGATCGTCGCCCACCTCGCTGACAAGCTCGTGCACCTTGTCCATGTAGACGCGGGCTTCCTTCAGGCTTTCCTTGTCTCCGTAGATGAAGAAGTTCTTCTCCACCCGCCGCACTTCCAGAATGTTGTTCAAGAGATCGTCATACCGCTCACTGATGAGCATGCGTTCCTTGACCGTGCTCAGATTCCAGAGATGCAGCCCGGAAAGCGCACCGATGGACAGGAAGGTCACCATGAAGAGAACGAAGATCCTCCCTTTGATGGAACTCATCCGCACATGCTGCGCAAGCCAGCGTCCCGGCCCTGCAAGGGCCGCCTCTTGTTTCGGCTCCATGACACCTCCCTGATTCGGCTCGAAGGCTATGGTTCACTTTGAAACACGTTCTGCACAGATTATCCGCTTTTGTTTCAAAATGAAATAAAATGTATTCAAAACCGCCCACAACATTCTCTATCCAGCTTAATTATATGCATAAAATATTCCAGCGCATTCCGGCACCCTCATTGCTAAAGGCATTTCGCAGAGGAATTTCATGGAAAGCATACTTGTCGCAATTGACGGAAAGCACGGGTCCTGGGGGGCCCTTTCCAGAGCATGCGCACTGGCTCAACGCATGGATGTGAAACTGAACGTCCTGCTCATTGTCCCTTCCGCACGCCATGTGCTTTCGCACGCTGAGCAGCAGATGGAAGAAGACGTGCGCAAACGTCTGGGACTGCACATCGAAGCGGCAAAGTCAGAAGGCATACGCATCAACTATTTTCTGGCGGAGGGTAGCTACGACGAGGAAGTGATAGCGTTCATCAACAATAACAAGATTACTCTACTGGTGCATGAATTACCTGAAGGGGACGCACGAACCACGGAAAAAGAATATGCCACCTTGCGCACCATACGCCACAGGGTGTCGTGCAGGGTGGAAGTCGTGGCCCCCAAAAAAGGCATATAGCGAACCGCAAGAGAGGGTTATATGAGCCTTGATTTGAATCTGTATCTTCCCATCGCGGGCAACAGTGTGAACTGTCTCGCCATTCTGGGACTCGGCGGCATAGTGGGCCTGCTTTCCGGCATCTTCGGTGTCGGCGGGGGATTCCTGATGACCCCGCTGCTCATCATGCTGGGCATTCCGCCCACGGTGGCCGCGGCATCTGACTCCAACCAGATCGTGGGGGCCTCCACATCCGGCACCTTTGCCCACTTCAAGCTGGGCAACGTGGACTTCAAAATGGGCCTGCTGCTGCTTGTGGGCGGCGTTGCAGGCGGCAGCCTCGGCGTGCAGATCATCAAGGTGCTGCGCGCGCTCGGCAATGCCGACTTCCTCATCAGCATCACCTACGTACTCATGCTCGGGTTCGTGGGCGGCTACATGTTTCTTGAAAGCCTGCAGGCTCTGCGAAAGTCATCCGCTCCCAAGGCGGACGCAGCGCCCAAGCAGGAATCCCGCTATGCAAGGGCAATAGGCAAGCTGCCCTTCCAGATGGACTTTCCCCGTTCCGGCGTGCGCCTTTCCATGCTCATGCCGCTTCTTCTCGGCACCCTTGTAGGTGTTCTCGCTGCCATCATGGGTGTGGGCGGCGGGTTCATCATGGTGCCTGTCATGGTGTATCTGCTGCGCATGCCCATGCACGTGGTTGTGGGCACCAGTCTGTTCCAGATTCTTTTCACCTGCATAAACGTCACCATCATGCAGTCTGTACAGAACCACACCGTGGACTTCATCCTCGCGCTGCTGCTTCTGCTGGGTTCCTCCATCGGCGCGCAGGTGGGTACCAAAATCGGCAAGAAGCTCGGCGGCGAGCAGCTCAAGATATGTCTCGCCACACTGGTTCTGGCCGTGATGGTGAAGATGCTCTACGATCTGCTGGCACGTCCCGATGTGCTGCTGGCATACATGGGAGGTCATTAATATGAAGACCACCACTTTCCGCCTTGCCGCAGCCGCCTTTATGCTGCTGCTTCTCACGGTTACCCTGCGCCCTGCACATGCTGCCGGAGATTCCACCATTGAGGTTACTCCGCAGGCTGTTGTCATGGGCGCCCAGTACAACGGGCAGAACCTTACCGTCACCGGCACCGTGCCGGAAGGCAGCGACGTGGTGCTTCGTTTTACCGGGGCTCCCGCCGACATGCATCTGCGTGAAAAGGGCAAGCTTTTCGGCCTGCTCTGGATGAACGTGGGTAAGGTTTCCGTAAAGAACGTGCCCAGAGTCTGCCTTGTGGATTCGAGCCGTCCCTTCGATCAGATTGGGGCAGCCGCAACGCCCTTCCGTCTGGAAGGACTGCGTGATGCCATAGAGATAGAAGAGGCAGCCAAGTCTCCCGATCTTGATATTGCGCATGAACTGGTTCTGCTCAAGCAACGCGATGGCCTGTACCATGAATCCGAAGGCGGGGTGCAGCTTGCTCCCGCAGCAGGCGGCGTGCAGCAATTCACTGCCACCCTGCACGTACCTTCCGCTCTCGCCACGGGTAAGTATGTTGTCGAGGCCATTGCCCTGCACGACGGCACTGTCGTGAACAAGGCATCCGTTCCGGTGGAAGCAAAGCTGACCGGCTTTCCCCTCTGGCTGAACAACCTGGCCTTTGACAACGGGCTGATGTACGGCATCATGGCCACCCTTGTTGCCATCTTCAGCGGCCTTGCCATCGGCATGGTCTTCCAGAGCAAGGGTGCCCACTAACAGGGATACTCCCGGGGAAACTCCCAGAGAGAACCTTTGGTAAGCCCCAGGTGAAACCAATGTTGCGCAAACTCAGAGACATACTCGCCTTCTGGCGACCCAGGCAACGGGTGCTGCCCTTCGGTGTGCTGTTCAAGAAATTCCAGAGCATTCTGGAGCGGAACAACCGCATTCTCGAACTCATGGCCGATATGGGCGACAAGCTGGGGGGCGAGTATGTCTTTGACCGTCAGTACATTCTGGATGCCGCAGAGCAGCAGGCCGACATGGTCTTCAAGCTCATTTCCGACCTCAGCATTCTCACGCAACGCAAGAATGTGGAACTGTTTCTGGCCTTTGAGCGCATCCGTCAGGCCATTCAGGAAGAGCTGACCGGCACGCACGTAACCACGGGCGGCAGCTACGTCATTCCCCTCAAGGATGTGGGGCACGACCTCAGCGAGCTTGCGGGCGGCAAGATGTCCAACATGGGCGACATCCGCAACCGGCTCGGCCTTTCCACTCCGGACGGGTTTGTCATAACCTCCCGGGCATTTTTCGACTTCATGCAGCAGAACGGGCTGCTCGCCATGGCGCGCGAAGGCATAAACGCATGGGACGGGCAGGACGATGCAGCCCTTGAATCCCTTGCTGCCACCATGCAGGAACGCATAATGAACGCGCCCCTGCCCCGCAATCTCACCACACAGGTACTTGCCGCGCTGGACGCACTGGCAAAGGCACACGGCACCCGCAACATCCGCGTGGCCCTGCGCAGCAGCGCATGGGGCGAAGACGGCGACGCCAGCTTTGCCGGACAATATGAAACCTGCCTCAATGTGCCGCGCGACGAAGTAATGGACGCCTACCGCAAGGTGGTTGCCAGCACCTATTCCTGCAAGGCATGGCGCTACCGGCTCTTCAAGGGATACAGGGAGCACGAGGTGGCCATGGCCGTGGGCTGCCAGATGATGGTGGAAAGCGCCGTGGGCGGCGTGCTGCATACCTATGCCCCGCACATTGCCGAAGGCGTGATGGTGGCCAATGCCGTCTGGGGACTGTGCTCCCCGGTTGTGGACGGCAACGCCCCAACGGATACCATAGTGCTGGACAGAGCCGCCCCTTACACGCTGCGCTCCCTTTCCGTAGGTGACAAACGCAGGCAGCTTCGCCTTGCCAAAGGCGGCGGCACGGAATGGTGCGACACGCCCGAAGGCCTGCACGACGTGCCCAGCCTGACCGTTGAACAGCTGGAGCATCTAGCGCAGGCCGCCATGAGCATCGAGCGCTACTACAAACGTCCTCAGGACATCGAATGGGCCTACGACGGCAAGGGAACCCTGCAGATTCTGCAATCGCGCCCCCTGCGTTTCTGGGCGGCACCGCTCAGCACCGAACCGCAGCTTGAAGATGTCACCCGCAACGCAGAGGTGGTGTTCTCGGGCAAGGGGCTCGTTGCCCAGCGCGGCGTTGCCGTGGGCAAGGTTTTCGTGGTGGATCACAGTACGGACCTTGATACCTTTCCGCACGGGGCCGTGCTCGTTTCCCGCTACACATCGCCGCGCTATTCCCGCGTCATGCACAAGGCGCAGGGCATCATCACGGACGTAGGCTCCCCCACGGGCCACATGTCCACCATTGCCCGTGAATTCCGCGTGCCCACCGTGGTAAATACGGAAGTGGCGACAACCCTGCTGCAGACAGGGGATGAAATCACGCTGGATGCTACGGAAAACGTGGTCTACCGGGGCAGCATATGCGCTCTGGACCGTTTTACCCTGACTGAAGAAGAAGTATTTGAAGATTCCTACGAATACCGCCTGCTGCGCAGGGTGATAAAGCACACCAGCCCGCTCAATCTGCTGGACCCGCACGCGGACAACTTCAAGCCTTCTTCATGCCGCACCTATCACGACATTACCCGCTACATTCATGAAAAGGCGGTGGAACATCTTATCCTGATCAGCGAACGCCAGGGAGCGCAGTACCTTTCCGCCCCCAAGCGGCTGGTCACGGACTTTCCCCTCGGCCTCATGCTCATAGACGCGGGCGACGGTACCTCATGCGCACCGGAATCACGCACAGCCTCCACCTCGCAGATAGAATCCATCCCCCTGCAGGAATTTCTCAAGGGAACGGAGTGCTCCGAAGTGTGGTGCACGGACCCTGTCTCCGTAGACCTTGGCAGCTTCATGTCCAGCTTCACGCGCACCTTTTCCTCTTCCCTTGCCAGCCCGGAAGAGGTGGGACGCAACCTCGTGGTGGTGCTGAAGAACTACATGAACATAAACATGCGGCTCGGCTACCACTTCAACATCATCGACGCCTACATCTCTGACGTCATCAACGACAACTACATCTATTTCCGCTTTCTGGGCGGGGTAACCGAGTTCATCCGCCGCTCGCGCAGGGCACGATTCATCGCTACGGTGCTGGAACACTTTGATTTTCGTGTAGAGGTACACGGAGACCTTGTGGTAGGCAGATTGAAGAAGCTTTCGCGCGACCGCATGGCCGTACGCATGCGCATGCTCGGCGGCCTAGTGGGCTACACGCGGCAGCTTGATGCCCGCATGCACACCGACGAAGACATACGAACCCATGCACAGGCGTTCATCACCGCCATGAAGCACTTTCTAGGAGCCTGACATGACCACAGAAAATACCGGCAACGGCAGACGCTTCCGCATCCTCATCCTTGATGACGAGCCCATTGTCTGCAAGCGCCTCAAACCCGCCTTTCAGAAGCTGGGTTACGAGGTGGAAACCTTTACGGACAGCACCTCGGCCATTGCCCGCCTGAAGGAAGCCACCTTCGACATCATCATCACCGACCTGAAGATGGAAGGCGCAGACGGCATGCAGGTACTTTCCACAGCCAAATCCGTTGCACCGGAAACGCGGGTGATCATCATCACCGGTTTCGCCACGCTGGAAACAGCCAAGGAATCCTACCGCAAGGGGGCATTCGACTTCGTGGCCAAGCCGTTCAAACTGGGCGATATTCTGGACTGCGTGCGCAAGATCGAGCAGGAACAACGGGGCAACGCGCTGTAGCCCGGGAACAGCAGACAGGCTTACGCTGAGATAAGCCGACAGGCATAGACAGACTGGCATAGACAGACGCCAGATACCGACGGGCAGAGACAGACAGAGACAGGCGGGCAAAGACCGGCAGGCAGTGATCGACCGGCAACATTCAACGGCCAGCTTGCAAAGGGCGCAGGGCAGACCCCGGCGGCAGGAGCGGACCATGTGGTGGCAGCGCATCATCGAGCGCAGGCGGCGCAAACGGGATACGGCAGGGCCGGATATCGCCTTCTGGCGGCTGCAGTCTATGTTCAACAATTTCCGCCGCATTCTTGAGCTGAATAACGCCATCCTCGAATCCGTGGCCGACATGGACCGCGCGCTCGGCGGCGAATACATCTTCGACCGCACCTACCTTGAACAATCCGTCAGGCGCATCGCCTCACACGTGCATCACGTTGTTTACAGCCTCAATGCGCTCACGGGCAACGCCCATGTGCCGCTCTATGACCGGTATCAGGACATCCGCATCATTCTCGACGACATTCTGGCGGGCGACATGCGCGCCCTTGCCGGTGTGCCGGTTCTGCCGCTGGCCGAAGTGGGCTGGGAGCTTGAGCCCCTTGCAGGCATGGAGGCCGTCTGCATGGCGGAACTGCTCAACCATTCCGGCAATGCAGGCCTTTCCGTGGCACGTGGCTACGTGCTGACAACGGAAGGAACAGACCTGCTGCTGGGCACGCAGGCACAGAGCAGGCAAAACGTCGCCCCCCGCGCGGGGCAGGCTTTCGCATCGGGCATTCCGGATATGCCCTCAGCATCGTTCAACGGACTTGCGGGGCTGCGCTCCGTCAACGCTCCCGCCTCTCCCCTGCGGATGGCGACGGACGACACATCCGAAGCTTCCCGCAGCGCGGAGACCCGCAAGGCCCTGACCGCAGGCATTGCGGATCTGCTGCGCGATGAACCGCATCCCGGGCTGCGTGTTGTCGTTTCACTGGCAGGACTGCTTACCGATGCCCTTGCCGCCAATACCCGTGACAACCGGCCCGATGGAATATCCGAGAGGCATGCCGCAGGCGGCGTACTCGCTGTCGTCCGCATGGAACCGGATGAAAACGGCGGCCTGAAGGTCACGCAGGAACCGGATGAAAACGGCGGCCTGAAGGTCACGCAGGAACCGGCTCAAATACTGGCAGCGGATATCCCCAACCTGCCCCCTGTACCGCAATTGCGTGCGGCAACGCAGACACCCGAAGCCTGTGCGGGGCTGGTGGAGCACATTCTGCAGCACTGCCACCGGCACCTGACCGGACGGCAGGAAGCAGCGCCCGCCGCTTCCAGAATCACCACACTGCTTACCAGCCTCAAGCCCGCCGTGGTGCACGGCTCGGTCACAAGCCGCGTGGCCTGCCATTCGCTGCACAGCCTGCGCGCACCGGCCATGCCCGCCTATTGTCTGGAAGCACTGGGCATAGAGGCAGTGCTGACCGCTCCCGAACCAAACGGGCCACAGACCACGGCACAGGATATGGCAGGGGTCCCACCTGCTATCACTAAGGACCGCTACCTGCTGCAACGCACCTATCCCTATTCGCTGATGGAGTCCAAGATAGGCACACGGCCCGTGGGTTTCCGCTTTCCGGACGGCAAACGGGCCACATCGGTCATGGAAAACGGCAACGGGCGAGGATCATCGCTGCTGCGCCAGCACACCATGCGGGGACTGGCGGAAACCGCCATGACCATGGAGCGCATGCTCGGCCTGCCCGTGACGCTGCACTGGGAACTGGATGCCACCGGAGACTGCCGCATAGTCCGCGTGGCCCCCGTCCTGTCCAGAGAGCAGAGAATGGGCAGATCTGATATGAGCCTGCGTTCGGGCTATGCCGACGAATATGCGGACGGGTTGACAAACGAGTTGCCAGGCGGATTACCAGACGGATTATCTGACGCCCTTGCCGCAGAGCTGGAAACCGCCGAGGTGCTCAGCCGCAAAGGGCATATGGTGCAATCCGGCGTGGTGGCGGGCAAGGTGGTGCATGTGGCGGATACCATGCGGCCGCAGGATTTTCCCGCAGGCAGCATAGCGGTAACGCAGACGGCTTCACCGCGCCTTACGCCCATATTGCAGCGGGCATCGGCCATTGTCTGTGAAAACGGCACCATTGCCGGACACCTCGCTACTGTGGCGCGTGAGCTCAGGCTGCCCGCCATCTTCGGCGTGGATAATGTGTTCACCCGCCTGCCCGAAGGGGTGGAAGTGACCATGGATGCCGGAGAAACCACCATCTACAGGGGCGTTCTTCCGGCGCTGCTCCAGTTTTCCACCGCCGGAGCGGACCTGTATCCCACAGCACCGGAATATCACACCCTGCGCAGGCTGCTGCGCTTCATCGCGCCCCTGCATCTGGTCAATCCTGAAGCGCCGGAATTTTCTCCCGCAGGCTGCCGCACCTTCCATGACCTCATCCACTACTGCCATGAAAAGGCCGTGGATGAACTGGCGCATTTTCAGGAACGCAGACCCGGGCTCGGGGCCATACGCACCCGCCGCATGCATCTGGGCCGCCCCATGGACCTGCGCGTGCTGGACATTTCCGGCGGGCTTGTCGAGGATGTGGCAGATCACCCCACGCGCGACGATGTGATTTCCGATCCCTTTACGGCCTTTTTGGAAGGCCTCTTGCGCGACGAAGCATGGGATATCGGCCCCGTTTCGCTGGGACTGCGCGATGTAATCAACAGCATGCCGCTCAGCATGTCGCTGCTCAGTGCCAACGCCAACACCCTTGGTGAAAATCTTGCCATCGTATCACGCGACTATGTAAACCTGAGCCTGCGGCTCGGCTACCATTTCAGCGTTGTGGACGCCTATCTGGGACCGGACCGGAACCGCAACCATGTCTACTTCCGTTTTGCGGGCGGCCTTGCCGACCCTGAGCGCCGCAACCGGCGGGCAAAGTTCCTGCGCAATGTGCTGGAAGACATGGGCTTCAAGGTGGTGCTCAACGGCGACCTTGTCGTTGCAAGCCTCAAGCAGGAAGAGCCGGCCACCATGCGCGGCGCACTGCTGGTGCTGGGGGCGCTGACCGCGTATTCCCGCCAGCGTGACACGGCCCTGTACAGCGACGCGGACATGCACGCCCTGTATGACGACTTTGCGGCCAGATTTCTGCACCACTTCGGGCGCTTCACTAACGGCAAGGCCGATTCCGCAGGCAGCCGCCCTGCGGAAACATCCGGCAGCACGCTTCCGGATGCTACGCCGAGTGAATCCGGACCAAAACCGGACATGAAACCGACAAAGGGCGGTACGGCATGATCTCTCCCTTCAAGGCCGTTCAGGCATTCTTTGCCGCGCGCAAGCACCGGCACGAGGAACGCGCTCTCACCGCCCTGAAAGCGCGTTACCACGCCTTCCGCATCTTTCTGGAAAACAACGGGCAGGCGCTTGAGCTGATCGTAGCTGCCGACAATGCCCTGCACCACGGCGAGCAGGAAACCCTGCAACACACGACAGACCGCCTCATCTCCGTCACCGGCGAACTTGTGGACGGCCTGAACCTGCTTTCCGGCGAAGCCCACACCGGCCTGTACACCCTGCACGGCAAAATGGGCACGACCGTACGCGAACGCATGCAGGCCCTCATCACCCGCAAAGCCGTACCTCAATACTGCATCACCTTTGATGCGCTTGATCCCTCGCTGCATCCCCTTGCCGGTACCAAGGCCGCCAACCTTGCCCAGCTGCACCGTATGCGCCTTCCTGTTCCGGACGGATTTGTCTGCACAACACGGTGCTGCCGCGATTTTCTGGCATCCGGCGATATGGCGGCGAACATTCGCACACTGCTGCGAGAGGTGGAACGCGGCGAACTGGACGTTCCTTCCGCCGCAAGTCTGATCGGGGATGTTGTCAAAAAATCCCCCCTGCCGCACGCGCTGAAGCAGGCCATGCACACGGCCTTTGACGAGCTTGCGCAACTCTCGCACGCTGCCGCCCCCCATGCGGGCTTTGCCGTTTCAGTGCGCAGCAGCGGCGTTGCAGAGGACAGGCCCGACCATTCCTTTGCCGGACAGTTCACATCCGTGCTCAACGTCACCTCTGCCGATGCCCTGTGCGATGCCTACAAGGAAGTCATTGCCAGCGGGTTCAGCGCACGGGCCATTGCCTACCGCCTGAACGCCGGACTCTCTCCGGCCGATTTCGATCTGGCAGTGCTCTGCCAGCGCATGGTGGCGGCCAGATGTGCAGGCGTGCTGATGACCCGCAATCCTGCACAACCGGAAACCGGCAGGCTGCTCATCAGTGCGGCGCCGGGGCTGGGTACGTTGGCTGTGGGCGGCAGTGCTCCCGTAGACCTGTACCATCCGTGGCGCTCGGACAGCGAAGAGCCTGCGGCTATCTCCCTGCTCAGCGGCGAAGAACGGCAGACCGCCCTGCTCATGGACAAGGCCGAAATTGCACACAAGACCATACGCGAGGTCTCACTGCCGGACGGCGGCGTGGCCGTGGAATCCGTTCCGCCGGAAGAGGCCGATGCTCCGCTGCTGACCCCTGCCACCTTGCAGCGGCTGGTCATGTTCGGCGAGATGATCGAGAACATTGAAGGGACGGCGCAGGATGTGGAATGGGCTGTCTCGCACGACGGCGAAGTGCATATCCTGCAGGCACGGCCGCTGCGCCTTACCTCACGGTCTGGCATATTACTTCCCGCTCCTGTTGTCGGCCCGCCTCTGGCTACCGGCATCTGTGCATCGGCAGGCAAGACGGCGGGCAGAGTCCGCATTGCACGCAATGCCGCAGAATTGCAGATGCTGGAGGCAGAAACGAACGGCTACCCCCGCATTCTGGTGCTGCCGCAGGCTCTGGTGGATGCAGCAAGGCACCTGCAACGCTATGCCGGTGTCATCATTGATTCCGGCAACCCCACAGACCATCTTTCCTGCATTGCCCGTGAATATGGCATTCCTCTCGTCACGGCCGTGCGCAACGGCTGCACAGTATTACAGCCGGACCAGTGGATTGTACTGGATGCCGACAACGGACTTGTTCATGCCGCGCCGGAACATCTGTGGATGGAATTTTCCCGTTCCGGCCAAACCACTCCCCAACCAGACACACCGGAAGCAGGTCCCCCGGAGTCGGCGGGTACACCCACCCGCAGCGGCTCGACCGATATGCCCGGAGAACGCCATGCCCTGTGGGAAATGCTTGTTCCCCTGAACCTGACGGAAGCATACGGGGGCACCTTTTCATGGCAGGAATGCCGCTCCATGCACGACCTTGTACGCTACACCCACGAAATGGCCGTGCTGGCCATGTTCGATGCAGGTGATACCGTCATGGAAGAGGCAGGCGGGCTGCTCAGGCCGCTGGACCTCGGCATTCCCTTCCACTTCCTCGTCATTGATCTTGGCGGTGCCACGCGACGGCAAAAACAGGCAGGGGGCGCATCGCTCCTGCGCCGCGCCATCCGCAATCCCCTGCAAAGAGACGATGTGCTTTCCGCACCTTTGGCGGCCCTGTGCGAAGGGCTGCTTACTCCCGGCCTGAGCTGGCATGCCGACCCCGACCCCGAAGCCATTTCCGGCATCATGTCACGCACCATGCTGGATGCACGCAGTGCCCGCCCCGCAGGTTCGTTCAATTACGCACTGGCGGCGCGCGATTACCTGAACCTGAACGCCCGCGTGGAGTTCCATTTTGCCATGCTGGATGCCGTGTGCGGCGGTGATGCGCAGGCCAACTACATCCGCTTCCGCTTCAAGGGGGGCGGAGCAGGGCCGGAGCGCGGGCACAGGCGGGCCATGTTCCTCCGCCACGTTCTGGAAGGAAACGGCTTCGTCACCACCGTTGTGGGCGACCTCATCACGGCATCCCTTACCGGCGCATCACGCGACGTGGTGCGGGAACGGATGATCATGCTCGGCAGGCTGCTCGGCTACAGCCGCTTCCTCGACGGCACCATGAAGAATGACGATACGCCCCTGCTGCTTGCAGAACATTTTCTGCAAGGGCATTACGATTCCCGGCTGGCTCTTGAGAATGATACAGACAGCGAACCCGATGACACTGTTGGCAAAACTGCTGGCAACGATGCCGACAACAGTGCTGCCAACGGTGCGGACAGTGGCACAGAGAACGGTGTGGCCTAACGGCTGGTGGCACGCAGGCCAAAGGGTAAACTCAGGCGTGGTAAAAACGCATGGCAGGCAGTTCCAGTGCAGTCAGCATGTTGCCGTGCACGGAACCGGTGTCGATGCAGATGCGGTCCGGCAAAACCAGCGGCATCTCGAAGGGAGCATGGGCAAACACCACAAGCGGGGCGGCATCTGCGGAACCGGCGACTTCATGTTCCTTCACAAGCCTGCGGCTGGAAAGCACCTTGTCCACCAATACCGCCTCATGCGGGTCCGGCTGCCCGGATTCGGCAAGCAGTGCCGCCAGCTCGGCCTCTTCAGTATCTGCATGCACAAAAAGATATGGCGGGCAGGAATGTGACAGCGACAGGGAATGCAGAAAATCCCTGTGCGCCTGCGGCATGAACGCAAGCCCCTGCAAATCCCGCACAGAAGCCCCGTAACTGGCAAGGGTGGCTTCAATCCCCATCCCCCGCAGGGTACGCAGCATCTCCACATCTGCATACGCGGCGTATTCCAGCAGCAGGTGCTCGTGGTTCCCCTTCAGAAAGACGGTGTGGGCATACTGCTCGCGTACCTTCACAAGAACATCAAGCACCCCGCACGTATCCGGTCCCCTGTTGATGTAGTCGCCCATGAACACAAGCAGATCAGCCTGCGGCCGCACAGGCAAACGCCCCAGCAGACGCTCCAGGGCCTCCCGGTTGCCATGAATGTCACCAATGGCGAATATGTGCTGATCTGCGTTAAGCATGCCTGCCCTGTACCACCAAGAGGGGAGCGAAATCCATGCATAATATGCAGGAAAATAAAGGCTCCCCGGGAATCTCGATTTCCGAAAAGCCTTATCATTCGGATTCTGAAGGTGGAGCTTACGAAGCCAAAGGGGCGAAATGAGACAAATCTCTCAATCCAGAAATCACAACTAGCTGCCTATGCTATAGACATAAACCAGCCACCCGCAACACCTCAATCCCATCCGCGCCGATAACCCGACAGATGTGGAAGAACTCCACGATGTCCAATCGGCGCTCCCGGTTTTCGATCTTCGAAACGTAGGACTGAGGCTTGCCGAGTTTCTCGGCGAGTTGCACCTGCGTCACTTCCGCAGCTTTCCGCGCATCGACCAAGGCGGAAATGACCGCTTCATACTCTCGCGAATATATTGATTTCATTGATCGACCTCCACATGCCGTACAGGTCAGCCTATGTTGCGATTGAAATTATCCCAAAATAGGATATCGTCGTAATCACAATTTATTAATCAACGGAGGAAATCATGAGTACGGAAAACAAGAAGAAAGGGTTCAACTGGCTGGCCTTCATTTTCAGCTACGCATACTACGCCGGATACGGACGGATTCCCAAGGCCCTCGCTCTGGCAGTGGCGGCATGCATCCCCGTAGTCTTTATCGGGGTTCCGCTTTATGCCGGTTTCAAGGCCAACGCCGATCTGCCAATTGGCGAACAGGCATTCAGTTGGCCCAAAGCCATTCTGTTCGCCGTCATCGGCGCCTCGCTATTCTCCGGCGCAATGTCGCTGATACAATTCATGAAGGGGTAATGGAAACAATGATGAGAAAGAAAACGCTCCTCGCACTTCTCTTAGCAATGTTCGTTCTGGCGGGATGTACGGACGGCAATATTTCGCTTGTGCAGGACGGCACCATGAACGGCTACGAATCTACCACCATCGGCAAGGCCTTTGAAGCTTCTTTTGACAGCCCGAAGTGGGAAGCCTTCGAGACGGCTAAGGGGCAACGGGTCGTCGAGTTTTCCGGCAAGATATCAAAAACGCTACATGACAACTGGGTCGCGCTCTATATGGGTGAATATGATGCACTCATCCAGCAAGGCAACGCCCTGGCTGCCCAAGTCAACTACGTCAATGTAGGCAGATCAATTGTAGGCAATGAAAAGTTTGATCAGTTCATTAAGACGTACTCCGATCAAGGCTATGACAATCCGGAGCGTGCCGCGCTACAGGATGCGATTGGAGGCTGGTACGTTTGGCAGGCAGGTAGTCCGGTTAAGTTTCAATGGGTAATCAATGCCGATGGAAAGACATTCCAGTTGAGCCACTGGGAAAGCCCTGCATGGAAGCTTCCTGCTGGCACTATGAATTTGAAAATGATCCTTGATCACATTTACCGCTAGACCTTCATCACAGACGAGAAAAGCCCCTCCCGGTCATACCGCGGAGGGGCTCTTGTGTCTCATCAACCTATTTTAACTTACGTTTCATCAATTCTGCCGAAAAACACCCTAGGAGCCCGTTTGCCTCTTCCGCCAGCCACAGGGGCACATTCCCGCAGAAACAGGTCACAGGCTCGACCACAGAGGCTCTCAAAGGGCGGAAGCCTCCTTGCCTCCTTGCCTCCTTTGGGAAGAAGACCAGTTCCACCTCTTCTCCGTCTACTTCGGCCACCGCGAGCACCACGTAGTTGTCCGGCCCTTTGGTTCTATGCCGGGTTGCCCGAAGAATTGTCACGCGTTTCACTCAATCCCCCTACAGGCTAGGCAACTGGTCAATGGCCTGCCGCTTCGCCCCCTCACGCACATGATGGTAGCGGGTGATCGTGAAAAACGGGTTGGCGTGACCAGCGATGTCTGCCACGGCTCCGGGATCAACGCCGCGCGTCAATAATTCCGTGATGGCCAGATGCCGGATGTCATACGGTGTGGTGTGGTATGGAATGTTCGCCCTTTTCACAGCGAGATTCCACCCAACCCGAATACAGCCGATAGGCTTGCCACGGTACTCCACAATATGCCGGGAACGGGCTTTGCTTTCTCGCTCCGCCAGCTTCACCATGAAGGCATCCGTGCAGGGCACGAACTTCTCCCGGTTGGTCTTCGGCATGAACACCCACACACCCTTTTTCGACCAATCCACTCGGTCCCACGTAATGGCGGTAAGCTCCGACCGCCCGACACGCACCACGAGGTTGAACGCCACCTCAATGGCCCATGACAGATGGTCGGGGGAGTGCTGCTGGATCTTCCGCAAGTCCACCAGCGTCAGCAGCGACTTCTTTGGCAGCTCCTTGCGCTTCTGCCAGTGCTCCAAGGGGTTGTTCTCGATGATCTGGAGTTTGATGCCGAACCGGAACATGGCCTTCAGGTAGGACAGGTAGCGGTTGATAGTGACCGATGACACCCTGCGCTTGCCGTAGTGATCCATAATCCGCACCATGTCGCTGTACTCCAGCTTGTTCACCGGGGTGTCGTTGAGTAGCGGAATAATGTGGTTGTCCAACACGCTGATCCAGTCCCGAAGCCACTTGGTATTCTTGCCCGAAGTCCGGTGATGCCCGACATAAGCTTCCGCCAACTCCCGCATGGAAATGCCCTTGGGGTTGCCAGAGGTTGGGAGTTGCTTGCCCAACTGACGCAAGGCTTTCAGCTCGTTGTCGAACTCGATAGCGGCCTTCTGAGCCGCGCTGCCGTCCTCGCCCTTGCCGAACCACTTGGAACGCTGCTGTCCGGTCTTCGGGTCAAGCCACTTCACATACCATTTTCGGGATTTGCTTGTTTGATGAATACTCATAATCACTTGTCCTTTTGCCCAATGGTAGCATGGGACAGCCCAAGATCAAGTGATTACAGACACATACGCAACCCGAGCACAGGCCATTGAAAAACCAGCTTTTTAGATGCAAAAAAGCCCCCTGCCGAGATATTCAGCAGGGGGCTACTTTCATACTATCAACCTAGGAAGGCGTTGAACCGCTTGTCGCACATGGGCCGTGTCGGCATGGCAGTAGGTATCAAGTGTCGTGGTTGTGTTCCGATGCCCTGCCAGTCGAGCCGCTGCCGCTACAGGGACTTTCCCATCCATTAACAGCCCGGAGATTGTTATATGCCGCAGATCATAGGGCCGAGGACTGTAACCCAACCCCGCCTTGACGACAGAAGTAGCCCAAGCGGTTTTGAACGACTTGATGGGTTTGCCCCGATACTCGATGAGGTATTCCGTCTGTGCCACCGAATGCCGCTGCCGCAGCATCTGCATAAACTCATCGGAACATGGGACGGTCTTGTAAGCAGACACCTTCGGCATATAGTACCGAATTTCATGCCGCTCCCAATGCACATCGCTCCACCTCACGGCAAAGAGCTCTGAGGGGCCAATACGGGCAACCAACTGCATCCCTACTATCATCGCCCAACGGACATGGTCGGGGCTGACATTGTACACTTTTCGGGCATCTTCCACTGAGAACTGGATGTCACGCTTGCTTTCAGGCAGCTTATCCCAGAACCTAACCGGATTCTTGGTTATCAGCTCTTTCTTGAGGCCATGACGATAGATTTGATCCAAGTAGGTGCGGTAGCGGTTTACGGTTGCCGCGCTGTTGCCGCGATCCCGTAGGGACTGGACGACTTGTCGCACTTCTCTGTGTGTAGCAAGGTCTGGCGGAATGCTCCCAAGGGTAGGCAAGATCACATCATTCAGGATGTTGACGAAATAGCGGTGATACTCGCGGAACCTTCCGTATGCCTTCAACTCGTCGTAATAATCCTGTGCAATGTCAGCAAGGTAGAAGGTTGCAGGCGCGTTGCAATTAGCCTTGGTCAGGAGGCCTTGCTTGCTAAGTTCCCGCATCTGATCATCAAAAACCACTGCTTCTTTGTGTGCAGGGCTTCCTTCCTCGCCCTTTCCGAAGCATTTCGTCTTGTATCCCTCGCCCCTGACATAATACTTCACATACCAAGTTCCGTTCTTATAACGATATATGGGCATGATAACCTCTTGTTCTATCTATATCTTTTCTTTTTCAATTTGACAGGGTCCAAGCCATGCTTTTCAAGGACCCGGTTGATCAATTTCAGATCATCCTTTTGCAAGCCGTGCCGAACTCCGCCATTCTCAGTAAGGGCACGTAAGTGCTTGCGCTCACTATCTCTCAAGCTGCGCCCTGCGGCTTCATTTTTGTAGTTATTTTTCAGCATGATACGAACCTCTCTGCTCACACGGGCCGGAAGGAACAGCTTAATGGGCTCGTAGACTAAAGGGCCGTTAAACGCCCCCCATGTATGCCTGCTGTTTCTTTCCGGCGCAGCATGAAGGGGATAGTTGAATTTTACTTTTCCCTGTGAATACAAGTACGATAGGGCACGGCTATGTGAGTATCTCTTCATTTTATATATCCTTTTTCCATAGCATCCTGTGATCTTGCCCCATGTGGCGCGAGCAAACTCTTCAAAGACCGCTTCCTTCCCCTTAGGAAGGTTCAAAGCAATGTGCATGTGTAGCGTGCGGCTTCTGCCTAGCTCAGCTCTCCATACTCCTCTGGCCTTAGGGAAGCGTTCTCGTAACTCTGCAAGAAATTCCTTTCTCTCATCCCCGAATATCTTCCAGCTCGCCTGAGGGAAGACATACCCCTCGCAATGCATTTCGGGGCGCACTGCGCTGTCGTAGATAAGTGCTATTGAGGCGTTAACCGAGCCCACAAGCTTCGCGCAAAGACACCAAAATGTACGGCAGGAGTTGCGACAACGCTTGCAAGCCCCCCTAACGCTTGTGTCCCGCTTCCTCTCCGTTCCCAGCTGTTCGTGTATGCGTCCATGCCCCTCGCCAAAGGAGACGCCACTACCCCAAAGCGTCATGGTTGTTTCTTTGGACATAGCAGCCACCTAGACCACAACCTTGCGGGGTTTGGGATGAGCAATCAGGTGATAGTCTGCGGCAGGGGTGTTATTACGCTGCATCAACTGCTCAAGGTCGTGCCGCGCATAGTATTTGCGGTTGGTAAATCCATAGGTCGGAAGGTCGATTCCATTCCTTTTCATTGCCCGGCGAAATGCGTCACCGGATTTGAAACCGCAAAAATTCGCTGCTGTTTCTAAGTCAAAATACGGACCAAAACTAAGCGTGCTCATCGAAACCTCCGAGCGAAAAAAAAAGAAAACTAGGCCCAACTTTTCTGAGGAGAAAAGAGGGAAACCTTTGCCTAGTGTTCTCAAACGATTTTCGATCTGAAGTTCTGGATGACGAGGTGAGTGACTTTTTGGGAAATGGCAAAATGGCGCTTTTAGGGTTGATTTATGCCGTTTTTTAGCTGAAAGATATCATGATTTAGTTAATTGAATTACTAAGTTAAAGGTTGTTATAGGTATCTACTAATAAAATTTACTAACCATACCCCTCCATGTGAATCATATGGAAAGACCAATTTTATCCTAATTATTGACTAAGAATTATCCTAAGTTTATATAGTCATTATAGCTTAGATTAAAATAAGTTTTTACAAAGCCAATTCACGGTGTATGAATGGCAAATTATGGGAGGGTAGCATGCCAAATTCTAAGAAAAACACTAAGGGTAGAACTAAGGGCGTGGAAAAGTCTGAGAAGGCCCCCAAGGCAAGGTCGTGGAGCATTACGGCTGATGCCATTGCTGTGCTTGAGGCTTACAAGGGGGTTCAGGCGGGGAATGCAAAGAATGTGGCCTCGTTTGTGTCAGAGGCCATCATTGCATATGGGGCGACAGTTCTGGGGGATCATATGCCCGAATTGGAGGGGGTGACTGAATGCAGATTGCCAAATCAGCTTGGGAAAATTAAGAAAGAGCTAGCTGAGCTCCGTGGGCGACTCATTGAGCTAGAACTTCCAGAAGAAAAGAAGAAACAAGCCATTGCCTTGCTCAAAAAGCACAAAATTCAGTCAGCGAAACAGATGAGGACGGCATGGGATAACCATGCGATTAAAAAGACTTTTCAAAAATATCTTCACAGCATTAAGGACTGGAAAATTTTCATAGAAAAGCACAAGGACGATCTATCATAATCTCAGCTTACTATCACACCCCACGTCGACCTTTCGCCACTGACAGCGTGAATCGCTAGGCTAAACGGAGAAAACGTACCTGACGTCCTGCCAGACCTCTCAGGATATGCAGTACATTGTCTATGCAGCCAAAAGCATTGGCATACGGCAGTATTATGACCAATCATGTATAGGATGTTCACTTAAGGTCGAGAGCCCGCCACCACGATTGCCGCCGCCATGGGCCAAGCACTTTCATGCGGCAAATCGCACCATAGGCCACCCTCCTATCCCAACACCTGCTTTCCCATCACAAAACCCACTGAAATCACGACGAAAACGACCACTTTTACCGTTGATCTGCCTACCTCCTATGCTAAAATGGATATGCGGAATTCCGCGTTACCCATTGCTTGCCCATCGGCCTGTGCCGTTGGGCTTTTCGCTTTTCAGAGCCAACGCATAGGAGACACCAATATGTGGAACGAGCCGACCAAGGAACAATTAGACCGTATCCCCCGCCTGTACGAGACTGAGGACCGCTCCCCGGAAGCGAAATCCATTTACCTGCACTTTTTCATCGGGTGCAGCGACTGGTACGTGGCAGAATTTGATGGAGAAGATACTTTTTTCGGGTTCGCCATCCTCAACTGTGACTACCAGAACGCAGAGTGGGGCTATTTCTCGTTCTCGGAACTCAAAGACATTTCCATAGCCGGTATCGAAGTGGATAACGATCTGCACTGGTATCCACGCCCATTTGTCCTCGTAGACATCATGCTGGAGGGGTAGCCATGCACGAACGCGCAGTAGCCCAACTCCTCATTGATCTATTCTCGCCGGAATACGATGCCGAAGAACGATGCGCCATGCTGGAAAACACCTTCCCCGTCATCGTGGAGCGCCCGAATGAGACTGAGGTCTTCAGAAACACGGCAAGCCTCATCTTCCGCTTCGACGATGGCAGCGTGTTTCATGTCTTCATCTGCAAGACAGGGGAGGGCGACAGTGGCAATCCCTAAGAAACGCAGGGTAAAACCACTCCAGCAAGGGGCCTTGGATGGCTTCTGCGGCATCTACAGCCTCTTCAACGCAGTTCGTATAGTGGAACCCCGGCTCTCGGTCGGGGTTTGCCACAGCCTATTCGTGTCCTGCCTGCTCGCACTGGAAGATAGACGCGACGTGGCAGCCATAAACATGCTGGGCCTTGGCGTCCGAGACTTGATGTATCTCAGCAGGGCCATTTTCCGCCCCGCTTTCGGTGTAGTCCATGCCAGACCATTCGTTGGCGCGAAACCGAGCAACCTAGGGCAACTGTGGGGCACATTTGAAGAGATTCTGTCCGACCCGGCACCCGTAGCCATCATAACGGCGGTAGAAGCCGAGGGCTGGGCGCACTGGACAGTGGTGGAGGCGATAGACGCAGACACCCTCTGGCTTGCCGACTCGGACAAGCTGAAGAACGTGCTGCGGAAGGAGGCGAGTATCGTGAAGGTGAGTGATCAGCGTCCGGTGATGATCCGTTGGAAGGATACGCTGGTCATACGCCGTGATCCAGGGGTGGCGGAAGAGATGGTGGAGATGGAAGATGGAGAGGGGTGGGAAGCCGAGCTAGAGCCTCTGGGGTAACCACCAATCTTATCCGGTCTTTTTCCAATTAGCTAAAAGAGCTCATACATCAATAATTAGCGAAGAAAAGTCCCCAACCCGCGATACGTTGCCGATATTTCGTCTAATTTAAGCATAGATAGCCTCCATTTCTGAAGGCAATTCACGCAACAGTATGACCTGATGGTAAATTTTGTGCAAGACAGACATCTGTTCCCATATCAATTTCACAGCAGCCTTCTCACCCATCTCTTCAAGAACAAAATTAAACGAATGAGTACCTTCATCCATAACTCCAGTTTTCATGTATTTATCTGCACACAGTATTTGCCTGTGCAGTACAGATATACCACCCCATCTATGCTCAAAATTCCAAATATCATTATTTAGCAACTCAACAATAAATCTTTTTATTTTTTCATTCTCCGAATCTGAAAACTCATCTTGTATACAACCATCTGTCATGTATAATATTTCTGCATACTGAAACTCAATGGCAGAGAATAATGCGTACAACTTTACCCTCGCTGAGTAAAACCTAAGCCTTATCTCCGACTCATCAGCAGTAAGTCTATTTTCTATTGGAATATATATCGTCTTACTACTTTGTGTTTCACGCAAGTCAGGCGCACAAGCTACAATATAATCATTTAGACAAATATAATAAACTGACATATCTTCAAAACAAACAAGAATAAGCATCAAAGGCTGTGCTGAACTCATTTTTGCAGCAGTCAACAAAGTTTTTGTATCTATCTTAAACTTTATGACATCTATACCTTTCCGACCCAGTCCTTCAAACGTTACTCTACTGAAATCACACTTTTCTACAGACTTAACCTGTATGAACAAATGTTCACCAGCGGTTACCCAAACGCCTTCTGCTACCGCATCAAAAACCTCTACGGCTTGGTCAATTCCATAGTCAGGATAATCATAATTCCGAACCACCCACCCCTCAGGGAGAATCGACTTAAAAACATCCTTTGAATCAGACTCCATCTTGTGAGTAAGGATGCGCCTATGAGCCGTAACCACCTTCTCTTCTGACATATCGCCCCTCATTTCCGTCAATAATAGCCCACTATGTGGTAGTCATTTATTAGGCAACCTCTGCAAGCCATTACAAAGCTCCCGCATCAAAACCCCTTGAACGCACTGATCGCCACAACGAACTCATACAACAGACAATTGCTTCAACTCAATAGGCGATGGCGATACCCCGATCACCCTCAGAAGCAACAAAAGCCTATCCGGTCAAATCTGAGCACAACAACGCCTTTACGCGCAAGAGGGGGGGGTGGGCCACCAATGGGCAGACTTGAGGCAAGCCTGAAGCCGTCTGAGCTGAGGCAGTCCTTCAAAATTGGCTTTCGGGTCAAGGCACGTTTCAGCCACTGAATGTTCAACCTTCAGCGGTGGTGTATCGTCAGTCCCTATATATCCCAAATGCCTACCGCGAAAACACGACTCGTCAACAATCGCTGACATTCAGTGGACATTCAGCAGCACGAAAAAAGGGTCTATGTCTTTTCGACATAAACCCTTGAAAAATTTGGTGGAGCTGAACGGGATTGAACCGATGACCTCTTGAATGCCATTCAAGCGCTCTCCCAACTGAGCTACAGCCCCACGCTGTGGAAGAGGTAACTAGCGAAGAGCCCTTCCGATGTCAACAGGAAAAAATCAAATCGTGTATGTTTTTCTTTTTACCGGCAGGGGGCTGCCCGTCGTGCAGCACGGCGGGATATGGCGCATCATGACGAATACATCATAACCAAAGGCAAATGCTGCACATAATTGCAAGGCATTTCAATATAATGCGGTTCATGCCCCAAGGCATGCGCCTCCGCCTCCATCAACGAGAAATTGCGGGAGGTTGCGGAAAGCTTCGAAAGGGTGCGGGAGATTGCCCGAGGTCACCGGAAGTCACCGGAAGTTACCGGTAGCTGCTATCGAGGCCGTTTCCGTCTTCCCGTTACTGAGGACAACAGCTGCCATGCAGCATGACAAAGGCCCCGCCATATGGGGCAGGGCCTTTGGTTTGTACCTCTCAATTTGCATCGCATTTCGTCTCAGAACCGGTGCACAGGGGCGTTTCCGTCCAGAGTACCGGCAGAGCCATAAAGACTGCTGACCGACGAGCTAGACGATGCCCTGATCGAGCATGGAGTCCGCCACCTTCACGAATCCGGCAATGTTCGCGCCGTTCACGTAGTTGAGCGGGGTGCCGTACTGCTCTGCAGTATCAAGGCACATCTTGTGGATGGTGCGCATGATGATCTGCAGGCGCTGGTCCACTTCTTCGCGGGTCCAGGCCATACGCATGGAGTTCTGGGTCATTTCCAGACCGGAAACCGATACGCCGCCTGCGTTGGCCGCCTTGCCGGGGCCGTAGAGCAGGTGGGAATCGAGGAAGATATCCACGCCATCAGGGGTGGTGGGCATGTTCGCCCCTTCGGAAACCACATGCACGCCGTTTTTCACGAGGTTTGCGGCATCCTTGCCGTTTATCTCATTCTGGGTCGCGCAGGGGAAGGCGCAGTCCGCCTTGTGATCCCACAGGGGGTTGTAATCGCGTGCAGGGTCCACAGGGGTGTATACGGCTTCGGGATACTTCTCTGCGTATTCCTTTACGCGGCCGAAGCGCACATTCTTCAGTTGCATGATGAATTCGAGCTTATCGCGGTCCACGCCTCTTTCGTCGTAGATGTAGCCGGAGGAATCGGAGAAGGTCATAGGCTTGCTGCCAAGCTCAATGAGCTTTTCCATGGTGAACTGGGCCACGTTGCCGGAGCCGGAAACAAGGCTGGTGGTTCCTTCCAGCGTTTTGCCCGTCACGTTGAGCATTTCAGCCGAAAAATAGACCGCACCGTAGCCCGTGGCTTCCGGCCGGATGAGGCTGCCGCCCCAGTTGAGGCGCTTGCCGGTAAGCACACCAGTAAATTCGTTGCGCAGCTTCTTGTACATGCCGAACATGTAGCCGATCTCGCGCGCGCCGACGCCTATGTCACCGGCAGGAACGTCGGTATTCGGCCCGATGTGGCGGGAGAGTTCTATCATGAAGCTCTGGCAGAACCGCTGAATTTCCATGGGGGTCTTACCCTTGGGATCAAAGTCCGAGCCGCCCTTGCCGCCGCCCATGGGCAGGGTGGTAAGCGCGTTCTTGAAAACCTGCTCGAACGCAAGGAACTTCAGAATCCCGAGGTTCACCGAGGGGTGGAAGCGCAGCCCGCCCTTGTAAGGGCCGATGGCGCTGTTCATTTCCACACGGTAGCCACGGTTCACGTGCACCTTGCCCTGATCGTCCACCCACGGCACGCGGAACATGATGACCCGCTCGGGCTCCACAATGCGCTCCACAATGTTTGCGCTGCGGTATTCAGGATTACGGTCAAGCACGGGCTTGATGGATTCCACCACCTCGCTCACTGCCTGATGAAATTCCCGTTCCTGCGGGTCCCTTGCCTTGATGATCTCAAGAATCTCCATACAATATAGCTCCTTAAAAAATACACAGACAGATTTCGGCAACCAGCCCGTACTGTGTGGTCAGGAAATATGCAGAACCACACTGCCCCATTTTTGAAAGAGATGGAATAGGCATTGATGAAAAGTTCAGGAAATTTGGGAGGATTGCTAAATTTGTGCAAAAAACGATGCAACAGAAGCGCCCGCCGCATCCGAATTTGGCATTACTGTCATATACTGTCGAAACACCCGCAACAGCTCACACCTGCGGCACAAAAACCGGCTTGCGCGAGTACAGTACGTGGCGGACCCGAACGGCCTGACGAGCACGGATTGAACACCGGCCACCATACGCACAAAGGGCGCGGAACCCAGCTCCACGCCCTTTGCATATCATACCACTCGCACTCAGTTAGGGATTCAGGTTCTGGTAGAATTCAGAATCCCTCGCACCGTTCAGATATTCCTTGAGCTTCTTGATATTGCCCTTCATGAAATCCAATCCCTGCTTGTAGTCCTTGCCCTGCTGGGCATACCAGGCTTCGCGGGATTCAAACACGGCCAGCTTTTCTTCAACATAGCCTTCCAGTGCCGAAAGGGCATCTGCCCCCTTCTGCACCAGCGCATCGGCCTCCGCAGTTCCCTGCGGTGCCTTTTTCCATGCCTTGGCTATGGTTTCAAAGGCATCGTAGCGAGCCTTTGCTTCGTTCAGCACTTCCTTGGTCATGGCCTTGTCTTCGGCCTTGGTGGCATGGGCCAGATCGGGAACTGCGAACGCGACAGCCAGCGCAATGGCGACAACGGACACTAAGCGGTGCAACAGCATCTGAAGCTCCTTGGGGTGAAATAATGGGCAGACAAACTGCCAATGCCTGCAATCAGATACGCAACGAAATAGCACCAAGCAGACGCTTCCACAATCACCCCCGGGATATATCGGGCCGCAGGCCACCTAAAAACACCCCGCCGGTATCAACCAGCGGGGTGCGATTACATCAGACTATCAGCATTTTGCCTGTGGATACGGATGCCCTACCGCCTGCCCAGTGCCGTTGTCAGCCGAGCCTTGATATACAGCGACAGTGCCTCCATGGCTCTGTCCACACAGCGGAATACGGGGAAGCCGAGAGCTTCCAGCGCATCCTTGAAGGGGTCGAAGATGCGGCCACCGTCCACAACCAGCACAAGGGGCTTTCGCAGCCCTGAGCGCAGAGCGTCCAGTTCATCCACAATACGGGCCTTTTCCGGCGCGTTGCAATCGCAGGAGGCGCCAAGTGCATCGGGGGGGCCTTCCGCCTTGTTCTGCACGCCGCAGGCCGCAGCGGTAATGAGTGAATGCATGGCCGGTGTGATGGGCACCAGCCCTGCCACCACGGCATCCACACGGGAATCCTTGTCCAGCAGGCGGATAACCGAGGCAAAGACCTCATCATCGGCACCCGGGTTGATATCCAGCGGGTTCTTCACGGTCACAAGGCTCTCCAGACGCTTGCGGCGGACCAGTTCGGTCAGCTGCTCCTGCGTGGCAGGTGAGAACTCGGCAAGCTGCATCTGGTAATCATCGGTCTGCACGTAGTCCGCAATGGCCACCGCCTCAAATCCTGCGCTGGAAAAGCCCGCAATGCGGTTGCCCGCAATGGGCTTGCCGTGCAGGCGCGAAGCAAGGCGCAGCAAATCTTCAAACTGGCCGATATTCTTGGCCACCATGGCCCCAGCCTGTGTCAGGCACGCCTCGCACACGGTGTAATCTCCGGCCAGCGATGCCGTGTGGCCAGACGTAGCAAGGCGGCCTTCCGGAGTGCGTCCGGCCTTGTAGAACACCACTTCCTTGCCTGCGTTCACAGCCGCGCGCACGGAACGCGCAAAGGCAAGGCCATCCAGATCATTGAATCCCTCGGCATACACGCCGATGACATCCACATCCGGCCTGTCCTTGAAATAGGCCATGAAGTCGCCGAGCGTCAGATCCGTCTGGTTGCCCACGGAAACGAGATAGGCAGGGTCCAGCGAGGGCCACTGGCTCACGCGGGTACCCATAAACGCTCCGCTCTGGCTGATGAAGGCCATGTTGCGATGATGCGTGCCGCGCTGCTTGGGCAGCTTTTCTTCCGACAGGAACCATGTGTCATATCTGCCGGGATGCGAGATAATGCCCATGGAGTTGCCACCGCAGAAGACCGGACCACCGGATTGCGTGGTGTGCGCGGCCGCAATCTTGGCAATAATTTCATCGGCGCGCTCGCGGCTCTCTTCCGTCTCGCCCAGTCCGCCGGGGATGAGCAACACGGACTGCGCGGCGTTCCGCTCCACGATCTGATCCACCAGATCGGGCACCATGTCCGCGCCCACGGCCACGACGAGGAAATCGAGCGGCGCTTCCAGCCTGTCCAGACCGGCCACGCAGCGTACGCCATCCACGCTTTGCGCTGTGGGATGGATGCAGCACATGTCATCCGGCGAAAAACCGGCCTTGATGATGTTATTGAGTATGATGCGCCCGAAGTTCATGCGCGTGGGCGATGCACCGATAATGCCGATGCTTTTGGGGTGCAGCAGGGCATCAATCTTGGCTATGGGGCGCGGCACGCCCCCTGCCCTGGGTTCCGAAAAGGCGCACAGGCCGTCCAGCGGCACCATGCTGTAATCGCTGAAGGCAAAAGGGTTCACCTCCAGTTCGTCGATGACAAAGGGCGCTTCTGGATTATGGGGCGAGAAGTGGTTTGCCACCTTGATAAGCGCCGAGAAGCATTCCACAAGCTGCTCATCCGTGACCATGCGGGTCTGGCTGCGGGTGAGCCCGGCCAGTTTCTTGTAGGAAACGGTGCGCGTGAACAGCTCGAAGAAGGTGATGCCGTCCAGATTGGCCGTGGCTGCGGAAACCAGCGCGCGGTCCTTGCGGAAATGCTCGGCATAGAGTTCGGTGTCCGTGCCGCCAAGCCCCGCCGTAAGCACCATGCCGAACTCGCGGGTGTTGCGCAGCCCCACGATAAGCTCGTTGCCGAAGGCATCGCTGTCCGGCGGCATGAACTGCACCAGCAGCACGCCCACGATATCAAGGGAAATGGCCGTGAGCAGCGCATCGCCGGAAAGCCCGCGATACTTCTCCGGCGCACTGGCCGGATGCCGCTCGATAAGCGTGGCGTATTTTTCGGACACCTCATAGAGCATTCGGCGGCAGGTGGCGCGAATCTTGTCCGGCTCCTTGGGTACAATGCGCACGCCGCCCACCTCGGTCTTGTGCACAATGGTGGGCGATACGATCTTCAGCACCACCTTGTCTCCGGGCATGCTCATCAGCTCTTCGTCATCCGGCATAGCCGTAACGGGCAGCAGCAGCGTGCGCGGGGGCGTCTCCGACCCCAGATGCTTCAGAAACTGATACACCTCATGCTCGAACAAGGTCGCGCGGCCTTCATCCGCCGCACGGCGGAGCACGCCTTCCATGCTCGGCAGATCAACATTGGTCTGCACCTTTCGCAGACGCTCGTCCCAACGCTGGGCGAATACGGATTTTCCCCACATCATATGCTTCCTGTCATTGCGTCGGCCAAACTGAGTATTGTTCGCAGACGCAGTATGTTATGCGTATATGCTTCCGGACCGTTATAACGGGAGTGGCCATGGAACCGACGACGGAACTGGTTACGGAGCAGGTTACGGAGCAGGCTGGTGGTAATGTCGTTTCTGTTTTCTTGGGCTCCGCCGGGCAGGAACCTGACGTTCCTGCACCTCGCGTAAGCGATGCAAATCCGTTATCTGGCCCCACTTCCGGCTTAACGGAGATGCGGTTTTTTGAAAACGAGGGCTTTCTTTTCGCTGTTTGGTAGGAAACCTGTCCTTCCATCCTGACAGGGATACCACAAAACTGCATAATACCGGAACCATCGCCTGACTCCCTGCGCAAATTCTTGTAACGTGAAAGCTGCTCCGCTGCCACACCCCTTTGAAGAGGTACCCTGATTGCGGAGAGTGGCGCGGGGACCCGCCCGATATGGGCGAACATAACCGGATAGGGCCAGATAGAGTCGGATTGGATAGGGCCGACAGCATGACCGACATTATGGCTCTCGGAACACGGCATTCTGCGGGTGCGGGAATCGCCGGTCCATAATCGTGCCATAATCGCTCCTTAATCGCTCCATGACCGGCAACGTGGTGTTTCTCTTGCCATAGCCGGTAAGGATAGCTAGGTTTCATGCAACGCACTGCATTGGCGGAGCATGCTTCCACCCTGAAGGAAGAAGGCTCCAGCCCGCAGCAAACCCTTACAAGGGCGTGAACATGATCCGAATGATAATGAATATTCTCTGGTTTCTGCTTGGCGGCCTGTGGATGGGCATAGGCTGGTATCTTGCCGGACTGATCATGCTGGTGAGCATCATCGGCATTCCGTGGGCAAAGGCGTGCTTTGTCATAGGCACCTTTGCGTTCTGGCCGTTCGGCAAGGAAGTGGTACGGCGCGAATACGTCACCGGACGTGACGATATCGGCACCGGCGCGCTTGGATTCATCGGCAACGTGGTGTGGTTCATCTTCTGCGGAATCTGGCTGGCCATTGGCCACCTGCTTGCAGCGCTGCTGAACTTCATCACCATTATCGGCATTCCTTTCGGCTTCCAGCACATCAAGCTGGCGGCCATATGTCTTGCGCCCATAGGCAAGACTGTGGTGGAACGGCCTGATACCTTTCTCGACTCCTAACAACCTACAGGGTGAGTGCAGTATGCGCGCGACGCGTAATGTTGTGTTTGTTCTGACTTCCTTACTGTGTGTTCTTATGCTCGGCGCCGCAACCGGCTGCCGCAATGTCTATTACGATGCCATGCAGGCCGTGGGCGTGGAAAAACGCGAAATGCTCGTCGAAAATACCGAAGAGCTGCGCGACACTCTGCATCTGGTAAAAACCGAATTCGGCGTTGCCCCCAACAGGCTGGCAACCATTGTTCAGCCGGATGCCCTTGCCCCCGACCAGCAGTATGAACAGGCCCAGATTCTGTATGACAGCTGTCAGGAACGCTACGACGAGCTGAACAACAGCATCGGCAAGACCGAAGAAGTTGCCAACTCACTGTTCGAGGACTGGATTGAAGAAACCAGCCAGCAGCCCACCGACAGCCTGCGCGCCGCCAGCCAGAGACGACTGGATGAAACGCGCGAGGCCTTCCGCAGCATGATGCGCCCCGTGCGCTCCGCTTCGGACAGGGTGCCGCCGGTGCTGAGTGCGCTTGAGCAGCACGTCATTCATCTCAAGATGAATCGCAATGCGCAGGCTTCGGAGACCATTCTCGCCGAACTGGATCGTTCGCAGACCGACCTGCAGGCACTGCTTGATCAGGCGCAGGTTGCCATAGACGCCACCAACACCTTTATCCATTCCATGAGCCGTCAGGTTCACCAGATGAAGACCGGACAGCAGGAATAGCAGACGAAGCGCAGGCGGCACGGCACATATCGTGCCGCCTGTTTTGTACTTCCCGCCCACGGAGAACGCGTGAAATCCATAATGATCATCTGCAGGGACGAGACCGACAGGTACACCCTGCTCAAAGAGCTCGCCAACCACGACGTGCGAGTGTTCCCCACACTGGACGATGCGCTGGAGGTGCTCTCGCGCCTGTTCTTCGACGCCGTGTTCATTGATCTTGAAACGCTTTCCGGTTCCTTCGGCTCTCCGCACAAGGGCATGAAAGAGGTGTGGAAGCGCCGCCCCTCCTGCGAAGTCGTGGTGCTTACCCCGCCCGATTCCGTGCGTCTGGCCGTGGACGCCGTGCGCGACGGGGCCGCCGACTACCTGACCGCCCCGGTGCAACCCGATGAGCTGCATCTTGTCATGGGCCACCTGTTCCGCTCTGTCGAACTCAAGACCGAGTTAGGCGTGCAGGCCGATGACCAGTGGCAGGAAAAGACGCTGGATGCCCTGCAGACCCAGAACCCCAAGATGCAGGCCCTGTACGAAAAGGTTGAACGTGTTGCGGGCACGCGCAGCACCGTGCTGCTCACAGGCGAAACAGGCACGGGCAAAAGCTTTCTGGCCCGGCTTATCCACCAGAACAGCAAACGCCGCGGCCGCCAGTTCATAAGCGTGCACTGCGGGGCCATTCCCGAACCGCTGACCGAGAGCGAACTCTTCGGCCATGAAAAG
The DNA here is from genome assembly GCF_013340285.1 of Desulfovibrio subterraneus. NCBI lineage: Bacteria > Pseudomonadati > Thermodesulfobacteriota > Desulfovibrionia > Desulfovibrionales > Desulfovibrionaceae > Desulfovibrio > Desulfovibrio subterraneus. Next base: position 351,588 of record NZ_BLVO01000016.1, on the reverse strand, counting down.
GGAGCCTTTACCGGCGCCATAAAGCGCAAGGCGGGCAAGTTTGAACTGGCCGAAGGCGGCACCATTTTTCTGGATGAAATAGGCACCATCAGCCATGCCACACAGGTAAAACTGCTCAGCGTGCTGCAGGACAGGGAATTTCAGCGTGTGGGTGGTGAGGAAACCATTCCCTGCAATGTGCGCGTTATTGCCGCCACCAACGAAGACCTTGAAGATCTGGTCCGCAAGGGGCAGTTCCGCCGCGATCTCTTTTACCGGCTCAACGTGTTTCCCATTGAAGTGCCGCCGCTGCGCGAACACCGTGAAGACATTCCCCAGCTCGCCACCCGTTTCATCCAGCGGTCCAAACCCATTGGCAAAGAGATTCACTCCATCCACCCCAAGGTGCTTGATGCCTTCATGCGCTACGACTGGCCCGGCAACGTGCGCGAGCTCGAAAACCTTGTGGAGCGCGCGTGCATTCTGGAAACCGGGTTTGTTCTTTCTCCGGAAAGCGTGCCGCAGGAACTCTTTGGCGAGGACCGCTGCCCCGTCTCCTTTCAGGCAGATACGGACATGCCCCTTGCGGAGGCACGGCAGCAGGCCATAGACCGGTTTGAGCGCATGTACCTTTCCCAACTGCTGAGCACCACACGCGGCAGCATAGCCCAAACTGCAGAAAAAGCAGGCATTACCACCCGCCAGCTGCATAAATTGATGACCCGCCACGGACTGAAAAAAGAAATTTTCAAATAATGTGAGTCAGGCCGTTTCGGCCGCCGCAAAAACAAGAACCCGCAGTTCTGAAATACATATTCGGAACTGCGGGTTCTTGCTATGCCGTTACAATCTTTGATTTGCTTATTTTTCAGAGTGTTATCTGCACTTTGATGCACAATTCCCCAAAAGCACTATATGTGTGCACAGTCATACCGGAACTTGCAGTTCTCATGCAAGTTTATGTCGGCACTACATATTCCATAAATTCAATAGGATACAATGTTGGCACGGGCCATGCTTTATGGAGAATCAAACACGCATGAAAATGCACTGCGGCGAACCGGCACCGTCCGGACGTTCCACAGAGGCTTCAAGGGGAGGCCGAAGGAAGCACCGCAGTTCAGCATATATCAAAAGGCCCGAGCCAAGGCAGTGGCAGACGGCCGCATAAAAGGAAGAACGCCATGTCCACCAAGCAGACCCTGTTTGCACGTTTCGCCGCCATTCTGGTGCTTTGCGCCGTATTCGCAGCCTTTGTTGCCTCCGCACCGCAGGCCGCCCAGAAGGTTTACAGCCCCGCAACCGCCAAGGTTGGCAAGATTCACGTTGGTCACGATGTTGTTTTCTCCGGCACTATTGCCGAGCTGAACGACGAATTTTTCCTGCAGCTTCCCGGTCAGGAAGTTTATTACAAGCTCGACGGCATTCACGACTACACCATGAACGGTGCTGACGTGGTCATCAAGGGCACCGTAAAGCTGGTAAATCAGTCCGAAGCCGTTATCGACGTGCGCCAGTACGAGATCACCGGCGGCAACCAGCCCGCAGCTGCTCCCGTTACCCTGTAGTTTTCATAACACCCCCGACGGCGGAGCCGGCAACACTCCGCTGTTCCCATAGGCCGTAACTGCTAACCCCCCTTGTGCGCCGGCAACCGCACATAGGCACAAAAGCCACGGCAACAGCGTATGGGCCTCATCCTCCCTCCGGATATCAACAACCGGAGACCCCATACGCGGCAGATGTGTCGAAAAACTCCACAGCCGCTACGACCGGATGGAAAAGCGCTCCCGAGGCAACAACGGGAGCGCTTCTTTTTTGTCCGTCGCCAAAATGTAACAGGCACATCCCTTCTTTCGCATTGACGAATCCGCATAAGCGGATATGATGCCCCCATGGAAAATCTCGCAGAACAACTCAAGGCCCTGTCGGAACCGACCCGCCTGCGCATTGTCAGGCTGCTCATGCACGGCGAGCTGTGCATATGCGACCTTATGGCCGCACTGGACCTGCCGCAGTCCACCATCTCGCGCCACATGTCCTTTCTGAAACGGGCTGGCTGGGTAAACGGCAGGCGCAGTGCCAAATGGGTGTATTACAGCCTCGCCATTGCCCGCGACCCTGCCCATGCAGCCTTTCTGGGGGCGCTGAAAGACCTGCTGCCGCCCCGCCCCGAAGCGATAGAGGATGATAAGCGCCTTGCGCGCCACCTTGCCACCAAAACCACCGCAACCTGTGCCGACACCACGCATGAGGCTTGCAGCAAATGACGGAGTCTGCCGTGAGCGAATCTCTGATGAAAAAACTGTCCTTTCTGGACAGATACCTCACCCTGTGGATCTTTCTGGCCATGTTTGCCGGTGTTGCCATCGGCTACTACCAGCCTTCCGTGAAGGATGTAATCAACAGCGTGCAGGTGGGTACCACGAATATTCCCATCGCCATCGGCCTTGTGCTCATGATGTACCCGCCGCTGGCCAAGGTGCGCTACGAGGAACTGGGGCAGGTGTTCCGCAACGGACGCGTGCTGATGCTCTCGCTGGTGCAGAACTGGATAATCGGCCCCGTGCTCATGTTCGGTCTGGCCATCACCTTTCTTTCCGGTCAGCACGAATACATGGTGGGGCTCATTCTCATCGGGCTTGCCCGCTGCATAGCCATGGTCATCGTATGGAACGATCTGGCCAATGGCGATCGCGAATACTGTGCAGGGCTTGTGGCCTTCAACTCCGTCTTTCAGGTGCTGTTCTTCTCTGTCTATGCCTATGTGTTCATCACCGTGCTGCCCGCATGGTTCGGGCTTGAAGGGGCGGTGGTGGATATCTCCATTGGCCAGATAGCCGAGAGCGTGTTCATCTATCTTGGCATTCCCTTCCTCGGCGGCATGCTCACACGCTTTGCCGGAATCCGGCTGAAGGGGCGCGAATGGTACGAGCAGGTGTTCATTCCCAAGATCAGCCCGCTCACGCTGGTCTTTCTGCTCTTCACCATTCTGGTCATGTTCTCCCTGAAGGGCGACAAGGTTGTGGAGCTGCCCATGGACGTGCTGACCATAGCCCTGCCGCTGACCATCTATTTTCTGGTCATGTTCCTCGTGTCCTTCTTCCTTTCCTGGAAGGCGGACGCCACATATGAACAGGCCACCACGCTCAGCTTCACGGCCGCATCCAACAACTTCGAGCTGGCCATTGCCGTTGCCATTGCAGTGTTCGGCATAGACTCCGGTGTAGCTTTTGCCGCTGTCATTGGGCCGCTGGTCGAGGTGCCTGTGCTTATTGCGCTGGTGAATGTGGCGTTGCGGTTCAAGAAGCGGTATTTCCCCCACGCCAAGGCAACTCCTGCGGGAGTGTGCCATGTGCGCTGCCCGCAAAAATAGACGCCGCAACCCGTAAAAACGTGCCCCCGCCCGCAGGGGCAGGGGCTCAGACTGCTGGCAAAGTCACTTCTGGGGATGGCTCCGCCGGGCAGGAACCTAACGTTCCTGCCCCTCGTATAAGCGATGAGAATCGGTTTGTTGGACATCAGTTCCGGCTTAACGGAAACGCGGTTTTACCGAAAACGAGGGTTTGTCATTACCCTGAGCCCCCGCCCGCAAGGCGGGGGCTTTGTCTTGCCTGCCGCCGTAACTGCCCAAGCGCGCCCATATCCGAACATAATCCGAGCATGATCCGGCCCTGAGCTGGCCCCCACCGGAATCCGGTCGCCATGCTCGCCGCGAGTTGCTGGCCCCCTGCAAATGGTGCATAGAGGGGGGGCCCTTTCAACCGCCGCAGAGAAACAGATAACGCACGGGCAATGCGGCAGGAATCCGTTCCGAGCCCGAAGAAGAGGTATTGCATGACCAACAGGAAATATAAGGTAGTCATCACCAATGATGACGGCATTGAATCACCCGGTCTGGCAGCCGCAGTGCAGGCTGTGGAGCCCTTTGCCGAGGTCCTGATCGTTGCTCCCGCCACGCAGCAGACGGCCATGGGCAGAGCGCAGGTGGGCAAGCCTGCCTCTGTGCTCCAGAAGAGGATTCTCACTATCGGCGACCGGCAGTTTGAAGGTTTCGCATGCGAGGCGGCACCGGCCAGAGTGCTCGGCCATGCTCTGAACATCTTCAGCGATTTTCGCCCCGACCTTGTCATCTCCGGCATAAACTACGGCGAGAACCTCGGCGCAAACATCACCAGCTCCGGTACCGTAGGGGCAGCCATGGAAGGTGCATACAGGGGCATTCCGGCCATTGCCGCATCCCTTGAAACGCCCATTCACAGCCATTTCACCTACACCGAACAAAACTGGGAATCGTCCATCCAGATACTCAGACGGCTCGCCTACACGTCCCTGAGCGAGAGCTTTCCGGCAGACGTGGACATTCTGAAAGTGGACGTGCCGAGCACAGCCACCCCTGAAAGCCCATGGCGCATCACCCGCCTTTCCAAGACCCTCTACTACCGCTCCACACTGGACAATCCCTCCCTCACCAGCCCGCTGGGAGAGGCTGTGACGAGCAAGGGCGCGGATGAACAGGAACCGGAAGATACCGACGTATACGCGCTGGCCGTGGACAGGGTTGTTTCCGTTACGCCCATATCGCTGGATTTGACTGCCAAAAGCGCATTCTCCCGTTCCGGCGCATGGAGTGCCTGCTTCAAGCAGTCCTAGCGGTATCGCGGCAAGCTACCGCTGCCCCACACAAAAAACAAACCCCGCTGTCGCAAAGACAGCGGGGTCTCATTTTCGATATTGCGTGGTGGTTACACCATTGCGGCGCGGCCTATTTGCCCGGTTCGTCCTTGTGGCGGAAGTGGATGAGCGCGGCGCCAAGTTCTTCTTCCAGCATGCGCGACAGGGGGTGGTCTTCCACCTCCTTGCGCAGTTCAGCATAGGGGCGCACACGGCTGGTGGGCTCAAGAACGGCAAGCCTGGCCTGCGGGCCGAACCACTGGCGCGCCCGCTCGGTCAGCACGGCCACAAGCCCCGGCTCATTCAGGCGGCCATATTGAATGCCGGACTGCGTGCGGATGCGCAGCTCACCTTCAGAATACTCACCCTTGGCGGAATGCAGAATATTCACGCTGCGTCCGCCCTCGCCGTTCTGCTGCTTGCAGAATTCCAGAAAGGTATCCCAGTCGCGGGGACCGTCATAACTGGACGGGTCCAGCACGGCAGGCACCGCAGACGGTGCGGCTTCTTCCTGTGCGCCATAGGGATAGGTCGTGGCATAGGAACCGGCCGCGGCATAGGAATCAGACGAGCCCGGCATTTCTGCCCCGCCATAGATATCCTGCGGTTCGGGCTGCGGGCCGCCCATGCCTTCTGCACCGCCGAATTCCGGCGGCAGGTCCGGTGGCGGACCATCCAGATAGCCTGCGGGCGGGCCGGAATCCTCGCCGGAAGACACATTGCCGGAAGGCATGCTGCCCGACAAGTTGCCCGACGTGTTACCGGAAGGCATCCCTCCGGACGGCATATACGCGGGTGCGGCATTCTCACGGGCCGCCGCAGCCTGCGCAGCGCGCTGCCGGTGCGGAGGCTCCGGACGCTTGCCATGAGAAGCCTGCCCTGCAGGTGCAGAAACAGGAGCCTCGTTCCGGTTGCCGGAGAAGGAAGGAGCAGTTCCGGTTGCGGCAGACGGTGCATCGGACTGATCGCCCGACTGGATCGCGGCACCGGCTGCGGCATCAAAAGGGTTTGTCGGCCCTCTGCCCTGCGGTGCCCCCTGCCCTGCGGGCCTTGGCGCACCGGATTGAGCCTGGGGCTGGGCAGACTGTTGCGGGGCAGGCTTGGCCCCCCCGCGCGAAAGTTGTTCCATGTTCAGCAGCTTGGGCAGGAAGGTCAGATTCAGCAGCAGCAGTTCCAGCGCCATGGCCGGTTCAAGGCTGGTGAGCACCCTGCGCTGGCCTTCCAGTGTGAGCTGCCAGCAGGCATGCACGTGCGCAAGTTCAAATTCCGGCACCCACTCCAGCCACTGGCGGGCTTCCGCCTCGGGCAGGTCCAGCAGGGGCAGCGCCTGCTCTCCGGCCTGCTTGAGCATGAAGAGGTTGCGCCAAGTGGTGGCCAGTTCGCGAAGGAAGTAACCGATATCCACCCCCTGATCGAGAATGGACCGGATGACGGAAGAAACCGCCACCACATCCTGTGCCTTCATGGCCTCCATGACCTTGAAGAACAGTTCCTGACCGGCAAGGCCGAGAATGGAGCGCACAGAGCTTTCTTCCAGCTTGTCATGCCCCAGAGCCAGCACCTGCCCCATGAGCGACATGGAATCGCGCACGGAACCGGCCGCACGGCGGGCAATGAGCTTCACGGCCTGCGGTTCGAAATCGCGCTCTTCCCTGCCCAGAATCTTGGTGAGGTGCGCTTCCAGCTCATGCTCGCCAAGACGCTTGAATATGTAGTGCTGGCAGCGGCTGATGATGGTGATGGGAAATTTGTGCGGCTCCGTGGTGGCCATGATGAAAGTCACGCCCCTTGGGGGCTCTTCCAGCGTCTTGAGCAGCGCGTTGAACGATTCGCGGGTGAGCATGTGCGCTTCGTCGATGATGAAGACCTTGTAGCGGCCTTCCATGGGCGCATAGCCTATGGATTCGCGCAGGCGGCGGGCATCGTCGATGCCGCGGTTGGAAGCGCCGTCAATTTCCACCACGTCCACATGCATGCCCTGCGTGATCTTGCGGCAGTGCTCACACACATTGCAGGGTTCTGCCGCGGGCGCGTTCACGCAGTTCAGCGACTTGGCGAATATGCGGGCAATGGTTGTCTTGCCCACACCGCGGGTGCCGCTGAACAGATAAGCGGGTGCTATGCGGTCTTCTCGTGCCGCGCGGGAGAGGATGGCCTTGATGGTTTCCTGCCCCGCCACATCGGCAAAGGTTTGCGGACGGTATGCTGTGGTCAGAGATGCTGTGCTCATGATTCCCTGCGATATGGAAGTGACGTTGCGGAACCGGTACCGGAGTATGTGCCGGTACGCCACCGGATACTGTACTGATTGCTGCGGTTCCGTTGCGTTTTCACCGAAACGGCAACGCCCCTGCACCATGATGGCAAAAGGGGCTGCTGGCCATTGCGGACAATGTGACAGGCTAAAGAAATTCCGGCCAAGTGGCAAGCTCTGCAGCATGCGGCCCGCTTGCCCTGCAGCCTCTCTGCATCTGTGCAAAGCGCGGAATGAGTCTATAACGTTTTTGCGTCCCGCCGCATTCTGAGGTACACTTGTACCGCGATTCACACCCACTCTTGGCCAAAGGAGTCCGAAGCTGAACCGGCGACATTTTCTCCACCAGATCTGCTGCTGCGCCTCTGCCCTTGCGGTCCAGTCGCTCCTCCCGGCACCCGCCCGCGCGGTCACAGCCTTTTCCGGCACCATGCAGGATGCAACAGCCTTGCATTTTTCACCGCAGGAAGGGGCCTACGACCTGCATATCCGCGACTACTACGACAAGATGCGCCACTTTGACGCGCCTTTTGAAGGTGACATCGTCCTGCAGGGCGAGCACCGCGCCATCCTGTTCCAGTCATTGCAGCGCATAGAACGGCTGGTGCGCACCGTGGGCCATGGCAATTTCTCATTGCTCGGCTTTGACGAGGCCATCCGCGTAGCCCGTAATTACCCGAATGTAGGGGCGTTCTCTCGGAGCGAACTGGAATTTCTGGAATGCCAGTTCTATGCAGACGCCGCTGTCTATGGTTTTTACGGGGTAAAGGTCATAACGGGGCTCACCGCCCACATCCGCGATCGCGACGTATACAAGGTGCCGTACAGCGGCAACTATCTCTTCAAGGGAGAGCCTCTGGATACGTGGAACACCATTCAGAAAACCCTTGGCAACGAGGTGGTGCTCACCTCCGGCGTGCGCGGCGTGATGAAGCAGTTTCACCTCTTTCTCAACAAGGCCGCCACGAACGACGCCAACCTTTCCCTTGCATCACGCTCTCTGGCCCCCCCCGGTTATTCCTTCCACGGGGTCAGCGATTTCGACGTGGGGCAGCGTGATTTCGGCGAATTCAACTTCACTGATCGCTTTACCGAAACAGATGTTTTTCTGCGGCTTGAGGAACTCGGCTATCTCACCCTGCGTTACCCGCGCGACAACCAGTTGGGCGTACGCTTCGAACCTTGGCATGTGAAAGTGAAACAGGCATGAAATATCTACTCGGACTCCTTCTCATCCTCTGTACCGCGCTTCCTGTGCAGGCCCGCAACCCGCTGGACTTTTCCCTGCTCAAACTGGGCAACGACCCCAAAGGCCCCACCGTGCTGGTCATCGGCGGCATTCAGGGGGACGAACCGGGCGGCTTCAATGCTGCCGGTGTGCTCGGCAGCCACTACACCATCACCAAGGGTAATGTATGGGTGGTGCCGAACCTGAACTTTCCCAGCATCATTACCCGTTCAAGGGGTCTGCACGGCGACATGAACCGCAAGTTCGCCCGCCTTGGCAAGGATGACCCGGAATACGAAACCGTCGAGAAGATCAAGTCCATCATCGTGCACCCGCAGGTAGATATGGTTCTCAACCTGCACGACGGCAGCGGCTTCTACCGCCCGCAGTGGGAAGACGCCGTACGCAACCCAAAGCGCTGGGGACAGAGCGTTATCATCGACCAGGAGGCCATAGCCTCAACCCGCTTCGGCAATCTTGCGAACATGGGCACCCTTGCCGTGCAGGATGCCAACAATGCCCTGCTGGTGCCCGACCACCTATACCATCTCAAGAACACACGCACCCGCGAGGGTGACGTAGAGATGGAAAAAACCCTCACCTATTTCGCCATCACCCACGGCAAACCCGCCTTCGGCATAGAGGCCAGCAAGGCGTTCAACACGGCAACACGCGCCTATTACCACGTGCGCATTCTCGAATCGTTCATGCGGCAGGCCGGAGTGCAGTTCGAGCGTGACTTCACCCTCACCCCCGAGGGGCTGGAAGCCGCCATGAACCGCAACCTGCACCTCGCCTTTCATGACGGCAGGCTCACGCTTGATCTCGACAACATCCGCAGCACCCTGCGCTATGTGCCTTTAAGCCGCAATGCGGGCGACGATTTCACTCCTTCCAAGCCGCTGCTCACCATGGTGGGCGAAGGCAATGCCTTCAGGGTCTATTACGGCAACAACCGCATTACCCAGCTCGTGCCGCAGTATTTTGACTACGACGACAGCCTCAAGGCGCTGCGCATGACGGTGGACGGACTGGCCAAAACAACGCCCATGGGCAGCATCGTGAATGTAAGCGACGCCTTTGAGATTGCACCGGAAGAAGGCTACCGCATCAATATTATCGGCTACACCCGCCCCGGTGTGGACAGCGAATGCGGCATATCCATACGCCGCAATGAAATCCTGAACGCCTACTCCATAGACAATGCGGGAGATGTGTACCGAGTGGAAGTGTATCGCGGCGACAAGTTCTCGGGCATGGTCCTTGTCCGTTTCGGCGGAGCACCCACACAGCTCGTGCAGGGCAGCGACTACACCGGAGAAGAGGACGCTCTCGGCAGATAACCGGATCGCGCAATGCAAACGTCACCCCCGCCGGGCATGATTTGACAGCAGCTATTGCAGAAAAGCCTTCACCGTGGCATATTTATGCCATACTGAGGATTCCTGCATTTTTTCGATACATTTTTAATCTGCCACGACGGTCTATCCCTTTGCGGCAAACTGCCGGAAGATAGTTCAGATGCAAATCATGCAAGCCGACCGCAGCTTTCAGAAATACCCCGTGTTGTACGGGCTGTTCATTCTTGTCGTGGTAATGCTGGCCGTTACCTGGACAGTGTATGAGGAACGGGAACAGATGGCGCACATAGACATGCGCCTGAAAACAGCTGCCCTATCCGTCAAACACATGCTCGCCTCCGACTTTCATGACCGTGCCACCGGTCCGGAAACCATTTCTTATGAAGAAGAGATGAAAAACCGGCTCCGCGTAAACGACCTTGTCCGCTACTCCGGCCTTACCTACGCGTACACGGTTGTCAGCAACCACGGTGAATACTTCTTTGCCGCCCCCACCGTCAGTCCCGACGAAGCCGCAAGCCGCAAGCGCTGGTATTACTATCCTTATCAGGATGTACCGGCCAGCTTTGTCTCCGCCCTCAGAACCGGCAGGGCCGTATTCACCACCTATACCGACCAGTGGGGTACCTTCCGCTCCGTGGTCATTCCGGAAACCACCCGGGCCGGGCGCGCCTATCTGGCCTGCGCAGACATAGATATTTCCCGCATCACCGATCTCAGGATAAAGAACTTCCTCATTGCCGCCATCATATCGGCAACACTCATTCTTGCCTCGCTCCCGGTGCAGATGCTGTTCAGACGCTCCACCCGGCAGCATGTGCAGGAGCTCAAAAAAATGAACGCCGAACTGACCGCTGCCAAAGAAGCGGCAGAAGCGGCAACGCAGGCCAAATCACTCTTTCTCGCCAACATGAGCCATGAGTTCCGGACGCCGCTCAACGGTATTGCCGGAGTGTTGCAGATGCTCCGCCTGCAGATAACCAATCCGACGCAGAAGGAACTTATCGGCCTGGCCTCGCAATCCTGCGAGCGCCTTTCCCGGCTCATCTCCGACCTGCTTGATCTGGCCAAGATAGAAGCGGGAAAAATCGATATCATTGCGCGCCCGTTCGACCTGCATGAACTGCTTCACAACATGACGGAGCAGTTTACCAAACTGCTCGACAATGGTGCCGTAACCTTGCGGCTGGACATGGATTCTGCCATTCCGCGTTTTGTGGAAGGCGATGCGGAACGCCTGCATCAGGTGCTTGCCAACCTCATGAGCAACGCCTGCAAGTTCACAGAGGCCGGTTCAGTGACGCTGAGCGTGCGGCTCATGTCCATACAGGACAACACCAAAGCCAGAGTCACCTTTGCGGTCGAGGATACCGGCTGCGGCATTGCTCCTGAAGAACTGCCCCTGCTGCTCGAACCCTTCACGCAGGCCGATCTCAAATTCACACGACGCCACCAGGGCGCAGGGCTTGGTCTGGCCATCTGCAAGTCCCTTGTGTCCGAAATGGGCGGCTCCTTTGCCATTGAAAGCAAACCTGGGCTTGGCACCACAGCCTCGTTCACCATTCTTCTGACTCTTTCAGACAGGGAAGAACACCCGACAAGGGAAACACCTGCTCCCTTGTCCGGCACAGGCATGCGCAACGTGCTGATTGTGGAGGATGATCCGGTCACCCAGCATGTCATTCAAACGTTCCTCATGGAGCAGAGGTGGCTGGCCCATACCGCGGCCAACGGAAAGGACGCTCTGCAGGCCCTGCTTGCAAAGCCGTTTGACCTTGTTCTGCTGGATATTCAACTGCCCGTCATGAACGGTTTGGAAATGCTGGAAAAACTGCGCAACGACAATAAATATCAGAGCGTGGCCCGCACACCCGTTGTCGTGGTGACCGCCTATGCCATGAAGGGAGACAGGGAACGCTTCCTCAAGGCCGGAGCGGACGACTACCTCTCCAAGCCCTTCTCGCACAATGATCTGCGAGAAGTACTCGCGCGGTGGACCGGCGGAACGCACAAGCCCGTCCGAAGCTAGAACGGCTCCTGTCCGGAGTTGCTGACAGGTACAAAAAAGCAGGGCGCGTCATACACGCGCCCTGCTGCTTTTTTCCGGCATCGTTTTCTGCCGATCTCTTATCGTATCGGGTACCGGATCTGGTATCGGATCTGGTATCGGATCTGGTCTCAGCCGCCATGCCCGTCACTGGCACAGAGGCCGATGAATCATCATGCCACACCCTTGAGAGAATCCGGCGCGGTACCGCCGAAAACCAGCGCAGGCACATCTTCGGCCCGTACCGGACGGGAGAACAGAAAGCCCTGCCCGCCTTCGCAGCGCAGCTCGGAGAGCATGATGCGCTGTTCCTCTTCCTCCACACCTTCGGCCACCACTTCGAGTCCGAGAGAATGCGCCAGAGCCACAACGGCCTGTACAATCTTGAAGTTGCCGGGTTCGCGGCTCATCTTGGAAACGAAGCTGCGGTCCACTTTCAGCGTGTCGATGGGAAAAGCCTGCAGATAGCTCAATGAGGAATAGCCGGTGCCGAAGTCGTCGATACACAGCTTCACCCCGATTTCCTTGAGCCTTCGCAATGCCATGTTGGCAAATTCGGGGTTGCCCATGAGCATGGTTTCCGTCACTTCCAGCCTCAGGCACCGGGCAGGCAGCCCGGTTTCACGCAGCACATCCGCGACCTGATCGACCATGCCGGGCTGGGAAAGCTGTCGCGCGGAAAGGTTGACGTTCACCACCATGTCTTCAAATTCGGGAAATTCGCTGCGCCAGCGGGCCATATCGCGGCAGGCTTCATACAGCACCCACTTGCCGATACTGAGAATCTGCCCTGTGCCTTCCGACACGGGAATGAACTCGGCAGGAGACACCGTTCCCCGCTCGGGATGCCGCCAGCGCACCAGCGCTTCGAATCCGGTGATGGTGCGGCAGCCGATGTTGACGATAGGCTGATAGGTCAGAAAAAATTCGCCCATGTCCAGAGCGCGGTACAGGTCCATCTCGATATGCATGAGGTTCATGGCCCGTTCGAGCATGCCCTCGTTGAAAATCACCATGTTACCCCATCCCTCTTCACGGGCGTGGTGCATGGCGATATGGGCATTGCGGAGTACCTCGTCCGCGGTGGCGTAGCCGGGGTCGCCCATGACGACACCGAAACTCGCGGTAACGCGGACAATGCGCGGCCCGATGGAGATAGGCTCTTCCACGGATTTCATGATGCGGCGTATTATGTGCTGGGCTTCTTCCAGCGTATCCACTTCTTCAAGAAGGATGACAAATTCGTCGCCGCCGATGCGCGAAACCGTATCCATGGCGCGCACCTCGCGCACCATGCGTACTGCTGTCTCACGCAGAATCTGGTCGCCTATGGCGTGACCGAGGGAATCGTTGATGACCTTGAAGCGATCCAGATCGATAAACATGAGCGCAAAGTCGGTTCCCTTCTTGCGCTTGGCTCTTTCAAGGGTACGCCCGAGCCGGTCCATGCACAGGGTCCGGTTGGGCAGGTCTGTCAGCGGATCATGCCATGCCTGATGCTTGAGCTGCATGGCCATGAGCTTGCGCTCGCTTATATCGCGGCAGATGGCACGGTACCCTCTGAATCCGCCGTTCTCATCTTCCACACGGCGGACGAGATACTGAATCCAGCGCTCGCGTCCGTCCGGAGTGCGCAGCCGGAATTCGGCTTCACCCGCACGTGCGCCGCCCTGCATCATTCCCTGCAGCTTGCGCCAGATGGGAATATCCGCCTCGTGCATGATGGCGGAAAAAAAGTCGGGGTTGCGGTAGAAGTGTTCCGCATTGTACCCGCAAACACGTTCGCAGGCATCGGAAACGAATTCCATGCGGCCGTCAGGCCCCTGCCACACTTCCCAGTTGAATAGATGCTCTGCCAGCACGGCAAACCGTTGCTGGCAGTCATACAGCGCGCGGCTATTGTCACCGCGCGCACAAGTTCCTGCAACCGTTTCCCCCGATTCGCAGGTATCTGGGCTCTTGTCAGGTGTCGAACCTGCCATGGCCAGTTCCCTCCTGTTCATTCGTTGGGGAATACACCCATACAGTCTCACCTCAAACTCTCTCGCAAACACCCCGACCACATCGCCGATGCAACGGGCTCACCCCGGACTGTTCCCGCTTCCCTGTAATATATCGGCACAACAATAACAAGCCCATGTTATTTCAATGCGATATGCAGTCATGCATTACAATTCGCAAGTAAGCATTGGTTATTTGAAGTCCAAAGCAGGGCATTGCAGGCGGCAGAACATGCATTAACGATCATATGCAAGACAACAAAACCGCCTGCGGCAGGAATTGCCGCAGGCGGTTCTGAAATAGGGATTTCCCGGCCCGTAAGCGCCAGCGTCAGGGCCGGAAAATCGTATGGGGAGGGGAGATTTTGCCGTCTATGGATTACAGTGCGCCGTTTGCCTTTTCATAAAGCTGACGCGCGCCTTCGTTTTCCGGATCCTTTTCCAGCAGAAGCTCGAGATGTTCCATGGCTTCCGCGTTCTTGCCGAGCCAGATCAGGCAGCCGGCCAGCGAAAAGCGAACGGCGTCCTTGTTGGGATCATGCTCAAGGCTGCCAATAAGCATGGGAACGATGTCAGCCACGCAACCAAGGGCGTAACCTTCCTGAATCATTCCGCTCATGGCGATCATGTTATCCGGATTGTACTCCAATGCACGGACGAAAAATTCCAATGCTTCCTTGTGGTTGCCACGATCCATATGGATCAGGCCCATACCTGCGAGTGCCTTGTCGCTGCTCTCGATGGTGTCAGCCTTCTTGTACAGAACGAGCGCTTCGTCAAGCTTTCCGCGCTGCACGGCAATGGTGGCAAGACCCAGATAGGGGTCAGGGTGCACTCCGTTGGAATTGGCGGCCTTCTTGTAGTATTCTTCCGCCTTTTCCAGCTCACCCATAAACAGGTAGCATTCACCGAGTTCTTTATTGATTTCGTAATCGAGATGGTTGCTCATGGTCCCCTCCATGTAGGACAAAGTTTCCCCTCGCTCCCCCGGTCATTCGGAGACCGGTTTTTTGCGAGCCGGCGCATGCAGGCAAATTTTATCCACTCAACCCTGAAAAACGCCGGTTGCGAAAACATATGCAATGCATGTGCCAAAATGGTTGTGAAAAAGTGTGTCACTCTTGCGGGCGTCTGTACCGTCATACGCATGTCCGGTTTACCATCCATATATAGGCTGCCCGCCGTACGCTACGGGCGCTTATCGGCCAAAGGGCAGAAAACTGCACGGTTGAGCAGGTATTTTTTCCTTTTCGCCTTTCTCTCCGCCGACTCCCTGACGCTGCACCGCTCCGGCTGCACGCCACCAGGGGCACATCTCCCGTTTCACCAAAATTTATCATTATATATCAGCATGTTTCAGCAGTGGAACACCTCTTGCTATTTACCCTGCAGATCAATACGGAAGGGCACCCGACAAGAATGCCCACACTATCGTAACTATGGAGGATACTGCATGAAAAGCCTGTTCAGCTCCCACATGGCCATTACTGAAAAGGTACTGGACATGCAGCTCAAGCGTCAGAATGTCGTCATGAGCAACCTCGCAAACCTGAAAACGCCCGGATACAAAGAGCGCACCCTCGAATTCGAAGAAGATCTGCAAAAGGCGCTCAATCTCGACGCTCAGGGCAAGATGACCCGCACTGCGGGGTCGCATATGCCTGCAGTTTTCAACCCGGACAACTTCGGTCCCGAATGGGACAAGGTATTCAAACCGCGCGTTGTTCACGGTGAAGACCAGGTGGATATCGACAAGGAAATGGCCAAGATGGCCAAGAACAATATGCGCTACAACGCGCTGGCTACCATTTTGAAAGGCAACTTTGAAGGCCTGAACAAAATCATAACGGAAGGGCAGAAGTAATGGACTTCATGACAGCACTCGATATCGGCGCCTCTGCGCTCAGCGCGGAACGGACCCATATGAACATCATATCCATGAACCTTGCCAACGCCAAGACCACCAGAACGGCCGAGGGCGGTCCTTACCGCCGCAAAACGGTGCTCATGGCGGAAACGGAAGTGGATCATCCGTTCAGCAAGCAGATGCAGTCCGCACTGGACAGGGAACTGCGCGGCGTCCGCGTCATGCATGTGGCGCAGGACAAGCGCCCTCTCAAGCAGGTGTATGAACCCGGCCACCCCGACGCAAATGCCGAGGGCTTTGTTTCCTACCCCGACATCAACGTGGTGGAAGAAATGGCCGCACTCATGACCGTGCAGCGTGGCTACGAAGCCAACGTGGCCACCATGGACGCCGTGAAGTCCATGTACAACAAAGCACTCGAACTCGCCAAATAGCAGGGTTGAAGGAGACAAGCCATGAGCATTCAGAACATCGGCATGAAGGCGTATTCCAACGCCATGCACAACTTCAGCAAGGCGCAGCAGGCAACCACCGGTCAGTCTTTCACCCTGCCCGAAGCCCCCAAGGCCTCGCTCGTGGAAACCGTGAAGGATTCCGTCCGCAAGACCAACGACATGCAGGGTGAAAAAGAACGCCAGATCAAGTCGTTCGCTTCCGGCGAAACCCAGAACGTGCATGAGCTGATGGTTACCCTGCAGAAGGCCAGTCTCGCCATGTCCATGACCAGCGCCGTGCGCAACAAGGTGATGGAAGCCTACAAGGAACTCAGCCGCACCGGCTTCTAACCCGCGAGACTGACCAGTCGCCCCAAACGCCATTGACCCGACTGTTGGCGCCCGAACCCGACACCACCACGGAGTAGCACATGTCACCCCTGCTTAATGATGCCGTAGACAAGTCCAAAGCCTTCTGGGGCCAGATCAGCATTTCTCAGCGCGTCTTCATCGGCGGCGTATCGCTGGCCGTTGTGGGCGTGTTCTTCGCTCTCATCTTCTGGATCAACCAGCCGGACTTCAAGGTGCTCTACTCCAACCTCAGCCTCGAGGACGCCAACAGGGTCGTAAAACTGCTGGATGCCGACAAGATTCCCTATCAGCTGCAAAATGACGGCGCCACCATTCTTGTTCCCGCAGACCGTGTCTACGACCAGCGCATCCGTGTGGCCGGCGAAGGCAGTCTTGTGGGCCAGGGCATCGGCTTTGAAATCTTCGACGAAGTAAAGGTCGGCCAGACCGAATTCGTGCAGAAAATCAACTACCAGCGCGCTCTGCAGGGCGAACTTGCCCGTACCATCATGGAATTTCCCGATGTGGAAAGCGCCCGCATCCACCTTGTAGTGCCTCACCGCAGCCTGTTCATTGAAGAAGAGCAGAAGCCATCGGCCTCTGTCGTACTGACGCTGGCTGAAGGCAAGAAGATGGACCAGAAAGACGTTATGGCCATCGTCAATCTTGTGACCATGGCCGTTGAAGGCATGGACAAGAGCCGCATTTCGGTGAACGACACCAAGGGCAACATTCTCTACTACCCCAGCGACGAAGAAACTCTGCAGGGCCTCAGCTCCTCACAGCTGGACAACAAGCTCACCCTGCAGCGCGATATTGAACGCCGCATTCAGGAAATGCTCTACCCTGTCATTGGCCCCGGCAAGGTCATCTCCAAGGTCAACGCCGACCTCGACTTCTCGCAGCGCACCATCCGCAAGGAACTTTTCGACCCTGAAAGCGCAGTTGTCCGCTCCGAACAGCGCAGTGAAGAAAGCACCAGAGGGCAGTCCAACCTTAACGCCGGTTCTCCCGACCCCAACTTCCGCGGCGACGGTCTGACCGGCGGCCTGAGCAGTCAGGATTCCAACCGCGAAACCCGCACCACCAACTTTGAAATCAACAAGGAAGAGCATAATATCGTCGCGCCTGTGGGCGAAATAAGCCGCCTTTCTGTTGCGGTAATCGTCGACGGCACGTATGTAAAAAACCCAGATACCGGCGAATACGTCTTCACCCCCCGCAGTGAGGAAGAACTGGCCCGCATACGCCAGCTTGTCTCCAACGCGGTGGGCTATGACTCCGCACGCGGCGATACCATAGAAGTTTCCAGCATCTCCTTCGGCGGTCCCGATGTGGCGCTTGAACCCAGCCTTACCGACGTGGTCATGGACTACGCGCTGCGCCTCGGCAAGCCCCTGCTTAACGCCCTGCTGGTCTTCCTCTTCCTCGTCATGATCGTGCGGCCGGTCATCATGGCCATGATCCGTCCCAAGGTTCATGCCGGTGACGTGGTTGAAGGTCTGGAAGGTCTGCCCGCAGGCGAAGAACGGCTGGCACTCATTGAAAGCGGCGACGAACTCGACGCCCTTGACGCCATGAAGAAGATTGAAGACATCAAGGCCCATGCAATGCAGCTTGCCGAGCAGAATATGGAACAGGCCGTGAGCATTCTGAAGACATGGCTCAAGCAGCCTGAAGGAGCGAAGTAGTGGCAGAGAAGGTGAGCGGCGCGTCAAAGACCGCCATCCTGTTGCTGGCCATGGGTGACAAGTTCACGTCCGAAGCGTTCAAGCGCATGGACAGAACCGAAATCGCCCAGATTTCCAAGGCCATGGTCGAACTGGAATCCATTCCCAAGGATCTGGTAGAGGACGTGCTGCGTGAATT
This sequence comes from Desulfovibrio subterraneus, assembly GCF_013340285.1. Lineage (NCBI taxonomy): Bacteria > Pseudomonadati > Thermodesulfobacteriota > Desulfovibrionia > Desulfovibrionales > Desulfovibrionaceae > Desulfovibrio > Desulfovibrio subterraneus. The sequence goes on along the minus strand of NZ_BLVO01000016.1, from coordinate 333,524 downwards.
TCACCACGCCCTCGTGACCGGACAGGAAATGATCTCCGGCGGCGCAGACACTGTTAAGCGCCTGCTCATGAAGAACCTGGACAGCGAAACCGCCAAGTACATCATGGATTCGCTGAATCTGGATTCCGGCCCTGCTCCCTTCCGCGAACTGGAAAACGTAAGCCCGCGCATTCTCTCTCAGATTCTGCGAAACGAACACCCGCAGACGCTGGCACTCATTCTTGGTCACCTGCATCCCGACCAGGCAGCCGAACTGCTCACCAACCTGCCCGCAGGCGTACGCCCCGAAATTCTCATGCGTCTTGCCAAGCTGGAAGCCGTACCCGAAGACATGCTCATGGAAGTGGACAAGGTTCTCCAGAGCCAGCTCATCGCCATGGGCGGCAAGGAAGGCAAGAAGGTGGGCGGTGTCAGCGCCGTTGCCGAAATCCTCAACGCCGTGGACCGCGCCACCGAAGAAGAGGTTCTCTCCGAGATCGAAGAAGAATCCGCACAGATGGCCGAAGATATCCGCAACCTCATGTTCGTGTTCGAAGACGTTACCGGACTGGACGACCGCGCTGTACGCGAACTGCTGAAGGAAATCTCCAACGAGGACATGACCATGGCCCTGCGTGGCGCCTCGGACGAACTGAAGGAACGCTTCTTCAAGAACATGTCCGAACGCGCAGCCACCATGATCCGTGAAGACCTCGAAATCATGGGACCCACGCGCCTCGCCGATGTGGAAGGCGCCCAGCAGAACGTGGTCAAGGTCGTGCGCAGGCTCGAAGTGGAAGGCCGCATAGTCATCGGCCGCGGAGGTGGAGATGTCTTCATCTGATGCACCCTCGGAAGCATCCAAGTGGGGTACCATCTTCATGGGGCCCGCCCGCACCGACGAGCGCTCGCTCAATCAGGTGGAGGGCTCACGCTCCATGCAGTGGGACGCAGCCACAGAGGCCAGTTATATGGAGCGCGTGTGCGCCCGTGCCGCCCAGCGCGCATCCGATATTCTGGCGCAGGCCCAGCTGGATGCCGAACAGCTCAGGCAGCAGGCCATGCAGGACGGCTATAACGCCGGTTTGCAACAGGCACAGCATGAGCTGGAAGAGTTTCAGCAGACCATGAGCGACTCCGTGTCCGGCGTGCTTGGTGCCATTCAGGGCCAGTGCTCGGGCATCTTCTACCGCTGGCGTCAAGATCTTGTCACCCTGCTGCGCGTTGCCGTGCAGCGTGCCGTGGGGCTGGAAATTTCGCAAAACCGCGCGGCCATCCTCGAAACCCTGCTTGTAAAAGCCGTGGAAACACTCGACAGCCAACGCAAGCTCGTGGTGCGCGTGAATCCCGAGGACGAAGCCGCCGTGAAAGATATTCTGGTGACCACGCAGCAGCGCCATTCCGGGCTTGAAGTGTGGTCCGTCAAGGGCGATCCCTCCATCAATCCCGGCGGACTGGTGGTGGAAAGTGTCGACGGCATGGTGGATAACACCATAGAAAGCCGCTACGCGCTGGTGGATCAGATTCTTGAGCAGCTGGAACTGCCCGGAGACGGCATATGATCGCCCCCCGTGGTGCGCTGGAGATGCTGCAAAGCCTGAGACCGGCGCAGGCCTACGGCAAGGTCAACAAGGTTGTGGGTCTTGTGGCGGAAGGATGCGGCATGAAGGCGCCCCTCGGCTCCGTATGCCAGATCATCCCCAACGACGAAAGCGAACCCGTTCCTGCCGAAGTTGTGGGATTCCGCGACGGCAACCTGCTCTTCATGCCCTATGGCGACATGCGCGGCATAAGCCCCGGTTCGCTCATCCGCAACTCCAGCCTGCCTCCCGTATTTCCTGTCGGTAACGGCCTGCTCGGCAAGGCGTTTGATGCCTTTGGTGCCGAACTCAAGGCCGGTGCCTCCATGCCCATTGCCACAGGCGGCTATAATCCGCTGTATACCGACCCGCCAAACCCGCTGCTGCGTCCCCGCATTGACGAGCCGCTGGATGTGGGTGTGCGCGCCATCAACAGCCTGCTCACCCTCGGCAAAGGCCAGCGCGTGGGCATTATGGCCGGTTCCGGCGTGGGCAAGTCCACCCTCATGGGCATGATGGCCCGCTACACCAAGGCGGATGTAAACGTCATCGGCCTTGTGGGCGAACGTGGCCGCGAGGTGGTGGAATTCATGGAGAAGGACCTTGGTCCTGAAGGCATGTCCCGCTCCGTGCTTATTATCGCCACATCCGACCAGTCTCCGCTGGTGCGTATGCGCGCCGCCTATGCAGCCACCGCTGTGGCCGAATTTTTCCGCGATCAGGGTAAGGACGTGCTCCTGATGATGGACTCCGTCACCCGCTTTGCCATGGCAGCCCGCGAAATCGGCCTTGCCGTAGGCGAGCCCCCCACCACAAAGGGCTACACGCCCACCGTATTCGCACAGCTGCCCAAACTGCTGGAGCGCGCAGGCCGGAGCGAAAAAGGCACCATTACCGGCATTTATACCGTGCTTGTGGACGGCGACGACTTCAACGAACCCATTGCGGACGCTGTGCGTTCCATTCTGGACGGCCATATCGTGCTTACCCGCGACCTTGCCGACCAGGGGCATTATCCTTCCATAGACGTGCTCAGGTCCATCTCGCGTCTGCGCAGCGACATCTGCTCGCCTGAAGTGATGCAGGCAGGTCGCGTGCTCACCAAGCACCTTGCCACGTTCAAACGTGTGGAAGACATGATCAACATCGGTGCCTACGCGCAGGGTTCCAACCCCGACATAGACAAAGCCATCCACATGGTACCGCAGATCAACCAGTTTCTGCAGCAGGCCGTTAGCGAGCCCTGCCCCCTTGAACTGAGCTTTGAGCAGATGCAGCAGCTGGCGGGCTTGTAATTTTTCGACTGGAACGCAACAAAAAAGGGAGCATCCTCATGGATGCTCCCTTTTTCATTACTAACACTGGGTCATCATTGACAAAACAAATCGTCCAATGCAATGATCTATTCAAATATAGAATTGTGAGGTCATGTATGAAAAATGTTATGCGAGCATTCTATAGCGATGTTGATCGAGCCAAAGAAGTTTGGGAAAGCCCGAATACTTTATTCATATTTGATACAAACATACTACGCAAGCTATATAGCTATGCAGAACAAACTAGAGAAGACTTTTTCGCTCTTTTAGAAGCGGTATCCGATAAAATATGGATTCCATACCATGTTGCACTCGAGTTCCAACGAGGACGATTGAGTGCAATCAAAGAAGAGAAGGCAATTTTTAGACATATAAATAAAAGTCTGGATGATATAGAAACAATTTTTAAAAAAGATATTGCCAAACTTGATTTGACAACACGACTCCCAAAACTTGCACGCAATACAGATACACTTTACAAAGACATCACAAAACTAATTACAAACTACAAAAAATCAGTTGACTATTGGGATAAAAAACAAATATGCGTACGAAGCCATGACTCAATAAGAGATAAAATCGATATCCTTTTCGAAAACAAAGTTGGACAGCCTCCTGAATCACAGGATTGGCTCAATGATATTTATTCTGAAGGTAAAAACCGCTTTGAAAATAAAACACCACCCGGATTTAAGGATGCAAACAAAGAAAATTCAAAGGAACCATACTTTGAATTTTCAAATTTGAAATATGAACGTCAATACTCTGATTTAGTCATATGGAAGCAAATAATAAACCATGCAAAAAACGAAAACATAGAAAATGTAATATTTGTTACAAATGATTTGAAAGAAGATTGGTGGTACACCATTGATTCGGGTGGAGAAAAGCGCATAGGGCACGACGCTCGGCTAAAAGAAGAAATCTGCAAAGAGTCTGATGTTAAATATTTTCAAATATATGATATGATTGATTTTTTTAAAAACGCGGAACAATTTCTTGACATCAAAATTAATGAAGAATCAATCCAAGAAGCAAAACAATTACAAAACACAATCATCAGCAAAGAAATAACAAAGGAAGAATACCCTTTTTACGCTTTTTCGAAGTCACTTCATAAATCGTTGATACACTCATTATTCAATGATGATACAAACAAATCACACAACATGAACATTATCAATGAAATAAGTGGATTATCAAAACACTACATCAACGAACCATTGAAACATAACACAACAAAAATACATCTATCTCCAAACTACATATCTAAATTATATACAAACGGTTTAATCTCTGCCGATGAGTACATCGAAATAATGCTAAAGTATAAATTTGAAACAATAGAAGATGACGATCTAAAAGATTGATTTAAAAAAATGAAGAAAGGGAGCACTCTCACAGATGCTCCCTTTCTTCATTTCATGCGCCTGCACGTAACGCCAAGGCATGGCCAAGAGTCCGCTCTCCTCCTTTTCACCATGGAGAATTGCACTCTTCTGCCAATTTGTGCACAAACGTTTGATCTGTAGGTGTGCTTCATTTCGGAGGAGTAACCGATCATGATCTTCAGCCAACGAGACTCGGGAATCGCTAAAGGGTTTGCCATTGTCATGATGATGGCGCACCACGCCTTCGCTTTTCCGGACCGCATTCCTGCGTCATTGCGGCATATTCCAACCCTGCCGGGGATAGACGGAGAAGCTATGCTGGGGACGTTGGGCAAAATTTGTGTATGCCTGTTCATCTTCATCAGCGGTTACGGACTCCATCGATCATCACTTCGAAACAAGATACACCCGTTGTCCCGTATTTCCGCATTTTGCAAGGTTTACTTGTTCTACTTCATCGTCACCGTTAGCATCGGCATATTGTTCTTTCCAAACGTCACCATGCCGGACGGCACCGCGCGATACACGACGGACATCACTACCTTGCTTCTCAATATATTCAACATTATAACAACGTACAATGAAGAATGGTGGTTTGTCCGCGTCTACTGCGTGATGGTTCTTTTGTTTCCACTTGTGCGCAAGTATCTTGACCAACCCGCCATACTCATTGCAGGCAGCCTTCTCACCTATGCCTCGTTACAGCTACTGCCCACAACGCAGTTCACAAACTATTTCAAACAAATCTCCTATTATCAGGTCCCATTTGTGACCGGCATGCTGTTTTCCAGCATGAAGCTATACGAACGCGTCACCTATCGATGTATTGAATCTCCTTTGTTATGGGGTGCACTGCTGGTTACTCTCCTGCTTACATTCAGGCTGGTAGTGTATGAACGCTACCTCCATCCCCTCTACTTTTTCGTCACCACCCCCCTATTCGTAATAGGTGCGTCCCGGGCCTTGCGAATTAGCGAGCTGCTCACCCGACTATTTGAAATACTTGGCAAATACAGCTTCCCTATGTGGCTTGTGCACTCATATTTTTGCTACTATTTCCTCCAGCCCTTAACTTACGCTCCGCGCTACGGCATAGCCATTCTGCTCAACCTGTCTCTTCTCACCTTCGCCACTTGCTTTGTGCTGGAAAAAATTCGCATGGCATTACCTGCGCCGCTACGATAACGCCAAGAATGTAGAAAGGTGCTCGCGAGCAGCAAAAAAGGGAGCACCCTCATGGATGCTCCCTTTCTTCATTTCATGCGCCTGCACGCTGCCTGAGCGTGCCTGAAACCGCTGCTACAGTTCCTGCCGATAGTTCAGCGACTGCCGCAGGGTCTCCTTATCCACGAATTTCACCTCAGAGCCGAGCGGAATGCCCTGCGCAAGGCGGGTTACACGGATATGCGGAAAACGCGAGGCCACAAGCTGCTTCACGTAGGTGGCGGTGTTCTCCGCCTCCATGGTGGTGCCCAACGCGAAGATGAGTTCATTGATCTCGCCTTCCGCAAGCCGGTGCTGCAGCCTGTTCAATTCAAGATGTTCGGGCGTCACGTTATCCAGCGGAGCAATAAGCCCGCCGAGAATCATGTACTGACCGCGGTAGAACCCGCCATCTTCCATCGCAAGCAGCGAATCCCATTCCGAGACGAGACACAGGGTCTCACGGCTGCGTGAGCCGTCCGTACAGATGGTGCACGGGTCGGTATCGGTCAGTGAGCCGCACCGCGAGCACAGATGCAGATTGTCGCGCAGGTCGTGGATGGCCTTGCCGAGGCTGCGGGTGTTGTTCTCGGGCCATTTCAGCAGCGTCATTGCAAGACGCAGTGCCGATTTGGGTCCGAGGCCGGGCAGCCGCGACAACTGCTCCACCAGCACCTTGAGCGGTTCGGGGAGTCGTTGCACAGCCTTAATACCGTCCTAGATCAGACCGGGAACACGAAGGCCGCCGGTAATGGCGCTCATTTCCTTCTCAACCATGGCCTTGGTCTGGCGCACGGCTTCGTTCACGGCGGTCATCACCAGATCCTGCAGCATGTCCACGTCGTTGGGGTCAACAACGGAAGGATCAATCTTGATGGAAGTTATTTCCTGCTTGCCGGTGCAGGTCACGGTAACCATGCCGCCGCCGCTGGTAACTTCGAGGGAACGGTTGCCCAGATCATCCTGCAGGGCGGTCATCTTTCTCTGCATAAGCTGCGCCTGACGCAGCATGTCATTCATTCCGCGCATATACTGCTCCTTTGCCGCGCCATAAGGCGGCTTGCGGGGTGTGCGTGTCGATTGCGGAAGCCGAGCCTCCGGCAAGCTTAGTAATCCGAATTGCGATATGATTCAAATGCAAAAACGGAAGCCCCGATGCGGGGACCGTTCAGCCCGCCAGCCGGCACGGTACCGAACACCTGAAACCATCGTACCATCGGGATCAGCCAGCATGGCTACGATAGCCTTCGCACGGGCAGGCCGGTCTTGCAAGCAGGTACGCAGAAACAGTCCGCAACGGCATGCCGGAATTCGCCCCGCGGACCTTCGCCTTCGGCAACAGGGGAGGCGCATGCCCGCCACGCACGCAACTCAGTTCCAGTACTGCGGATAGCGCCTTGAATGGGGAATATTGTTCACCAGCAGAGCCACCGCAAGCAGGATGAGTGCGCCGCTCAATGCGGGAATGAACGCATAACCGTAGCCGAGAGAATGGATTTTCTGGCTGCCGATGACTGCAATGAGCGCGGTGGCCCCTCCGGGGGGATGCAGGGTGGCTGTCAGATGCATAACGAAAATGGCCGTGGCAACGGCCAGCGCGCAGGCCATCCACAGCACCGGAATATGCTGCGCCATGAAAACACCCACAATGGCGGAAAGAACATGCCCGCCAACAAGGTTGCGCGGCTGCGAGAGCGGGGCATTGGGCACCCCGTAGAGCAGCACGGCCGATGCGCCGAAAGAGCCGATGAGCATGACGGCATCTGCCTCTGCCAGCAGATTGAAATGCAGATAGCTCACCGCGCCGATGCCGAGCAGGGCGCCCACAAAGGACCATACCGCCTCTGAAAAACTGATGCAGCAGGGGTTGCACCCGCAACCGCACATCTTTCTGAAATATCGCACGAAGCAAGGCTCCTTGTCTGAAGAGATAAGAAGGGAGCCTATCGCCACAGGCGGCAAAAGGATGTGACCCAGGTCACGCGGATATGCGCAATATTACTTCTTGAATCCCGGCAGCAGCAGGGGGCGGGGAGAGGAGCGACGGTTCTTCACGCGCCGCCATGTTTCCGGCGTACAGCCGAAACGGAACGACCACAGGGCGCAGTCTTCACGCGCGGCACAGGCACGTACCTCTGCGCGCAGATTGGCGCAGCAGGCCATGCAGAAGCGGCGGACAGTGCGGATGGGAGGGCAGGGGGCCTGCTCGGCCAATTCGGCATGTTCTGTCTGTCCTTCCTGTTCTATCTGCTCGGACTGCTCAATCTGGCCAGCCTTTCCGGCGAGGTCGGACTGTTCGATCTGTCCAGCCTGTCCAGCCCGTTCAGGCGGTGCAGGCCGTTCTATTTGTTCGCCGGAGCGATACAGGTGCAGCGCACAGCCCGTGTCTTCACAGGCCGCAACCTGCCGTGAAGAACCGCCCTGACACGCCATGCAGAAGCGGCGTATTGCCTTGAGTGTGGAACCTTTCGTCATGATCGTTGCTGTATCCGAACTGCGGACTTCTGTCACCTGATGCATGGGGAACCATGCCTTGAACTCTGCGCCTGTTATCTGGAACAGGCCTTGCCGGAAAACGCAACAAACGTGGGGCAACGCGAAATACGGTGCATCTGTCACCGCATCGCGCGTTGCCCCACGTTTTGTTTTTTCTCATGCTGCCCGTGACTCCTGAGCCGGTGCGGGATCACGCCGGTATAGTCACGGGATGCCAGAGAGTGAAGGCTCTCCGGCCAGTGAACACGTCTTGGCAAATCTGAACAGATCAGAACATATCGGGTCAGGTTCCGGACTAGGTCCGGTTCAGGTCTGGTTCAGACCAGCTGCAGACATGGCAGCGCCGCAGGCTGCTAGCCGCAGCACTTCTTGAACTTCTTGCCGGACCCGCAGGGGCAGGGCTCGTTGCGGCCTACCTTGGGGGCCTCGCGGCGAACGGTCTCGTGGCCGCGCACTTTGCCGTCCACATAGAACCAGTAGTCGCCTTCCTTGCGGAATTCTGCCAGTTCGTTCAGCTGCTGGGGTACGCCTGCAAGATCATAACGCGCCACGAATTCCACTTCGCCCACGGTGTCGCCTTCGGCACCGGCGGAGGTGGAGAGAATCTCCAGTCCCTTCCACTCAATCTTGGAGGACCACTGTTCAATATCATCCACAGTGTCCTGCCCGCGCACGGAGGGGTGCATGGAGGTGTTCAGGTATTCGTAAACGCCGAGAACGTGCGCAGTGTAGCGCGAACGCATCAGGGCTTCCGCAGAGGGGGCGGGCTTTCCGTCATGAATGATGGGGCCGCAGCAGTTTTCCAGAGTAAGGCCGGAGCCGCAAGGGCAAGTGCTCATTCGAGTATCCTATTAGTGGTTTCCGCAGCCTCCGTGACCGTCATGGTCATGGTGCGCGGTGCAGATCGTGTTGCTGGACTGCAGGTTTCCGGCGAGCCACTGGTCGGCAACGGTTCTTACTGAGCCGCTTGCACCGCGGATAACGGAAATGCCTGCTTCCTCAAGCTTGTTAACAGCGCCCTGTCCCATGTTGCCGGCAAGCAGTACCTTCACGCCCATTTCCGCAAGGGTGGACACGATGTTGGACTTGCAGCCGCAACCGGGAGGCGGCGTGAGAAGATCTTCTTTCACGATTTTTCTGGTTTCGTCCAGCGTGAGAATGGTGAAGGCTTCGCAATGACCGAAGTGTTCGTCCAGAAAACCCTGACGGGAAGGAATGGCAATCTTCATGATGATTCTCCATGATATGTTGAAATGAACCTTCGAGATATAGTACCTCGGAAAGATAAGTCAATGGTCACTTACATCATGGGTGACGCTTCGAATGAATACCCCGTAACTTCCGTAATTGCGGGAGCTTTTGATATATTCAGCTATTCGGTTGTCAGAGCCGGAAAACAAATGATAGGTTACGCCAAACACGAGTATCCATCAATTGCCTCTGTCATTCTCCCCCTTTGGGACAGGGGCCGAACATCAGGTTCAGGAGAGAACATGACGCGCTTAACAACCGATGAACGTCGCGAATTTGTCCGCCTTCCCAAGCCGTTTTCCGTTCAAGCGTTTGAATTCAAGTTCCCCATGGCATCCCAGCCGCGCGTTGAAACAACGTGCGTGGATATAAGCACCGGTGGCCTTTGCCTCGAATCTCCCTTCCGTTTCGATCAGGGTTCCAAGGTACAGGTGCGGGTGCATATTCCCACTCTCAATAAATATTCCTGCGGATTCTTCAAGCACCACGAAAATGATATTGACCAATACCTCAACGCCATTGCCGAAGTGGCGTGGGTGGAAAATTCCTATGGCAAATATCTTGTGGGCATCCGTTTTCTCGACATAGACTGGGATACCCAGAATGCCCTGAAGTGCCTCATAGACAAGGCCATGCAGGAAAACTGAGCCGTCCTGATCCGCCCCAGCACAGCGGTTAGCCACTGCAGGGCGGCCTAACTGAGAAAGGCGCTTCATAAAACGGCTTGGCGGACAAACTGCATTGCGGGCAGCACGGCCCTGTAGCCGATTCACCCGCGACGCTGTTTTTCCGCAGAGCTTTTGGGCCGCACGGCAACACAGACAGCCCATGCGCTGTGTCCGCCGGAGCAGCAAGCTCGACTATTGCTTGCCGCCGGAAGCCTGAACAGGTAACAGGCTCCAAGCCCTTTTCCGCATATATCCAACGCCAGAAGCAGGTTACTATCATGGCTCTCATCACCGTCCAGCCGGACCTTGCCATTCCCGAAGAGGAATTCACCTACACGGCCTCACGGTCCTCCGGTCCCGGCGGGCAGCATGTAAACACCACCAGTTCGCGCATTACCTTACGGTTTGACGTGCAGAATTCGCCCTCGCTCACCGAGTGGCAGCGCGGCAAGATTCTCGAAAAGCTGGCGGGATACATAGACAGGGAGGGCGTACTTGCCATTTCGTGCGAAACGCAACGCAGTCAGCATGCAAACCGCAAGGAAGCGGTGGACAGGTTCATTCAGCTTGTACAGCGCGCCTTGAAAAAACGCCCGCCTCGTAAACCCACACGGCCCACGCTTGGCTCCAAGAACCGCAGGATAACCGCAAAAAAACAGCGGGGCGGCGTAAAGCAGATGCGCGGCAAGGTGCACGACGAGTAGGGCAGAGAACTTTCCTCTCCGAAACAGACGAGGGGTACCGCAGGGTTCGGTGACATGGTCACCAAATCGTGCGGTACCCCTCGTTCATTTTCCGTGTGTGCTCCGATTTTGCTGCACAGAAACCGGCGTTGTCCGGCTCCCGCCAAGGCTATGCCTGTGCAGTTCCAGACTGCTTTCCGCTTACAGGCGGAATCTTTCCGGACAGTTATCAGATCGGCATCAGACCGGTATCGGGCTGCTATCAGACTACTGGGTAGCCTTTGCTTCTTCGGGCTTCTGCGCTCCGGCAGCGGGTTGTGCATCCTGCCCGCCGGAAGGGGCCGGAGAAGCACTCTGCGTGTTCCCCACATCGCTCTGCGTCGCGTTCTGAGTCGCATTCTGGCTCACGTTCTGAACCGCCCCTTGAACATCATTCTGACCATTGCTTAAAGGCTGCCCGAACTCCTCCGGCTTCTGCAATGCCGCAATAGTGTGTGCGGCCACAGTCACGCCGTTACGGTTCCAGTGGGTGTCATCCGGCCACCAGAGCAGGTCGCGGCTCTTCTCCCACGTATTGCGGGCCTCTGCCTGCAAAGGTTCCGTCAGGTTGTAGCAGGGTATCTTTGCTGCATCGCAGGCAGCCTTGAGGAAATCCCAGTCCGCAGAGGGCAGGGTGGAAGCATCGGCCGTTTCCAGCAGAGGAGCATATACGCGGTATTTGGTGGGTATGAAAAATATCCCGTCCACGCTGTCTTTCAGCGAGGCAATCAGCACGGGGAACACCTCTCCCGCAGCGCATTGGGGTTTTCTGGTTTCGCTGATGTTTGCCTGACTGAAGGCAATGCGGATATTTTCCAGCGGCAGCGTGCTCACGGCCGATGCTGATTCAGCCGCGCGCAACGATTCAAGCTGCATGATGCAGAACTTGGCCATGGCGGTGGTTTCCATCAGCCGCACATAGCGGTGCAGCAACGGCCGCAGCGTTTTACTGTAGTGGCCGAAATCTTCACCTTCAGACAAAAAGAGGTACACCGGTCCCTTGTGATCGTTGGCAAACGCCTGAATGCGTGTGGCATAGGCATACAAGTCGCCGGGAGCGCCAAGGGAATAGGCAGACATGCCAAATTCCTCACCCAGCACCGATGCCAACGTGTCACTCTGGGTGTTGCCGCTGCCCTGAATAAATGCTCCGCCGACCAGCACGGTATCGTCCGGCCGCAGAGGAGAGCTGTTACGGAAGCCCAGAGCATCAGTACGGAACGCAATCTCGCGGGGCATACGCGGCACCAGCGGATCGGAGGTTATTACGCCGAGATCGCCGGAAGCCTGCGTCATGGCAATATCCACATCCGCCTTGTACATGCGGGTATCAAGCACCATGTCATAGGCTGCGAGAATGCGGTCAGGACTGTTGCCCTGCTTGCCGAGCAATCCAAACCCGACCACTGCCCCCCATATCAGCAAGGTAGCCACAAAAAAGGACCCCAACGCGCTGAAGGCGGCCCGCTTCGGCACAAAGAGAAGTACCATGAAGGCAATGCCCAGCATATAGGCAAGACCGTTTGCGGATGTAAGACCGTACAGGGCCACACTCTGCACAAGCATGAGCGCCGCCACCAAAGCCATGATAATACGAATGAACATGCGGTTCCGTACCTGAAGGTCATGACGAAAGACGCGAACGGCAGGCTATGCGCACCAAATGCGTTTGCCGGTCTGCGTTTTCACCAGGTTCATGGGGTAATCCGGTTTTCCTCGCGGAACGCCGGATACGTTCATACCATCCTTTGCTTGTATTATGCCTGTAGAAAAGCGTCAAACTTGCTGTTTGGTGAATCAGGTTATTCACCTTGCAAAAACGCCCTCCCCATAACTGTGCGTTGGTAATGGAAATCTAGAATTTTTCAAAAGAGAGTGGATTTTTACCTCTGGTTCAGATAAGAACACTTCCTAGTTAATTACAGTACCCACAAAATACATATTCAATAATTCCAATCTATTAGGATTCCATTCCATGTCAGACATTACGCTGCCTGCAGACCTGAAACCGGCCGATATCAACACCAACGCAGAGATCGTGCTTACCAAGCGCTACTACCGCAAGGGACCGGATGGTAAGCCCACCGAAAACGCAACCCAGATGTTCTGGCGCGTTGCCGCCGCCATTGCCGGCGAAGAAAAGAAGTACAAGAAGAGCACGGTAAAGGCCGAGGTGCTTGCCAGAGATTTCTATGATCTGATGACCAGCTGGAAGTTCCTGCCCAACTCCCCCACGCTGATGAACGCGGGCACCGATCTGGGTCAGCTTTCCGCCTGTTTTGTTCTGCCTGTGGGTGACTCCATCGAAGAAATTTTCGACGCCGTTAAGTATGCCGCCATGATCCACAAGTCCGGCGGCGGCACGGGCTTTTCCTTCTCCCGCCTGCGTCCCAAGGAAGCCCGTGTGGGTTCCACCGGCGGCGTTGCCTCCGGCCCTGTCTCGTTTCTGCGCATCTTCAACACCGCCACCGAGCAGGTGAAGCAGGGCGGCACCCGCCGTGGTGCGAACATGGGCATTCTGCGCGTGGACCATCCCGACATCATGGAATTCATCAAGGCCAAGGAAAGGGAAGGGGAGTTCAACAACTTCAACTTCTCCGTGGCGCTGACCGAAGACTTCATGAAGGCCGTGGAAAAGGGTGAGGATTACCCCCTGATTGCGCCGCACACCCAGAAGGAACGCGGCCGCCTGAACGCCCGCGAGGTATTTGAAGTGCTGGTGCGCAAGGCATGGGAAAGCGGCGACCCCGGCATCGTGTTCCTTGACCGCATCAACCGCGACAACCCCACGCCCAAGCTCGGCGAGATTGAATCCACCAACCCCTGCGGTGAGCAGCCCCTGCTGCCGTACGAGGCCTGCAACCTCGGCTCCATCAACCTTGCCACGGTGTTCGCTCCTGAAAAGGACGCCGGTGTGGACTGGGACGAACTCAAGCGCATTGTCCATCTTTCCGTCCGCTTCCTCGATAACGTCATTGATGCTTCCCGCTTCCCGCTGGAACGCATCACCGAGATGGTGCACACCAACCGCAAGATAGGTCTTGGCGTCATGGGCTGGGCAGACCTGCTGTATCAGCTGCGCATACCCTACAACAGTCAGGAAGCCGTGAATCTTGGCGAACGCGTCATGGAATTCATCCTCGGCGAAGGCCGTGCAGCCTCCAAGCAGCTGGCCAAGGAACGTGGGGCATTCCCCGCGTATCCCGATTCCATCTTCGCTGCCCGCGATCTTGGCCCCTACCGCAACGCCACCGTAACCACCATTGCTCCCACGGGCACGCTCTCCATTATCGCGGGCTGCTCTTCCGGCATTGAACCGCTGTTTGCGCTCTCGTTCGCCCGCAACGTGATGGACGGTCAGCGTCTGGTGGAAACCAACCCCTATTTCGAAGCCGCGCTGCGTGAAGAAGGGTGCTGGACGCCCAAGCTCATGGAAAGCGTGGTGGCCAAGGGGTCTATCCGGAAGATGGAAGACACCCTGCCGGAATCGCTGCGCAAGGTCTTTGTTACCGCCATGGATATTGAACCCGTGTATCACCTGAAAATGCAGGCTGCCTTCCAGCACCACACGGACAACGCCGTATCCAAGACCGTGAACCTGCCGCACGATGCCACCGTGGACGACATTCGCAACATCTACTGGATGGCGTATGAGCAAGGCTGCAAGGGCGTAACCGTATATCGTGACGGCTGCCTTACCTCGCAGGTTCTCTGCACGGGCGATTCCAGCAAGAAGGACGACGAACCGAAGGACGCCTCTGCCGCTGCCGGCGTTGTATGCCCCAAGCGTGAACGCCCCGACATTGTCTACGGTTTTACTCAGAAGGTGCAGACCGGCCTTGGTGTGCTGTATGTGACCATCAACGAAGTGGACGGCAAGCCCTTTGAACTGTTCACCACCATCGGCAAGTCCGGCCGTTCCATCACTGCCAAAGCAGAAGCCATCGGCCGCCTTGTTTCCCTGTGCTTCCGCGTAGGGGTAGAGCCTGTGGATATCGTGAAGCAGCTCAAGGGCATTGGCGGCGAGCATCCGGTCTTCCAGAAGAAGGGCCTGCTGCTCTCCATTCCGGACGCCATCTCCTCCATTCTGGAAAACCGCTACATGAAGTCCAAGATTGCCGTGCACGGTGCCAATGGCCTTGCACGCCAGAGCTGCCCCGAATGCGGTCAGGAACTGGTGTTCGAAGAAGGCTGCAACAAGTGCTATTCCTGCGGCTACACCAAGTGCGGCTAGCCCGCGCCCGCGTGTTGTCTGGTCAGTAAAAATGCAAAGGAGCCTGTACATGGTACAGGCTCCTTTTTTATTCTCTGCCTAGCGCACGCAGTGTTGCCACAACAGTTTCCTTGGATCATCTTCTGCCGCACAGTATCGTTATCCAGCTTTTCCTTGCCGGAAATTACTCTTCATCATGCCCGGAATCGTCAGTAATATTGTTCTTACGATCAAGCCGTTCCTTCACAAGCTGATACAGTAGCCAACACGCCCACGCCAAGATGGGATAGCTGGCCCATGCGGGAATTGAAATCCCGTGTCGTGAAAGCTTGCCCGTCATGAGCCCGCCGAATCCTAGTATAAAAAGCATGATGCAAAGCAACCACTCCTGAAATCTATTTTTCATTTGGGTCAGATCCCTTTTTGTTTTCAGTCGCTATATTTTTCAATTCTTCAATAGCGCTAGCTGTAAAACCCAATGCCCCTGCTTTTGTCGGTTCATAAGGTCCAGGTAGTGCGTATCCGGCTATAAAATCCCCCGCCGAAAGAGCAGCACCGTTAATGGTTGCCGGCTTTGACAGCACCGCATTAGCTGCATCCAAGCCCTTATTTCTGACTGTTGTAGCCGCCATCTTAGCCCCTTCTTTGACCGCAGATGCCGCCCCGGGCAGATTGGCAACCCCCATTTGTACGGCCTGTGCACCCGAAGCTGCAGCAGCCATGCCCGCATTTATCGGAACAACGTGCTTTCCAAAAATCCTATCAACCTCTCTGCTTGCCTTATCCCCTTGACCGTTAAGCTTGTCGGCTAGATAAGCAGCTCCTTTTGCCCCCCCATAAGCGATGGCGGTAGCTGCCCCCAAACCAATCTGGACGGGAGCACTCCAAAGTCCCCACGGGTCGACGCAGCTTATGGGGTCATCCACACAGTAATCCCACAGGTCTCCATCGCCACGCATGTCGCGGGCGGGCCAAAGCGGATAAGGGCGGCGGTAAAGCGGCCCAATTGGGGGGAATAGTCACGGTAGCCGAAGCGGATGAGTCCCGTGTGGCAAATGCAAAAGCTAAGCTGATTACACTCAACATGCTGTGACGTTGGGAGTATTAAATATGTACTTATATTTAAATCTGGTAGAACTTACTCTAACCGCCCAAGGTGAGTTATCAATAGCTGACTGCACACACTTCAAGCTAGACACACCGCCGTAATATATGAACCCTCTTTTCATAACTATATGAACATATGTAGTTTCATCCCATAGTGGGTGCTCATTAAATGCTATAAATTTAACACTATCTAGATGTAACTCTTTTTTACCATATAAATTTTTAACAAATATAATATCGTTTGAAATCGAATCAAACACAGCCGCAAGTCTTAAAAAATACGTTGTGAAAAAAGAAATGAAGACAAGAATAAACCCAATAAAACCACCATTCAAAACAATTACGGACATACCAGCACAAAAAAAGAATATAGACTGTATTGCCAAAAAAATTCCAATGAAAAATGATGTTGCAGTATACTTATTCATATATTTTTATGGCGCGCGGCAAGGCCGCGCGCCGTGCTGTATTGTTATCAGTCCTCAGAAAATACCGTTGCAACGTCGCTATGTTCTTGCTTTACATACACATCTAGAGGTGCAACAACTTTTCCTCCCCAAGAAACACCAACACTTTTTGTATCCCCAGTATAGCCATCCCCTTTCACCTTTTCTGCCCCAACAGTTAGCGCAAGGTTTGGGTAGCCCGTCGGCGCAACAGCGACTGAGGTTCCTGTTTTTTGAGATGTTCCCGCAAGGTCCTTAATCGTTTTTGCCGTGGTTGTCTGGTAAGAGGCGTCCCCTGAGACACCAAAACCGGAAGAGGCTCCGTAATCAGCGAAACCTTCCACTCCCCAGTTCCCCTTATCATCCTTCACCACCATTGCTCCGGCTCCAACACCAAATCCAAAGCCGCTAGCGGAAACACCAAGCCCTACGCCTTTGGTTTCTAACCCCCACGGGTCAACGCAGTTGATCGGATCATCCACACAGTAATCCCACAGGTCTCCATCGCCGTGTGTGTCGCGGGCGGGCCAAAGCAGATAGAGTCGGCGGTAAAGCGGCCCAGTTCGGGGGAATAGTCGCGGTAGCCGAAGCGGGCATGCCTTGCCATGTCGATTCAGTCGCCAAACGGTTATGGATTCCACGCTCCTTTAATTGAAAGATACGCGTTCTTTTTATTTTTTATATAAGAGGGATCGCCCTCCAGAACTTCCATCTCAATAGTTACAGAATCAAACTCATCGTTATATGGCATCCAAAATTCGAACAGGCTTTCACTCCAAAAATCATCGGGCATATCATTCCATCCTTGCCATCCATAACTGGACCGAATGTCGTGTGAGTCAATAATTTTTCCATTACTATAAACTGTGTACCTAATTAAGCCTTTAAATTTAATCTCATCTGGCTTGAATATTATGTAGTCTCTGTCAATATTGTAATTCATAAACACATTATATTTATATGTATTATCAGAATGCATAGTAGCATTAATGCTTGTTCCGTTCTTTGTAACATCAAAATTACCACTCCACACTTCTACAACAAGATTTCTAAATATTAAATTACACCATGCGCGTGTGTATTTCGGTATAATGGCTCTTCTTATTGGTCCAACTAGCAACAATGACAATGCGAAAACAATAAGTATTAATTTTTTATATTTCATATACACTCCATGCGAGGCCCCTCTTTTACGAGGGGCCTCGACATACTATTCATTGCTACGTTTTTCTTTTTCTATCTGCCTTCTAATCTCAGGACTCTCTTTCAATATTTCATAATTATCTCTGAGCCTATCTGCATAGTCCTGGCAGTTATTCGAAATAATGTTATACTGGCCAGGAATAGTAATTTTTTGGCTTTGCCGCATTATGTTGTCATCGTATGATTTGGGATCCAACCTATATTCATTTTTCCTATTGGATTCATTCACCATTGGCCCCTCCTTTCCATGACCAATATCCCCTCCCTTTTCATCCTCATAAAACCCCTGCTCATGATGCAGCTGCAGGTTGTACTCGCCGGGATTATTCATCCCGTCTATCCACCCGTGTGCAACACCACTGTCAGGCATGGGGGAGGTGAAACCGGGGCGGGAGACTGATGTAAATCCATCCAGAGAACGGACTCCAAACCGGAAAAGCCCCCACGGGTCGACGCAATTTATGGGATCATCCACACAGTAATCCCACAGATCACCATCGCCGCGTGTGTCGCGGGCGGGGTCAAGGGCGGTAAAGCGGCCCAGTTCGGGGGAATAGTCGCGGTAGCCGAAGCGGATGAGTCCCGTGTGGCGGTCCACAAGGCCGGAGGCAAAGCCAACAGGCAGGAATAGCTCGGGATTGGAGTCGTTCAGCATAGTCCCGAAGCTATCATATGCCATTTCCTTTATCAACTTGCCGCCATTGGCGTCCGGCAGCACCACCAGCTTGAGCGAGCCTATCTGGTCGAAGCCGAGACGATAGGTTGCGGCCCCCTGCGGATGCTCCATGGTAACAGCTGCGGGGCTGTGCCCAGCTTCGTAGTGGAACAGGCAGCGGGTGCCGCTGGCGTGGTCTATCCATGCGCCGAGACGCAACGCATCCTTCCAGATGTAGGACTCTGCCAGCACGCCGTTTACGTGCTTTTCCGCCGGACCGAGTGCAGAGCCGTAGTAATAGGTAATCTGCGTACCGTCAGGCAGGACAACGCTGTCCAGTCGGGTGTCTGCGCCATAGGCAAAGGAGGTGATCTCTTCCCCATGCCGGGTTGTGCGAATCCGGCTGCAGAGGGAACCTTCCGGCGTGTACTCGCAGCGCACGTTGCCAGCCTGCACCAAGCGGCCTGCTCTGTCGTAGGCAAGGCTGCGGGGGCCGCGCCATACCGTTTCATCTGCCACACGCTGGCCAGCCTCGTTATACGCATACTGCTCGACAAGGCTGCCGTTCAGCCATGCATGCGTCAGATGCCCCTGTGCGTCATAGGCGAAGCAGTATTCCCGCATGGAATCGCCAGCGCCTTCCAGCTTGCGAATGATGCGGCCTTGGGCGTTGCGTTGCAGCCTGACATTCAGCCGGGGAGGCTGCGTATCAGGCTGCGTATCGGGCTGCATGCCAGACAACACAGCAGGCTGCGTTGCGCTACCGACCGCACTGCCTCCATGCCGAATGCCCGGAAGCACCACACAGCACGAACCAAGGCCGGTTGCAGTTGCTCCGGCATAGCGGGGAACCGATGCGCTGTTGCGGTTATTCGGCACCGCAACGGCTTGCAATGCCGTGCCGGAAGCGGTGTGCCCTGTGTCGGGCGTGGCATACGGAACGGCCGCGCGGGCTGCAACTGCAGGCATGGGACGAGGCATCACGACAGGTATGGCATGCTGCGCAACAGGCGCGCATGCTGCGGCATCCGGCAGGTCTTGGGCATAGACAATGTGCCGCACGTATTCTTCCATGGAGATAGGCGTATCCTCTGCGCGGCGTTCCAACTGCGCAAGGTTCGCCATCCGCTTTTGCTGCATGCGGTTCTGGTCGCCGAAGACTTCAGTGCGGAGGTATTCCTCAGTGGACATGGGACGCGTCTGGCTGTCTGCGGCACTACGAGGTGCCGAGTTCGTGGGAAGTGCCGATCTTCCGTGTTCACGGATGTGGCGGATGTGGCGGGTCTGGTTCATTGCATTCTCCTTTCGTTGTTACAGATAATGAACACATCACCCGCAAGCATACGCTCAGATTTACATACAATTCCACAGCAAGCGACTGAGTTCCGTTCTCTCTGCCAAAGGACAAAGCGACCCGAACGTCACCCCGTAATCTGCCTGTTTTTTGCTTTCGGGCTGGCCCGCAACGCGCTTTTCCGCTACGCCTGCAACAGACCTTTTTTACAAACGTCGGAAAAAAGGCTACGTAACAAACGGCCCTTAATCACGACCCAACCCGCTTTCTGGATTTTATGCTCAAGGTACAGCACCTCTCGCACAATTTCGGCACGCACTGGGCGCTCAAAAACTGTTCCTTCCAATTGGAAAAGGGCGATTTTCTATTCCTTTCCGGCCCGTCCGGTGCCGGCAAGACAACCCTGCTCAGGCTGCTCTATGCCTCGCTGCCCGTCCAACGCGGCCTGGTGGAAGTGGCAGGCTTTGACCTGAAGAAGCTGCGTTCCGGCCAGGTGCCGCTGCTCAGGCGGCAGGTGAGCGTGGTCTTTCAGGATTTCAAGATTCTGCCGCACCGCACGGTCTACGATAACGTGGCCATTGCGCTCGAGGTGCGTTGCCTGCCCCCCCAGCATATAGACCGCCGTGTGCGCGCCGTGGTGCGCGGGCTCGGGCTGGAAAATCGCATTGGGCTTCTGTGCGGCGAGCTTTCCGGCGGCGAGCAGCAGCGCGTTGCCGTTGCGCGCTCCATTGTGGTGAACCCGCAGATTCTGCTGGCGGACGAACCCACAGGCAACCTTGATCCCGAACTTTCACGCCGCATGATGGATATTTTCAAGCAGTTCCACACCTATGGAACCACCGTGGTGCTCGCAACCCACAGCCCCGAGCTGATTGCCCAGCACCCCAAGGCCAAGCTGCTGCGGCTGGACGACGGCAAAATCACTGCGGCCAACTGGCCCGGCGCGGTTATAGAAAACTGCGCAGACGATGATGAAACCTGCGCCGCAGGCCGTCCGAGCGGCCTGCGCATTCACGCATAGGAATCGCCATGTTCGGAGTGTTCTGCAAACTCTTTGCCCGGGGCATTCGGGATTTCGGCCTGCACCCGTGGGCGCAGTTGCTCACGCTGGCAGCCGTGACGCTGGTGACCTTTCTTTCCGGCTTTTTTCTGCTGTGCTTTACCAACCTGAATCAGGAACTGAACATCACCCGCGGCGAGGTGGTGTATCAGGTCTTCTGGAAGGCTGACACGGGCATGGATCTTGTCAAATCCCGCTGGGATGAGATGCGCCACCTTCCCTGGCTGACTGAGATGAAGACCTTTACGCCGGATGAAGCGCTGGATGCCCTGCTCAAGGAATCGCAGACCGATGGAGGCAAATCCATCTCTGCCCATGCAGGCTGGCTGAAGGAACGCAACCCCCTGCCGCCCACCGCCATGCTGCACTTCTCGCCGCACGAAGCCGACCTTGACGCATGGAACAAGGCCACGCACGGCTATCTTGAAAAGCTGCCCGGCGTGGAAACCGTGCGCGCCAACCCGCTCAAGGACGATCTCACCAAGGCATGGAAGGCCTTTGCAAACTCGGTCATGTGGCCTGTAATCGGCTTTCTGGCTTTTCTGCTGGCACTGGTGGTGGGCAACACCATCAAGCTTTCGCTGGTGCACCGCAGTGACGAAATAGATATTCTGCAGCTTGTGGGAGCGCGCAACTGGTTCATCCGCCTGCCGCTGCTCGTTACCGGCACCTTGCAGGGCATCATGGGCGGCACGCTTGCCGTGGGTCTGCTTTGGCTTGCATGGTACCACCTGAAAGATGTACTCAATTTTTCTCCGCTGTTCATGGAGCTGCACTTCCTGCCCTTTGAACAGAGTGTTTTGTTGGTGGCTCTACCGGCCCTTATGGGCTTTGTAAGCAGCTGGATCGCTGTAAGAAACTAGGTGTCATATTCACAGAACTTCAGCTTTCAGGACTCTCGCCCCTCAGACATGCGATAGCGCTCCCTTTGTGAAGCCGCACGTAATGTATACGCATCCTGTCAGGGGTGCAGGGGGATTATCCCCCTGCCGGGAGCAGGGCAGAGCCCTGCTCATCTATGCTCTCCTTATCTGTGAGCCTCAGAAATCCGGCTTACAGCTATAGGCCCGGAGACAGCCTTCATCTGAATGTCTGTAGCCTGCAACACCGCAAGATTCGGGTACCGCAAGAGTACCGAAAGGACACCGCATATGCGTAGCAAGAAGATGACCCACGGGCTTGAGAAAGCGCCCCATCGTTCATTGCTCTATGCCCTCGGGCTTACCCGCGAAGAGATTGCCCGCCCCCTCGTGGGCGTGGTGAACGCCGCCAACGAGATTGTTCCCGGCCATATTCACCTGGACACCATTGCAGAAGCCGTGAAAGCCGGTGTGCGCCATGCCGGCGGCACACCCATTGAATTTCCTGCCATCGGTGTCTGCGACGGACTGGCCATGAACCACGAGGGCATGCGTTTTTCGCTGCCCAGCCGTGAAATCATTGCCGATTCCATTGAGATCATGGCCACCGCGCACCCCTTTGATGCGCTGGTGTTCATTCCCAACTGCGACAAGTCCGTTCCCGGCATGCTCATGGCCATGCTGCGCATGAACGTGCCTTCCGTCATGATCAGCGGCGGGCCCATGCTTGCGGGCGAAAAGTCCGGCGTGCGCTCCGACCTCATCACCGTGTTCGAGGGTGTGGGCCGCGTGAAGCAGGGCAACATGACCGAAGCCGAGCTGGAAGACCTTTCCGAAGGCGCCTGCCCCGGCTGCGGCTCCTGCGCGGGCATGTTCACGGCAAACTCCATGAACTGTCTTTCCGAGACCATCGGCCTTGCGCTGCCCGGCAACGGCACCACGCCTGCAACCACGGCTGCGCGTATCCGCCTTGCCAAGAAGGCAGGCATGAAGGTCATGGAACTGCTGGAACGCGACATCAAGCCCCGCGACATCGTCACCGAAAAGGCCGTGGCCAACGCCATGGCTGTTGATATGGCGCTGGGCTGCTCCACCAACACGGTGCTGCACCTGCCTGCCGTGTTCCGCGAAGCCGGTCTTGATATCGATCTCGACATGTTCAACGAGGTTTCCCGCCGCACGCCCAACCTGTGCAAGCTTTCCCCCGCTGGCGATCAGCACATTCAGGACCTGCACCGTGCTGGCGGCATTCCTGCCGTTATGGCCGAGCTGCGCAAGAAGGACCGCATCAACCTTGATGTCATGACCGTCACCGGCAAGACCGTGGGCGAGAACCTTTCGGATCTCAAGGCCGCGAACCTTGACCCCACCGTTATCAAGCCTATCGAGGCTCCCTATTCGCAGGAAGGCGGCATAGCCATTCTGCGCGGCAGCCTTGCCCCTGACGGCGCCGTGGTAAAGCAGTCTGCCGTGGCACCCGAAATGATGGTGCGCACCGCAACCGCCCGCGTGTTCGAGTCGGAGGAATCCGCGTTTGAAGCCATCATGGGCCAGAAGATCAACAAGGGCGATGCCATCATCATCCGCTACGAAGGCCCCAAGGGCGGCCCCGGCATGCGTGAGATGCTCTCGCCCACGGCGGCCATTGCCGGCATCGGCCTTGGTGCGGACGTGGCGCTCATCACGGACGGCCGCTTCTCCGGCGGCACCCGCGGCGCGGCCATCGGTCACGTTTCTCCGGAAGCGGCAGACGGCGGCCCCATCGCGTTTGTGCAGGAAGGCGACCAGATCGAAATCAACATCCCTGAGCGCAAGCTGAATCTCCTTGTAGATGAAGCGACCCTTGCCGAACGCAAGAAGAACTGGAAGCCCGTGCAGAAGGAGATTACCTCCCCCCTGCTGCGGCGCTACAGCCGCATGGTCAGCAGCGCTGCCAGCGGTGCCGTGTTCAAGTAGCCTGTCCCGTCTATACAATAAGAAAACCCCCTGCAGGATATTCCGGCAGGGGGTTTATGTTTTGCGATGCAGCGCAGGGCGCTAGGGGAACAAACGCTAGCGTCCGACCATCTTGCGTGTGGTTTCCGCCACTTCCGCAAGCCATGCGGCGCGATCTTCGGAGGTGCTGTCCGCGATGATGGAGAACATGCGACGGTGGCTCTTTTCAATGCCGCAGAAGCCGAACACGCACTGAATCCATATGTTCTCAAGCGGATCGCCGAAGTATTCCTTCTCGCGGGTCTCTTCGGTGTTGGAGGTGTTGAACACCACGCCGGTCTTGCCTGCCAGCTTGCCTATAGGCAACCCGCCACCGCTGTCCTCGGGGGGAAAATCGTAGGTGTAGGGAGGTCGGAACACCCTGTCCACATAGCCTTTGAGCATGGCTGGCGGCTGCCCCCACCAGTTGGGATGCACAAAGAACAGCACGTCCGATTCCACCAGCTCGCGGGTATATTGGCGTACAAGCGCATCCTGCGTGGGCTTTTTGCCGAGCTCATCTACCGTGAGCACGGGATCAAACCGCTCTGCGTACAGATCGTGCGCATACGTGGGAACGCCCAGCTCTTTGAGCGTGGCGCATATGGTCCCGTATATCGCATGATTAAAGCTCTTTGCGTAGGGATGCGCCAGAATGACGGTTGCCTTCATGAATACTCCTTGGGGAAACAAAAAGGGACCGCAGCTTTTCAGCAATGCGGCCCCCTGTGGGTGTTCATTACGACTCGTATATCCTGTTGATGAAATTATACATTTCTACAGGATTTTCATCTTTGCCGTTAATCGTCAAGTGTTCGATAAGCGCCACATTATTCCCGCGCGGGGTGGTGGTTTCATCCACCAGCACAGCAAGGGAATACGGATCAGACAGGTCTTTCTGCTCCAGCAGCATGAGCCAGCCGTTATCCGTATACTGCCACTGCACGCTGAACCGCTCGCTGCCCTCGAAGTGGCTCATGAGCATGGCCTTGAGGTCGTTGATGCTGAACCGCCCGCGGGTTCTGCCTGCCACACCGAGAAACTCGCCATCCGGCGACTGGATAACCAGCGGCATGGTCAGCAGGGCACGGTGCGGCTCCTGCATGATTGGCGCTTCTTCCGGTGCTTCTTCTGGCGCTTCATCAGAATCGAAGATGAAGCCGCCCTCGGCGTCCTGATCGGCATAATGTGGTTCTGCATATTCCGGCTGTTCCGCATCGGCGGGTGCTTCTTCAGTCGGGCGTGCAGGAATAGCAGAGGTTTCCACGGTATATTCGTTCACATCGCCATAGGCGTTACGGATGCGGATAACCTTACCGGACACAGCCTGTTCCTTGGCAGGGGCAGCGTGAGCGGCTTCTTCGTCCGTCTGCTCTGCCGCATCAGCATAACCGCCGGCAGATTCTGAAAGGGGAGCGGACGAAACACCGGCAGATGCAACGGCAGGTCCTGCAAGCCCTTCAAGGCGCTCAAGCAGGGCGGTTGCCCGTTCCATCCATGCCTCCATTGCCGGAGCCATGCCAGCGTCGGCAGCGCCCTGCAGGTCCAGCTTCTGCAGGCGGGCATCAATGGATTCCATGCGGCGGGCAATGGCGTCCTGCTTCATGGTCAGGTTCACCATACTCTTGGCAAGGTTGCTCAGCGCCTGCGTGTAATCATCTGGCAGCTCCACTTCCACCGGTCCGGCAGGAATCACGGCGGGAGCTACTTCCAGCTCCTGCTCCTGCGGCATTTCCGGCATGGGCTCTATCCATGAAAATTCCTTTTCAAGCCGGGTACGGACCTCAGGAACAGACATGCCCCTGCTGAACAGCTCGCGTATGCGCAGACAGACCTTTCCGGCTTCGTGGGTGAAGCGGATGGGCTTGCCGTCGTTGGCTACAGGGATGCAGTCGGGAAATTTGCGGCGGTAGCTCTTGATGGTCGTTTCCGAAACACCGAGCATGCGGCCGAGGTCTCTGTGGGTAAGCGTTTTTTCGCTCATCGTAACCCTCATAAAGGCTTGTATGTGCTATATCGTAACCCATCGATAAGCCATGGTCAGCACTGCGTCAAGCAACGATATTATGGCACACCGGCAGGAGCCCAAGGGCAAAAACATCATTATCTGACGCAACACCACACAAAACACTACTGAACACGCACCCCATGTGAAGACTTGAAGCATGTTCAAAGGCGCGTTACAGTGCCTGTCTACACGGCGAACCAACCCTACCTTCACTTCCGAGGAAACATATATGCCTTTCTCCCCCAGTTCTGTGCAGTCCGCGGGCTGCCCGTCATCTCCGGCTGCACCGGTGCGCTTCTTTCACACAGTGTGCGCCTGCCTGTTCGCCTGCCTGTTCCTTGTGTGCATGCTGGTAACCGGACTGCCCCTGCAGGCTTCTGCCGCCCAGATATCCCTTGCCGTGGTGACCAAGCCCGGTTCCGCACAGTACATTGCCGCAGCGAAGTTTGCCGAGCTGGTCAAGGAACGCAGCAACGGTGCCACCACCGTCAAAATATTCCATTCCGGCGCGCTGGGGACGGAAACCGAAATGCTGCAGCAGATTCAGCTTGGTGCCGTGCAGATGGGCATTATCACCCTCGGACCCTTTGATACCTTTGTGCCGGAAGTTAAGGTTGTCGCCTTTCCCTTCCTTTTCAAGGACCACGCAACCGTAGACCGTGTACTGGACGGACCGGTAGGGCAGGAGATTCTCAAAACCCTCGAATCCGCCGGTTTCAAGGGCCTCGCCTTTTCCGAAAACGGGTTCCGGCATCTGACCAATTCACGCCAGCCCGTGCACACGGCCATGGATGCCGGGGGACTGAAGATCCGCGTTATGGAATCCACCTTCCACAAGGAACTGTGGCGGGCGCTTGGCGCAAACCCCACCCCCATGGGCTGGCCCATCTATTCCGAGTTGCAGCAGCACACCATTGATGCGCAGGAAAATCCCCTGTGGGTGCTTTCCGTCTACAAGCTCTATGAAGTGCAGAAGTATCTTTCCCTCACCGGTCACGTCTATTCCACGCACATAGACATAGCCAACCTCGGCTGGTTCAACAGCCTTCCTGCAGACCAGCAGACCCTCATTGCCACCGCCATGCACGATGCAGCCATATTCCAGCGTGCCTACAACCGCTCGCAGGAGGCAGCCAATCTTGAAGAAATGCGGGCAAACGGCATGATCGTGGAAGAGCACCCCGACCTGCAATCCTTCCGCGACCGCGTGGCAAAGCTGCGCGACATGGATATGTATGCAGCCCCCGCCACCCGTGCCTTGCTGGACAAGATTCTCGAAGCCGCAAAATAAGACTGAACGTTTTTTAGTTTTTCTCGAAAGGCTTTTCCGGTGTATGTGTGATTGAGGACAGGCAGAGCTAAATGCCCCCTTCGCGCTATCCTGTTCCGGTACTTCTTCCCCTGCAGACAAGCCATGTTCCCTTGTGCATCAAAGAAGAACCATAGTTACATGCGCCCCATTCCAGAAACGCACACAGGTTGTTCACAACAAATATAACCAACCTTAATATAAGTAAAAAAATTACAAACACTACGAACATGCACAGTGTTTCCAACGTTCGTTCACGCCTGCTGGCACTCTTGAACCTGCTGAGCGCATATGCCGACACGCTTTGCCGCGTCATGTTGTTCCTTGCCTGCTTCGGCATGGTGGCTGTTATCGGTGCGCAGGTGTTCTTCCGCTATGTGCTCAATTATTCCCTGTTCTGGTCAGAAGAACTGGGCAGGGTTCTGCTGGTGCAGCTCACCTTTTTCGGTGCTGCCGTGGCATACCGTGCCAGCGCGCATATCGGCGTGGATACTGTTGTCTGCCGCCTTTCGCCCGCAGGCCGCACTATGGCGGCACGGCTCACACATGTGGCCTGCCTGTTCCTTTTTGTGGTCATGGCGGTGTACGGGTTCAAGTTTGCAGATTTCCTTTCTGTGCAGATGACCACCACGCTCGGTGTTTCCAAGCGCATTCCCTTTCTGGCCGTGCCTGTGAGCGGCTGCATCATGGCCCTGCACTGTCTGTGCTTTCTCTTTGGTCCCCCTTCCAGCACGCCCTGCGTTTCTGCTTCCGCCAGGCAGGGAAGGGAGGATAGCAGGGCATGACGCTGGTACTCTTCGGCCTTCTGGTTCTGCTGTTTGCGCTGAACACGCCCATTGCCGTGGCTGTTGGGGTAAGCGCCGTTGCCGCCTTCATGCTGCAGGGCGACATGAATCTCATGCTTGTTACCCAGCGCATGTACGCAGGCGCTGATTCCTTTCCCCTCATGGCTGTGCCGCTGTTCATGATCGCGGGCAACCTCATGGGTGCTGGCGGCATATCACGCCGCATTGTGCGCCTTGCCGATGCACTGGTGGGGCACCTTCCGGGCGGGCTTGCTGCTGTCTCAGTCGTTTCCGCCATGTTCTTTGCGGGCATTTCCGGTTCCGCTGCCGCAGATACGGCTGCCGTGGGTGCCATACTCATTCCTTCCATGGTCAGGCGCGGCCACACACCTGCCTTTGCCGGAGCTGTGCAGGCGGCGGCAGGCTCCATCGGGGTGGTCATTCCCCCGTCCATTCCCATGATCGTTTTCGGAGTGCTCACCGGTGCATCCATAGGTAAGCTGTTCGCAGCGGGCATTGTTCCGGGAATCATGGCCGGTCTTTCGCTTATCACCGTGTGCGTTCTGCACGCAAAACGCCATGGCTGGCAGCCGGAACACGGATTCTCGCTGCGGGAGGTGGCGAGTGCATTCCGCCACGCCCTGTGGGCGCTTGGTGCGCCTGTCATCATTCTGGGCGGCATTCTGGGCGGTGTGTTCACAGCAACGGAATCTGCCGCTGTGGCCGTGTTCTATGCACTCTTTGCGGGTCTGTTCATCTACCGCGAGATCGCGCCGCGCCAATTGCCCGGACTCATCCTGCAGGCGGGCATTACCTCCAGCATCATTCTGTTCATCATCTGCTCGGCATCCGTGTTTTCATGGTACATGGCCATTCAGGATATTCCTGCAGGCATAGCGGAGTGGCTTACCGGCATAACCACCAATCCCGTGCTGCTGCTTCTGCTGGTGAACTGCCTTCTGCTGCTTGCGGGTACCATTCTGGAAACCACAGCTGCGCTCATCCTATTCGTTCCCGTTTTGCTGCCGTTGCTGCCTGCACTGGGACTTGATGTCATCCACCTCGGCATCATCGTGGTCATGAACCTTGCCATAGGCATGCTTACCCCGCCCATGGGAGTGTGCCTGATTGTTTCATGCTCCATAGCCTCAACCCGGTTGGAATCCATCACCCGCGCAATACTGCCCTTTTTGCTGGCGCTGATCGTAAACCTTGCGCTGGTCTGCCTGTTCCCGCAAATAGCGCTGGTGGTGCCTGATATGCTCTTTAAGTAGATAACGGGGCACGGAGGACTTGAGTAGCAATCAACATGCTGTAACTATTACCTATCCACTATCGAAACCTATCGGTAAGCCACAAAAAGTAAAGGCCCGTCCATTCCGGACGGGCCTTAATTATTTTATTTGTATTTCGGCTAGTTGGATTCGTTAGGAACAGTGATTGTTCCCACTGTGGTTTCAGGATTCAGCATGGGGCGCAGCTCCTGAACAAGGGTCTTGAATTTGCCCATCTGCTTCTTGGAAACAGGCTCGGAACGGGGGCTGATAATCTGACGGGGATTCAGGTAGGAGCCGTTCTTCTGGATGCGGAAATCAAGGTGCGGGCCGGTGGCGTAGCCGGTGGAGCCTACGTACCCGATGGTTTCGCCCTGACGAATGCGCTTGCCGGACTTCATGCCCTTGGCAAAGCGGGAAAGGTGCAGGTAGCCGCTTTCGTAGCCGTTTACGTGGCGGATCTTGATGTAGTTACCGGCGGCATGGTCACGCGCCACCTTGGTAACGGTGCCGTCGCCGATGGCATGCACGGGCGTGCCGGTGGGAGCGGCGTAATCAACCCCGTAATGGGGGCGGTATGTCTTGAGAACAGGATGCAGGCGGCTTCTGGAGAAATTGGAGGATATACGCTGGAAGGAGAGAGGAGCCTTGAGGAAAGCGCGGCGCAGGTTGCCGCCCTCGGCGTTGAAGAACTGGTACACGCCGTATTCATCCTTCATGCGGAAGCCTTCGTGCAGTTCACCCTGGTTGGTAAACGAGGCGGCCAGCACGCGCTTGTAGCCTTTGAACTCCCCGTCACGGTAACGCTTTTCCACAACTGCGGAAAACTTGTCGCCCTCGCGCAGGTTGCGGATGAAGTCTATTTCCCACCCGAAGATATCGGCCAGCACAATGGCAAGCGAGGCGTTTTCGCCAGCCTGCTCAACAGCCTCGAACAGGCTGGAAGATACGGTGCCGGCAACGCGTACCGTTTTGTAATCGTAGGGAATATCATGCAGTTCGGCAGTGAATGAGGGGCAAGCCTCTACACCTTCCTGCTTCTTCTGCGGAGTGATGGTAAGGAACTTGTCGTTGTCTATTTCGTACTCAAGACGGGTAACAACACCGTCTTCAGTGTATACGCGATAGGGCTGGCCCGCACGGAGCTGTCTGAGCGGGAAAACGGGTTTGCAAATCTGGGCCAGCTCATGAATTTCAGCAGGATTGAACCATTGGGCAAGGATGGAGGAGGCAGTGTCTCCGTTCCCTACTATGCCGGGGTGCACGGCTTTCACAGGACCTTGAGGCACTGCTGGAGCGGGTTGCTCCACCGTTTTCTCCTGTTCAACGGCGGCAACCGGAGTGGAGGTATCGGAAGTGGTACCAAATATGCCAAACAGGGCTGAAAGTGTCAGCGCTGCTGCACAGACACCTGCAATGACGAGATATTTTTTGCGTTTCGGGCCGGATGAGGAAAAGCGATAATTTTTATTCATGCCGTATGATTTTACACACCGTGTACGAGGCTGAGGTACATGAGCGAAAGTGCGGTTATGGAAACCAGTGCCGTGGTAGCCCACATGTAGACGCGGAGCTCCTTGAGAGTTCTGCGCATTGCGGGGTGCATGAGCGCGTGTTCCGAGACGCGTGAAAAGGGGTGTATCATGCAATCCTCCCTGAGCAAACAGTTTCTTGTCCTAGTTTGACCCTATTATATAGTCTAATAAAAATCTAGACTTTTCCACAATTAATAACAGCCCTAAAAAAAGGTCAGTTCTTTACGCCGGTTGCGTGATTCGCCATTCTGCTTGGCTTGAGCATGGTTTTCTGCTATGCATGACGGGTTGTTGTGTGCTGATCGGGGCTTTTTTTTCCACACCCCGAATACAGATATTCCCACGGCTGTCCACTACTCGTAAATCCTTCGTAACCCCCGATACCGGCAAAGAAATTCACGTGCTCAAGAAAGCCCTTCGCGATCATCTTTCCCACAGTTTTTCCGACCAGGCGCTGCGCCAGTGGTATGACCCGCTGACTCTTGTGATGAGCCCGACGGAAAAACGGCTTTCTGTGTATTTTCCGCATCCGTTTTTTGCCAAGTGGTTTCAGCTGAATGCTCAAGGCGACTTTGAAAACGCCCTGCGGCAGTATCTGGACGAGGGGTACAAGCTCGATTACACCACGCGCGCTGCCAGCCGCACTGGCGGCAGAATGCCCGTTTCCGCCTCTTCCGACCGTGTGAAGAATCTGGACATTCCCTTTGGCCAGCAATTCACCTTTGAAAGCTACCTGCACAACCGCAAGAACGAATTTCCCATTGCCAGCGCCCGTGAAGTCGTCAAGCAGGGAGCACCCAAATACAACCCCTTTGTCTTGTGCGGCTCCAGCGGCTCGGGCAAGACGCACCTGCTGCGCGCCATGGCAAACGAGATTGCCCGCCATACCGATCCCGAATCCATTTTTCTCGGTACGGTAGAAGACCTTGCAGCGCTCTATGCCGTGCAGTTTGAAGGCGATCTGTACGGCGCCCGCCGCCATATTTCGCGTTACGTCTACTTTATGCTGGACGATGTGCAGCGTTTTCGCGACTTCCCGCTGCTGCAGGAAGAAATGGTCATTCTGTTCAACATGTTCCACGATGCGGGACGGCAGATGATATTCACCTCCACCGGCATCATTTCCGGATACGACTTTCTGGACCCCAAGCTCAAATCACGGCTGGAATGGGGCCTTATCGCCCAGATCAAGCCGCAGGATCTTGATATCCGCGTGCGCTTCGTGCAGCAGCGGCTCAAGCATGACAGGCTGCGCATATCCAAGGAACAGACCTTCATGCTGTGCCAGCGGTTTCCTGATTTCCGCAACCTGCAGGGTATTCTGACCAAGCTTGCCGCCTACAGGGACCTGATGAGCAGGGAAGTGACAGATAAGGATTTCGAGCAGATACTCGCCCACACCGATGACAAGCAGGGCAGCTCCATAACGCCGGATACGGTTATTGCGGTCATTTCCGAACACTTCGGGCTGAACCACAAGGATATAACCGGCACCAAACGCCACCAGAAGATCGTGCAGGCGCGCCAGCTGGCCATGTTCATATGCCGTCAGCTTCTTGGCAGTTCCTACCCTTCACTCGGGCGCATCTTCGGCGGCAAAGATCACTCAACGGCCATGTACGCCGTTAAAAAAGTCAAGGAATTACAGGAAAGTAACAGAGATACGAAACTTTTGGTAACCGAGCTGAAGAAAAAGTGTCTAACCAAAGACAGTTAGGAAAAAGCGAACAAGTTACGCAATGACGGTGCAAAGAATGTTACCTTCATTGTTACCGATAAAGCTAAAGAAAATCAGTTAGATAGTTCTAGTAGAAACAAAGGCACACCCCCTACTACTATTACAAGGAGATCATAATGCATTTAAGAGTATTTAAAGAAGACGTGATTGACGGTCTCCAGAAAGCCGCAAATATCATTCCTGCCAAAACCGGCGCAGCCTATTTGCGGTCCATCTGGCTTAAAGCGGAAGCAGGCGCTCTGCATGTGCTCTCTACCGATTCCAATATCGAATTCCGTGGCCGGTATACCGGCGAGGTGATGGAAGAGGGGCTTGCCGGTGTGCAGGGTCGTGCCTTTGTGGATCTTCTCAAGAAGCTGCCTTCAGGCGAAATTACCCTTCGTCTGGACAAAGACTCCGGCAGCCTGCAGATTGAGCAGGGCAGAAGAAAATACAAACTGCCCGTGAACGATCCTACCTGGTTCCAGAATTTTTCCGATTTCCCCGAAGCCGGTTCCGTTTACTGGTCGGGCGACTTCGTGCAGGAACTCATAGACAAGCTTTCCTACTGCATCTCCGATGAAGACACGATGGAAGCCATTGCCTGCATGAGCATGAAGCCCATGACCAACGGTACCATCGAGTCCTGCGGCCTTAACGGTCACCAGTTCTCCATGCAGCGCTTCATGAACGATGAGCTTCACTCCATGCTGCCGCAGGACGGCATTCTGGTGCAGAAGAAGTATCTCGGCGAACTCAAGAAGTGGCTCGGCGGTGATGAGATTGAACTGAACATCGACAACAAGCGTCTGTTCTTCCGTCGCGGAGACAAGCGCGAGACGTTCAGCCTGCCTCTTTCCTATTACCAGTATCCGGATTACAACAATTTCCTTTCAAAGCTTCAGGCTCCCGAAGTGAGCACCCTTGAGGTAGACAGAAAGGAGATAATCGAGGCACTCGACCGTCTGCTCATCTTCAACACGGAAAACAACCGTTGCACCTACTTCACCTTCAACGGAGCCGAAGTGGAGCTTTCTTCACAGGGTCAGGAAGTGGGTACGGCCAACGAAGCCATCGAAGCACAGTATCAGGGTGACATAAAGCGCATTGCGTTCCCCACCCGCAACCTGATCGAAATTCTCAACCACTACCAGTCCGAAACCCTCAAGTTCCTGCTTACCGGTTCGGAAGGCCCCTGCGGCCTGCAGGGCAATGATGACCCGGAATACACGGTTATCATCATGCCCATGAAGATTGTGGAAGAGACGTACTACAGCGAGGAAGAAGTTTAATGACCAGCGCTGGAAGCAAACAGCAGTACACCGCGGACAGCATTACCGTTCTTGAGGGGCTCTCGGCTGTCCGCAAGCGCCCCGCCATGTATATCGGCAGCACCGATGTTCGCGGTCTGCACCATCTTGTCTATGAAGTCGTGGATAACTCCATTGACGAAGCCATGGCCGGCTACTGCGACAAGATCACCGTGAAGGTGCATCTCGATAACAGCGTGACCGTGCGTGACAACGGCCGCGGCATTCCCGTGGACATCCACCCCAAGGAAGGACGTCCCGCCGTTGAAGTGGTCATGACCATACTGCACGCAGGCGGCAAGTTCGACAGCGACACCTACAAGGTTTCCGGCGGTCTGCACGGCGTGGGTGTTTCGTGTGTTAATGCCCTGTCCGAGTATCTTGAAGTGACCATCGACCGCGACGGCTACCGCTACAATCAGCGGTATGAACGCGGTGTGCCTGTTAAGGGCGTTGAAACCATCGGTGAAAGCGACAAGCGCGGTACCACTGTACGTTTCCGTCCTGATGAAGAGATATTTGAAACGAACCAGTTCATGTACGATGTGCTGAAGAAGCGCTTTGAAGAACTGTCCTATCTCAACTCCGGACTGACCATCGAATTCACCGACGAGCGTACCGGCGATTCCGATACCTTCTTCGCGGAAGGCGGCATCCGCCAGTTCGTCAAAGATCTCAACTCCGGCGAAGGCGGCATCCATTCCATCATCTACGGTTCCGGCAACGGTACCGGCGATCAGGAAAACATCTTTGTCGAATACGCCATCCAGTACAACGCAGGGTACAAGGAAAACTTCCTCACCTTTGCGAACAACATCCGCACCAAGGAAGGCGGCACGCACCTGCAGGGTTTCAAGACCGCGCTGACCCGTGCCATCAACACCTACATTCAGGGATCTGATCTTCCCAAGAAGCTGAAGGTGAAGCTTTCCGGCGATGACGTGCGCGAAGGTCTTACCGGCGTTATCAGCGTGAAGATTCCGCAGCCCCAGTTTGAAGGGCAGACCAAGACCAAGCTCGGTAACAGCGAAGTGGCCGGTCTTGTGGCCGGACTGTGCTACGACCATCTCATGACCTTCTTCGGCGAGAACCCCAAGGACGCCAAGATGGTCATCGAAAAGGCCGTGGATGCCGCCCGTGCACGCGATGCTGCCCGCAAGGCAAAGGATCTTGTACGCCGCAAGGGCGCCCTTGGTGACAACTCGCTGCCCGGCAAGCTGGCGGACTGCCAGTCCAAGGACCCTGCCGAGTCTGAACTGTTCATCGTGGAAGGTGACTCTGCAGGCGGTTCTGCCAAGCAGGGCAGAAACCCGGGAACACAGGCCATTCTGCCGCTGCGAGGCAAGATTCTGAACGTTGAGAAGACCCGTTTCGACAGGATGCTGGCCAACAAGGAAATCAAGGCGATGATTACCGCCATGGGTGCCGGTGTTGGTGAAGAAGACATTGATTACGATAAGATGCGCTATCACAAGATCGTCATCATGACTGACGCCGACGTGGACGGCGCGCATATTCGTACGCTGCTCCTCACGTTCTTCTTCCGTCAGTATCCCGGGCTTATCGAAAAGGGCTACCTGTACATCGCGCAGCCGCCGTTGTACCGCGCCCATTCGTCCAAGTTTGAAAAGTTCATCAAGGACGATACTGAGCTGAACGCGTTTCTGCTCAACCGTATTGCAGACGATGTGGTGCTGCATGGCGGCAACGGCATGACCTCCACAGGTGCGCATCTCAAGGAACTGCTCAAGGCAATCGAGGCCATTCAGGGCAAGATTGCCGAGGTTGAGAATATCAACGTGAGCAGGGATCTGTTCATGACCTTCCTTGAGTATCCGGTGCGTCTGTTCCCCGAAACGTTTGATCACGAAAGTGAAAACGGATTCGGCACGTTCCTGCAGGACCGCGGGTTCTCCGTGTGCACCGAGGTGGAAGAGGACGAAATAGAACGCCGCGTATGGCTTGTGTTCGAAGACCAGAACGGACACCGCACCCGCCTTGGCAACGAGTTTTTCAACTCCAAGCTCTACAAGCAGCCCTACATAGCGCTGGACGACATCCGCAAGATGTTCGGCGGTGTTTCCTTCAAGGCTGTGCGCAAGGAATCGGAAACGGAACTGTCTGATATCTTCGCTGTTCTCGAGTATGTGCTGCAGGAAGCCCGCAAGGGTCTCAGCATTCAGCGGTACAAAGGTCTTGGTGAAATGAACCCCGAGCAGCTCTGGGTGACCACCATGAACCCCGAGAACCGCATACTGCTTCAGGTGACCGTGGAAGATGCCGAGGATGCAAGCGACATCTTCGAGCAGTTGATGGGCGACAGGGTTGAACCCCGTCGTGAATTCATCGAACGCAACGCCCTGAGCGTGAACGATCTGGATATTTAAAACGAGGCCTGAACGTGTCGAATACAGTAACCATCGAACAAGAGCTTAAGAAGTCCTATCTTGAGTATTCTCTGAGTGTTATCATAGGCCGGGCCATTCCTGACGTGCGTGACGGGCTCAAGCCCGTTCACCGCCGTATCATGTTCGCGCAGCACGAGCTGGGCAACGGCTGGAACCGTGCCCACAAGAAGTCTGCGCGCGTGGTCGGTGACGTTATCGGTAAATACCATCCCCACGGTGACTCTGCAGTCTACGACGCCATTGTGCGTATGGCGCAGCCGTTCTCCATGCGCGACCTGCTGGTTGATGGCCAGGGTAACTTCGGTTCCATCGACGGCGACGCCGCGGCAGCCATGCGTTACACTGAAGTGCGCATGTCCCGCCTTGCCGGCGAGTTCCTTTCCGACATCGACAAGGAAACCGTCGACTTTAAGCCCAACTACGACAACACCCTGCTGGAACCTTCTGTTCTGCCCACCAAGGTACCAAACCTGCTGCTGAACGGTTCTTCCGGTATCGCGGTGGGTATGGCCACCAACATTCCGCCGCACAACCTCGGCGAGCTGGTGGACGCGCTGCTGCTGTTGCTGGATAACCGCGACTGCACCGTTGAAGACCTGATGCAGTTCGTGAAGGGACCCGACTTCCCCACCGGCGGCTTCTGCTATGCCGGTCAGGGCCTGCGCGATGCCTACACCACCGGCCGCGGCACCGTGAAGATTCGCGGCAAGGTGGAGATTGAAGAGCGCAAGAAGGGTTTCCAGTCCATCATCATTACGGAAATTCCGTTCGCGCTGAACAAGTCCAGCCTGGTTGAAAAGATTGCCGCACTGGTGAACGACCGCAAGATCGACGGTATTACCGACCTGCGTGACGAATCCGACCGCAAGGGTATCCGCGTGGTCATGGATCTGAAGCGCGGCACCATTCCTGAAATCGTCATCAACGCGCTGTACAAGTTCACGCCGCTGGAAAGTTCTTTCGGCATCAACATGCTTGCGGTTGTGGGCAACCGTCCGCAGACGCTGACGCTCAAGAGCGCGCTGTCGTATTTCATCGAACACCGCCGCGAAGTTATCATTCGCCGCACCCGCTACGATCTGCGCAAGGCCGAAGCACGTGCTCACATCCTCGAAGGTCTGCGCATTG
Organism: Desulfovibrio subterraneus; assembly: GCF_013340285.1. Lineage (NCBI taxonomy): Bacteria > Pseudomonadati > Thermodesulfobacteriota > Desulfovibrionia > Desulfovibrionales > Desulfovibrionaceae > Desulfovibrio > Desulfovibrio subterraneus. The sequence continues at coordinate 296,632 of NZ_BLVO01000016.1, read as the reverse complement.
CGCTGGATAACATCGACGAAGTGGTGCGCATTATCCGTGCTTCCAAGACGCCTCAGGATGCCAAGACCGGTCTTATGGAGCGCTTCAGTCTCTCCGAGATCCAGTCTCAGGCCATTCTTGATATGCGCCTGCAGCGCCTGACCAACCTTGAGCATGAAAAGCTGATCGAAGAATACACCGAACTGCTCAAGCAGATCGAGTGGTTCAAGTCCATTCTTGATAATCGTGAAGTGCTGCAGGGTGTTGTACGCGATGAGCTGACCCAGCTCAGGGAGAACTTTTCGACTCCCCGCCGCACCACCATTGAAGCAGAGCTGGACGGCATCGACATCGAAGACCTTATCCCCGATGAAGATGTTGTCATCACGCTTTCGCGTCGCGGCTACATCAAGCGCACCACGCTGGAATCTTACCGCGCCCAGAAGCGTGGCGGCAAGGGTGTTGCGGGTGTGCATACCGGCGACGGCGACTTTGTGCAGGACTTCCTGACCACCACCAACCACCAGTTCCTGCTGCTCTTTACCAACAAGGGCCGCATGTTCCAGTTGAAGGTGCATCAGATTCCCGAAGGCAGCCGTACCGCCAAGGGCGTGCACATTGCCAACCTGCTGCCGCTGGAGGAGAACGAATTCGTCACCACCGCACTTTCCGTACGCGACTTTGACGAGAACAAGTTCTTCCTCTTCGCTACCAAGCGCGGCATGGTCAAACGCTCCAGTGCCGACCTGTATGGCAAGTGCCGCAGAACCGGCATTATTGCCGTGGGTATGCGCGACGATGATGAACTCATCATGGTGCGCGAGGTTAACGACCAGTGCGATGTGGTGCTCACCACGCAGGAAGGCATAGCCATACGCTTCAGCTGCCGCGACGTCCGTCCCATGGGCCGCGGTGCCTCAGGCGTGAAGGGCATTGCCCTGCGCGGCAAGGACGAGGTTGTGGCCTGCGTTACCCTTTCTCAGGACACCACTTCCGAGATTATGACTGTTTCCGAAAACGGTTACGGCAAGCGCACGCGTCTGGAACTGTACAGAGTGCAGTCCCGTGGCGGAAAGGGAATCATCAACTTCAAGGTAACGCCCAAGACCGGTCCCGTTCTCGGTGCGATACCTGTTGAACTCGAAGATGAGCTCATTCTGCTCACGTCCGACAACAAGATCATCCGCATGAACATAAAGGAAGTTCGCAGCGTCGGCCGCGCCACACAGGGCGTGCGCCTCGTTTCCCTCAACGAGGGCGGACTTGTGGTTGGTTTTGACCGTGTGCAGGAACGTGAAGACAGTTTCGAAGAACAGGAATAAATGAAACAGACGCTGCTTGCAGTATTGCTGATATCCATCCTCGCCTCCGGTTGCTCCTCGCAGCCGGAGGCCGAGGATGATCTCGTTTCTGCCCGTAAGGCCTATGTTGAACGGCAGTATCTGGAGGCGGAGCGTCTGTACGAACGCTATCTCAAGATTCATCAGCAGAGCGCCGAGCGATGGGAAGTGTGGAACAAGCTCTACGAGCTTGCCTACAACGTCCGCAATAACAGTCAGGACGCCATGGAACTGCTTGAGGCCATGTTTCTCGAGTTTGGTGATCAGGCCGGACGCGCCAAGGATATTCTCTATCGTCTCGGTGCGCTGTGCATGGATACCAGAAACATGGATAAGGCCATTGAGGTATGGCAGCGTCTGCTCAATCTTCCGGAAAGCACACCTGTAGATCAGGCCAAGGCCTATCGCAATATAGGCGAAGCCTATCTGTATACCGGTGATTACGACCTTGCCATTGATGCTCTGAGAGCCTGTGTGGAGCTCAAGGTAAACGATCTTGAGCATGCGCGTTGTCTCTTTGATCTTGCGCAGACCCAGTTCTACCTCGAGAACTACCATGCGGCCGAGAAGACGCTGGAGCAGGTCATACAGACCCCGAACATGGATGAGGAGCTGCATGCCCTTGTGGTTCTGCTGCTTTCAGACGTGTACGATCAGCTTGGCAAGACGAAGCAATCCATCGTGCTGCTGGAAAGTATTCTGCACACCTATCCCAACCCCATGGCCATTGAAAAACGACTGGAGTACCTGCACCAGCGCGTAAAGTAGCGCCGGCTCCGGAGGTGATGGTGGATATTTTTGCTCTGGCGGCGTTTGCCGCAGCCATGTTCGTTCTTGCCATAACACCCGGCCCGGGTGTTTTTGCGGTTACAACTCGGGCCATGACATCGGGCATGTCGCATGCCCTTGTGCTTGCTACGGGGCTTCTGCTCGGCGACATGGTCTACCTTCTGTTTGCCATATACGGTTTAAGCGCGCTGGCGAGCTCTCTGCACGAAGTTTTCACCGTAATCCGATATGTGGGCAGCGCCTATCTTATCTGGCTCGGCATTTCCCTTATTCGCACCCGTAACGAATCGTTATCGCTTCCCTCGGCCGGTGGGGTGCGCACCTCATCGCGCGGTGCATCGTTCAAAAGCTGTGTTGCCGATCTGCTCACGGGGTTTTCCGTCACTCTTGGCAACCCCAAGGTTATTTTCTTTTATCTCAGCTTTCTGCCTACCTTCATGGACCTGACCACGCTTACGTCCGTTGATGTGCTTTCAGTATGTATTACGGCATTCGGCGTTTCCTTTGCGGTTCTTTCCGTCTATGCCTGCCTCGCCAACCGCAGCCGCAGATTTTTCGTCAACGCCAGAGCCCGTAAGCGCCTCAATCGCACGGCCGGGTGTGTGCTTGCTGCAACCGGCATTGCGCTTGCGGTAGAGTAGTCGGGACACATGCGCCTGTTTGCACCATGGTTATCCGGCCGTTATCTCCCTCAATACAGGTAGGACTTTTCCTCTTTTCATCGCTGCAATAAGTGCTTATGTTCTGGCACGTCAGGCGGTAATCATCTTTTCCGCCTTTTCACAAATTCAGAAAATTGCATGTAGTCATTATGACTATGTGCTTGGTATTATTCATGATAAGAGAAATATTGAAATATCCTGACGAACGTCTCGCAGTTGAGTGTGACGATATTGCCGAGATTACGGACGAGATTCGTCAGCTCGCCGCTGATATGGCCGAAACCATGTACAAGGAAGAGGGCATCGGCCTTGCCGCACCTCAGGTCGGTGAGCATTGCCGTCTCATTGTCGTGGACGTGAGCGGTCCTGAAAAGCGTGAAGAGCTCATGACGCTCATCAATCCCCGTCTGGACAATCTGGAAGGCGAGGTTGATTCTGAAGAAGGCTGCCTTTCCGTTGTGAACTATCGTTCCAAGGTCAAGCGTGCTGAAAAGGTGCGCCTGAGTGCCAAAGACCTGAACGGCAACGATGTGTGCATCGATGCGGACGGCCTGCTTGCCATCTGTCTGCAGCACGAAATTGACCATCTTTCAGGGACGCTTTTCATCGACAAGATCAGCCGACTCAAGCGGACCATGTACGATAACAAAGTCAAAAAGTGGTTGAAGTAGTAGCATGATGCGCGCTGTTTACATGGGAACTCCCGAATTTGCCGCAACTGTTTTGCGGCAGGTGGCTGAGTGGAGCGGGTGCGAGATTGTGGGTGTGTACACCCAGCCTGATCGTCCGTGCGGAAGAGGGCAGGTATGCAAGTTTTCCGAAGTGAAGGAGCTTGCGCTTGAGCTGGGGCTTACCGTGCACCAGCCGCTCAATTTCCGTAATGAAGAGGATGTGCAGATCCTTCGCGACCTGCGCCCGGATGTGCTGCTCGTTGCTGCATACGGCCTTATCCTTCCCCAGAAGGTTCTGGATATTCCCACGTATGGCGCCATAAATGTGCATGCTTCGCTGCTGCCCAAATATCGCGGTGCTGCGCCTATTCAGCGCGCCATCATGAATGGTGACCCCGTTACCGGCGTTACCATCATGCAGATGGAAAAGGGGCTTGATACCGGCCCGATCCTGCTGCAGAAGGCCATGGCCATTGGCATTGCAGATACCGCAGGCACCATGCATGACCAACTGGCAGCCATGGGCGGACGTCTTCTTGTGGAAGCGCTTGAGCTGCTCCCCAAGGGTGGCCTGCATCCCAAGCCGCAGAACGATGAACTCTCCACACACGCGGCCAAGCTTGAGAAGTCTGAAGGCGTTGTGGACTGGACCCAGCCGGCCAAAGTGGTGCATGCCCGCATCCGCGGTGTGTCTCCATGGCCGGGGGCCTATTTCATGATGCACAGGGCAGGGCAGAAGGATCTTCGCATTTCCATTGAGCCAGGTGAAATAGGACCTGCCATGGAGCCTGCTACCGATGGCAGTCTGCCTGCTCCGGGGTCTGTGCTCGGCCTGAAGGACGGCAAGCTTGTCATTGCCACCCGCGACCGCGAATATCACATTTCCATGCTTCGTCCTGCCAACAAGAAGCCCATGAATGCTGCTGCATTTCACTGCGGCTATCTGGGCAGCTGCGACGATGCCACCTGTTCCGGCGAAGGGTTGTGCTAGGCCTGTTACAGGCCTGTGCCCCTTGTTGAAACATCGTCAGGGCCTGCTGAGTGCAGGCCCTTTTTTATTTGTCAGCCTACGTTTATGAATGGTGTGCAGGGGGTGAGTAATGACTCCGCATCTTGCACTTCCGTCCGGATAAGGTATGCTGTGCCTAAGCGGTTCGATTGCTTAAAACCATTTACCCCTGCAGGCTGAATGATACGAAGAAGACACCCATCCGCAACCACTCCGCAATCATCTGACGAGTATGGTCCGGAAGATTATTACGGGTCGCGCAAACGTCTGTTTATCGGTCTTATCACCGGTACAAGCATTCTGTTGTGCACCATCCTGCTGCTGTTCTGGATAATTCCCTATATCGGGCTTGCAAACATCCACCCGCTGCTCCCCTATCTCACCGGAGCATTCCTTTTTGCACTTATCGCGGTTATCGCGTGGGCATCTCTGGGTCTTGTGCTGCATATTCTCAAAGGGCGGCCCGTCCTTGGTACCCAGCGCATGCGCGGGCTTACCATCAAGCTTTTTCTGCCCCTCATGGTGTTGCTGGCCCGTTTTCTCGGCATTTCCAAAGAGCGTGTCCGTCACTCCTTCATCAAGGTGAACAACGAGCTTGTGCGGTCCGAAAACGGTACGTTTGAACCGCACGAGATACTCATTCTCACACCGCACTGCCTGCAATCCAGCGAATGCTCCATCCGCCTTTCGTATAATGTGGATCACTGCAAACGTTGCGGCAAATGCCCCGTGAGCATGTTGTTGCGGTTGCGCGACCATTACGGTGTGCAGTTCGCCGTTGCCACCGGCGGAACCATTGCACGGCGTATTGTGGTGCAGAAGCGGCCCAGGATGATCATTGCGGTAGCCTGCGAACGCGACCTTACCTCCGGCATTCAGGATACCTATCCGCTGCCAGTGTTCGGCGTGCTGAACGAGCGGCCTAACGGACCTTGCCTTGATACCTTTGTTCCTGAAGAAACCATGGAAAAGGCACTGCGCTTGTTCCTCAAAAATCCTCCGCTTCCTATCTCGCTCAATGCGGCTGTTTACGGCGCAGACAAATCTTCTCCACCGACTGTCTCTGCAGAGGGTGAAGAGTAGGGTGTGCAAACTGTGTTGAGTCATGAAAAATTGACCAAAGGGGGTCTTCGGACCCCTTTTGCATGACCTTCGTATTTTCGATATAATCGTTTTTTTTGGTGATTTTGATATATGGGCCGGACCGGATTGCTTTGCGGCTCAGAGGGGGGATTACGGCTGATTGACAGGGGGGCTGGTTTGCACATGTAAGCCGGGCTGTAAATTCATCTGAATTGATGCTTCCCATCAGAATTTCCGTTTGTGCGGTGCTGGCATATCAGCCGATATGATGCTACAAATCGCCAGCCTGCCCCTCGCCACTTCATTTTTTTCCGGACGTTTTCCGGTATCATGTTTTTCGCAGGCATCTTTTTTTCAATGACAAGCAAAACGAACGAACAAGGAATAGAGCATGCATATTCTTGTTACAGGCGCAGCCGGATTCATAGGCTTTTCCCTTTCGCGCAGATTTCTGGCAGAAGGGCATACCGTAGTCGGTCTTGATATCCTGAACGACTATTACAGTGTGGAACTCAAAAAGACCCGTCTTGGCATTCTGCTCGAGAACAAGAACTTCAAGCATGCCTATGTGGACCTTGCCGATCGTCCTGCCATGGCAAAGCTGTTTGCCGAAGAAAAGTTCACCCACGTGGTGAACCTTGCTGCGCAGGCAGGCGTGCGCTACTCCATTGAAAATCCGAATTCCTATGTCGATTCCAACCTTGTCGGCTTCTGCAACATTCTGGAAGGCTGCCGCCATAACAAGGTAGAGCACCTTGTCTACGCATCTTCCAGTTCTGTGTACGGGCTGAACACCACCATGCCCTTCAGCGTGCATGACAACGTGGATCACCCCATCAGCCTGTATGCTGCCAGCAAAAAGGCGAACGAGCTCATGGCGCATACCTACAGCCATCTGTACCGTCTGCCCACCACCGGCCTTCGCTTCTTCACGGTGTACGGACCCTGGGGCCGCCCCGACATGGCACTCTTCCTCTTCACCAAGGCCATTCTGGAAGGCAAGCCGATCAATGTGTTCAACCACGGCAAAATGCGCCGCGACTTTACCTACATTGACGACATCGTTGAAGGCGTGGTCCGCGTAACCAAGCGCACCGCTGAACCGAATCCCAACTGGTCCGGTGAAGCTCCCGACCCGTGCACCAGCCCTGCACCGTACCGCCTCTACAACATCGGCAACAACAACGTGGTGGAACTTGGCCACTTCATCGAAGTGCTTGAAGACAAGCTCGGCATGAAGGCCCAGAAGAACATGCTGCCCATGCAGCCCGGCGACGTTGCCGCCACCTACGCCAATGTGGATGATCTTATCGCCGACACTGGCTTTAAGCCCAGCACCTCGGTGGAAGAGGGCATCAGCAAGTTTGTCGATTGGTACCGCGACTACTACAAGGTGTAATACGCAGCTCCTTGATTTTTCCGTATGGAAGGCCCGCCTTGTGCGGGCCTTTTTTATTGCCGGTTCTGCCAGTTCTTAGAGCTGCGGATCATGTCTGCTTAACTGGTTTTCGCCAATCAGAGTTGCCATTGAGCGTATGTTTTACTTCTGTTCTACGCTTGTGATTCCTTAATGTGAGCGTTGTAATCGCCATTTCGTATTACGCTTTAACTTCACTTTAACATGTAGTTTGTTTCACGTGAAACATTCACTCTCCAAATTGCGAAGAGGCAAAATTTTTCCAAAAAAAGATTGTGGGTGGCAAAATCCCCCGTAGGCCATGCGTGCTGCAGGTTAAGCAGCTGATAAGTAGTCAATGTAAGTGGAAGGGTGAGTTGACACAAAACGTTCCATTTTCTAGCTAGTGAAGGTACGCATGTGCATTTGGATGATTCTTGATGTTTCACATGAAACATGTCCACACAACCAACGTAGAATGAGGTCGACGTGGCCAGGATTATCGCTGTAGCCAACCAGAAGGGCGGAGTAGGGAAGACGACCACATCCATAAACCTTGCCGCATCTTTGGCTGTTATGGAAAAAAGGGTGCTGGTAGTAGATTGCGACCCGCAGGCAAACTGCTCTAGCGGGCTGGGACTGGATCATGAAACCATGCCCAATAACCTGTACACCACCTTCTTTCAGCCTGAAGAGGCGCTGGAAGCAGTGTATGAAACAAACACTCCCTTCCTTTCCATTCTGCCTTCCACCACCGATCTGGTAGCCATTGAGCTTGAACTGGTGGATAAAATGGGGCGGGAATACTATCTGCAGGATGTGCTCAATACGCTTGAATCGCGTTTTGATTATATTCTGTTGGACTGTCCGCCCTCGCTGGGGCTGATTACGCTGAATGCCCTGTGCGCTGCGCGGGAACTGCTTGTTCCGCTGCAATGCGAATTTTTTGCGCTTGAAGGTATAGTGAAGCTGCTGCAGACCTTTGAGCAGGTGAAAAAGCGCCTTAACCCCAATCTTAACCTGCTTGGGGTAGTGCTCACCATGTACGATGTGCGCAACAGATTGTCCCGACAGGTGAAGAATGAAGTGCGCAAATGCTTCCCCGACCACCTGTTTGAAACAGTGGTGCCGCGTAACGTGCGTTTGTCTGAGGCGCCGAGCTTCGGGCGTTCCATCATTCATTATGATGTAAAATCAAAAGGCGCGGAGTCCTATCTCGCACTGGCCAAAGAGGTTGTGCTGAGAAGGCCCCCGCGCCCGTAATACGCGTTGTAGTGTGTTTGTAACTAGTCGATGATGGTTCCGCAGCTACCAACCGTGTTGCTCGTATTGGTGGCGGTTGCCTCAAAGCATATGTGGTCTTTGAAGTGCTTTTTGCGGACGGTTGCCTTGCACTTCATGCAATGGAACACACACAACCCGCTCAAGCTGGTGTTTTTGAGGCGGAAAGGTTTTGCGGGGTCATGTTCCCAATCGGACGTTTTGCTACCGCATATTTTGCACTCCACCTCGGCACTGAACGGATACTTGAAATCCCAGAAATCCTTGAATTGCTGCCAGTCATCAAGGGGTTCAGGTTTCTCGCTGGCGAGAGTGGGGTACATGGTATCAAGAGCCTGCTCCAGAATGGGGGCAACCTTGCGGCTCACCATGTCCCATATTTGAGGGCTGAGCAAAACACCGTACATTGAGCCGTCCTTGGCATAGAGCTGGACGACGTGAGAATCTTTTTCAGACATGAATGCCTCCGTTTGCGCTTCGACTGACTAAGTTGAGGCTGTAGACTTAGGGCGAAATGACGGATTGTCAAGGAGTTATACAGATGGCAGGAGCACCAAGAGGTCTCGGTAGAGGGCTGGACGCCCTGTTCAAGTCGAATGAAGAACCGGTGGCAACCGGTGGCACCACTCCGAACACCCTTCCCCTGCGCATGCTGAAGCCGAACCCCAACCAGCCGCGCAAGGCATTTGCCGAAGAAGGGTTGGAAGAGCTTGCATCATCCATCCGGGCGCAGGGCGTGTTGCAGCCTCTGCTGGTCCGCCCCGTGAAAAACGGGGAAGAAACATTTTATGAAATCGTGGCCGGTGAGCGCCGCTGGCGTGCCAGCCGCATGGCCGGAATCCGCGAGGTGCCGGTCATCATCCGTGAAATGACGGACCTTGAGACTCTGGCCGTGGGGCTTATTGAAAACCTGCAGCGCGAAGACCTCAACCCCATGGAAGAGGCGCTCGGCATGCAGGAGCTCAAAGACAAGTTCGGCCTCTCGCAGGAAGATCTTTCGCAGAAGCTCAGCAAGAGCCGTTCTTCCATAGCCAACACGTTGCGCCTGCTGCAGCTTTCCGAGGCTGCAAGGGCCATGCTGCAGAACGGCACCATCAGTGCCGGACATGCGCGTACCCTGCTGGCGGTTGCTGAAGAGGTGCGGGATGAGATGCTTGAGCGCATCATCAAGCAGATGCTTACTGTGCGGCAGGCCGAAGCCATGGCTCAATACTGGAAGGCGCACGGCGAACTGCCCGCGCATGAAGGTGCTGAAGCGGTAAAGGAAGCAAAGGCACAGCGCCCTGCGATGGTTCTATCTCCGCGCATGAAGGATATTCACAGCACGCTTTCAACCGTCTTCAGCGGCAAGGTGGCTGTCAGCGGAACGGAAGAGAAGGGCAAGGTTACACTTTCCTTCTCCAGCCAGGATGAGCTGAATGAACTGCTGACCAGACTCGGCGTTACTGTAAACGGATAACCTGCATGACCGACTCCAGACTGATAATGGACTCCAGACTGACAATGGAATCAAGTTTGACGACGAAATCAGGAATGACGACTCGTGCTATGAGCGATATGGTCCCGCTTCTGGCGGGCAAGAAGGTGCTTCTCATAGGCGACGTGATGGTCGATGAATACCTTACCGGCGATGCGGAGCGCATTTCGCCCGAAGCGCCGGTTCCCGTGGTGCGGGTATTCAACGACAGGCACGTGCTGGGCGGCGCGGGTAACGTGGCCCGCAATATATGCAGCCTTGGCGGTATCCCCCACCTTGTGTGCATCACCGGCACGGGCAGCGGCGCAGACCTTCTGGATTCGCTGCTCACCACGGATTCCATCGAACATACCTTCATCCGCATAGCAGGCAGGAAGACCACGCGGAAAACGCGTATCATTGCCAGCCGGCAGCAGATGCTGCGCATAGACAGGGAAGACACATCTCCCATATCCGGCGAGGCACTTGAAGAAGTCTTCAAGGTCGTTTCGCAATGTATTGACGAATACGATGTCTGCATTGTGTCGGATTACGGCAAGGGGCTGGTGACCCAGACCTTCATGGAGCGGCTTACGGCGCTGTGCAGAAGCGCGGCACGTACCCCCAAAATTCTGGTCGACCCCAAAACGCCGAACTTCAAGTGGTACAAGAGCGTTTTCATGCTCACGCCCAACGCCAAGGAAACGAGCGAAGGCGCGAATATGCCCGTGGGTACGCAGGAAGAGATTATCGCCGCAGGGCAGGCCATCTTTGATCTGCTGGGCTGCGACAGGCTGCTCACCACCCTCGGACCGCAGGGTATGGCCCTGTTTGAAGGGCGGGAAAGCGTATGGCACATTCCCACCATGGCGCGTGAAGTATTTGATGTGACCGGCGCGGGCGATACGGTTATCGCCACGGCGGCACTGGCGCTGGCGGCGGGGCTTCCGTTGCTGGAATCATGCATGCTGGCAAACTATGCGGCGGGTGTGGTGGTTGGCCATGTAGGCGCGGCCACGGTCTCGCCGGAAGGGCTGGTAGAGGCCATCAACCGGTCCGGCGTGCCGGAAATAGAGCAGTGGGTCTGATGGTGTGACGCCGGTACCGTAGCGGGTGCACCGGCGGGTAACAGGGAACAACGTTGGGGGGGCTGATGGAGTTTCCGGATATGGCAACAAGACAAGAAAGCCGTCTGCGCAAGCTTATTCAGGCAAACCAGATGCTCGCGCAGATGGATTCCCTGCCGGAACTGCTGCCGCGGTTGCTTGAACTGGCGCAGGATGTGACGGATGCGGTGGCGTCGTCCATCCTGTTGTACGATGAAGAGCAGAACGTGCTCAGATTCGCTCTGGCCAGAAACGATTCTCCCGTTGTGGCGCAGCAGATTCTGGAAGGCGACTTTACCCTGCACATGGGCGAAGGCATTGCCGGCTGCGTTGCAGAATCACGAAAACCCATTCTGTGCAGCGGGAGCGACCCACGCATAAACCGTCTTGCAGATGTTGCAACCGGATTTACCACCCGCTCACTTCTCTGCGTTCCCATACTCTACAAGAATGAACTGCTGGGTGTGGCACAGGTGCTCAACCCGCACGACGGTGGTGATTTTACGACTGAAGATCTGGAGATTCTCGAGAGTTTTGCCCATCTGGCCGGTGTGGCGCTTGTGCGTTCCAAGTTGCTTGAGGCATTGCTGGAGCAGGAGCGCATGACCGTGCAGTTGCAGGCCGCAGCGCATATCCACAAGGCTTTTCTGCCCAGACTCCCGGCCATGCCGAAAGGCTGGAACGTGTGGGCCACAAGCAGGCCGGCCATCCATGTGGGCGGCGACATGTATGACTTCATTCCGCTGCCGGACGGCAGGCTTGTCACCTACATTGCGGACGTTGCGGGCAAGGGGCTTGGTGCGGCACTGGTCGGCACTGCGGTCTGGTCGCGCATCCGCAGCCATGCCGCAAGCGAAATAACTCCCTCGGGTATACTGAAAATATTGAACGAAATGCTGCTGAACGACATGGAAAACAACCTGTTTGTTACGGTATGCATTGCGGTGTACGATATGGCTGCACAGACCGTCACCTTTGCCAACGCCGGACACCTGCGTCCCTTGATTGTCAGTTCCGGCACCGTGCGGGAATTGCCTGTATCCACAGGGTTGCCGCTTGGCATAGAGCAGAATGTGCATTATGATGACACTTTGGTAGAATTGCGGTCAGGTCAGTCTCTGTTGCTGCTTTCTGATGGCATAACAGAGGCTTATGATGCCGCTCATGAACTGTATGGTGAAGAGCGTGTCATGGAATTGTTGCAGGCGGCCAGCTCGGCACCGTATGGCAGGGCACTGCTGGCGGCGGTGGATCTGTGGCAGGCGGGCATAGCCAGCAATGATGACATAACCTTACTGGAAGTCTGGCGTGATCCCGCATGATGGCCAGGCAAGATCGGAGTGTGGCCGGAGTATGGTCTGCCGGTTTGAAGCATGCAGCGGCAGAAGCAGCCGGACAGGAGGATGGCAATGGCGGCGAAGGATCTTTGGACTGCAAGCAAGGACAATGGGTTCATTACGTTGCGGGGGGAGATAGACTATTCAGTCACACCCGACGTGCGCAGCTTTCTGCTGGGCGCCGTCAGGGAAACCAGCGGCATTCTCAAACTGGACCTCGGCAATGTCAGCTATCTCGATTCATCGGGTCTGGCCGTTCTCATTGAAGCCCGCAGGGTGCTGATGATGGACGGAAGAGGCCTTGAGGTAACAGACGCCTCACCTCAGGTGCGCAAGTTGTTCAGCCTGACGCAGGTCGGCATTCTCTTCGGGATGTAGGAGCACACGAAATACACCATGTGGAGTGAGCTGACTATTCTTGCAAAGCTGATCAACGATCTGCTCAGGTGCTTCACGGGCATTTTACGGCACAGGCGCGCCTTTTATTCATGGCAGAGCTGGAACCACATGACCGCAGTGGGTACGGGTTCCGTCGGCATCGTCGCCATTATCGCCGCCTGTACAGGCATGATTCTCGCGTTGCAGGCCGCAGGGCAGCTCGAAAAGGTGGGGGCCCTCAGCTATGTGGCCAACATGGTGTCTGTCATCATCATCAAGGAACTTGGCCCGCTGCTCACTGCCATAATCCTCACCGGCCGCTCGGGCGCCTCGTTCTGCGCCGAACTGGCCACCATGAAAATTTCGGAAGAGATAGACGCTCTGCATGTTATCGGCATAGACCCCATACGGTTTCTCGTCTGGCCCAAACTGCTGGCCATGGCGGTTATGCTGCCCGTACTCACGCTCATGGCAGACCTTGTGGGCATAGTCTCCGGCGGGTTGTTCTCCGCCATATTCCTCGGCCTTACTCTCAAGACCTATTTTGAACAGTGCGTGAACTTTCTGACCGTGGGCGATGTATTCTCCGGTCTCATAAAGGCACTGGGCTTCGGAATAACCATTGCTGTCATTTCCTGCTGGCAGGGACTCATGGCCCGCGACGGTGCTGCCGACGTGGGCAGAAGAACCACAAAGGCAGTGGTGCAGTCCATCTTCCTGATCATACTGCTCGACTTCTTTTTCACCGCCATCAACTACACCTTCATGTAAGCGGGCACTGCAATGGCATCCAGACCCAAGGCACCAAGCATCACCACCAAAAATCTTGCGGTGGGGTACCCCGGAAACGTCACCCTGCGTGATGCCAACATTACACTGCCCGGCGGCAAGATATCCGTCATTCTTGGGGGCAGCGGGTGCGGCAAGTCAACGCTGCTGCGGCATATTCTCGGTCTGGCCGTACCCAGCGAAGGCAAGATTTTTATTGAAGACGAAGACCTGTTCGCCATGAGTCCGGACCGGTTCTACAAGCACAAGCGTAACATGGGCGTTCTATTTCAGGATGGCGCGCTGCTGGGGTCGCTGAGCCTTGGCGAGAATATTTCCCTGCCGTTGCTGGAGCACACAAATCTGGATGAAGGCACCATACAGACCATGGTGCGGCTCAAGCTCTCGCTGGTGGGGCTGGAACAGTTCATGGACTATTATCCCAACCAGCTTTCGGGCGGCATGCGCAAGCGGGCGGGACTGGCCCGTGCGCTGGTCATGGATCCGAGAATGCTGCTGTGCGATGAACCTTCTGCAGGACTGGACCCCATCACCGCGGCAGAGGTGGACAGGCTTATCCTTGATCTGCATGAGGCATTGGGTATGACCATTGTGGTTGTTACCCATGATCTCGACAGCCTTTTCACCATTGCGGAGCATGTTGTGGTGCTGCACGGTGGCAAGGTGTTGTTCGAGGGCGGCATAGATGCGCTGAAATCCACTGAAGATATTTACATCAGACAGTTTCTTGACCGGCAGCCCAACATCCGTCAGGCGCCCTTTTTGTAACCGGTCCTGCATGCAGGGCAGGTTGCGGAGAGAGCGGACGGGCTGCGGTAACATATTACGGGGAGAAGCAGTGTGCTGAATCAGGCAGCAGGAAAAAGGGAAATGGCCCGTGCCGGCGTAACGGTTGTTACGGGGCTTATCATATTAGGTCTTTTCATCATTGCTTTCGGCGGCCACCGGTTCTGGGAAAAGCTTGACCACTACGTCATACGCTTCAACGGGGTGAAGAATCTGGATGTGGGCAGGCCGGTCAAGTATGCGGGCATCAATGTCGGCCGTGTGCTGGAAATTGATGTGGACAAGGACGACCCCGGTCTCGTGCTTGTGGTGATAGGCCTGAAGGATGGTTTTACCGTGTACGACGGCACCATGGCGTCCATTTCGCAGAAAGGCATAGTGGGCGACAACTTCGTGCTGCTGAACCTTTCGCGCAAGGCCGGTCCGGCCCTGCCGCCAGGCAGCGAGATTCCGCAGGAACCCACACCGGACATCATGGAAGTTGCGGCATCCATGGCCACCATGGCCGCCAAGCTTGAACCGAAGATTTCAGAGATTGCAGACAGCCTGCGCGAATTGCTCAATACGGACAACCGCAAGCAGGTGCAGAGCATTCTTGTGGAGATGAACGGGCTTCTGAAGGATGCTCATGGTATGATCGGCGGACTGAACAGCGATTTCAAGGGCGTGGCACACGATGCCAGAGACGGCATACGGGAAACACGCCAGATGGTGAGCGAAACCCGACAGAATCTTAATGCTGCCATAAACAACCTTAATGCGGCCATAACCGGCGTGCACGGAGATACCGCAACAACCCTTAAGGTGCTGCGCACGCAGGTGGAGGCGGTGGGCGCCTCGGTTACCGGCCTGAGCGGCCAGCTGCAGAAGGATCTTGATTACGACCAGCGCGTGGTTGAAGAGATTCTCGACAATACAGCCGAACTTACCCACAATCTCAAGGTGCTCACCCAGTCGCTCAAGGAACGTCCGTGGCAGGTCATCTATCCTCCGGACGACAGGATGAAGGAGTAATCATGGCTCGTGTTCGCAAGAGTGTCCGGAACAGTATACACACTGGCGCCGCCAGTATCCGACGTGAATTCGCGTCAGGGAGTATGGCATTAGTGGCTGTCTTCCTTCTGGCTGCGGTGATGATCTCCGGCTGCGTGGGCAGCAAAATTCCTTCAGAGCAGATTCTGCGCATCGCGCCCCGTCAGGCTGCCGCAATGCAGGCCAACAGCACGGGCGACGGTACTCTTGGTACCTCGCACCGTTTCGGCGGACCGCTCATCCTCATGGAGAATTTCGAGAGCTTTCCTGCGCTGGACAGATCTGCCGTGATGATGGCGCGGGGCAATGTGCTCACCCCCAGCACCCGCTGGTACTGGGAAGGCGCTCCGGCATCCATTGCAACTGTCAGTATCGCATCGTCCCTGCAGGCCAACCGCGAGTACACGCTGGTGTGGCCCGCGCGCAACAGGCAGGAGCATCAGGCCGTGCTGACCGGCAGGGTGGAGCGCTTTGAAGTGCGTGAGCATGAGTCGGAAATGGTGATAAGCCTGCGCATGGCATTGTGGACCGAGCGGGGCAAGGTGCTTCTGCTCACCCGTTCCGTGGACGTGCATGAGCCTCTTTCCGCCATGACACCGCAGGCCATTGCCGATGCCGCTTCAAAGGGCATGGCTTCGGCAGCGCAATCCGTTGGCGAATGGCTGAAGACCGAAGGTTTGCAGGCCATAGCTGCACAGCACTAGGAGAGGCTGCCGCAGCCTGAGACAGGGCGCGGGCAGAAGAAAGAGGCCGGTAACATGAACATCATCGCCGCCATTGCGGAGCAGCGCATATCGGAAGCCACGGAAAAGGGCGAATTCAGGGAACTGCCCGGTGCGGGCAAACCGCTGGAACTGGATGACGATTCCATGGTGCCGCCGGACCTGCGCATGGCCTACAAGGTGCTCAGGAACGCAGGCTATCTGCCGCCGGAAGCGCAGGACATAAAGGATGCCACCACCATAATCGAGATGTTGCAGGGCAACGTGGATGAGCAGACCCGCTACCGGCAGATGCAGAAGCTGCAGGCCATTTTTTTCCGCATGCGGGAACGCGGTCATGCAGCCGTGGTGATGGATATGGAAAATGAGTATTACGAAAAAGTTGTAAATCGTATTACGATAAGTAAGCGTTAGCCGGTGTGCGTTTTCCGCTGGTCATGAAGGCGGGAGCCGTGTACCAAATCCGACCGGCATGCAGCATCGGGCTGTACCGGTACTGATTGATTCTGTCTGCGCCCATGCGGGGCGCAATCCAATATACGGAGAGGGAAACACATGCCTCTGGTAGTAGAAGTGAATTCAGACGTCTTTATCGTGGAAAAGCACATGGAAGACGGCGGCCACGAAATGGACGTATACGGCAAGGTGCTGTTCGCGGAAGATGAGGAGAACGACATCATCCTGTTCTTCCCCCAGTGCGACAAGTCCACTTTCGAGCGGATCAAGGTTGGCGAAGCCTATGCCGTGCGCGGGCTTGCTTCCGTGTTTGCGGAAGAGGGCGGCCTTGTATCCATCCAGTATCTGGAGCCCGACGTGCATCGCATGGACGTGCTTTCTCTGAGCAGCGAAGACCGTCAGGAACTTTCTGACGAAATATCCCGCCTGCGCGCCAAGTTCCTTGAAGGCAGGGAAGAGGGCGAGATTACACAGTAAGAATGAAATCGTATTTGCCCACGCCCTGAATCAGCAGGTACTCCACCGGTTCGTCACCGGGATTGGATACCGAATGGCTGGTGAGGGGGGGCACGGAATGGCGCTCTCCGGGAGCGAGAGAAACGGCGACTTCGGTCGCCTTTTCCTTTGGCTGCGGGGTGCCGGTCTGTTCCCCGCTGGTGATTGCGGCTACCGCATGTTCGGTAACAACAACGGGACCGCTCAGCCCGACCATGGTGTCGGTGATCTCGGTGTGAAAATGCTGCGGAGAAGATTCGCGGGGCCCGAGGCGCATGACCCTGACAAGAACGTTCCGGGTGTTGATGATTGTCTCGTGGTTCGGCTGGGTCATGGTGTGTTCTCCGATGGTATGCTGGATCTGCATGCACAATGCCTGCGGTGATGCTCTTGTATTCGAGAGTGTTTATGTGGTCGGGGGTAAAATGGGAATCAGGTTTTCCCCCTCACCAGAGGTGATGATAGGGGAAGCAAAAAGCAAACGTCAATGTCGTTGGTCGGGGAATACAGGGGGCGCTGATCGAAATGCACTGTAATAAATGTGGCATCTCAATAAAATGATGTATCGCAGCAAATTGCGGTTTGCAGCGGGTAAAATCGCAACGCGCACAGTTGCGGTATAAGCGATTAAAAAAGGAAAAGCGGCTTGCGGTTCGCGTCCCAATGAAAAACCGCCCTTTCGGGCGGTTTTGTGCATTTAAATGGGGTGCGGTGCAGCTAAATGGCTGAGCCGATCTTTTTCTGGGCAACCATGCCGCCGGCAGCGGATTTTACATCGCCGCGACCCAGTTCGTTGAGCAGCAGCATGGCTTCGTACGAGCGCAGGCCGGTGTTGCAGATAACCACTATAGGTTTGTCTGCAGGCACTTCATTTATCCGGGCACGGATTTCCTCGTTGGGAATGTTGTGCCAGCGGCCGGGATATTTTTCCACAAGAGGCTGGGCGTTGCCGGAAAGGCGGGTATCGATGAAGCACATTTCGTCGGTGTCGCAGTTGCCCCATGCTTTGGCGAACTCGGCAGGGGTCATCATGTGATTGCGACCTTCCAGCACGTTTTCGGTTACGTTGCCAAGAGCGTTCACAATGTCCATGGCAGAGGCGAAGGGTGGTGAGTAGACCACTTCGAGGTTAGAAACCTCTTCAATGGTGCTGTGTGCCTTGAGCAGCGGTACCACGGCGTTTATGCGTGCGGTAAGCGCATCGCCCAGTTCGCTCATGCCCTGAATGCCGAGCACGCGGCGGGTGGGCTTGTCCACAACCAGTTCAAGGGACATGAGTGCCTTTTCGGGGAAGAAGTGGGCGCGGTCAAACTGCTCCACATGCACGCTGATGGCGTCAAAGCCTTCCTTCACGGCGTTTTCGATGGTCAGGCCCGCGCCGCATGCAGACTGATCAAAGAGTTTTACCACCCAGCCGCCGACTGCGCCGGGGAAAGTGTCCTTGCCGCCCGCAAGGTTGGTGCCGATAACGCGGCCCTGACGGTTGGCCATGGAGCCGAGCGGGTAGTAGCCGCGTTTGCCCGTCACGAGGTTGGGTATGGTGACGCAGTCGCCGCCGGAGTAAATATCGGGATCGTTGGTACGCATGTATTCGTCAACGATAATGGCACCGCGCGGGTCGCATTCAATGCCCGCTTCTTTGGCAAGGCCGGTGTTGGGGGAAACGCCTGCTGCCAGCACCACGAGGTCGGCTTCGATGGTGCGCTTGTTGGTGACCACGCGGGCCACGGCACCGTCTTCGCCTTCGAAGCGCTGCACGGACTCGCCGAGCAGAACGGTCACGCCCTTTTCCTCAAGGTCGTGCTGGGCCATGGTGGCCATGGACTTGGAAAGGAAGTTGGGCAGAACCTGATCCTGCAGTTCCACAACAGTGGTTTCAATGCCCCACATGTCGGCAAAGGCCACGGCCATTTCAAGGCCGATGAAACCCGCACCCACGATAACGGCGCTGTTCACCTGACCGGCGGCAACGGCATTGCGAAGCATCTCGGCTTCATCAAGATTGGTGGCCGCGGATATGCCGGAAAGGTTGATGCCTTCAAAGGGGGGCAGGTTGGCCTTGGAGCCCATGGCCAGCACCAGCTTGTCATAGTGCAGGGTGTCGGTCTTGCCGGTGAGCACGTCGACGATCTCAACAGTCTTTTCCGCACGGTTCACCTTGGTGGCGCGGGTGTTGGTCAGAACGTCAACGTCCTTGTTGGTTTTGAAAAAGGCTGCGTCGCGCACTATGTGGTAGGGCGTGGACTGCAGATCGGTGACGCTGTTCACTTCACCGGAAACGAAATAGGGAATGCCGCAGCCGCCGTAGGAAATGCGCGGAGCCTGATCTATGAGCGTGACCCTGGAGCCGGGTTCGAGGCGTTTGAAACGGCAGGCGGCCTTGGGCCCCAGTGCCACCGCGCCGATGACAACAACATGCTTGGACATGGAGGTTCCTCCGAAATCACGTGCTTGCGACGGTTACTGCCGTCGATCATGAATTGGGCCGTCCGTCATGCCTGATGGGGGTATGTAGCTGGGCGGCGGAAACCAGTGGCTGCAAAGAGAAACCAACGGGAATTCCTTTGCGGGGCAGGACGTTGCCTGAATACGCAGCTTCCGCTCGCAGGTCAAATCCTACCCGAAAGGTAGGTCTAATGCCTTCCGGCTCATTTGGCAAGGTCTGTGTGTATTTACTGCCGCAGAAGAGGGCAGTTGGCGCGGCAAAAATAGGGGGGTATGCAAAAAAGAAGTCGTGCGCGTTCCGGTGACCGGCGTTCTCATGCATTCAGTCCGATGGTGGACATTGCAATGAGACTATTCGCGCACGACATGCAGGTTTACGTCAGTATCTTCCCTGCTCATGGGCAACTCACTTTGCCGATATATGGGAACATCTCTTCCAGAAGTATCCTCCTTAATCATGTTTGCAACACGCCTCTGCCGCGTTTTGTGCCTGCCGGTGACCGGCTGTGCCCTGTCGGGTGTATCCGTAACAAAGGGCCGATCGCACACTGGATTGATGATGGGCAACTCAATTTGCCAATGTACTATGTCAACGATAGATCGTAATTCCCTGCTAGCCTTCGTAAAAAAGATGTACAAAGACGACCCCGGGCGATTACCGTTTGTTGAAATATACGACATATGCATAACCGTGTCTACGGTGTTGCAGTAAATATTATAGTCATATCTTGCAGTAAGATAGAAAGGTTATATTTTATAACGTGCTGTGTAATTTGATAATATTCACGAATTCAGCGTTGCAGTTCTATGCATTGGCACACCTGTCCGGTGGTGAAACTGAAGCATGTCATGGCAACTGGACAGCAAAGGCTAGACCGCTGTACTAGTATAAATGCAAGACTGACCTTTGATAAGGAGAGTGGGATATGAAGCGTCCGAATTTGCTGCTCATTTTGGCTGTTCTGCTGGTACCGCTGCTGGCGGGCACACTGCATGCCGAGCCCTTGAAAGCCGGTGAAGCGTTTCCCGATGTCGTGCTTTCGGGCGATCTGACTGCTGTGCAGAAGGACTATCTGGGGCTCACGGGGGAAGGCCCCTGGACGCTCAAGGACGTGAAAGCAGACTACGTGCTCATAGAGGTATTCAGCATGTACTGCCCGCATTGCCAGGCGGAAGCGCCTGCCGTGAACGAACTTTATGAGCTGATGAACGCATCACCCCATGCGGGCGCCATGAAGCTCATCGGCATAGGCGCGGGCAATTCGCGGTTCGAGGTGCAGTTCTTCAGAAAGAAGTATGGTATTTCCCTGCCGCTGTTCGAGGATACGGAACTTGCCCTGCACACGCAGCTGGGGCAACCCGCAACACCGCATTTCTATCTGGTGAACCTCAAGGGCGGCCAGCTGGAAACCCTGTATTCGGAAACAGGGCGCATGAAATCACCCGCGGCGTTCTTTACGAAGCAGAAGCAGGCCGCGGGCCTTAAATAGGAGGTGCCCATGCTCCGTCATCATTCATATTGCAGGCTGGTCCTGCTTCTGGCGGCTCTGATGCTGTGTTCGGCCGGTTCCGCATGGGCGGTAGTGGACCCTGCGCAGCTGTTTGACCCCGGGCGTCTGAAACCCGTGGACAGCGTGCTCAAGGTGGCCGTGGGGCAGGCTGCGCCTGACTTCAGTCTGCCTTCGCTCAGTGGGGGCAAGGTTTCTCTGTCGGAGTTTCGCGGAAAGAAGAACGTGGTCATCAGTTTTGTGCCTGCGGCCTTCACGCCCGTTTGTTCCGACCAGTGGCCGGGGTATAACATTGCACGCGAGCTGTTCGAGGCGCACGATGCGGTTCTGCTTGGCATAACCACGGATAATCTGCCCTCGCTGTATGCGTGGACGCACCAGATGGACGCAGGCGGCCTGTGGTTTCCCGTACTATCAGATTTTTGGCCGCACGGCGCAGTGGCATCAGCCTACGGGCTTCTCCGGACGGAAGGTGTGAGCGAGCGGGGCATCATCATTGTCGACAAGCAGGGTATCATCCGGTACGTCTCGGTATCCGACATAAATCTTCGCCCTGAACTGGGCAGCATCATGAAGGAACTGGAAGCGCTGCAGTAGGCGCTCCAAAAGATGACGCTGCGGGCTTGCTGCAGCATTCAAGCACGATCTCAACCTCATTTTGAAATCAGCATGACACGATATACCGGCGTTAATCATCTGGCCATGGCCACGGGCGACATGGATGCCACCGTGCGCTTCTGGCGCGATCTGTTGGGAATGCGGCTTGTGGCGGGACTGGGGCATGAGGGCTACCGTCAGTATTTCTTCGAGATATCGGCAACGGACATGATTGCCTTTTTCGAGTGGGAAGGCGTGGAACCGCTTGTGGAAAAAGACCACGGGGTCCCCGTGCGGGGCAGATACGCCTTTGACCATGTGGCAGTGGGGGTGGCTGATTCCGAGGCCTTGTGGGAGATACGCGACAGGCTGGAAGGGGCGGGCATATGGGTTTCCGAACCGGTGGATCACGGCTTCATCCACTCGGTGTATACCTTCGACCCCAACGGTATAGCTTTGGAATTCAGCTGCATGGTGCCGGGGGTGGATGTGCGCGAGCATCCGCGTATGACGGACAGCGCGCCGTGCGCCGCGGCACTGCAGGGGCCTGAGCCTGTTGCCGGAGTATGGCCGGAAGGAACACCCACTCCGGCAGAGGACCGCATGGTCTATCCGGGTGAGGGACATGATTTTTTGCACCGCAAACGCAACCGGTGGGACTAAGCGGGTATTGTGGAAATAATGGTCCCGCACAGCAGAACAACGGCGCAGATATTGATGTCTGCGCCGTTTCTTGTTGCAGGGAGAATGCCGCAGAGGGCGGCCCCTGTTGTGCGGGAGGTAGAAAATACGATTGTAGGCTTGTTTTATTGTATAAAATAATGGCAACGGTCTTGGGTGATGCTTAAATAGTCTGTGGTGAGTGATTTGTATCCTCATGGGGGACCATCACATACACGCTGAAACTACAGGGGGGGAGTGCGGCACTGCCGGACACAATGCCGGAAAGTACGCACAAGGCCCGAAGGAGTACCGTATGGATGAGTATCTGAAACAAGCGCTGGAGATCATCAAGGCTCAGGCATCGGTGCGTACCATGACGGAAGAAGAGATCAGCTCCATGATGCGGAGCATTGCTCTTTCCATCAAGCAGATTGCCGAAGGTGCGGAGGCAGAAACGGTAGCGCCTGAGACGGAACAGGACCCGACCAAGGTGATAAAGGAAAAGTCCATTACCTGTCTCGAGTGCGGCAAGGCCTTTATGGCGCAGTGGAAGGAATGGTCCGACGTGACGGAAAAGGTCTACTACAGCTCAATGCTGAAGTAGGCGTTCCTGACAGAAAAAGAGAAAGCGCGCTTCTGACGACAAGGTCAGTGGCGCGCTTTTATTGTGCGTTGCCCCGTTCAAATTCACGTATGGTGGCGTTGCCCGCCCGCAGGCGTTCCGCAAGCAGATCGCAGGCAGCGCGGGGCTGGCAGGTGCTGCCGCAGGTGAAGATGTCTGCGGCGGCGTATCCGGCTTCCGGCCATGTGTGGATGGATATGTGCGATTCACCCAGCAGGCCGAGGGCTGTTACGCCCTGCGGTGCAAAGGCGTGACTGGTCAGGGAGAGCAGGGTGGAGCCTGCGGCGGCTGCGGCGTCCGTTATGGCCTGCCGGATGAAGGCTTCATCGTTCAGCAGGTCAGCGGAACAGCCGGTAAGTTCCAGCAGGCAGTGGGTTCCGGTTACGGTGGTGGTCACGGGCATGTCTCTTTGCAGTGTGTCGCGTGCGTCTCTGGCCGGGGATTCGGACGGGGGAGCTTCCCTGCGGGGTGTGATGCCATGCATCGGCCCGGGTGGCAACCTTCTGCTGGTTCGGGGGATATCCGGTTTCATATCAATGCCCGCATAGCCGATATACGATAGCCTGAAAATTGTTGAGCTGATAGGCAGTGAGCTGCGCCAGTGGTCCTGGGAAAACAAGTGGTACATATTGTTATGTATGATGCAGGCACTGGCAACGTATGTTCCTTTCTGATTTTGATGTGTCATGCTTTACCTTTGCTATCTCTCACGGTAGATAATTATGGGCAGTGGCAGGAAGGGGGGATTGGGGTGTTCATCAAAAATCCGGTGGAATTATGATCGCACATATCCGGAAACTGTTTGAAGTGGTGTCCGTCGGCATTTTTGTCCTGAGTCTGGCTTCTCAGGCCGGAGGGCAGGAAATCCCGAGGGTTTTTATCCTTCACAGTTATGAACTCGAACATGTCTGCGGTGAGCCGCAGCATGTGGGGGTGTTGCGCGGACTGGCGGAAAGCGGATTCACCGAAGGGGTGAATCTTGCGGTGCAGACCTTTCCCATGGACACCAAGCGGGTGAACAATACCCCGCAGCTTATGCGCCTGCAGGCCGAGCTGGCAAAAAAAGCCATTCGCGCGTTCAGTCCTGATGTGCTGGTAACGCTGGATGACAACGCCTTTCGCATGGTTGCGCTGGAATTTGTTGATTCGCAGATGCCGGTGGTATTTTCCGGTCTGAACATGCGTCCGGAAACGTGTGTTGCGGGCAAGCGGTGGCTTGAATCCCGTGAACAGCCGGGACACAACATCACTGGCGTGCTGGAGAAGCTGCACTCGCTCACGGCGCTCAGGGTGCAGCGCAAGATTTTGCAGTCGCTGGATACCGTGTTCGTGATCGCGGATAATTCTACCACTGGGCAGGCCGGAATGGAGCAGTTTCATGAGGAACTGGCTGCCGAGCCGCATGACTTTGCCGTGCGGGAAATGGTGACGGACAGCTGGGAGGAGTATCAGCGCCAGATGCTGGCAGCCTGCAACGACAGCGAGATTGATACCATCTATCCCATGGCTCTGCTGCTCAAGGATGCCTCTGGCAGGGCGTATACCGCGCCGGAAATTTTGAAGTGGACCTCGAAGATCTGCCGCAAGCCCAGCATTCCCATCAACTATTCCTTCGTAAAGCTGGGCGTGATGGGCGGTGTGGGCGTTGATTTTGAACATATGGGCATGCAGGCCGGCAGAATTGTCGGGCGGCTGCTCAAGGGTGAAAAGCCCGGAAACATCCCGTTGGAGCAGGCAGAGCGCTATGCGCTGGTGTTCAATCTGAAGCGGGCAAAGGAACTGGGCATAGTCATTCCTGAAGATATTTTGCTGGCTGCGGACTATGTATACACAGAGTAATGTTTTTTATGTGCAGATCGTATGCTAAAACGTAATACATCAAGATCGGTCACATCGCTGATCATTGTAGCAACCGTGGGGCTGGTCTTTGTTTGCGCCCTCGCGCTGCTTGCGGTGATGCAGTATACATACTCCGGCTCGATGTACCGCCAGTTCCAGGACCGCGTGGGCGCAGAAGCAAAGCAGCTCGGCCAGTACTATTTCAGGGGAATGGGTGAGGCCCAGCGGCAACTGGATGCCCTTGGCGAAGACAATTCCATTCGTGTGACCCTGCAGCTGGGGGTGGAATACCAGATGCGGGAACGTCTGGCCGCATTTGCCGCAGCTGCGCCTGATCTGCACTTGTATCTGCGCGCGGCCGATTCCCAGCGCGTGTATGCCGCAACAGACGGTCCCATTCCCATAGAGGCCCACGAATTTTCTCTTCAGCCTGCACCGCAGACCAGTTCGTTATCCCTGACATCGGAAGGCCGGTTCTACGTGGCCTCAACGCGCCCTATACGCAACCGCTCGCAGGTTGTGGGTACGGCCGTGGGCATGTATTTCTTCCAACCTCCGGCAGAGGGAGTGCTTCTTGAAAAAGAGGATTATTCCCTGCTCGTTCTCCATCTTGGAGCTTTTCGCGACCTGCGCACCGGCAGGCCTGCCTCTGTGCAATACACTTCGGGAGTCACGGACAAGGGTATCCCCCAGCCTTGTTTGGTGGAAGGGCGTGAGGGCCTGCTGGCTGCCACCGGATTCGAGGGTATCTACTACTTTGCCTCGTCGGCCCCGCTTGAGGAACTGAAGCGTTCCAACCTTCTGAACAATGTTGTGGTGCTGCTGTTCACCAGTGTTCTATGTTCCATTCTGGCCTATTTCATAGGTCTCAAGATCACCGGCCCGCTGCGGGCGCTGGCAGAAAGCGCGCGGAGCATTTCGCTCGGTCAGGCGCGTCTTGCCCTGCCTGAAGGCGTTACGCCCATTACCGAAGTGAACGACGTGCTTCATGCGCTGGACGCGATGCTGGTGAATCTGCGCAAGGCGGAGGAACTGGCGCGCTATCAGTTGCTGTTTGAGGAGGTTATGGATGCCATCATCATCTATGACCTCGACGGCAGGATTCTCGAATGCAACGCGCAGGCGCTGGACCTCATGGGGACGGAACGCAACCGCATGCTCTCTCTGTCCATGCAGGATCTGGTGATGCAGGAATACGGCCAGAAAATGTGGCAGGTGCTGGAGATGGTGCGCAAGACACCTGCCGGCAGCCCGCTGGCCAAACGGCAGTTCGAGATGCGCATCATGCCCGTTGAGGGTGATGCCTTTCATGCGGAAATGCATATCCGCAAACTCCGGTATCAGGAGCAGGACGCGGTTCTGTGTGTTATACGCGATATTTCACCGCGTATTGCGGCCGAGAACGCTTTGCGCAAGGCCATGCAGAATGCGGAGGAAGCCAACCGCGCCAAGAGCGGGTTCCTTGCCTCCATGAGTCACGAAATCCGCACGCCCATGCATTCCGTGCTGGGACTGGTGGATATGCTGCAGGCATCCGGCCTCAACGAGCAGCAGTCGCGGTATCTGCAGATGCTGCGCGGCTCCGGCGAGGTGTTGCTCGACCTGATCAACGATATTCTGGATTTTTCCAAAATCGAGGCCGGCCATATAGAGCTTGAACATATTCC
This sequence comes from Desulfovibrio subterraneus, assembly GCF_013340285.1. Classification (NCBI taxonomy): domain Bacteria; kingdom Pseudomonadati; phylum Thermodesulfobacteriota; class Desulfovibrionia; order Desulfovibrionales; family Desulfovibrionaceae; genus Desulfovibrio; species Desulfovibrio subterraneus. The sequence continues at coordinate 270,524 of NZ_BLVO01000016.1, read as the reverse complement.
CTTCGGTCTCGAAGGGTTGTTTGAACGCGTGTATTCCATGACGAGTGTACAGGCCGCGCAGAAGGGGCTGGAAACCATTCTCTACATTGCCCCCGACGTACCGGAAAAGGTGGTGGGCGATCCCAACAAGCTGCAGCAGATTCTGCTGAACCTGTTGAGCAATTCGCTCAAGTTTACCGCGCTCGGCCATGTCATTACCACGGTGCACGTGCTGCAGCGGGTAGAGAATAACGTAACGCTCGAAATCGCCGTAAAGGATACGGGAATAGGTATTCCCATCATCAAGCAGCAGAGCATTTTTGACGTGTTTACGCAGGCTGACAGTTCAACCGCCCGCAAATATGGCGGAACAGGGCTGGGGCTCGCCATTACCAAGCGCCTTGTGGAGTATCTGGGGGGTGCCATAAGCGTGGAAAGCCGTCCCGGACAGGGGGCGACCTTTACATTCACCTGCGTGCTGCCCCTGCCGGAACAGTCGTCCGTGAGTGGTTCTGCTCCGTCGCTTGCGGGCAGGCGGGTGCTGCTTGTGGACGATAACCCCGTTACCCTGCATTATCTTGTGCTCACGCTTGCAAACTATGGTGCTGAAAGTGTGGAGGCTTTCTCGGTGCAGGAGGCGCAGAATCAGCTGGAACGACAGAACGGGCAGGGCGCCACCCGGTTTAATGCCATTATCATGGGCAGTGATCTGGCAGAACTGGACGGTGTGTCGGCGCACAGGCAGATGCTGAAGCGTTTCGGCTCCATGTTGCCTCCCACCTTGCTCTATCTGGATTCTTCGCACTCCCCGCAGGGCGGCAAGACGCTGCCCCAGACCGGACTGCCGATTCTCGCCAAACCTGCCACGCCGGGCAAGCTGATAAGTGTGCTGGAAGGTCTTCTGAACAACACGCTCGCGCCGGGCCTTTCCATAACGTCTGCCGAGGGGAGCTCCATGGATGATTCCGACCAGACAGGAAAGGTGCTCATTGCGGAAGATTCCAGTGCCAACCGCATGCTCATGGGCTTCTATCTCAAGGATTCGCCCTATACCTGCGACTATGCGGAAGACGGCAATGAGGCCGTAGCCAAGTTCAGGGAAGGGCAGTTCGATGCCGTCATCATGGACATCCAGATGCCCGGTATGGACGGGTATGCCGCAACCCAGGCCATACGGAGTTTTGAAACGGAAACAGGCAAGCGTCGGGTGCCGATCATCGCTCTGACAGCGAATGCCTATGCCGAAGACCGCGAAAAGTGCCTTGCCGCAGGGTGTGACGATTATCTGGCCAAACCTGCCAAGAAACAGGCCGTGCTGGAAAAGCTGCGGCACCATCTGGCCCGCTAGCTGCCTGTCATATACTGCCATGCCCTGTCGTGTTTCGGGCCGTGTTCGGGCCGAGCCGTTCCCGCGCGGTTGTCCGCGTGATTGCCCCGTGATTGACAGACAGAGACAATACAAAAAAGAGCCGCCCCGGATCATCCGGAGCGGCTCTGCAACATTCAGAACCAGAATTACTTGTCCAGCGATTCGGGATAGGGCCAGCCTTCCTGACCGCCTTCCAGAATGAGCAGGCGGCTTTCGGAAATGCCCTTTTCCTTCAGGTGTTCGTAGGTGCGCTCGGCACCGCCCTTGCCGCGGGGGCAGATGATGACGACAGGAGCCTCGTCCTTGGTGATGTCTGCCATGAAGGCATCGAGCTTGGCTTTGTCTTCTGCGGACTTTACAGGATACGCGCAGGACTTCATGGCACCGGGCAGGTGATGCTTGGCATAGCCATCCTCTACCTGAATATCCATGATGTGCATGGGGGTCTTCTGTTCAAGGTTGGTCTTCATCTGCTCGGGTGAGATGTAGTTGTAGCTGCCGGCAAAGGCATTGCCGGCAAGAACGAGTACGCAGGCTGCGACGAGCAATAGAATTTTTCTATACATGAGGCTTCTCCGGATAGGGTTTGTCAATATAATGCAACTATATCAAATGGTTGTATTGCATGCAAACATCTATGCCGGAATCTTCCCGTTTGAGGTGCCGATTGGTTCGCTGGATCATGCGGGCAGCCTGAGAGGGGCGTTTGCAGCACGTCTCGGGGAAGTCTTGTCAGGGCTGGCCTCAGGGGGGTGAGGGGCTTCATGACTGTTGGAGCCGGGGTAGGGGGCAGGACAGGGTCTGCGCAGGGTCAGGGCAGGTAGCGGCGGCAAGTGAGCAGCCGTGACTGCCAGTAATCCTTGCGCAGCGATTCCTCGCGCACCACGTGGCCGGTCTTGGGACTGTGCACGAAATATCCGTTGCCGGAATATATGCCGGAGTGCAGCCCCTTGTGCGAGATGCGGAAGACGATCACGTCGCCCTGTCTGGGATAGGCGCAGTCGGCAGGGCGGCCACCGGCACTCTGGGCCGAGGTGGTGCGGGGAATGGAAAGGCCGTTTTCCTGATAGGCCCACCAGACCAGCCCGGAGCAGTCAAAGCCTTCGGCCGGATTGCAGCCGCCATAATTGTAGTCTGCACCAATGGCTTTGCGGGCCGTGCGGACGATGGCCGCTTCCTGCCGCGTGGGCAACGGGCCGTCCTGCACTACCGTTGCGGTATTGCGTGAACCGCAGCCTCCGAGCGCCGGAGTCAGGCACAGGCAGGCAAGCAGGCAGAGAAGCAGGCGCAGCGGGGGCGGCGTTGTTTCCCGCAGGGGGATGTCGTCCGTCTGCATGGCAGGAGCGGCTGCGGGCGAATGGGCGTGTGCTGCGGTGCGGCGGGCAAAGGACATGGCTACCTCGTTTGTGATACTGCGATGGCCGTGTGGTGCTTAACATCCTCGGCTAATGCATGTACTACAGCAGTGGAGGGCACTTCGCCAAGGGGGCAACGCCACCTGAATGACGTGAAGGGTAATGACAAACCTATGTTTTCAATAAACCCTATGCCCGTTAAGTTGAGACAGAGGTTCAAAAACGGATTTCACCGCGTATGCGAGGAGCAGGAACGTAAGGTTCCTGCCCGGCGGAGCCAAACAATACCCCAAATGACGTTGTCAGCAGTCTGAACGCCACCGGAATGCCATCAAGAGAGCAGTCATGAACAGATCAGTCATTGAACAGCTGCACGCGGAAGGCGAATTTCCGCAATCGCTTCTCACCCCGCTGCCTGCAGGGCTGGCGGAGGTGTTCTGGCATCTGGCGCTGCTTGCGGAAGAAGCCGGAGCGCTGATTATGCAGTATTATGGCGGGGATGTGCAGATATCCTACAAGGAAGACGATTCGCCCGTGACCATAGCTGACGAAGCAGCCAACGACTGCATTCTGAGCGGCCTGTCGCGCCTTGTCCCCGACATTCCGGTCATTTCCGAAGAGGGCGGGCTGCCTGCCTATGAAGAGCGGGCGGCGTGGCCGAGCTATTTTCTTGTGGACCCGCTCGACGGCACCAAGGGCTTCATCAAGCGTAACGCCCAGTTCACGGTGAACATCGCCTATATGGTGAATCACCGCCCTCTGGCGGGAATCATCCATGTGCCGCTCAACGGCACAACCTATCTCGGCGTGGCCGGAGCCGGTGCACTGCGCATAGGCGACGGCGATGGCGGCCCCGTGCGACCTCTGCGCACCATCAGCAGCATACGCACCCGACGCGATGCGGGCGATGGCGGCCCCGTGGTGCTGCAGAGCAATGTGGATAAGACTCCGCGCCTCGACAGTTATATGGGGGATGCGCCCCATACCCGCCTGCGGGCAGGCAGTTCCTATAAGTTCTGCCTGCTGGCGGAAGGCCGCGCCCAGCTCTTTCCCTGCCTGCATGCCACGTGGGAGTGGGATACCGCAGCGGGTCAGGCTCTGCTGGAGGCGGCAGGCGGCTCCATGTGCGGGTTTGAGGGTGAACCCTTTCTCTATGGCAAGGCGGATCTGCTGAACGGCTGGTTCGTGGCCCGCGCGTAGCGCATCGGGGAGCAACTGACCAAACCCCGATATTTCGAGGTTATCGTAATAACATCACACTGCGGGGCCGGTTGAGGCTCACTGCAGCCGCACAGGTTCCCGCAGCAGACAATACTCTCACAAGAAAGGATATGCCTGTGTCCGCACACTGCTTCGACTTCGACACCGTAATCAACCGCAACAACACCTACTGCGAAAAATGGGACGACATGCAGGCCCTGTTCGGCGTTTCTCCCGCAGAAGGGGGCATTCCCCTCTGGGTTGCGGATATGGAATTTTTGCCTCCGCCCGCAGTGAAGAAGGCGCTTTCCGCCATGATAGACGGCGTGCTCGGCTATTCCGGCAACTATGCGGAGTATCATGCGGCCATTGCCGGCTGGATGGAGCGCAGGCACAACTGGCATATCGAACCGCAATGGATATTTGCCTCACACGGCATTGTCATGGGCGTGAATCTGGCCGTGCAGGCATTCTGCCGCCCCGGTGACAATGTGGTGCTGCAGACGCCGGTGTACTATCCCTTCTTCGGGGCCGTGCGGAACAACGGATGCCATGTGACGGCCAACCGTCTGGTACGCAAGGGTCAGGGTCGATACGAGATGGATTTTGATGCGCTGGAAGCGCAGATAGACGCCCGCACCCGCATGCTCATTCTGTGCAGCCCGCACAACCCCGGCGGCAGGGTCTGGACGCGGCCGGAACTGGAACGGCTGGCAGAAGTGTGCTGCAGGCACGACCTGCTCATCGTGGCGGACGAGATCCATCATGACCTTGTCTATCCCGATGCGGGGTACCGCCACACCGTCATGGCCTCCATTGCGCCGGAAGTGGCCGCGCGCACCATCACCTGCACTTCTGCCACAAAGACCTTCAACCTTGCCGGCACCCTTACGGGGAACGTGATCATCTCCAATCCGACTCTGCACAGACAGTATGAGCGGCAGGTGCACCGCGCAGGCATGTTCCTGCCCAACACCTTCGGCATGATCGCGGCCATGGCCGCCTATACCCACGGTGATGCATGGCTCGACAGTCTGCTGCCGTATCTGGCGACGAATCGCGATACCGTGGCACTGGCTGTGCGGGCGCTGCCCGGCGTGGACTGCATGCCCCTTGAAGGTACCTACCTTTCGTGGCTGGACTTCTCCGGCTACTGCGAGCGCACCGGCTGCGACATGGCCGAGGTGGTTCGCCGCATACAGCAGGATGCCCGCCTCGCGCTCAACCACGGAACCACCTACGGGCCGGGAGGCGAGAGCGGCATGCGATTGAATTTCGCATGCGCAAAAAGCCAGTTGTCTGAGGCGCTACAGCGGTTTGTGAAGGCTCTGGCCTGATTGTGCCTGCGTGATGCCTCAAAATGCCCCGTGTGATTTTCTGGTCTCTCCAAAAAAGGCGGGTGCATTCGGCTATATTCACGAAGGTTTTTTGTTGCCTTTTTGCCTTACAGGTCCGGAGGCGCACTGTGTGCACAGACAGTCGCAACCCCGCGTCACTAATTGTGAAAAAGGGCCTCTAGAGTGCCATTTCTGTTTCCGAGAGGAATGTTTTAGTCGTATCAACATAACAATATTGACAATTTTGCAGTAGAAATAGCTTGACTTGAAGCCCTTTCATGGGTTGGATAAGTCGCTTTCCTGTTGTTTACTTTGGATCGATCTAAGCTGTGTCCGGGGGTATTCCGGACTACGGCTGTAGTGCTATAGGAATGTGGCAACGATCCGTCGTTGAGGTAGGTAAACCTGTTTGAAAGAGTACTGGAGGTACTGGATGAAACGTTTTGTTTCCGCAATGGTGCTGGCTCTGTCTCTGGCACTGTTCGCCGTCCCCGCTATGGCCGGCAAGACCCTGCGTCTCGCCATGGACGCCGACCCGGTGTCCCTTGACCCGCATGTTCAGCTTTCCGGCGGCATGCTGCAGTATTCCCACATGGTCTTTGATCCGCTGATCCGCTGGACTCAGGACATGAAGTTCGAAGGCCGTCTGGCCGAGAAGTGGGAACGTCTTGATCCCATGACCGTCCGTTTCCACCTGCGCAAGGGTGTCAAGTTCCACAGCGGTAACACCTTTACCGCCAAGGACGTTGCCTGGACCCTTGACCGCCTGAAAGTTTCTCCCGACTTCAAGGGCCTGTTCGAAGTGTTCGGCCCCGCTGTTATCGTTGACGATTACACCGTGGACCTGAAGACCAAGGTTGCCTACCCCCTGCTTCTCAACATGGCTACCTACATCTTCCCCATGGACAGCGCTTTCTACACCGGCAAGGATGCCGCAGGCCAGGATAAGGCCGCCATCGTAAAATCCGGTCCTTCTTTCGCCAACGAACATGAATCCGGCACCGGTCCCTTTGTTGTGACCGAGCGTGAACAGGGCGTTAAGCTGCTGCTCAACAAGTTCGACGGCTACTGGGGTCCCCGCGGCAACCTGGACACCATCGAATTCAAGCCCATTGCCAACGAAGCAACCCGCGTTGCCTCCATCCTTTCCGGCGACGTTGACTGGATTCAGCCCGTTCCCCCCCAGGACTACGACCGTCTTGACGAAGCCAAGAACGTGGACCTGATCACTCTTTCCGGTACCCGTCTCATCACCCTGCAGCTGAACCAGAAGCGTGTGCCCGCATTTGCCGACAAGCGCGTTCGTATGGCTATCGTATACGCTACCAACAACGACGGCATCGTGAAGAAGATCCTCAAGGGTCGTTCCACCACCGCCGGCCAGCAGAGCCCCAAGGGCTACCTTGGCTACGTTGAAGAACTGAAGCCCCGTTACGACGTAGCGAAGGCCAAGGAACTCATGAAGGAAGCCGGTTTCGAAAAGGGCTTCGAAGTGACCATGATCGCCCCCAACAACCGCTACGTGAAGGACGAAGCCATTGCTCAGGCCTTCGTGGCAATGATGGACAAGATCGGCATCAAGGTGCACCTGAAGACCATGCCCAAGGCTCAGTACTGGGATGAGTTCGATGCTCAGGTCGCCGACATCCAGATGATCGGCTGGCACTCCGACACCGAAGACTCCGCTAACTTCACCGAATACCTGCTCATGTGCCCCAACAAGGAAACCGGCATGGGCGCATACAACTCCGGCAACTACTGCAACCCCGAAGTTGACAAGCTCATCAACGAATCCAATGCCGAAACCGACCGCGCAAAGCGTACCGCAATGCTGCAGCAGGTTGAAAAAATCCTGTACGAAGACGCAGCTTTCGTTCCGCTGCACTGGCAGGACCTTTCCTGGGCCGCTTCCAAGAAGGTCAAGAATGCTCAGGCAATCGTGAACGGTATGGACTTCCCCTACTTTGGCGACCTGGTAATGGAATAGCCTTGAATGGATGAAATGCCGGAGCGGACACCCGCTCCGGCTTCTCCTTTTCAAAGTTTCTTTGAGCGGCGGCGGGCGTCCGCCGTCGCAACTGGGTAACTTTGAAAAGGACCGAATGAAAGGAACCGGCCCCGCGCCGGTTCTCCCGTGTCCGGGCGACCGCACAACATTACCTATAACCAACAAAGATATTAAACAGTTATGTTCGCGTTCATCATGAGACGACTGGCGCAGGCAATGCTCGTCATGTTTGTCATCTCCATCATAGGCTTTGGCATCAAGTACTCCTTCGGGGATCCGGTGCGCGAAATGGTAGGCATGTCTGTGTCTGCCGCCGATCGCGAGGCCCTTCGGGACAAGCTTGGTCTGAATGATCCGATAGTGGTGCAATGGACCCGCTTTGTAAGCAATGCGCTTCAGGGCGACCTCGGCCGTTCGTTCTTCTATCGCAAACCTGCCACCGAAGTGATCATGAAAAAGGCACCTGCAACGCTTGAACTGGTGTTCTGCAGTGCCATGATCATTCTGCTGGTTTCAACACCCGCAGGCATTTACGCCGCGGTGAAACCCAAGTCGGGGCTGGCCCGGTTCATCATGGGATTCAGTATTGTAGGGGTTTCCGTTCCCGTGTTCCTTACGGCAATCCTGCTCATTTATCTGTTTGCAGTAGAGCTGCACTGGCTGCCGTCGTACGGACGGGGTGATACTGTGCAACTATGGGGCTTCTGGGATACCGGCCTGCTGACGCTGGACGGCCTTAAGCACCTGATTCTGCCTTCCGTTGCCCTTTCTTCCATCATGCTGCCGCTCTTTATCCGCCTTATCCGTGCGGAAATGAAGGAAGTAATGCAGACGGAATATGTGAAGTTCGCCCGCGCCAAGGGCCTTAAGCCGTGGCGCATCCTCATGGTTCACGGGTTCAAGAACACGCTGCTGCCGGTTATTACCGTGGGCGGTGTGCAGATAGGCATCATGATTGCCTACACCATTCTGACGGAAACAGTGTTCCAGTGGCAGGGCATGGGCTTCATGTTCATCGAAGCCGTGGAACGTTCAGACACCTCCCTGCTGGTTGCCTACCTTGTCTTTGTAGGCGCGCTCTTCGTCACCGTGAACACGGTGGTGGATATTATCTACGGCCTGGTGAACCCCATGGTCCGTATTTCGGGGAGGAAATAATACATGTGGAAAAAATTCCGCGAATCCTACTTTCTGTACAGCTTTCTGCGCGACCCTGTTGCGGTCGGCAGTTTTCTCATTCTGTTCATTCTGCTGATGCTTGCGCTGTTTGCGCCCCTGCTGGCCACACAGAACCCCTATGACGGCTCCTCCATCGACATCATGGACGCCGAAATAGCGCCCATGTGGATTTCCGGCGGCAACTTCCTGCTCGGTACCGATGCGCAGGGCCGCGATATATGGTCCACCATTCTTTACGGTGCGCGCGTTTCGCTGCTCATCGGCCTTGGTGCCGTTGTGCTGCAGGCAGGGCTCGGCATCATCGTGGGCCTTGTTTCCGGCTACAAGGGCGGCAAGATTGATTCCATTCTGATGCGAATCACCGACGTGCAGTTGTCCTTCTCTTCCTACATGGTGGCCATCTTCTTCGGCGCCATTCTGCAGACGGCTTTCGGCGTTGCCGGATATGCCAACATTGCACTGCCGTTCCTCGTGTTCGTTATCGGCATCTCGGAATGGCCGCAGTATGCACGTACCGTGCGCGCCTCCGTGCTTGCGGAAAAGAAGAAGGAATATGTGGAAGCCGCCCGCGTTATCGGCCTTAAGCCTTCGCGCATCATGTGGCGCCACATTCTGCCCAACACGCTTACGCCCGTGCTCGTCATCTCCACCGTGCAGGTGGCCAACGCGGTCATGAGCGAAGCGGCACTTTCCTTCCTCGGTCTCGGCATGCCCGCCACCCAGCCTTCCCTCGGCTCGCTCATCAAATCCGGTTTCACCTATGTGCTGAGCGGCAGCTGGTGGATTACCCTGTTCCCGGGTCTGGTACTGGTGCTGCTGGTGCTTTCCATCAACCTGCTGGGCGACTGGCTGCGGGATTTCCTGAATCCCAAACTCTATAAGGACTAGGGAACATGGATACTTTGCTTGACGTACGAAACCTGACCGTCAAGTTTGCCCTGCGTGATTATGCGCTTACGGCCGTGAACAACGTTTCCTTCACGCTCAAGCGCGGGGAACGCCTCGGCCTTGTGGGCGAATCCGGCGCAGGCAAATCGGTTACGGGTTTTTCCATAATAAATCTGATCTCCAAACCGGGCTTCCTTGCAGGCGGCTCGGTGTGGTTCGACGGTCGCGATCTTGCGACCCTTTCTGAAGAAGAAATGCGCCGGGTGCGGGGCAACCGCATCAGCATGATCTTCCAGGACCCCATGATGACCCTGAACCCGGTGCTCACCATCGGGACGCAGATGATAGAAACGCTGATGGCCCACAAGAACATCTCCAAAAAGGAGGCGGAGGCCATCGCCATCGACAAACTGCGCAAGGTATACATCAACTCTCCCGAAAAGCGGCTTAAGCAATACCCGCACGAGTTCTCCGGCGGCATGCGCCAGCGCATCGTCATTGCCATTGCGCTGCTGACCGACCCCGCGCTCATCATTGCGGACGAGCCCACCACCGCGCTGGACGTGACCATTCAGGCGGAGATAATGGACCTGCTGCTTGAGCTCTGTAAAAACGAGAACATGGGCCTTATCCTCATCACCCACGACCTTGGTGTCGTATCGCAGGTGACGCAGAAGGTGGCCGTTATGTACGCAGGCAGCATTGTGGAGCTGGGAGAAACCGAACAGGTCTGTACCAACCCGCAGCACCCCTACACCAGAGGTCTTATAGCCGCGCTGCCCGAAGGGGCCACCGGCTCACGCCTGAACCAGATTCCCGGCAGCATGCCCAGCCTTACGGACATTCCGGAAGGCTGCGCTTTCAACAACCGCTGCGATCTGTGCAAGGACGTCTGTCTTTCCAGAGTTCCCTTGCTGGAGCTCAAGAAAACCGGCGTTTGCGCCGCTTGTCATGAACTGGAGTAGTCATGGGTAATACGCCTCTTGTAAGCATAAAGAATGTCGTAAAGCACTTTGACATCTCCGGCGGTCTGCTGGATCAGCTCACCTTTTCCGGTGGCAAGATCGTCCGCAACCGCTCTGTGGTTCATGCCGTGAACGACGTGAGTCTCGACATCATGGCAGGGGAAACCCTTTCCGTGGTGGGCGAATCCGGTTGCGGCAAGTCTACCCTTGCGCGTGTGGTTATCGGGCTGTATCCGCCCACCAGCGGCGAGATTTACTACCGTGATCAGCGGATAGACAATCTGCAGGGCACCAAAAGGCGTCCGTTCCGCACCAAGGCGCAGATGGTCTTTCAGGACCCCTATGCCTCGCTGAACCCCCGTATGCGTGTGCGCCAGATTCTCGAAGAGCCTGTCCGCTTCCACAAGCCGGAGCTTTCCGATGCGCAGGTGCGCGAGAAAGTTGCGGAGGTGATGGAACAGGTGGGCATCAACCCCCAGTGGGCAGAACGGTATCCGCATGAATTCTCCGGCGGCCAGCGTCAGCGCATATCCATTGCGCGTGCGCTCGTGCTGGACCCCGAGTTCATCGTGGCCGACGAGCCCATCTCCGCACTGGACGTTTCCATTCAGGCGCAGGTGCTCAACCTGATGATGGACCTGCAGGAGCAGCGCAATCTGACCTACCTGTTCATCAGCCATGACCTTTCGGTTGTTGAGCATATCTCGGACCGCGTTGCCGTGCTGTATCTCGGTTCCCTGTGCGAGCTCGCCACGTCCAAAGAGCTGTTCGAGAACCCCCAGCACCCCTACACCAGGGCATTGCTTTCAGCCATTCCGCGTATCGGCAAGGGGTTCCAGCACCTTAAGCTGACGGGCGATGTGCCTACGCCCATCAACCTGCCTTCCGGCTGCGTGTTCCATGGCCGCTGTCCGTATGCGCAGGAACGCTGCATGAAGGAAGTGCCTGTTGCACGGACGCTTGAAAGCGGAACCGTGGTTGCCTGCCACGGAGTCGAGGAAGGGCGTTTGTAGCGCAAAATACGCATGACATGCATGTGAGCCCGTTTCCGGTGTTTTTGAGCCGGAAACGGGCTTTTTTGCGTGCTATGGCGATTGCTGTCCACCTTCCCTTACGCCCATTCGGGACCATCCTTCCGGCATGGTGAGACCGTGTGCACGCCGAATCCGCAAAATTGCGGGTGCTACAGGGGGCATCGCGGCGGAGCAGCGGGTTTCGTCGGTGCATAATCTTCCTCAACAGGCAGGAGATGAACATGATCAGAGGAATACGTTCGGGATACGCGGGAGGACAGCCGTGTATTCTGAGTACGGAGGAATGCTTGCAGGGCATGTTTGCAGATCAGGGTGCGGGCCAGCATGCAGGCAGAACAGGCAACACGGGCAACACGGGTTACATGTGTAACATGGGTAACATGGAGGGAGCACCGTATGCGCACGTCGCTGCGGTGTCCCGTAGCGGCATGCCCGCAGAGCAGCCCTTTGCGGAACGCAGGGTGGCCGGTGTGAGCGGTATGTTTGCGGATGAATGGGAACTGCAATGCGATGCCGCGGGTTTGCCCGTGTTCGCGGATCAGGCAGGCTACCGGCCTGCCGGAGTAGCGGGTGGCAATTAGGCAGTTCGTGCAGGTGAAGGACTGGCTCTGGCAGGCGATGGAAGGGCAACAGGCGCAGGGGTAATGACATCGGGCGTATCGGGCTCGGCGGGCGTGCAGGGCAGGGGGCGGTTGGCACTGCAAAAGTCGTTGGCAGTGCCGGGAAAGGGGGGCGTCCCCGCAGCCCCGGCATCTGCCCTGACAGCATCCGGGGGCATCGCTTCCGGCAGAACCGCCATGCCGCAGGCCGGACCCGACCAGCTGAGTGACCTGACGCCCGACTCGCTGCCCGCTGAAGAGCTGCGCCGCTTCCCTGTCTGCCCGCAGAATCAGGCATATGGGGGTACATCGAGCATTGCGTTGCCTGCTGCACGGCCTGAGTTCGCTGAACTCTTTGTGCAGCGTGACGAAGAGGGGCGCATCATCCGCAAGGTCATGCGAACCGCTCTGGGCATGGATGAGCGTTTCTATGCCTACGATGCCGCAGGACGGCTGATTGCAGGCGGGGATATGGTTGCCGTACAGGGGCGTGACCCGTATGCGCCGCGCGCTGCCAAGGGAACACAGGAAGATCAGTCTTCTGGCCGGGGCGGTCAGGGCGCGGGTCTCGTGCCTGTGGAACCTACAGGGCAACTTTTGGGGCAATCTTCGGTGCAGGCCAAGGTGCAACCTGTGGTACAGGCTCGGATGCTGACGGAGACCTACCTGTACGGACCTGCGGGTGAGCGTCTGGCGTCAGCCCATGCAGGCGCGGGCGAGGTCCGCTATGCCTATGACAACGCGGGGCGTCTGGTTCAGGCGGGGGCAGAGCGTTTCGCCTATGACGACTACGGCAGGCTGGTGCGCCGTCTCTCGGCGGGTGGTGAAACCAACTATGCATATGACGCAGCGGGCAATCTTGCCGCGGTGGCGCTCCCTGACGGCAGGGTGGTGGAATATCTGCTGGATGCCGCGGGCAGGCGCATTGCCAAGAGTGTGAACGGCGTGATGCTGGAAAAGTACGCATGGCGCGGAGCCGCGACGCTGGAAGGAACTTCCCGCCCTGATGGTTCCGGCCTCTGCCGCTTCCTGTACCAGCAGGGCTCGCGCATGCCCGCGTGCATGGAATGTGCGGGGCAGCGCTATTCCATCGCCTTTGACCATGCGGGCACCCCGTTTGCGGTTGCCAACGCAAACGGCGATTTGATACAGGCTTACAAACATGATGCGTTTGGCAATGTCATCAGCATGTTGGCGGAGAATGTCCGCATTCCCTTCGGCTTTGGTGGCGGCCTGCTCGATGCCGACACCGGCCTCGTTCATCTGGGCTACCGTGAGTATGACCCGCGCATCGGCCGCTTCATCCAGCCCGATCCCATCGGCTACGCTGGCGGCGATGTGGATGTATACGGCTACTGCCTCGATGATCCGGTGAACCTTGTGGACCCGCTGGGGTTGGAACCAGCAGCTAGCAGTGCTGAAAAAGGAAGCGGCGCGGGTCAGAAGGCGGGAGGATCTGATGAGGACTGGTGCGGCTCTGGCTGGAACTCAAGCTTTGTCCCGGAGAGCCCTTTGGGGAACAATTTTTCTGCAGCCTGCCGCGAACATGACGTTTGCTATGGTACGAAAGGGAGCCAAAAGGAAGATTGTGACATGCAATTTAGAAGAAGCATGGATAAAGTATGCAGAGAGGGCGGTAACGCGTTGTGCGGTGTTTCGCGTGATTTGTATTATGGTGCAGTAAAGCACTTCGGTGGATCTGCATATAGCAAGGCGCAGCAGTAGAAATGTTTGAGGGAGGAGGGTGGGCATTGGTTGAGATCGTATTTACTTGCCTGTTTTCAGTGTGCGTATGTAATATAGCATTTGAAAAGCCAGTAGTCCGGTTGTGTTATTCAGTAATCACTTCTGTTTTGTATGATGTGCTGCAGTTTGTGAATAGTTATATGAATGATACTCAGGAAACGTATGGTTTTATAATTACTGCTGGCCTGTTGTTTATGGTCTCATTGTTGATGTCTTTTGTAGTATTTATAGCGCGCTGGTTAAAATTAAGAAGTGAAAAGTGATGTTATGAATGTGATGTTGCAAATTTGTATGTCTACCATAGTGTGCGTTCTCTGTTTGCGATATTTGAATGGATGGCGGTTTATTGTGGTGACTGTTTTGCTAGCGCTGTTCAGACAAGTAATCCTCTTGCCGGAGTTGATAGAAACGTATGGAGTTCAGCACGCCTTGTTAGTTGTTCCCTTTCACGTAAACGTGATTGTAGCTCTGCTTGTATCTTTTGTTTTTGCAGTAGGGATAAAGGCTAAAAGGGGGCGCGACTAGGTGTTTCGTGATTCTTTTATCGCGGCTGGTGAGGCCCCCTTCTGCATCGGGTTTGCTGAGCTCTAGGGGGGCAATTCCTTTTCTATACACATTCCCTTCGGCTTTGGTGGCGGTCTGCTCGATGCCGACACCGGCCTCGTTCATCTGGGCTACCGTGAGTACGACCCGCGCATCGGCCGCTTTGTCGGATAGAATTGCCTTATTCTCTCTTTTCCACGTTAAGGTAGGTCAATATGGATATTGTCGTTGGTTTGTTGTCATCTCCCTCAATGTGGTGCTTGATTGTGTTTGGAATTGTTAAATTTATATATGAAAAGGCTCATAAATCAAAATATATAGGGTGTGAGCAGTTCATATTTAGAGATTTTACAATGCGGAGATATTGTTTTGTTGTATTGATATTTGCGTTATCGACAATTTATTTTGCTCTTGATGATAGTTACGCCGTTGTATTTCTCATTATCGCGGCCTATGGATTAGTCAGCGAGCGTAAATATAAAGGAAAATATCTGGTTACAAAAGATTTAAGCAAGATGTATAAGATAGAGAATGGTGTTGTTATTCAATAGATAGATTTATGTAAGTGTGTATTTTGCTATGTCTATTTGTGGGTTTAGACGTTGCTTATGGACCTTCGTAGCGGTGGATAGGCCATGCTCGGCAAAAAGGCCTTGGATGGCTTCCAGAAAACGAAGGCAGGGGTGGTAATATTACCCAGCCCACTCGCGTTAGATCGGGGTTGTCTGCCACGCCCCGCACCAGCACCGCAGTCCTTCCAGCACCGCAGCCCTTCCTACCCCGCCACAACCTTGTTTCTGCCTGCCTTTTTCGCTTTATACAGCAATCCATCAGCAACCTTGATAACTTCTTCCGGCGTGGTTGCCTCGTCCGTGCGTTCTGCAACGCCGATGGAGATGGTGACAGTCACAACGTCTTTGCCTCTGGCCTTCTTGGGCAGGGGGCCGCGTATGCGGAATTCCGCACGGGCAATGCCTTCACGCACGGCATCCAGATGCGGGGCAGCATCAATGGTCGTTCCTTTGGGAAAGAGTATGGTGAACTCTTCGCCACCATAGCGATAAGCCGTGCCGCCGCCCGATATGCGCGACAGGTGCCCCGCAACCATGCGCAGCACATCATCCCCCACATCATGCCCGTAGGTGTCGTTGAACTTCTTGAAGTGGTCTATGTCACACATGGCAATGGCATATTTGCGGCCCAGCTTTTTGCAGTCTGCCATCAGTGCGCGGCGGCCCGGCAATCCGGTCAGTTCGTCCGCAAAGGCCATGGAGTAGGATTCCTGAAACAGGGTCAGGGTGACGATAAGCGCCCCCACGCTGAAGAACATGGCGGCAAGGTCCGGCTGTTCCACGTGATGTAGCCCGGCCATGGTGCAGATGATGGTGGTTGCCAGCGCGCCGTGCATGGCATCGCGCGCGGCAGGAACAACGGCCAGATGTACCATCAGCCCGAAGATCATGAGGCCGGAAAGCACTAGCGCCATCTGCGGGATGTATGTCCAGCTGTCTGCCCATTCCGGCAGCAGGCGGAAGTAGATGACCTGCTGCACGGCGTTGATGATGGAATTGGCCGTGGCGGGACTGAGCAGGGTTGTTGCGGTCATCAGCAGCAGAACCGCAAGGCCCTGAGTCAGAATGACGGAGAAATGCAGAATGCCCCAGCCCGTGAACACGCCACGGTCTTCAAGCAGTTCAAGTATGGCTATGTTTACCGGCAGCAGAAAGCACGTGGCCGCATAGCCGAGTTTGACATTGAGGGCGGAGACGGGCGCTTCCGGCAGAAAGCTGGTGGTTATCCAGCAGCCCGCTGCGAGCAGGAGCAGCAGAAAGACGCTGCGGCTGCGCTTGAAGCGCCACGAAAGCCCCACGCCCGCAAAACTGAATATGTAGGGCAGGGCAGGCAGCAGAGGCCGCAGGGCAGAAGGTATTCTGGCCGTGTCCGCCGAGACGAAAAAGGCTCCGGTAACAAGCGCTACGGGCACCACGAGCGCCATGAAAAGTCTGAACAGGGCTGTCATGCTGAATGAACTCCCATGGTCATTGTAACAGAAGCAGCAGGGTGAGTGTGTTCAATCATGGCCGGAGTGTAGCGCGAAGGGGCAGCATGAGCAACGGCAGGTTGGTGCGGACCGTGCGGAAACGTGATGCAGCCGCTGTCTGCTGGCTGCCTGTACGTGTGCGGCGTCAGGGTACGCAGTAGAGCACATGTCAGGGTTTATGGTTGGGTACAGGGGGGGCTGGGCTGAACGCACAACAGGCCAAGGCAAGGAATCTGGCACTTGCCCGTAGTGCGGTAAGACGGTATCCAGACGCGGACAGGTCCGCCTGAAAATCCGGTTGTTACGGATTGGGGCAGATCGAATCGGATTGCTCCTGCACTATCCTGCGTGATCCGGCCCGATCCGGCCCGACTCTGCATGATCCGATACGATATAGTCCGGAACGAACAGGCCCGGCCTGATAAGATCCGCTACGAACAGACATGAACCGGCGCGCCCGCCCGTGGGCGTCGACCGGAACCGCAAACACCCTTCAAGCCGCAAGGACGAACCGAATGGAACGCCATATCCGTTATTCCGACAAGGACAATGCGCTTGTCCTGCTTGATCAGCGCTACCTGCCTACCCGCGAAGACGATTTTTACTGCCGCAACACGCAGGACATTATCTATGCCCTGCAGACCATGGTGGTGCGCGGCGCTCCGGCCATTGGCGTTACCGCTGCCTATGGATGCGTTCTGGCCGCCATGGAAGTGGCTGCCGAGGCTGACTGGAAGACGGCGCTCGCCCATAAGCTGGAAGAGATCGCAGAGGCGCGCCCCACGGCCGTGAACCTGCGCTGGGGTGTGGAGCGCATGAAGAAGCTGTGGGCAGGCAATTCGGGTCTGGACAACGCCGCACTCGTGGCACTGTGGCTTGCAGAAGCCAGGGTTGTGCACAGGGAAGATATAGAGATCAACCGCCGCATGGGCGCGCACGGGGCAACCGTGATCAGCGATGGCGATACCATCATGACCCACTGCAATGCCGGTGCGCTGGCCACTGCCGGATACGGCACTGCGCTTGGCGTGGTGCGTGGTGCCATTGATGCAGGCAGAAAGGGCATTACGGTCATTGCCAACGAGACCCGTCCGTTCCTGCAGGGCGCGCGTCTTACCGCCTATGAACTGAAGGAAGACGACATTCCTGTTACCGTTGCCTGCGACAACGCTTGCGGCCTGCTCATGCGCCGTGGCATGGTGCAGAAGGTAGTCGTGGGGGCCGACCGCGTGGCAGCCAACGGCGATGCCGTGAACAAGATAGGTACCTATTCCGTGGCGCTGTTGGCCCGCGAACATGGTGTGCCCTTTTATGTGGCTGCGCCGCTGTCCACCATAGACCGCAACATGCCCGACGGCGATTCTACGCCCATTGAAGACCGCACGCCCCGCGAAGTGACCCACGTAGGGGAAACCCAGATCACCCCTGACGGCGTGCCGGTATACAATTTTGCCTTCGATGCAACCCCAAGTGAACTCATCGCGGGCATTATCACGGAAGTGGGCGTGCTGCGTGCTCCCTACAAGGAATCCATCGCCAAGGCCTTCAAGGAAGCTGGTATAGAATAGGGTTCCGGCTGTGGCAGATACCTTTGCCTGGGTCTAGATCTGGGCCCCGTAGGTATCCTGCTCGGTGCCTGACCTGGTTCTGAACTGGTCCTGAATCGGTACGGGAATGGCACAGGAATGGGGCAGGACATCTTCAGGCAGCGGGAAAGGATGGAACACCGCCGGTACCGACGGCAGCATATACGATATATTCAGGGTGGCGCGGCTCAGGCTGCGCCACCCTTTTGTATGTCATTGCAGGCTTCGCCCAGCTTGCGCATTGCATCGCGCAGCACGTCGGGGGGATGCGGGGTAAAGTTCAGCCGTATGAACCTGTCGCCTTCTGCGGGATTGAGGAAAAAGGCCGTACCCGCCGCTATGGCCACGCCACGCTTGAAGGCAGCCTGCTCCAGCGCCGTGGCACTGAGATCGGGCGGCAGCGTGCACCATGCAAACAGGCCACCCGTAACCGGAGCCACGGTTATGCCGTGCGGCAGATGCGCGGCAATGCCTTCCAGCAGGGCATCGCGCCGCTTGCGGTATATGCTGCACGAGCGGGCAAGGTGGGTTCGGTGCCTGCCCACGGAAACAAAACGGTAGAGTGCGCGCTGGATGACGCCGGAAGAGGATATGTCGTGCAGACGTTTGCAGCGTATCAGCAGGTCGCGCACGGGGCCTTCCGCCACCATGTAGCCAACGCGCAGTCCGGGCATGAGCATTTTGGAAAAGGTGCCCATGTAGAAACAGGCTCCTCTGGCGGCCAGTGCCTTCAGCGCAGGCTGTGCGTGGCCTTCGTAGCGCAGGTCGCCCACAAAGTCGTCTTCCACAAGCGGCACGCCATGGGCTGCGGCAATCTGCACCAGCTGCCGCCTGCGTTGTCCGCTCATGCACATGCCCGTGGGGTTGTGAAAATTGGGCATGGTGAAGATGAACTTGGGCGCATGCTGCTGCAGGGCTTCTTCAAGCAAGTCGGCGCGCATTCCTTCCGCATCCATGGGAATCTGCAGGATATTCAGCCCGCGCACGCGGAACAGATCCATTCCGTCGGCATAGGACGGAGCTTCAATGACCACCGTGTCGCCGGGGACGGTCAGCAGCTGGGTGATGAGCGCCAGTGCCTGCTGCGAACCAGATGTGATGATGATGTCCTCTACGGCGGCAGGAATGCCCTGATCGGCCAGTACATGCGAAATGGTCCGCCGCAGGGGCATGTATCCGGCCATGTCGGCATATTCTCCGGCGGCCGTGCCTTCCTGCCGCAGGGTGTCGCGCAGGCTGGCCCGCACCTCGTCGAGGGGAAAGAGTGCAGGATCGCTGTTTCCGCTGTTCAGGGAAATGATGTGCGTATCCGGATGGTGCGTGTTCAGCGGAATGGCAGGCTTGGCAGGAAGATGGCTGAACCTGTCGAGAACGCCCTGCTGCCAGTGCGGCCATGGTGCGTCGTTCGTATTACGAAATGATATACCATCTGGTGACAAAATGTCGTGTCCGCCCTTTCCGGCTATATAGGCGGGAAAAGGCGGCAGTATGAAGGTTCCGCTCCCAACCCGCGCCGCCACAAGTCCGGCAGCCTCCAGTTCGGCATATGCGGTTTCCACGGTTATGCGGTTAACCCCCAGTTCAGAGGCAAGCTTGCGTATGGCAGGCAGCCGCATGCCTGCGGGCAGCGTGTGCGATTCTATGCCTGTGCGGATGAACGCGGCTATCTGGGAATAGAGCGGGGTGGGGCTTTCACGGTCCAGTGGAATACGCATGTGTTTCCTTCCTAGGTGTCCTGCTCAAATTGGCATGGTTGTTTTTGGTGTAAACCATGCCTTCCGAAGGGGTCAATCTTGATTGTAGAAAGCGGAATAACGAGAACCACCAAGGAGCGGAATAATGGGCGCGACTGTTGTCGGTGCTGCGGAAAGTACCGCGGGAAAGGGATATGCCACGGCGGTGGCCAGTGCCGTGCTGCTGTCGTTTACAGGCATTTTGATCAAATACATCGGGGATACGTACAGCCTGCCTCCCATGGTGCTGGCCTTTTCGCGTAACTCCATTGTCTGCGCCGTGCTGCTGTGTGCGCTGCTTGTGAAGGGCGTTTCCGTTGTGGAGCCGCTGCGCCGCAACTGGCGATTTTTCGTGTGTTACGGCGGCATGCTGGCAGTGTTCAACTCTATGTGGACCACCACGGTCATCCTGAACGGGGCGGCTGTGGGTACCGTGCTGGTGTATTGCTCGGCAGCTTATACCGTTGTGCTCGGGCGCATTTTCTTTGCAGAGCCGCTGGATGGCTCCAAGCTGCTGGCCGTGGTCATGTGTGTGGCGGGGTGTGTGCTGGTGGCGGATGCGCTTAACGCAGAGACATGGCGGCTGAACGCTCTGGGTGCCGGTGCGGGCATAGCGTCCGGCCTGTTGTATGCCGGATACAGCATCATGGGCCGCAGGGCGGGTACGCGCGGGCTGCAGCCGTGGGTGACGCTGCTCTATACCTTCGGGTTCGCCGTGGTGTTTCTTTCGCTTTTCAATCTGATCGTGGGCAGCCTCAAGCCCGAGCTGGGGCTTGCGGCAACATCACTGACGGAAATGGCTCCGGAGCGGCTGCAGTGGGGCGGCTGGTTCGCCCTGTTTGTGCTGGCTGCCGGTCCCACCTTGCTGGGCTTTGGCCTGTATAACGTGTCGCTGTGCTATCTACCCTCGTCCATTGCCAATATCATTCTGACCATGGAACCGGCTCTCACGGCGATTGTGGCCTACTGGTGGCTTGGCGAGACGATGACCCCTGCCCAGTGGGGCGGTGCCGTGCTCATTCTGCTGGGGGTGGTGGTTCTGCGGCTGGGTGGCATGCGAAAGCGCAGAAGCGCACAGAAGTGGAGCGAGGCGCAGCAGGGGGGGGAGGCGGAGCAGGTCTCTGAGAGTTGAAAAACGACTAAATTTACAAATATGAAAAATTAAGACATCAAAATTTAACATATATGTAAATTTGACCACAGTACATTTCTGTAGGCCCTGTGCACCGCACGGGGCCTTTTTCATGAACACGGCGATTCTGAACACATATTCAAAACGGGGCAACGACATTTTTGCAGGGTGCCGAAAATTGGCATGCGCTATGCTTTGACGGGAGTGTTTTCTGCCACAAACGCAACCATCAACCTTGTGAGGAACTATGTCACACGCAGCGGAATCTCAGCAGCTTGAACGCAAGCTCGGGCCGTGGATGCTCTGGGGACTTGGCGTCGGCTACGTCATCTCGGGCATGTATTTCGGGTGGAACCTTGGCCTTGAGCAGGGTGGAACGCTGGGCCTTGGGGTGGCCACGCTGTTCATCATCCTGATGTATCTGACCTTCACCTTCAGCTACACCGAACTTGCCTGTGCCATTCCCCGTGCGGGCGGTGCATTCGACTACGCCACCAAGGCGCTGGGTACCGATCTCGGCTTTCTTGCCGGTATGGCGCAGGTCATTGAATTCGTATTCGCTCCTCCGGCAATTGCCGCAGCCATCGGCGCATATTTCAATCTGTTTCTTCCCGATGTGCCCACGCTTGAAATTGCCATTGTCGCCTATATTCTCTTCACCGCGCTGAATATCTATGGCGTGCAGGCCGCAGCCAGCTTTGAACTGTTCATCACCATTCTTGCCGTGGTTGAACTGCTCATCTTCGCTGGTGTGACCGCGCCCGCCTTCCAGTGGGAAAACCTTACGCATAACGCGCTGCCCCACGGCTGGGGCGGGGCCTTTGCCGCCATTCCCTTTGCCATCTGGTTCTTCCTTGCCATTGAAGGTGTTGCCAATGTGGCTGAAGAAGCCATCAACCCGCAGCGTAACATCCTGATCGGGTTCGGTGCCGCCATTGTCACCCTTGTGGTGCTGGCAATCATCACCTTCCTCAGCTCCGTGGGCGTGGCAGGCTGGGAAGCCATTGTCTACCCCGCAGCCGGTGCCGCCGCTTCCGACTCCCCGCTGCCGCTGGCACTGGGCAAGCTCGTGGGCGACAGCCATCTGCTGTATCACCTGCTTATCTTCATCGGCCTGTTCGGTCTGGTTGCCTCGTTCCACGGCATCATTCTGGCTGCCGGCCGTGCCGTGCTGGAAATGGGCCGCGCCGGATTCGTGCCCAGAACGCTGGGCGCAGTCAGCCCCAAGTTCCGCACCCCCGCCAACGCACTGATGGCAAACATGGTGATCGGCATCATTGCCCTGTTCACGGGCAAGACCGGCGAGATCATCACCATTGCCGTGTTCGGCGCGCTGACCCTGTATATTGTATCGCTGATCTCGCTGTTCGTGCTGCGCAAGAAGGCACCGGGCATGACCCGTCCCTTCAAGGTACCGTTCTATCCGCTTTCTCCCGCCATCGGCCTTGTCATCGCCTGTGTGGCCATGGTGGCCGTGTGCTATTACAACGCCATGCTTGCAGCCATTTATGCGGGCATCATGGTCTTCAGCTTCTTCTACTACAAGGTCAGCACCTATCATGAGTCGGTGGGCGACCAGCCGTTCTTTGCACAGTTGCTCGAAGAAGTGTAACAACGGATGTATCTCGTACCGGAGGGCTTAACGCCCTCCGGTATTCCGGCACAGCGCTGCCGGTTTGTGACCGGATACGAAACGTATTACGAAAAAAGAAATGTAATCGTAAGCTATCAAATGCTTTACGATAGCTTTGCGAATGGTGCTGAAAAAGGCCCCGGAAACTATGGGAGATAGCCAATGTATTCCTGTTCCATGTCAGGACGTATCCATGGTTTTTCCAACCTGAAGGAGCTGATGGCCAAAGCGTCGCCCCTGCGGTCCGGCGACCAGCTTGCAGGCGTTGCTGCCCGCAATGCGGAGGAACGCGTGGCCGCACAGCTGCTTCTGTCGGAAGTTCCGCTGGCCCGTTTTCTGGAAGACCTGCTCGTTCCCTATGAGGAGGACGAGGTTACGCGGCTTATCGTGGACACCCACGACAGCAAGGCGTTCAGTCAGGTTGCAGGGCTGACCGTGGGCGAGTTTCGCGACTGGCTGCTCTCAGAGTCCGTCACGGCCGAAGTGCTCGCCAGCGTCTCACCCGGGCTTACGCCTGAAATGGTGGTCGCCGTCTCCAAGATCATGCGCCTGCAGGACATGATTCATGTTGCCTCAAAGGTGCGGGTGGTTACGGCGTTTCGCAATACCATAGGGCTTGCGGGTACGCTCGCGGCACGGCTGCAGCCCAACCATCCCACGGATTCGCCCGCAGGCATTGTGGCATCAACGCTGGATGGCCTCATGTACGGCAGCGGCGACGCCTGCATCGGCATCAACCCCGCAACGGACAATATTCAGGCGGTCACGGAACTGTTGAAGGTGCTGGATGATCTGCGCCGACGCTACGATATTCCCACGCAAAGCTGCGTGCTCACGCATGTGACAACAACCATGGAAGCCATGCGGCGCGGTGCGCCCGTGGACCTTGTGTTTCAGTCCATCGGTGGAACCGAGGCCGTGAACAGCAGCTTTGGCGTTTCGCTCGCCATGCTGGGCGAGGCACGGGAAATGGCGCTGGAGCTGCGCCGTGGAACTGTGGGCGATAATGTCATGTATTTTGAAACGGGGCAGGGCAGTGCACTTTCTGCCAACGCGCATCACGGAGTGGATCAGCAGACGGTGGAAGCCCGCGCCTACGCTGTTGCAAGGCATTTCAAGCCCTTGCTGGTGAATACGGTGGTGGGTTTCATCGGCCCCGAATATCTGTACGATGCCAAACAGATCATCCGCGCGGGGCTTGAAGACCACTTCTGCGGCAAGCTGCTGGGCCTGCCCATGGGCGTGGATGTCTGCTACACCAACCATGCGGAAGCCGATCAGGACGACATGGATTCGCTGCTTACCCTGCTCGGTGTGGCCGGATGTACCTATATCATGGGTATTCCCGGTGCGGATGACATCATGCTCAACTACCAGAGCACGTCGTTTCACGATGCCCTGTATCTGCGCCGCCAACTGGGGCTCACCCCTGCGCCGGAGTTCGCGCAATGGCTGCATAACATGGGCATAGTGACGGAAAACGGCGCCCTTTCCCTGCCGGGGCTGGCACAACTGCCCCTGCCGGACAAGCGCACCCTGCAACGGCTTGCATAAGGAGAACCAAATGCTTCTGCCCGATCTGGTTGAACGCAACGCATGGAGCTATCTCAAGGAATTTACCGATGCCCGCATCGCCATTGGGCGCAGCGGGGTGAGCATACCCACGCGGGAGGTGCTGCGCTTTCAACTGGCGCATGCGCAGGCGCGGGATGCTGTGTTGCAGCCTCTGGATACCAAGCGGCTGTATGATGATCTTGAAGTGATGGAGCAGCGCATAGTGGTGGTGAAAAGCAAGGTCACCAACCGCACGGAATACTTGCGGCGGCCTGATCTGGGACGCCAGCTTTCCGCATCCGGCGCAGAGCGCCTTGCCGCGCTGGCCGCCTCGCAGGCTGCCGAGCCGGATATTGCCCTTGTGTTTTCAGAGGGGCTGTCGTCCATTGCCATTCAGAACAACCTTGTGCCTTTCCTCAAGGTCTTCCGTGAAAACGTCATGGAAGGTGTGCGCTATTCTCCTCTGGTCCATGTTGAGCAGGGGCGCGTTGCGGCGGGCGATGCCGTGGCCGCCATTCTGGGCGCCAAGGTGGTGGTCATGCTCATAGGCGAACGCCCGGGCCTGACCTCGCCGGACAGCATGGGCATATACATGACCTATGATGCCAGGCCGGGTACCACGGACGAGCGGCGCAACTGCATTTCAAACATCCGCCCTGCCGGACAAAGTTACGCGCAGGCTGCGGAGACGCTGCATTACCTGCTCAGGGAATCGCTGCGTCGCGGCATATCCGGTGTGGACCTGAAGGACGATCAGGTCGCGGTGGAGTAGGCCGTTGGGTTGATGAAAGCTTGTGCCGAAGAGTCAGTCCATCTCAGGGACTGTCTTATCTGTGTGGAATGTTACCCGCCCAAGTGGCGTTAGACTTGGGGCAGGCAACGGCAAGTAGTCTGGCGGTTAGCCTTTAGGTATGAGGTCTAGCACAATCACAACCAGACCCAAAAAGAAGAAGATCGGTCCCCACCATTGCATCTTGATGAAGAAGAGGGAATTGCTGGGGGTAACCAGAACTTCTTCGCCGGTATTCTTGTCGATCGTGACGCGTCCCTGCCGTGCAGTGAGGAAGCGCCCCAGAAACCACGACACGATGCCGGACAGAAGAAGAGAAGCACCGAGTAGCCAGTCGTGTCCAGTCTTATAATCGGCACCTAAAGCAAAGTCGGTTACGCCGAGCACCAGCCACAGGCAGCCGAAAGCAATAACCGGGATCAGAAATCCCAAACCGCTCCAAATGATCATGTTATGCCCCCATAACAGTAGTCGTTAGAGTGTGTACCATATGGTGAAGGTCAACGTGAACGCCCCCCCTTCACGATCAGGTTTTTTTGTTTATACGCGAAGCCTGTGGATTGCAATGTCCATCAACGTAAACAGCCGGGGCGTTGCCACCCCGGCTGTTTATTTATCTTCGTATGGTGATTTAGCTACTTCAGTTCCCGTGTTGCCTCATCCACAAGGTAGATCACGTTGCGGTACGGAATGGTGGCGTGCAGTGCCAGACCCACTTCGCAGGTGCGCGAGGTGGAGTAGCCTTCCGAGCAGTGCTCGACCTGTGCCTTCAGTTCGGCAAGGGCGGCCTTGTTCAGTTCAGGATAGCGGAATCCGCGGTCGCCTGCGAAGCCGCAGCAGAACACGTTTTCCGGCACCACAACCTTTTCGGCGCACAGCTCGGCCAGTTCCTTGAACTTGCCGTCCAGCCCCATCTTGCGGGCGGTGCAGGTTGAATGCAGCGCCACGGTTCTGGACACCTTGGTGAAGGCGAGCTTGTCCTTCAGGTGGGTGAGCACAAACTCGATGGGCTCGAACAGGGTGAGGCGCTTATCCATGGTTTCCTTCATGCGGTACAGGCAGGGGCTGGTATCGCTGAGGATGGGATATTCGCCGTTGTTGCTGGCCTTGAGCAGGGCTTCGGAAAGCTCCTTGGACTTCATGTCTGCCTGCGCATCAAAACCCTTGGATTCAAAGGCCTGACCACAGCACAGGTCGCCCAGACGTTCGGGGAAGATGACCTCGTATCCGGCCTTAAGCAGCAGGGCGATGGTCTTTCTGGGCAGTTCGGTCTTTTCTGCATCGCCTTCTGCCGGCCCCATGGTGCGGCTGATGCAGCTGGGGAAATAGACCACTTTCAGCGGGTTGGCCGGATTCACGGGCACCGGCTTCACGGGGCTTATGCCCTTGGGCATCTGCCTGTTCCACAGCGGCACCTTTTTCAGCGAGAGCACGCGCAGGGTCTGCGAGCCGGTATCCATGACCTTGGTGCCGAGCAGCTTGTGCGCAAGGTTCACACCCTTCAGGGTGTTTGCCACAACCTTGGCAACGGTGCCGAAGTTGTTTGCCACCCAGTCCGCAGCCTTGGCCTGACGCGGGGTTACGTTCTCCCCACGCAGCTTCTTGATGAACGAGCCGGTGTTGATGCCCACGGGACAGCGGGTGGCGCACAGGCCGTCGGTCGCACAGGTGTTGTCGCCGAAGTAGCTGTAGTCGGAGAAGAGCTTCTTGAGCAGCTTGTCCTTCTCGTCGCTGGCCTTCATGCGGCTGATTTCACGCCATGCGGTGATGCGCTGGCGCGGGGTGAACGTGGCGTTACGCGAGGGACAGATGGGTTCGCAGAAACCGCATTCAATACAGGTGTCCACAATGGAGTGGGCGGGCGGCAGCGGCTTCAGGTTGCGGATGTGTGCCTCTGCGTCTTCATTGATGATAACGCCGGGGTTCAGCAGCCCGTAGGGGTCGAAGATGTTCTTGATCTCCTTCATCAGGCGGTATGCGGCTGCGCCCCATTCCATTTCGACAAAGGGAGCCATGTTGCGGCCCGTGCCGTGTTCGGCCTTGAGCGAGCCGTCGTAGTCCTTCACGACCATGGCGCACACTTCGTCCATGAAGCCCTGATAGCGGATAACTTCCTTGGCTTCAGAGAAGTCCTGCGTGAACACGAAGTGCAGGTTGCCTTCCAACGCATGGCCGAAGATGATGGCTTCGTTGTATTCGTATTTCTTGAAGAGTTCCTGCAGGCGGAGCGTGGCGTGCGCCAGATCCTTGATGGGGAAGGCCACGTCTTCGATAATGACCGTGGTGCCGACCTTGCGCACGGCGCCGACAGCAGGGAACAGGCCCTTGCGCACGGCCCACAGCTTGTTGAACTCGGCAGGCACGTCGGTGAATTCCACATCGCCCAGTTTGGGAATGTGCGCAATGGACTTGGTGATCTTGTCCATCTGCTTGGTCATCTGCGCCTTGGTGGCGGCGCGGGTTT
This sequence comes from Desulfovibrio subterraneus, assembly GCF_013340285.1. Taxonomy (NCBI): domain Bacteria; kingdom Pseudomonadati; phylum Thermodesulfobacteriota; class Desulfovibrionia; order Desulfovibrionales; family Desulfovibrionaceae; genus Desulfovibrio; species Desulfovibrio subterraneus. Next base: position 243,389 of record NZ_BLVO01000016.1, on the reverse strand, counting down.
CCACGAGCAGGGCGGTGGTGTTGTCCGCAATGTCTCCGGTAAGGCTTGCGGGCATGCCCGGCTTGCCTGCCACGGAGCGCAGGGCGCGGTCATCCATCAGTTCCACGGCGGAAACGGGTGTGTCGCGCAGAATGATGGTGGCCTCGCACGCGGATTTGATATCCGGGAAGAATATCAGGGCAGATGCCTTGTGCGGGTGTTCCACCACGGTGCGGTAGGTCACTTCGGAGATGAAGCCGAGAGAACCTTCAGAACCCACCATGAGGTGCTGAATGATATCGTAGGGATCTTCAAAATCCACCAGCGCGTTCAGGCTGTACCCTGTGGTGTTCTTGATCTTGAACTTGCGGGCAATCTGGTCGGCAAGGGTGGAATCTGCCACCACTTCCTGACGCAGCAGGCGCACACGTTCAAGAATGTTGGGATGCTTGCGCGAAAATTCCGCACGGCTCTTGTCGTCCGAGGTGTCGAGCACGGTGCCGTCCCAGAACACAATGCGCATCTTGTCCAGCGTCTTGTAGCTGTTTTCGGCAACGCCGCAGCACATGCCGGAGGCGTTGTTGGCCACAATGCCGCCGATCTTGGCAGAGTCGATGGATGCCGGGTCCGGACCGATCTTCTTGCCGAACTCTGCCAGCAGGCGGTTGGCATTGGTGCCGATAATGCCGGGCTGCAGGGTTATGCGGCTGGCATCGTCGAAGATGCGGAACTTGCGCCAGCCATCGCCAAGGCGCACCAGCACGGAATCGGATACCGCCTGACCGGAAAGGCTTGTTCCCGCAGCGCGGAAGGTAACCGGAATGCGGTATTTATTGGAAAGCTTGAGAATGTGGATGAGTTCCGCCTCTTCATTGGTATCGATGACCATTTTGGGAATGAGGCGGTAGAAGCTCGCATCGGTACCGTAGGCGAGCACGCGGAGCGGGTCGGTGTAGATGCAATGCTTGGGGACGACTTCGAGGACTTCCTTGTAGAAATCAGCATACGGTGCCGGCAACATGCTTTTTCCTCCAGCAAATCAATGTGTGACGGGTAAGGGCCCTATGCCCGGCTGTTTATGCGGACCATGCAGGCTGAACGCAGCCTGAATATAGCCTGAACAGACTAGGCAAACAGAACATACCGAACTGGCAAAGTTACCAGAACAGCCAGAACAGGCCGGAGTGGATAGCCCGCCATGGTTCGCGCATGGGCTGGCCTGTTCTTCTTTTGTCTGTGCCTGCCCGTGCCTGTATGGGGTTGCTCTGAACGGGTTCCGGCCGGTTATTGGGTTGGGCTATTTGCCCGGTCCGGCTCACAGAAACTCATTGGAGCACAGCCTGCAGAAACAGCAAGTATACTCTAAAAAACGCCCCATCCTTAAGGAGAGGGCAAGAATGCACTTTATAACACACGATTCCTGATAAGGAAAAGAGAAATACGCAAAGAGGCGTCAGCAAATGCTGACCGTTCAGATGCTCAGGCTACCAGTCCACAAGAATGCGGACTTTCTGCTTGGCTTTATTGGTAAAAAGCACATAGCCGTGCTCGCGGCCGTGCAGGTACAAATCGCGGGTTATGCGCACATCCTGCTCGCAGTAGCGGGCAATCTCGTCCACCTTGCCTTCCTTCCACCATTTGAGCGCCTGCAACCCGTCCGCAGACTTGGGAGCATCAAAGGTGGCCGAACCCAGATTATCCAGCGAAACGCGGTAACTCAGCCGCTTGCGGATTACATCCAGCATATCCAGCGTGGGCAGGGTGGCAAGGTTCTGCGTGGTATAGGCCGACAGCACCTTGTAGTCGAAACGCAGGATATTGAAGCCCACCACAAGCTCGAACTCTTCAAGCAGCTTCAGCATCTCGGGCATGCGGTCTTCCGTGTAGGCGGTAAAGGCATCCGTTGCGGAATCGTAGAGAACCGCAACACTCACGCGCATGCGTTCGGCACGGTTCCAGCCGCCGACTTCCTGCGCGGAAAGCTGGGTTTCCACGTCCAGCACCGCATAGCGGGCAGGGGTGAATTTCGGAACGGAAAGAGAGTCGGCAGAGGCTGAGGGTGAATTCTGCGGCATGCCTCCAGCGGGCAGGGGGGGATGTGGTGATTCGCTTTGTCTGGCAGCTTCCATTCCGCCAGCGGGCGCAAACTTGGCAGGAGGCGTTGCCACGTCAGGGTTCTCTGGCAGGACAGAGGCAGAATGTGCGGTGGCTTCAAACGGCGCAGAGCCGGATTGCCCGCTGGATTGCCCACTATTTTGACTGACAGGTTGTAATACGAACTGTTCGCGCAGCTGTTCATCAGCAGCGGCATCGCGGGAACCGAGGCGCAGCAGCAGATCAAGGGCTCCGGCCTTGTCTATGGGCCGGTTGCCTGAGCCGCACTTGGGCGAATGCACGCACGAAGGGCAGCCCAGTTCGCAGCCGCAGTCGCGGATAACCGCAAACGTGCGCTCAAACATATCCTGCGCACGTTCAAAGGCCAGTCTGGTCAGCCCAGCGCCACCGGGCATGCCATCGTAGATGAATACCGCAGGCTTGCCCACCTGCGCGTGCATGGGCGTGGAAATGCCGCCAAGGTCGTTGCGGTCCGTCATGACCAGCAGGGGCAGAATGCCTATGGCCGCGTGTTCTATGGCGTGGATGGAACCCATGAAGTGCATGAAGGCGTCTTCCATGGCGCGCTGCACGTCCATGGGTATCTCGAACCACAAGCCTTCGGTCTCGAAAACCTGCGGCGGCAGGTCCAGCGGGATGATGCCGAGCAGGTTGCCGCCACCGCGCACGCTGCGCCGTTCGTATCCGCTGATGTATTCGGTAACACGCAGCCTGCCGAGGCAGATGCGGGTGCCCCACACCACCTTCTGGTCCAGCACTTCCAGAATTTCGGTATCCTTGTTGCCGCGCACGCGGGTGTAATAGTCCACCTTGTCTTCGGCTACGCGGGCCGTGCGGGTTTCAAGGTCCAGCGATGTGACGGTCCACGTGGTACCCTTGTGCAGATACACCGCACCGGGGTGGGTTTCGCGCAGGGCTTTTATGCCGTCCACGCTGCCGATGACCGTGCCGTCCGTGGTCTGGATATGAAAGCTGTTGCCCGCGCCGCGCAGGTCCACATGGCGCTGTGGCCGTTTGCGTGCGGCAAATATGGCGGTGTCGTCCGCATCGCGCAGCAGCAGGCCTTCCATCTCCAGTTCATGTATGGCGCTCTGCACGTCCTGCGCCTGCAGCCACGGTTCTGCGGGCCGCAGGCTCAGTTCCGCCGCCGCGCATTCCAGATGCCGTTTCAGGATCACCGGATTATGCGGGTTCAACACCGCATGCTCGGCAGGGCGTTCAAAAAAGTCCTGCGGATGCCGCATGAAATACTGATCCAGCGCATCCTCGCCCGCCACCAGCACCACGGCACTTTCCTGCGTGGCTCGGCCCACGCGGCCGCCGCGCTGCATGGTTGCCATGACCGTGCCGGGGTAGCCCACCAGAATGCACAGGTCGAGCGCGCCGATGTCTATGCCCAGCTCAAGCGCACTGGTGGAGATGACCGCAAGCAGCTCGCCGCTGGACATCTTTGCTTCAATCTCGCGCCGTTCTTCGGGAAGAAAGCCCGCTCTGTAGGCGGAGATGCGTTCCTTGTACGGGCCGGACTTCTGGCCCGCCCACAGACTGATAAGCTCCGTCATCTTGCGCGACTGCGTATACACGATGGTGCGCAGGTTGCGGGAAAGCGCGGATTTCAAAAGCTGTATGGCAGCGGTGGAAGGGCTCTCATACGGGTCCAGAAACACGAAATGCCGCTTGCCCTGCGGTGCGCCACTCTGCGTGATGACCTGAATGTCGGATTCCGGCAGGCCGGTCAGCTGGCGGCACAGTTCGCCGGGGTTGCCCACTGTGGCGGAGCAGAAAATGAAGGTGGGCGTAATGCCGTATTGCTTGCAGATGCGCAGCAGGCGGCGGAAGAGCTGCGCCATGTGCGAGCCGAGCACGCCGCGATAGGTGTGCACCTCGTCCACCACAATGTACTGGAGCGAGGCCAGAAACTGCACCCACTGCTCATGGTGCGGCAGAATGGAAAGATGCAGCATTTCCGGATTCGTCATCAGCACCGTGGGCGGATTGGTGCGTATCTTCTTGCGGAAATGCGGGGTGGTGTCGCCGTCATAGATGGCGGCTTCCGGACGCGCTTCTTTGGGCCAGTGCGCGGTCAGCTGGCGGAAGGTCTTGAGCTGGTCCTGCGCCAGCGCCTTGAGCGGAAAGAGGTAGAGCGCACGGGCGTCGCGGTCCTGCAGAAAGCGTTCGATCACCGGCAGGTTGTAGACGAAGGTTTTGCCGCTGGCCGTGGGGGTTGCCACCACCACATGCCTGCCCGAGCGGATGTAGTCTGTTGCCAGCGCCTGATGCGCATACAACTCGCGAATGCCCTGCATGGCCAGCAGGTCGCGCATGGCAGTGGACCACGGGCGCTTGTTCGGCGCGAACTGCGCCGCTGCTTCCGGCAGCACGCGATGGTAGACCACCTGCTCGCCAAGCCGGTCAGACGCTTTCAGCGCACCCACGTACTCCGATATGATTTCCGCTTCGTCATGCATACGCAGGGAACCATGATGGGCCGCGGGCCGGTTTGTCAACAGAACGCTACGACGCTGCCGGAAGATGACCGGTACGGTGCGGGAGATGTCGTGCGCTCTCCATCAGCATCAGCAAAGCAGCCTGAAACGCTTTGGCGCAGGGACTGCCAGCTTCGTCAGTCCTGTACCGCGTTACGCCATCCGGCACAGTCCGTTACATGCCAACAGGATATGGTTCGGGCATCGCTGACAACGGCGGTTACACGTCTACCTTGAACCCAAGCTGAATGTCACAGGCCGCCTGTCCGCCGCGCACGCCCCAGTTTTCCTGCGGGTGTTCGCGCAGCACGGTCAGCACATGGTCTGCCGGAATACCGAAGGGTTCAAGATTGCGCACAATGGCCTTGTACAGGGCGCGCTTGGCATCCAGCGAACGTCCGGCAAAGGCGTCTATGGTTACCATGGTGCTGCATTCAGGCTTCGCCTTGCCGTCGGGACATGTGAAGCGGTGCGGCTTATGCACGATCAGGCGGATGTGCTTGTCGTCAGGCTTGATCAGAAAGGCTTCCTGCAAGGCGGCATGCACGGCGTTGATGATGCCGACCTCCTCTTCCTGCGTGTATTGCTTGCGAATCTCGATGCAGACAAAGGGCATGTGAGGCTCCTTGTTTGGGTGGGGGCATGGAAGAAGTGTAACTGGCATTATATTCATCAGTTTTCACAGATCGCTGTCAACCTGCCTGTATAAGTGATTGATTGAGCAAAGAACTTGACCGGAGTGACCCATATTGAGAATATATTTAATATTTGCAAGCATATATAGGAATATCAAGTTCTCGTTCAGGAGGAATTGTTTTGGTTGAAGCAGTAGTTTCCGTGATCGGTTTGAAGGTGGTTGATGCCGTTTCCCTTTTCATGCGCCATTGCAAGGTGGAACGGGATCTTACCGAGCATACGCTGAAGGCTTACACTATGGATTTCAGGCAGTTCCTCGACTTTGTGGAGAAGGAGGGGGGCGGGGAGATGCCCGTTGCGGAGGTGTCTCGAAATACGATCCGCGAGTATCTCGAAGAGTTGCATGGTCGCTATAAGCCAAGGAGCATCAAGCGCAAGGCCGCAGCGTTGAAATCGCTGTTCGCCTTTCTGGAGCGCGAAGATGTGGTTGAATCCAGCCCGTTCCGCAAGATGAAGCTGAATCTCGACAAAAGTCGAACCCTGCCCAGAACCATAGAAAAAGGGGCAGTGGAGAAGGTTTTCAAGGCTGCATACAAGTCGGGACAGGGGAGCAATGTGTCTGCACATCGGGAGCGTGAGGCCTTGCGTGATGTCGCTGTGCTGGAAATGCTGTTTGCAACGGGGATGCGTGTTTCCGAGCTGTGCGCGCTTAAAGTGGAAGATGTGGATTGCAGAATCGGCTCAGTGCGTATCTTCGGCAAAGGCAAGCGTGAGCGCATGGTGCCGTTGTGCAGCAAGCAGACGCTGACGGCGCTGAAGGCGTACAAGGCTGCCTATGCGGCATATCTCGAACAGGGAGAGGCGTTCTACCGAAACCGTGACGGCAGGCCGCTGTCTGACCAGTCCGTGCGGCGTATCGTCCGGAAGTTTCAGGGAATCGCAGGGGTGAAGGATCGCATTACCCCGCATATGTTCCGCCACACCATAGCCACCATGCTGCTCGATAACGGCGTTGATATACGAAATATACAAACCTTATTGGGCCACAGCTCCCTGCTGGTGACTGAAATCTATACGCACGTAAGCCAGAACTCACAGCGGGAAGTGCTGCGCGGCAAGCATCCGCGGGAAACGATGCTGAAGGGGATGTATG